>WHTK01000029.1 GCA_009377745.1 Dehalococcoidia bacterium
CAGCCCTCCAGACTTGCCCGGCCGCGCGCGCTCGTAGCGGATGACAGAGCGGGTGCTGCGGTCCAGGAAAAGTCAGCTTGGCGTTAGGATGAGTCACGAAGGCCTCCTGTCTGATCTATGGCCCCACAACCACAGACCAGCAGGTGGCCTTCTCTCTGTCAACAACCCTCGTGGGAACTACACCTAGCCCTCTCCCTTTGGGGGAGAGGGGATTTGAGCTAACCATCGCGGGCAGTGAGGCGTGGCAGTCTGAGGCGGGACGTTGCGTAGCATCAGGATGAGTAGCGGGAGGCCGGCGACCAAAGTTGCCACGTCCTTCGACCCGGCTCAGGATGCACCTTGCCCGGCGGCGATGGCTCGCAATGACGGTGCTGGCCCGGCTTAAGGCTGACTTGACGGCAGGGGTGGGCGGCCGGGTGGTTTGTAGCTGGAGATGGCCTCCAGGTCATGGGCAATGAACATCTGTCGCAGCCAGAAGCGGTCCGGGAAGGGATGCCAGCGATCGAGGCCGTACCAGGGCTCGATCTTCACGCAGGCGTTCTCGGCGTTGAACTCAGAGATCGCCAGGCGCTCGCTGGCGAAGGCGTGGTGCTCCGGGCGCATGATGTCGTCGAAGTAGAGGAAGACGCGGTGCAGCATGCGCCTCTCGGGCGACGAGAAGAGCTTGAGGGCATCGCGCGTAATCGCGCGTAGACGAGTAGAGGTCGATGTCGATGGCGGCAAAGCCCAGAGGTGGGTGAGCTGAACCGGCCAGGAAACGCGGTACCGTCTCGGCGACGTCACCGAGGACCAGCTCAGTGCGGCTGTCGAGGTGACGGCGCAGGGCCTGCTCATCCATCTGGTAGTCGCCGGGGCTCCAGACATCGGGTGGTCACGGTGGTCGCCGATGAGGGCGGGCAGGCCGTGGCCGGTATCGAAACCGAAGACGGCGATGCGGACGCCGGTTGCCTTCTCGACCGAGCGTGCATGGCGTTCGAGGATGAGGAGACCGGCGCCAGCGGCGACGCCGAATTCGATAACGGCGATGGCCGGGACGCCCTGGCCGCGAGCCTGGTCGGCCGCCGCGAGGACGCCGGCGAGGTACTGCGGCCTCTCGCAAGCTGACCAGGTGGCCTTGAGGCGGACGGAGAAGAAGGGGAGATGGAAGAGGGCCCAGAAGAGGAGTCGGATCGGCGGCTCACGCATGAGCGACCGCAGGTAGTCCCGGACGAGAAGGAGCTTCCGTTTCACGGTGACAAGCCGCTGCGCTGGGCGGGCTTCGTCTACATCTCCGGCTTCTGGCGGCGGGCCCAGGGGACGACTTCGCGGACGGCTTCGCGGACGATGTCGACGATGCGGTCGATCTGCTCCGGGGTCGTGACCAGGGGCGGCGCGAGGAGGTAGTTGTCGGCCAAATTGCGGCTGATCAGGCCTCGCTCCTTGCAGGCGGCGACCACCCGGGGGCCGACCCCAAGCTCAATGGGGAAGGGCTTGCGCTTCTCGACGTCGGCCATGATCTCGACACCGGCCATGAGACCGAGACCGCGGACGTCGCCGACACCGTCCTCGGAGAGGAGGCCGCGGAGACCGTCCTGTAGACGCTGGCCGAGGGAGGCAGCGCTTTCGACCAGGTTCTCGTCGTCGAATATTTGGAGGTTGCGCAGGGCGACGGCGCAGGCGCCGGGATGGCCGGAATTGGTCATGCCGTGCATGAAGCGGCCGTCCGGCAGGGGCGCATCGAGGATGGCCTGGTGGATCTCGCGCGAGACGATGGCGCCGGAGAGAGGCACGTAGGCGCTGGTGACGGCCTTGGCGAAGGTGACGATGTCCGGCTGGACGTCCCAGTGTCGCAGGGCGAACCAGCGTCCGGTGCGGCCGAAGCCGGTGATCACCTCGTCGGCGATGAGGAGTACGCCCTGGCGGTCGCAGACCTGGCGCAGGGTGGGGAAGTAGTCCGGGCCGGGCGGGATGACGCCGCCCGCGCCCTGGACCGGCTCGGCGATGATGGCGGCGACCGTATCGGGGCCTTCGCGGATGATCTGCTCCTCGATGGCGAGGGCGCATTCGGCGGTGCAAGGCGTGAAGGGGTGGTTGGTGGGCTCGCGGATGAAGGTCGGGTCCAGGGGGCCGAAGCCGCGCCAGAAGGGCGGCAGGCCGGTCGCCGCGGTGGTGGCGAGGGTGCCGCCGTGGTATGCCTGGCGGCGGGTGATGATCTTGACCTTCTCCATCTTGCCCTTGAGGTGCCAATGGAAGCGCGCCAGCTTGAAGGCGACCTCGTTGGCCTCTGAGCCGCTGTTGGCGAAGAAGACGGCATCCATGTTGGAGTAGGAGAGGCTGACCAGCTTCTCAGCCAGCTGGATCGAAGGCAGGTTGGAGTAGCCGGTGTAGCCGTTGGCGAAGGCGAGGCTGCCCATCTGCGCGGCGGCGGCCTCCGCGAGCTCCTTGCGGCCGTGACCAACGGCGACGTTCCAGAGGGAAGAGAGGCCGTCGATGTACTCGCGGCCGCGCACGTCGGTGAGGATGGCGCCCTCACCCTTCTCGAAGATGATGGCGTTTTGCTGGTCGCGCAGGGAGTACTGGGAGTGGATGAGGTGGGCGATGTCGCGCTCGATGAGGGCGCGGTACTCGGTGTCGTTCATTGGGGCGGCCTCCTGTAGGGATGATACGGGTAGAGGTTGGAAGTTGGAAGTTAGAGGATGTGGATTGGACTTAGTTGCCGGGCGTCTGGGATGAGGGACGGCCGTACGCCAGCCTTGAAGGTTGGGATGAGCGGGTTGGTGGGTGCGCCTCGGGAGGGAATTGCCAGGGGTGAGTGAGGGATCGATGCCGGCGGCGCGTTGGCCCGAGATTGCTTCGCCTCGCCGCGGCGATGGCTCGCAAAGACAAAGAAGGGCGTGCCTATAATCAGCGATGGTTGAGTTGCTGCTCATCCCGTTGATTGCAATTGACATAAATGTAGATGCGGCACTGGACGAGGTGCTGAGGGGCGGCGGGCGCATCCTGCTCGTCTTTCTGCTGGCGCTGATCGCCGTCAAGCTGATCCAGAGGCTGGTGACGCCGCTGCTGCGAGTGGCGATCCGGGAGCAGATGACAGGCGAACCGGAGATCGAGGTTATGCGCCGGATCGAGACGCTTTCGGACGTGATCTACCGGACGACGGCGGCGGTGATCGCGATCGTGGCGGTGGTGACGGTGCTGCCGGAGTTCGGGATCAACGCCGGGCCGCTGATCGCCGGGCTGGGGCTGGTGGGCCTGGCGGTGGGCTTCGGGGCGCAGAACATTGTCCGGGACGTGATCAACGGCATCGAGATCCTGATGGAGAACCAGTACGGCCGCGGCGACTCGGTGCGGATGCGCAGCGTAACCGGCGGGCTGTACGCGGGCGTCGTCGAGGATATCAACCTGAGGCGGACGGTGCTACGGGACGCGGACGGTGCGGTGCATTCGATCTCGCACGGCAGCATTGAGGTCGCGACGAATCTGACGCGCGGCTCCTCCGGATTGAGTCTGACGATAACGGTGGCCTACAGCGCCGACCTGGACAAGGTGTTCGAGGTGATCGACAAGGTGGGGCAGGAGGTGGCGTCCGAGCCGGGGCTGGGCGCCTCGATCCGGCAGGTGCCGCGGGCCAGCGGGGTCGAGAGCGTCGATCAGGCTTCGGTGGCGGTGCGGGTGGAGGCGGTGACGGAGCCGGGGGCGCAGTGGCGGGTGGCGTCGGAGCTGCGGCGGCGGATCAAAGTGGCGCTGGATGCGGCGGGGGTTGGGGTTAGGGATTAGGCCATTGGCATGGCGGCGTGAGGTTTCGCGTTCAGCCGTATGCAGATCTTCCGCTCGTCCTTCGGGAACTCAGGGATGAGCGGGAAGGGAGGAGGCTTGTCATGGCTAAGGGCCAAGTCGTCCCTGTGCAGCTCACACGCCGGAGGATGAAGTCTTTGAGCACAGGTCTCGCGCATGGGCTTCGCCCCTTGCAACCCCTGGCGACCGCAAGGGTCGCCGCTACAGGAGCAAAGGGCGGGAATGGCGTAGGGGCGCAGCATGCTGCGCCCCTACGTCCGCCGGTTAGGTGGTGTGAGGACTTAGCTCTTGAGGAAGGCGAGGACGTCGCGGTTGAAGTCGTCGCGGCGTTCGGTGGGGACGCCGTGGCCGCAGTTTTCGTAGATGATCAGCCTGGAGTCCTTGATCAGCTCGTGCTCTTCCTTGCCCATGGAGACGTCGTTGGTCTGGTCGTTGTCGCCCCAGACGATGAGGGTGGGCGCGGTGATGTGGGGCAGGCGGCGGCCGAGGTGGTAGCGGCTGCGGGTCATGGGGTCGGTCATGTGTCGCATGACTTTGCCGAAGCCCTCGGCGGTCTCAGCGCGGCCGAGGCCGCCCATGTAATCCTTCTCGAGCTGATCGGCGTCGAGGCCGTACTGCTCGGCGCGGTCGCGGGCGGTCTTGCGGATAACCTCCTCGGCCGGGGGCTTGAACTCGACCATCGACTGCAGGGTGCGCGTGGCCATGCCGCCGCCGGCCACGATGACCAGCTTCTCGAGGCGCTCGGGGCTCTCGTAGGCGAAGAGGGCGCCGAGCCAGCCGCCCATGGAGTGGCCGACGAGGTGGCTCTTCTCGATGCCCATCACGTCCTGGAACTCGCGGATGAAGTCGACGAGGTAGGCGAAGGAGAACTCGCGGTCGAAGGGGTCGCCGAGGCCCCAGTTGAGGCAGTCGACGGCGTAGACGTGGAGACCGCCGTCGGCAAAGTGGCCGATGTTGCCAAGCCAGTTGTCGGCGCCGCTGAAGTAGCCGGCGCCGTGGATCAGGAGGGTGGGTGCGCCGGTACCGGCTTCGTAGTAGCGGGTGCGGCCGTGGCTGAGGGTGGCGAACTTATGCTGGAGGGCGGTCGTGGTCATCGGTGTCTCCTCTCGATGGGCGGCGCTGGCCGCTGGATCGCGGTGGCGGTGGGATCGTAAGGGGATGGGGTTGAGGGAGTCAACCGGGAGAGTTAGACGTGGAGGTTGGAAATTGGAAGAGACGGACGGGCGTTAGGGTATCGGCGGCCCGTACCCTGGCTGAAGGCTGGGGCATTGAAGGAGGCAGGACGGCCTAGGCAGCGCTGTCCAGTCTGGCCTGCTGGGTCGGATGAAGTTCCTCGGTGGTTAGGCGGCGGCGCGTTGCCAATAGCCGCCGCCCCTGGTTTCGTAGCGAGTGACGCCGCCGGCGTGATGGCGGCCCCGGCGCCGGCCGCCGGCGTCAAAGCGGACGGGGGTGTGCGCGGCGTTGATGGAGGCGCTGCGGCATTTGGAGCAGGGGGTGCTGAGGGTGCAGGTTTCTGTGCGGAAGTGGGCTGAGTCCAAGGTGTCCTTCTTTCTTCGGGAGGTTGCTCAGGCTGACGGCTACCAGCGGCTGGCGCCTTCCTGGGTGTTCAATTTGAGGCAGTCGGGGCACATGCGATGGCCACCGGTGCTCGGCATCCGGTCTGGGTTGGCTATGCCTTGCGCCGCATGACAGGCGCTGTTGTTGTGAAAGACGCGGACGATAGTGACTTCAGCGGTTTCGCCGAGCTGCGAGTAGAAGGATGGGGTGAATGGCATTGGACGGTCCTTTCAGGGACGATGGCCCGGAGGGGTGGCGCCTGGCCTACTCAGGCTGCGACGTGGCTTGCCCGATCGACGCTGTGGACGCGGCAGGAGGCCGGGCAGCTGCTGCCGTCCTGTGGGTAGACGGTGCGCCAAACGCTGTGCAGCGGTTTGTGGCAATGGCGGCAGTGGGCGTAGGCAGGCTGCATGACGGGGTCGCGCCAGGCGCCGTGGAGCCGGGGCCAGGAGTGGAAGCCCAGGAAGCAGATGGGAGACTTCACGAGCCGGAGCTTTGAAATAGAGATGGGGACATGACGAGCGCGCCTCTCTGGTCGGGGGTTGCGATGCAAGTTGCCCGGAGAGAACAGAGGGACGGCTTGGGGAAGCTGGCGGATCTGCGAGCTGGGGGTCTTGGTGTCTTCAGTATGCACTGTTGTGGAGAAAAAAGATAGAGTGCATAAACATTTTCGCAAAGACCGAAGCAGAGTGCGAAGATTTGCCGCGGCGCCGAGAGGCATTGGGGGAGGCAACCCGCCGCGCGGGCGTTGACAACCCATACCATGCCGATAAGCTCTTCGGAGAAAGCAGGAAGAATGGTAGACGTCCGCACGGACCGTAGCCTGGCCGGGTTAAAGGCTACCTTCATGCAATTTGCCGATACGGTCTTTGCGAGCGAGCCTCTATCCCGTCGCCTGTCCCTGGAGGTGGCAGAGAGTCCGGCGCTGCTGGCGCTGGCGGCAGCGGCCCAGGCCGGTCAGTATCCGCCGTATGTCCTCTTTGCCGCCGTGCATTACCTGCTATTGGCGGACGCGACGGAGCCGCTCGCAGACTACTTTCCCTCTCTCCGCAGCGCTCCCTTAGCGCCCGACCACGCCTTCCCGGCCTTCGAGGAGTTCTGCAAGGGTCACGAGGACGAGCTCCGCGACCTCGTTGAGACGCGCTTGGTCCAGACCCATGATGTCGGCCGGAGCGCATGTCTTACTCCGGCCTTTGCTTATGTGGCCCAACTCGCCGCGAATGCCCCGTTGCACCTGATCGATATCGGCGCTTCTGCCGGATTGAACCTCCTCTTCGATCGATACCGCCTCGACTACGGCCGATTCGTCTGGGGCGACGCCGCTTCGCCGGTCCGGATCTCCTGCGAGCTAAGAGACGGCACCGATCCTTCCCTGGACGGCTGGAAACCAAACGTGCGTCATCGAATTGGGATTGATCTCAATCCAATCGATCTGACTTCTGAGAGTGAAGCCCGCTGGCTAAGAGCATTGGTCCGGCCTGATCGACAGGGATCGGCTGACCTTCTCGCCCAGGCCATGTCCATCGCCGCGCAGGACCCGCCGAAGGTCCTGCAAGGTGATGCTACGGCGCTCCTGCCCGGGCTCCTAGCTGATGTGTCCAGGGCTGAGATTCCCTGCGTGTATCAGTCCTACGCGCTCGAGTATTTCCCTGAAGATTCGCGACAGGCGTTCCTCCAGGCACTCGACGGCTTCGGGGCGGCACGAGACCTCTACTTCATTGACATGGCCGGTCCGGGGGAACGAGGACGCCTGCACCTGACGTCCTGGCAGGGAGGGGATCGCAAGGTTGTCCAGCTCGCCGAGTGTCCGGCCCACGGACAATGGTTGAAGTGGTTGGTCTGAGCAGGGATTGAGAAGGAGAGCAACTTGACGAAGATCGATACGGTGATGCAGGGATTCTCGCTGGGGACGGACCAGGGGAACATCGCTTTCTGTGGCGTGACGCTGATCGAGGGTACGAAGCGCATCCTGGTGGACGTCGCGCACGGCGGCCGGCGCCAGCTACTGGTGCAGCGCCTCCAGGAGCGCGGCCTGACCCCGGACGACATCGACTACGTGTTCCTGACCCACGCCCACTGGGACCACATGATCAACATCGACCTGTTTCCCAACGCTAAGGTGCTGATCCACCCCGTGGAACGTGAGTACGCCAAGAACCCGAGCGAGAAGGACTGGGCGACGCTAAAGTACGCGACGCTGGCGCTGGAGTCGCACGACCTGCAAGAGGTGCGCGAGGGCGACGAGATCGATGACGGGGTGCGGGTGCTGGAGACGCCGGGCCACAGCAAGGGCAGCATGGCGCTGATCGTGCGGTCGGAGAGCGGCACGGCGGCGATTTGCGGCGACGCGCTGCCGAACGGATTGTCGGTGGCAACGGGGCTGCCGCGCATCGTCTTCTGGGACATCGATGACGCCAGGAAGAGCATCCGCAAGCTGCTGGACACGGCGAAGGACTTCTATCCGGGGCACGACCGGCCATTTCGGGTTGAGGACGGCGGGCGGGTACAGTACCTGGAGCGGACGAGTGTGAAGGTCTTCGGCTGGCCGGACGCGGGTGAGGGCGATGGCGGGCCGGGCCTGAGCTATGCGGCGGAGCTACCGCGTGAGACGCAGGTGTTTGTCTAGGCGCGCTGGGCTGAACCATAGGCGGCATTAGA
Source organism: Dehalococcoidia bacterium (assembly GCA_009377745.1). Lineage (GTDB taxonomy): Bacteria > Chloroflexota > Dehalococcoidia > DSTF01 > WHTK01 > WHTK01. The sequence goes on from WHTK01000029.1 coordinate 7,990, forward strand.
GTAGGATCTGGTCGCAGTCTTAAACCGAGGAGAAAAAGATGAACCAAGCAGTCACTGACAACAAGACTCTTCAGGTGCAGGAGCTGGATTTGAAAGCCAAGCTGGCGGTCGCCGAAGGGGCGCTGGCCTGGTACGAGATGCGGCCCGGCGGCACGGTAGAAGACGCGCAGCAGTTGAAGGGTGAGCTGGCCTCGCAGATCGCGGAGATTGCGGCAAAGAGGTCAGCGTTGCTGCAGCAGATGCTGAGCACGTCCTTCGGCGGCGAGTAGCAGCGGATCTAAGGCTGCTTAAAATTCCGGGAGCCTCGCGAACTTCACCTCATCTAACCCTCTAGGAGAGGGGACCTTGGTTCACAATTCCGTCCGATTTCTTAGGGCGGGACTTCAAAGGTTGCTTCGCCTCGCCTAATCGGCGATGGCTCGCAATGGGGGCAGAGCGTAGCTGAGATGAGCTAGTAGCCGCGCTGCCAGTCGACGAGGTTTGCCAGGGGTTGGCCGGCCAGGAGACGCTTGAGGTTTTCACAGAAGACGTCGAGCGAGAAGCCCTGAGGCGTGTCGGAGCGGCCGGAGACGTGGGGCGTGAAGATGATGTTGGGGGCCTGCTGCAGGGCCTGGCTGGGTGGGTCGGCGAAGTCGTTGTCCCAGACGTCGAGGTAGGCGCCGGCGAGACGGCCGCTGTTCAGCGCTTCGATTAGCGCCGCTTCATCGATGATCTCACCGCGGGCAACGTTGAGCAGGTAGGCGCCCGGCTTGATGGCGGCGAAGGCGGCGCTATTCAGCATGCGCTCCGTCTCGTCCGTGAGCATGGCGGTGACGGCGATGAAGTCGGCTTCGGCGAGCATGGCGTGGAGCTCGTGCGCGGGGAAGAGGATATCGACGCCATCGACGTCCGGCTGTCGCTCCCTGGCGGAGCGACGCGTGGCCACGACGCGCATGCCGAGGCCCTTAGCCATCTCCGCGACGTGGCTGCCGATACCCCCAAGCCCGACGACGGCCATAGTTTTGTCGCGCAGCAGCTTCATGCCACCGAAGCCACCGTTGGTGAAATCGAGTTGATCCGTCTGGCGGACGGCGGTGTGCATATTGCGCGCGAACATCATCGCGGCGGCGACGGTGGTCTCGGCGATGGGCAGGACCTGATTGCGGCCGCGGGTGCTGGTGACGGCGAAGGGCGGGTCCCAGAAAGCGGAGCCGCGCAGGTTGGAGACGCCGGCGAAAGAGAAATGGGCCCACATCAGGCTCTGCGCGCGCTGGGCTAGGGTGACCGGGAAGGGCAGCGCCATGTAGAAGACGTGGGCGGCGCGCCAGATAGCTTCGCGCTCCGCGGGGGAGATGGCGCCGGTGTTGGTGGGGGCGACGCCGCGGCGGGTCCGGTTGGGCGGCCAGACCTCCTCGTCGCCGAAGTCATTGCCGAGGAGGACGACGTTGAGCCGTGCGGGGTCGATGGCGCGGATGCGGTCGAGGGCCTGGTCGTTGAGGCGGGTGAGGATGAGGACATTCAGGACATCGGGCAGGTGCTGCATGGATGCAACGTAGCAGGTGGGTGGTAACAGGCAAGAAGGATGAGGTGGCCACGACCTGAGGGCAAGGCTCAGGCGCGGGCAGTGGAGTGGCAGCGCACGCGGGCCAGTTCTACGAGGGCCGGCGGATCGCAATTGTCTTCGGGGTAGACGGCGATGCCGGTGTCGCAGTTGAAGTCGGTGAGCTGAGCCAGGAGGCGGTCGAGGGCGTGGTGGGCGCCTTCGCGGCCGCAGTGGACGAGGCAGATGGCGAACTCGAAGGGGGCCAGGCTGGCGACGAGGTCGGCGGTGCGGACGACCTGGAGGGTGCGCTGGGCGATCTCGGCCGACCGGGCCTGCCATCCATCCATGGACATATCGCCGAGGTTGATCAGGCCGGTGCGCATGACGATCACGGCCATAGAGAGGCCGTAGCGGGTACAGCGCGCGCCCTCTTCTTCGAGGCGCATATCCAGGTACCAGCGGTTGAACAGGCCGGTGGCCTCGTCACGGATTGAGTTCTGGCGGGCGGCGTTGGTGCGGCTGAAGAGGCCGGCGAGGCGCGGCTCGTTGAAGACGGGGGCGGCGGAAGCTCCCGGCTGAAAACGCAGCCAGAAGTAGGCCTCCAGAGCGGAGGCTATGAGCCACCAATGCCGTCAACGCCGGCGCCCCCAGGCCGCGAGCGGACCAGACGAGAATGGCATTGAGGAGCAGCGTAAGCGATAGAAGCGCTAACCTCGGCGCGGGCAGGGAAGTCCGAAGGAGCGCGAGTCCAGACATCATTCCCAAGATTATCGGCTTGTCAGGGAGCAAAATTGATTGAGCCGATGAGAATAGGCGGCTGAGCAGCTAGTCTCGGGTACGCGTCTGTTTGCCGCCACTCGGTAGAGGGATGTCGTGCCTAGGTGAGATCAAATATTGCTTCGGACCAGACGCGGGCAATTGAAGCCTCGTTTCGAGCGGGCCCGGATTGCATACGGCGGGGTGACGACTTGAAGGTCGCCGCTACAGGCCGTTGCTCGCGCTAAGGGCCGGGTTGACGATCTGCCGGCCGGTGGGGCATTGGGGTAGGAGGGGACAGGGCGGGCAGGCGGGCGCGCGGGCGCTGCACATGTGGCGGCCATGGCGGATGAGGAGGACGTGAAAGCGGAAGTGGTCCGCCGGCGGGACATCGGCTTCGAGCTGGGTCTGGACCTTCTCGGGAGTGAGACTGGGTGAGACGAGGCCGAGGCGGACGGCGACGCGATAGACGTGGGTATCGACGGGGAGGCCGGGCATGCCGAGGCCGAAGAGGAGGACGCAGGCGGCGGTTTTGGGCCCAACAGCGGGCAGCGTGCGCAGCCATTCGCGGGCCTGGTCAACCGGGAGGTCTTCGAGGAAGCGCAGGTCGAAGGCGCCGGTGCGCTGCTTGATCTCGGTGAGCATAGCCTTGAGTCGCGGCGCTTTCGTGGGCGCGAGGCCGCCGGGGCGGATAGCGTCCTCGATCGCGTCGACGGGCGCGCCGGCGACGGCCTGCCAGTCAGGGAAGCGCTGGAGCAGGCGATTGAAGGCGCGGCCGGAGTTGGAGTCGGCGGTGTTCTGGGAAAGGAGGGTGAGGACGAGCTCGGCGATGGCGTCGCCGTGGGGACGCCATTCGGGCTGGCCGTAGAGGGCCGTGAGGCGGTCGATGATTTCAGCAGGGGTGTAGGAGGTTGTCGTCACGGAGGTAGGGTGACACCGGGGCGGGGTGGGGGTAAAGGGGGCGGTCGGAGCGTGAAGTCTGGTCTACTGCCGAGGCGACATCTGTGGCCGGAAGATCAAGGTTGCTCCGCCTCGGCCAGGGCCGATGGCTCGCAATGGGTTCTGCCTTCTCAGACGAGGATCAGGGGTGGCTTCGCCTCGGCTAACGCCGATGGCTTGTAGTGGCTGAGGGTGTCCGGGCTGAAGCGACCTCGACAGCGTGGCGACGCTAATGGTAGCTGTGAGAGAGCACCGCGGTGGGTTGTGTTGTTACTTGTTACGTGGTGACTGGTAAGATGCTCAACATGGCTCGCTAACAGGAGGTTGCTCCATGTCCGGAATCATCGTCCTCATCGTGGTCGTTGTTGTCATTGCCGTCCTTGCCCTCATTCTCATGGGCATGTATAACGGCCTCGTCCGCGGCCGCAACCGTGTCCAGGAAGCCTGGTCCGGCATCGATATCCAACTCAAGCGCCGTTCCAGCCTGATCCCCAACCTGATCGAGACCGTCCGGGGCTACGCCAGCCACGAGCGCCAGACCTTCGAGAACGTCACCCGCGCCCGCGCCATGCTCGATAACGCCGGCACGGCGCAGCAGGCAGGTCAGGCCAACAACATGCTGACCCAGGCCCTGCGCTCCCTCTTCGCCGTGTCTGAGGCCTACCCGGACCTCAAAGCTAACCAGAACTTCCTCCAGCTCCAGGCAGAGCTCAGCGACACCGAAGAGAAGATCGCCTACGCGCGCCAGTTCTACAACCGCAACGTCCTCTCCTACAACACCAGCGTCCAGACCGTCCCGACGATGTTCATCGCCGGTACGTTCGGCTTTACGATCGAGGAGTTCTTCGAGGCCGAGGAAGAGGCGCGCCAGGACGTCCGGGTCGATTTCTCCGTGCCGCCGACATCTCCCGCGGCGGCGCCTGCCGTCCAGGCCGCTCCGCCCGCCGAGCCGCCAGCCGGCCCCGCCAGCACCTAGACCCGCGTGCCTACCAGCATTGAGCCGCGGACTTCATGCCGTACCAACGCATCCACATCACGGGCGGTCCAGGCACCGGCAAGACGACAGCGGCCAGGCACATCGCCGGCATCCTCGGCCATCCGGCTTTACGACTGGGATGACATCACGGTAGCTCTCGATAGAGACTTGCCGCGTCCTATCGACGCGGGCTTGATGCAGAGCCTCCTCCAGAAGGAAGTTGCGACAGTAATCGAACAGGAGACCTGGATCAGCGACGGCACTTATCTCGGGTGGGCTACGCCCCTCTTAGACCGCGCCGACATCATCGTCCGGATGGACGTGCCCTGGAGAGTCGCCTCCTACCGGATATTGAGCCGCCATGTCCGCGCAGAGATCGCGCGCAACAATCGCTTTCCCGGCTGGCGGGCCGTCTATCGCTTCTGGCGCTGGAGTGCTGCCTACTACGGCAATCGCAACGTCCACGGATTGAATATCTGGGGCACGCCGGAAACCAAGGCAACGCTTCTCGACCTGTTAGAGCCGTTCCAGGAAAAGGTCATCGTTTGCCGCGATCTCGCCGACGTGACGAGCGTGGCGCGGCGTCTCGAAAGCCAGCCCGCGTGACGATGGAATCCCCCTCCTACGACCACCCCGTCCTGATCTATGACCGCATCGATTCCAACCGTCGCAAGACGTGGTTGCTGCTGGTCGGCTTCTTCCTGATCACCGCCGGCGCGTCGATCGCTCTCAGCTACATCATGGGGCTGCCCCTCGGCCTCTCGCCGATCATCATCGTCGTCGTGCTGCTGTTTGCTGCCTTCAGCTATTTCGGCTCGGCCAGCGTCGCCCTTAGCGTCTCCGGCGCTAAAGCGGTCGAAGAGAGCCAGGAGCCGCAGCTCTACCGTCTGGTCGAGAACCTCTGCATCGGCGCGGGCCTGCCGATGCCCAAGGTCCACGTCATCGAGGACGGCTCCATGAACGCCTTCGCCACCGGCCGCGACCCGGAGCATGCCTCCATCGCCGTCACGCGCGGCTTGATGCAGAAGCTGGACCGCCGCGAGCTCGAAGGCGTCCTGGCCCACGAGCTCTCTCACATCGGCAACCGCGACACCCTGGTCATGACGACGCTCGTCGTGCTGGTCGGCGTCCTCGCACTGACCGCCGACCTGGCGTTGCGCCTCACCTGGTTCGGCGCCGGCTCCCGCCGCTCCTACCGCGACAAGAACAGCAAGGGTGGCGGCATCCTGATGATCGTGGCACTTGTCGCCGTCATTCTCGCCCCCATAGCGGCGCGGATCATTGCCTTCGCCGTATCCCGCCAGCGCGAGTACCTTGCGGACGCGTCGGGCGCACTGCTCACGCGCTATCCCGCGGGGCTGGCGGGCGCCCTCGAGAAGATTGGCGGCGATGCAGACCCGCTGGACGCCGCCACCAAGGCCACGGAGCACCTCTACTTCGTCAATCCGCTGGCGGCGCACAAGAGCGCCCTCAATAACCTCTTCTCCACTCACCCGCCGATCGAAGAGCGCATCCGCCTGCTGCGGGCGATGTAGCTTAATCCCGAGAGCCCTGGTGATCGAGGAAGATCAAAGATTGCTTCGCCGCTGTCGCTCCTAGCAATGGCGGCCGCGGTCTCATCGAAACTGAATCGAGGCCGGGCTAAGCCCCTTCGCTTATGTTGTCGAGGGCGAGGAGGGCGGCGCCGATGGCCGGGGCCTCATCGCCCAGCTCCGCTTCGAGGATGCGGACATCGGCGTAGCTCTGAGGGAAGGCTTCGGCTTTGACGACGGCGCGGGCGGTATCCAGGTAGCGGGAGCCGAGCTTACGGAGGCTGCCGCCGATGACGATGACCTGGGGGTTGAAGACGTCGACGAGGTTCGTGAGGCCGGCGCCGAGGTAGCGGCCGGCTTTGTGGATGGCGGCGTCGGCGCCGGCGTTGCCGGACTCGGCGGCGAGGTGGAGGATGCGGGCGTCCGGGGTGACGCCTTCACGCTGGGCGAGGCGGGCAATGAGGCCGTCAGGGTAAGCCTCCGCGAGGTCGGTGGCGGCGGCATCGAGGGCGCTGCCGGAGGCCAGGGCTTCGAGGCAGCCGCGCCGGCCGCAGCCACAGAGGCGGCCCTCGGGTTCAAGCTGCATGTGGCCGATTTCACCGCCCGCTCCCGAGGCGCCGTGGTAGAGGTGGCCATCGAGGATCAGACCACCGCCGAGGCCGGTGCCGATGGTGACGAGGATCATGTGATCGGAGCCACGGCCGGCGCCGAGACGGTGCTCGGCCAGGGCGGCGGCGTTGGCGTCGTTCTCGAGCCAGGTTGGCACGCCGAGATGGCCGCCGATCGAGCGGGCGAGCGGGACGTTGTGCCAGCCGGGTAGGTTCGGCGGCGTGGTGAGGATGCCGCGGGTGAGGTCAGCGGGGCCGGGGGCGGAAATGCCGGCGGCGGCGATGGTGTTGCCGCCGTAGGCGGCGCGGGCGGAATCGGCCATGCGGGCGATCACGGCATCGGGTCCGAGTCCGGCGTCCGTGGGGCGCAGGTCCCGGCCGGCGATGGTCAGGTCACGCGAGACGCAGACACTGAGGATCTTGGTGCCGCCGAGGTCGATGCCGGCGACGAGCTGCGTTCCTGCCATGGATGCGATTCTAGGGCCAGAGAGCGCGGCTCGTCACCGAAGGCGCGCTAGATGGGCGGGACGATGTTGATGTTGGCGTTGAAGTCGCTGAAGGTCAGCGTGGTCTTGACGCCGCCGGACTGGGAGACGATGCGCAGGGGCAGGTTATCGGCGACGCAGATCTCCTGGGAGCCGCTGGCGCTGGTGACGGTGTAGAGCTGGCAGGTCTTGCCGCCGACGTTGGCGGTGCCGGCCTTGGTGACGCCGCTGGCCTGGAGGGCTTCGACGGAGGTGCTGATGGTGCGGAAGTCGAAGAGGGCGCTGGCCTGGCCGGGTAGGGACTGCTTGGTCCAGGTGGGGCCGACCTTGATGTAGGAATCGGCGCCGATGAGGATAAGCTCGAAGGCGGCGTCTGCCGTCCCAGCGGCGCTGGTGGTGATGTGGTACTTGTCCGGCAGGACGGCCTCGATGGTCATGGCCTGGTTGGGCGCGCCGGTGGTCTCGATCAAGACCTCAGCGCGGACGCTGCGGACACTGGAGAACGCGCTGACGATGGCGGTGATCTCGGCGTTAGCACCAGCGGGTGTGGGGGTAGCGCCGGCCGGAGCGCCGCTGCCGCCGGCCGGGCTGGTGGCAGCCGGTGGGACCGAGCCGGAACCAGCGGGCGTGGGTGAGGTGACGTTGTTGTCGTCATCGCCGCCGCAGGCGACGAGGAAGAGCAGGAGCAGCGGGGCGGTGAGGATCGCAAAGAGGGTAGGTCTGAGGGACAAGGGAAACCTCCGGTGGTGACGGGTGGGCGCAAGAGGCGCTGGGGAGTGTGCGAGTAAGTATAGCTGAGTATGCGGTTTCGGGGAATGGCGGTGGGGGAGGTTCGGGAGTTGGTCTGCCAGCCACCTCACGCTAACCCTCTCCCGGAAGGAGGGGATCAGGATTGGCTCCCTGAGCGCAGCATCTTGATCAGGGGATGGAGCAGTATCTCATAGTAGTGAACATAACGTGCAATGGGCATCGAGCAGCCATGTGTCCTGGACAAAGGAAGGGCCCGTCCTGAGGACGGGCCCTTGTCTCAGAGTGGTGGTTGGCTTCAGCCGGAGTCGGGTTCGCGGGGGTAGAGGGTGACGCAGTTGTCGCCCTTGATGGCGGCGATGGCGGCCTCGAAGTCCAGGTCGTGGAGCTGTTTAAGGGCAAGCTCGCACTGAACTTTGACTTCAGGGTCGAGGTCAGCGCCGGCGCGACGCTGAATGCGGTCCCAGATGCCGGAATCGATGAGAAGCCGCGGCGAGTGAGGCCAGGCGATGAAGTTGAAGGCCTGAGGGGCGCCCAGGGACGGCCGGCGGCGCTTGAGCCAGCGGACGCGGCGCTCGGGCGAGCCGGCGGGCTCGACAACCTGGACGAGGGGCGTTTCGGCGTGATCCGAGCGAGCGTCTACAAGGAGACGCTCGGGGAAGTTGCCGAAGCCGACGGTAAAGACATCAGCGTCCGCGACGAGCTTGCTGACCTCATCGAAGTCTATAAGGACGCCGTTTTCGCTGTACATCTTTGCGGGCGAGACCCGTTTCCTAGTAACCCATGCCGGCGACAGCAGCGTCGCGGGCGCGGTCCGGGATGTCGGTGATCAGGCAGTTGGTGGTCAGGACCATGCCGGCGATGCTGACGGCGTTCTCGACGGCAGAGCGGGTGACCTTAAGCGGGTCGATGATGCCGCGCTCGATCATATCGCCGAACTCATCGCGGGCGGCATCGTATCCCTGGCCGTTGGGCAGGGTCTTGACCTCCTGGATGATGACGGAACCGTCCTGACCGGCGTTGATGGCGATGCGGCGCAGCGGCTCTTCGAGGGCGCGGCGCAGGATGGTGACGCCGGTGCGCTCGTCGCCCTCCAGGTCCATGCCATCGAGGGCGGCCTGGGCGGCGATGAGGGCGACGCCGCCGCCGGGGAGGATACCTTCCTCAATGGCGGCGCGGGTGGCGCTGACGGCGTCTTCTACGCGGTGCTTGCGCTCGCGGAGCTCGACTTCGGTGGCGGCGCCGACCTTGATGACGGCGACGCTGCCGGCGAGCTTGCCGAGGCGCTCCTGGAGCTTCTCACGGTCCCAATCGGAGGTGGTCGTTTCGAGGCCGCCCTTGATCTGGTTGACGCGCTGGTCGATCTCTTCCTTGGCGCCGTAGCCTTCGACGATGGTGGTGTTGTCCTTGTCGACGACGACGCGGCGGGCGCGGCCGAGGTCTTCGATCTCGGCGGAGTCGAGGCGGCGGCCGAGGTCGTCGCTGATGACCTTGCCGCCGGTGATGGCAGCGATGTCGCCGAGGTTCTCCTTGCGGCGGTCGCCGAAGCCGGGGGCCTTGACGGCGATGACGTTGAGGGTGCCGCGCAGCTTGTTGACGGCCAGGGTGGCGAGAGCTTCGCCGTCGGTGTCCTCAGAGATGATGAGGAAGTTCTTGGTGACCTTGAGGACCTTCTCGAGGATGGGGAGGATGTCCGCCACGGCGGAAACTTTCTTGTCCGTGATCAGGATGAGGGGCTCTTCCAACTCCGCGACCATCTTTTCCGAGTTGGTGACGAAGTAGGGGGAGACGTAGCCGCGGTCGAACTGCATACCTTCGACGTACTCGACCTCGGTGCGGATGCCCTTGGACTCCTCGACGGTGACGACGCCGTCCTTGCCGACCTTCTCCATGACCTCACCGATCATCTCGCCGATGGCCTCGTCGTTGTTGGCGGAGATAGCGGCGACCTGAGCCATCTGGTCGCGCTCGGTGACGGGAGTGGAGAGCTCGCGCAGCTTTTCGACGACCTTCTCGGTGGCCTTTTCGATGCCGCGCTTGAGGGCCATGGGGTTGGCGCCGGCGGTGACGTTCTTCATGCCGTCGGCGACGATGGCCTGTCCGAGGACGGTGGCAGTGGTGGTGCCGTCACCGGCGATGTCGTTGGTCTTGGAGGCGATCTCCTTGGCGAGCTGGGCGCCAATGTTGGGGAAGGGCTCATCCAACTCGATCTCCTTGGCGATGGTGACGCCGTCGTTGGTGATCGTTGGGGCGCCGAACTTCTTGTCGAGGACGACGTTGCGGCCCTTGGGGCCGAGGGTGATCTTGACCGCGTCGGCGAGGGCGTCGATACCGTCCTTCATTGCCGCGCGTGCTTCCTGATCGAAGAGCAGCTGCTTTGCCATGCTCAGACCTCCTCCAGATTTGTGGTTGTGGCCGTGGATGCTTGTAGGAAGAATTAGCACTCTGATGAGTCGAGTGCTAAAGGCATTTTGAACAAATCAAGGCCGAAGTGCAAGGGGTGGCGCAGAAAATAGAGAATGGAGATTAGAAGTTGGAAGTTGGAGCGGGATATCAGCATTGACAGCGGCGGGCAAAGTGCCATCATGCCTGCGCGAAGGAGATGATGTCATGGCGACACAAACTGGAGTCCAGGATAAGTACGCAGACCTCGCTGGGATGCGGTTTCACTATCGAGAGTGGGGCAGCGCGGGGGCGCCGCCGCTCTTGTTGCTGCACGGCGTCACGGGTCACGCGCGGCAGTGGGACCGGTTTGCCGGCGAGATGGTAGACCGCTTCCATATCTTGGCGCTGGACCAACGCGGCCACGGCGAGACGGAGTGGGGTAAGAGCTATACGCCCACGGCCTTCGACGAGGACATCCGCACCTTCGTGACGGCGCTCGGTTTGGCGCCGGTAGCGATAGTAGGGCAATCGCTGGGCGGGCGGATCGGGACGGCGTTCGCGGCCCTGCATCCGGAGCTGATCGCCAGGCTGGTCATCGGCGATATCGGGCCGGACGTGGTGTCTGCCCCGGGCGGGGCGCGCACGGCGGCGGTGATCGCGGCGGCGCAGGACGCGGGCTTCGATGACCCTGAGGAGCCGATCGCCGCCTCGCAGAAGGCGAACCCGCGCGTTTCGCCCGGGGAGATCAGGTACTCGGTGTTGAGCAACCTGGTGCAGCGGCCGGATGGCCGCTGGGGCTGGCGCTATGACGCGGCAGGCCTGCCGAGCCGCTTCGACGAGCTGCCGAGCGAGGAATCGCAGTGGCAGCAGCTGACGAAGATTGAGTGTCCGGTCCTGCTGGTGCGCGGCGCGGAATCGGACATCCTCAGCGCGGCCACGGCGTCGCGGATGGTTGAGATGATGGCGAACTGCCGGCTGGCGGTGCTGCCGGAAAGCGGCCACGGGGTGCCACGGGACAACCCGGCGGCGTTCCTGGCGGCGGTGCGGCCGTTCTTGCTGGACGAGGCGTGAGGTCGCGTGCCTTCGATTGAGATACTCTCGCAGGCAGGGCCATAGGTACCGATGACCTTGAGGGCCTCGTCATTGACAGACGCGGCTTAAGTGCTAACCTCAAACCAGGACTCCGGAGTCCCAAAGCTCACCCAAAAACTTTTCGAATGGAGGGTGAAATGACGGATCGGATACGTTTTGGAGTCTGGCAAGTCGACTGTTAAGGCCCTGTCAGGGCCGACAGGGCACAGCTGACACCGGTTTCCGCTACCGACTAGAGTTTCTGAACTCAACTAGAGGAGTTACCTGAAGGTGGAGCCGGTTACAATCGACCCATCGCCGGAGGCCTAATCGGCCTCCGGCCCTTTTTCAGAACGATGGTTTTGTCTGACAACAGCAACCTCTGGCTGGCCGAAACGCTCTGGCGGCTCGGCGCGGTGCAGTTCGGCGATTTCACGCTGGGCCGCACCGCCGTGGGCTCGCCTATCTACCTCAACGTCCGCAAGCTGATCGGCCATCCGACCAATCTATGGCGGGCTGCGCACGTGATCCATGAGGAGATCACGGCGCTGCAATCGATGCGTAATCCTCAGATGGACCACTTCGATCTGGTAGCGGGCGTGCCGCTGGGCGGCCTCCACGTCGCGACGGCATATTCGCTGACGGCCAAGGTGCCGATGATCTACCTCCATCCCGACCGCGCCGAAGAGGGCGCGATCGAGGGGGTATTCGAGCACAACCAGCAGGTGATCATCATGGATGACCTGGTGACGGGTGGCGGCAGCATCGCCGAGACGGCGGAGCGGCTGCGCGAGGCAGGGCTGGTGGTGAAGGACGCGTTCGTGCTGGTCGACCGGCAGCAGGGGGCGCGCGAGCGGCTGCGCAAGGACGGCATCAACCTGAGGTCGGCGTTGACGCTGGAGGTCATACTAAACTGTCTTATGGCGGGGGGTTTCATTGAGGAGAAGTGGTTCCGCCGTTCGATGGACTATCTGGACGCGGGCCGCGGCTGACGGCTCCACCCCCGCAAGGCGTACCCAGGGCTTCGGGCGATCCCGTCGCCAACCGACAAATAGGTAGACGGAGGTTGCAATGAAGAAACTACGACCACTATTCGCGTTGGGCGCCGGTCTGGCGCTGGCGTTCGTGCTCGCCTGTGGCGGCGACAAGGATGCGACAGGCGGCGGCGATTCGGGCGGAAACGGCAGCGGCGCGGTCGCGGGACCGCTGGACCTTTCGTCGACGGCTGACAAGCTAGCGCAGCTGAAGAGCTTCCGCTTCGACATGGCGATGAAGCTCGAAGTCCCGATGGGAGCAACCGGCGGCGAGGATGATGACGCTTTTGGGGCGGCGTTGCTCGGTCTCTTCGGCGACATCAAGGCCGAAGGCGCGTTCGTGGCGCCGAACAACATGCAGATCACGATGAATATGGCCGGCCAGGAGATCGGCATCGTCCAGATCGGCAACGATGCGTGGACGAAGTTCGGTTCTACCTGGCAGAAGACGACCGCGGAGGAGGTTGGCATCGACATCGGCTCCTCGCCGACGGAGCTAATCACGGAGTTCCTGCCGCAGGAAATATTGGCGGGCGCGAAGACCAAGGAAGAGACGATCAACGGCGCCAGGGCGACACGCTACAGCTTCGATAAAGCGGCGCTGGAAACGCTGGCGACCGAGATGGGCGAGAGTGCTGCCGACCTCAAGACGCTGACCGACGCCAACCTGGACGTCTGGCTCAACGGCGATGGCATCCCCGTGAAGATCCTGATGGAAATGGCCGGCACGGATGACACCGGCCAGAAGCTCTCGATGAACCTGGAGCTGAACGTCAAGGACCTGAACAGTGACTCGATCCAGATCAAGCCGCCGATATGAGTTCGAGTAACAAGTAACAGGTAACGAGAGAGGCCGGGTATGAGCCCGGTCTCTTTGCGTCCGGCGCGTCGGGCTGCGGGTGTCGGGCAACTTAGGACGTGAGGTCAGTGAACGGCCCGACGACTGATGGCGATGTAGGGTGGCTTACCGGACTGAACCTCCAAGGGCAATTGCTCATAGAAGTCTGCTGCCGTTGATGCATTTGCAACATCTAGCAGCATGAGTTTTGCCGTCAACAAACGACCCCGCGCCGACGATTAGGGGAGAACGGGCCTCGTCAGTCTTACATCCCTGCCGGCGGCGCTTCGTTCAACTAGAATTGGGGGATCAATGGTGACAAGAACATGGATGAAATTGGCTGTGGTGTCGATGCTTGCGTTTGCGAGCTTCTTCGTACTGAGCTGCGGTGACGACGACGAGGAAAATGGCGGGGCCGCCGCCACTCAGCCCGCGGGCGGCGCCAGCGGCATCGCGGGGGAATCGGTCGACGTACTCGGCATCTGGGGCGCCGACGAACTACCAAAGTTTGAAGAGATGGTGAAGCCTTGGGAGGATAGCGAGGACGCGAGCATGGACTTCACCGGCACGCGCGGCCTTGCGGCGATTTTGACGAGCCGGGTCGAAGGCGGAAACCCGCCGGACGTCGCCATTCCCGCTGAGGTCGGCCTCTTTCAGCAGTTCGCCGAAGAAGGCCTCCTAACCCCTCTGGCCGACTGCGGCCTTGAAGAGGAGATCAAGCAAAACTATCCCGCCTCTTTCGTGGACCTGGCGACAGTGGACGGCCAGCTCTACGGCTTCTTCATGAAGGCCGACTCCAAGGGCAGCATCTGGTATAGCCCGCCGACATTCGAAGAGAACGGCTACGAGGTCCTCACCGAAGACAGCACCTGGGATGACCTTTTGGCCCTGGCGGACGAAATGAAGGCCGACGGCCTTACGCCATGGTCGATAGGCCTCGCGAGTGAGGCGGATAGCGGTTGGCCGGGTAGTGACTGGTTGCAGCAGATCATCCTCAACATGGATGGCGGGGAGGATCTCTACGATGGTCTGGTAGAGGGCTCGATCCCGTATACCGACCCTCGGGTGAAGCAAGCCTGGGAGCGCTTCGGGCAGATCGCCCTGACGGAGGGAAACGTATCGCAGGGCAGCCCTGCCGGCATCAACGCGACGAATTTCCAGGACTCAACCTACGCTCCCTTCCAGGAGCCGCCAGAGGCCGGCATGGTCTACCTCGGCGCCTTCGCCTCCTCGTTCATCAGTAAGCAGTTCCCTAACCTGACCGCGGGCGAGGACTTCGATTTCTTCCCATTCCCCGGTGGTAAAGTGACCGGCGCCGCGAATATCGTTTATGCCTTTAACAGCGACCCGGCGACATGCTCGCTTTTGCGGCACCTGGCGTCCGGCGAGGCACAGCGAATCTGGGTGGAATCCGGAGGCTTCACGTCCCTGAACGAGGACGTCGCCCTGGACGCCTATCCCAACGCGTCGGCGCGCGCGGCCGCCGAACAGCTCCTCGATGCTGACGTCTTCCGCTTCGACCTGGACGACGCGATCGGCGGCGCCACTCAGCAGGCGATCTTCGCGGGAGTGTCCCAGTACATCGCCAATCGCGACCAGTTGGACACCATCCTCGCAGGGGTCGAGGCAACTCGATAACCATGAGGAGCGGGCGACATGAGGCGGCAAGAAACGTTTAAGCGGCCTTAGCAGGGAATGAGCTTGCCTTGGTAGGAAGACGATGGTGGGTGCCATGGCTCTGGATTGCGCCAGCAGGCTTTCTCATCATCGTCTTCTTGCTGTATCCCAGTCTGGACACAGTGCGTCGGAGCCTGCTCGACGCGCGCTCCGACGCATTCGTCGGCCTGGAGAATTATCGCTTCATCATCGACAACCCGAATCCACTGGCAGCCGATACGCACTCGGCCCTGTGGAACAACTTCCTGTGGCTGCTCCTGTTCACGGCTACCGCGGTACCCATTGGCCTTGTCCTGGCCGTCCTGACGGGGCGGGTGCGCTACGAATCAGCCGCTCAGGCAGCCATCTTTATCCCGATGGCGATTTCCTTTGTCGCGGCCGCGGTCATCTGGCGCTTCATCTTTGAGTTCGACCCGGAGATAGGCACCGCGAACGCCGTCACGACGAAGCTCGGCGTGGAGCCCACGGCCTGGCTGCAGAACACCGGCCCACCCTGGACCTTCGCGACGGACGCCGGGCCGGACAAGTTACCCGGGCCGCTCCAGCTCAACAACTTCGTGCTGATCTTCGTGGGCGTCTGGATGTGGACAGGATTTGCCATGGTAGTGCTTTCGGCGGGACTCAAGGGTGTATCGAGCGAGATCCTCGAGGCAGCGCGTGTGGATGGCGCCAACGAGTGGTCGATCTTCTGGCGCGTCATCGTGCCCGTCCTCTCTCCCACCATCGTTGTTGTGGCTACCACCCTGGTTATCCAGGCACTCAAAAAGTTCGATCTCGTCTGGGTCATGACCGGCGGTCGATTCGAGACGGATGTGGTCGCGACGCTGTTCTTCAAGGAGGCGTTTGTGATCCGCGACTTCGGGGTAGGAGCCGCGCTCGCGGTAGTGCTGCTCTTGTGGGTGGTGCCGGTCATGGTGATCAGCATCCGGCGTTTCCAGTTCCAGGCCGAGAACCGCTGATGGCGATAGCGGAACGCCTGAAGCTAAGCGAACGGAAGCGCGGGATTAGGGTGGACCTTCGATCAATGCTGCGCCACCTACCGCTTCACGTCGCGGTCATCGGGTTGGCGGTGCTCTGGAGCCTGCCGACGTTCGCGCTGGTGGTCAGCTCCTTCCGGCCGGCGACGGAGATCGCCACCTCAGGTTGGTGGACGGCGGTCGCCGCGCCCTTCGATTGGACGCTCGCCAACTACGACGCGGTCCTGAGCCAGCGCGGCATGGGGCGGGCATTCGTGAACAGCATGATCATCACCGTGCCCGCCACCGTGCTGGTCATTCTCGTTGCCGCGCTGGCAGCTTACGCGTTCGCCTGGATGGACTTTCCCGGCAGCAGGTTGCTGCTGCTGCTCATGGTCGGATTGCTGGTAGTGCCGATTCAGATGACGCTGATCCCGGTCTTGCGGCTGTACGTGCAGTTCGGCATCGACATCGACATGCCGCTCCTGGGTGGCAAGGTGTTTGGCACCAGCAGCTATCCGGGGATCTGGATAGCGCACGCTGCCTATGGGCTGCCCTTTGGGATCTACCTGCTGCGCAACTTTTTCGGCGGGCTGCCCAAGGACCTGGTAGAAGCAGCGATTCTGGACGGTGCGTCCGATCTGAGAGTCTTTTTTCGGATCATATTGCCACTGTCCGCCCCCGCGATTGCCGCGCTGGCTATCTTTCAGTTCCTCTGGATCTGGAACGACCTGCTGGTCGCCCTGGTCTTCCTGGGCGACCCAGACCTGGCTCCCATGACCCTGCGCATGACTACGCTGGTCAGCTCCTTCGGTGGCAACTACCAGTTGCTCACGGCGGCAGCCTTTGTCTCGATGGCGGTACCGCTGGCGATCTTCTTCCTCCTGCAACGCTACTTTGTCCAGGGCCTCCTATCGGGTGCGGTGAAGGGCTAGGCATGACGCAGCGAGGAGAAGGGCGGTAAGAGGCAAGGTATGGCGAGCATCGTCTTCGACAACGTCACGAAAGTCTTCGGCGGGACCACCGCGGTGAACGGGCTCAGCCTGAACATTGAGCACGGTGAGTTTCTCGTCCTGGTAGGACCGTCGGGTTGCGGTAAATCGACGGCGTTGCGTCTGCTCGCCGGACTGGAGCGCATGACGTCAGGGGACATCTACATCGGCGAGCGTCGTGTGAACAACGTGGCGGCCAAGGACCGTGACCTGGCCATGGTCTTTCAGTCCTACGCCCTCTACCCCCACATGACGGTCAGGGACAACATTGCCTTCGGTCTGAAGATGCGGAAGCTGCCGAGGCAAGAGATCGAGCGCCGGGTCCTGGAGACGGCGGACCTGCTCGACATCGAGGACTTGATCGCCCGCAAGCCAGGGCAGCTCTCAGGCGGCCAGCGCCAACGTGTTGCCCTGGGGCGCGCTATTGTGCGGGAGCCGGCAGCGTTTCTCCTGGACGAGCCTCTTTCGAACCTTGACGCCAAGCTGCGGGTCCAGACACGAGCGGAGATCGCCAAGCTGCACCAGCGCCTCGGCACCACGTTCGTTTACGTCACCCACGACCAGGTGGAGGCGATGACAATGGCGTCGCGCATCGCGGTGCTGGACCACGGCGTGCTGCAACAGCTGGGTACGCCGAAGGAGATCTATGACAGCCCCACCAACCTCTTCGTCGCCGGCTTCGTGGGGAGTCCATCGATGAACTTCTTCTTCGACGCGAGCGTCGCCGTTGAGGACGGAAGCACCGTCATAGAGGTTGGCCCCCTCAAGCTACCTGCTCCCGGCGAGGACCAACGATGGCTCCAGGAGCACGCCGGTAAGCCTGTGGTGCTTGGTATCCGCCCCGAGCACATCCACGACCCTGACTTCGTGGCCAAAGGCATCGAACCTCTTATGATGGACGTTGAGGTCGATACGGTTGAGACGATGGGCAGCGAGACTTACCTGCATCTCCTCCTGGCCGGCCAGCCCTTCATCGCCCGCGTGGACGCTCGCAGCACCGCCGTGGCAGGACAGCAGTTCCGGGCGGCGATCGACCGCACGAAGCTCAATCTTTTCGACGCCGAAAGCGGGTTATCCCTCAGAGCGCCCTCGCGCACTGCCACGGCAGCCTGATCGATCCTGCACGAGGGGCAGCAGAGAGCACGCCTTTACGGGGCAGCTTCAAATGACGATCTGCCGGCCTGGCTAGAAGCTTAGCTACAGGGAGTGCGGAGGGCTTCAGCTAATCAGGAGCCTTGTCAAGCGCATCCAGGACCTCTTGAGTTGTGCCGCGCTGGGCAAAGGTTAGGGTCAGCATTGAAGCGGCGTGATGCTCGGCGCCGGCGCCGCTGCAAGCGTCAGAGGCGATGACGGCGTGATAGTCGTATTCGCGCATGTCACGGACCGTGGCTTCAACGCCGGCGTGGGTCCCGGCGCCGCCGATAATGAGGGTCGTAATCCCGAGACGATGGAGCCATTTATCGAGCGGGCTGCCGGTGAAGGCGCTGTAGCCGCCACCCTTACGGACCCGCCATTCACCCGGCAGCGGCGCCAGCTCCTCGATCGGCTCAGCGCCCCAGGTGTCTGCCTGCAGCGCGCCAACCCGAGCCGAGTTGCCATTCGGCGCAACGTCCTGGTAGTCGGGACGGAGGTAGTGGCCCGTATGGAAGACAGTAATGCCACGGGCGCGCGCCGCCTGCAGCAGTTTGACGTTGTTCTGGACGTACTCCTGGACGGCGGGGTCCTTCGATGCGGCTTCCGCGTTGGGGTACTTGCCGCCGGGCTTGAGCGCGTCGTTGCTCATGTCATGGACGATGAGCGCGATTTCTTTCACGTTGGGAAGAGTGATCAATGTGGCCTCCTGTTGCGGCTCAAGCCGGCCTTACTCGGCGGGTACCAGATCGATTGCGGTTAGTCTGGCGCCTTCTCGATCGCGGTTACGACCTCCTCTGTCGTGCCCACCTGCGCGAAGGTCGACATGTTGAGGATCGCGGCCTTATGGCTCTCCGAACCGGCGCCGTTGCAGGCATCCGAGGCCACAACGCAGGCGAAATCACGTTCGCGGGTTGCGTAGACCGTGCTAGACACACCGGCGCCCGTGCCAGCACCGCCAACGACGACAGTCGTCACGCCGAGCCGCCATAGCCATTTCTCGAGGGGCGTGCCGGTAAAGGCGCTGAAGCCTCCGCCTTTACGGATCTTCCATTCGCCCGGCAAGGGTTGGAGCTCGTCGATCATTTCAGCGCCCCAGGTGCCGTCCTTGAGGACGTCCATGGTCTCGGAGCGGCCGCCCAGGGGCGCGTCCCTGGCGTCGGCGCGGAGGAAGTGCCCCGTGAAGAAAACCGGCATGCCGCGCTTCCTCGCCGCCTCCAGCAGCTTCACATTGTTGGCGATGAACTCAGCCGTACCCGGCGCCTCGCCGGCATTCGGGTAGTGACCACCCGGCTTGAGTCCCTCGTTGCTCATGTCATGGACGATGAGCGCTACCTGTTTGACGCTCGGAAGGGTAACCATCCATTCCTCCTGATGAGATCGTCTCTACTTTGAATCCCCGAGGCTACTTTAGCCGTTGCGCCGCGGCATGTCCGCGTCCAGCCAGTGCTTGTGGCCCTGCTGCAGATCGTAATTAACGTTGTGCAACCACGGCCAATCAAAGCGGAAGGCGCCGAAGAGGTGGTGCGTGGCCATATGCGGAAACGTCTTGGCCGCATAGCGCTGGAATTCCTTAAGGACCTCTATGCGCTTGAGCGGGTCCAGCTCGCGGCGCTGTCGCTGCACAATGTCGTCCATCTCCGCGGAAGCGTAGGGTGAGGTAGCCCTGCCGGAGCTGTGGTAGTTCTGGTAGAGCGCGTAGTCAGGCTCTGTGTTGCCGGGGGCGGAGGTTATCGCCAGCCCCTTGAAGTCGGCCGCGTAGGTCACGGCGTCATAGTATTCCTGGGTGTTGAGCCACCTGTCCGCCGGGCGGATGAAGCCAGACTTCTTCAGCTCGTCAATCATCAACTGCTGGATCTCAACGCGACTGCCCTGAAGAGCGACGTAGTCGATATCAAAGCCATCTACGAACCCGGCAGCATCTACGAGCCGCTTGGCCTCCGCGACGTCGTACAGGTAGTTATCCCCGTCCTTTCCCAAATCCCCCTTGGTCGGGTCCAGGTAGAAGAGCGGGTCATAGTTGCCGTGGGTGCCGTACACGGTCTCGACCTCGATGCCGGCGGCGCTAAAGGCCTCGCGGTTGCTCTGGAAGTCAAGGATCGCGTCATAGTTGACCGCCTTGCGTATGGCGATGCGGACGCGTGCGTCCTTCCAGGGCATCGTCATCGCTTCCCTCTTGCCGAAGAGGCCTCGGGCGAACATGCGGCTGAGCGGCAAGCCAACGATCAGCGCATCCGGGACGTCCTGGCGCACCTTAAGCACGTCTCGGGATGCCGGCGCTACGCTGATGATGTTCTTGGCGATGAACTGGCCATAGGCGTTGGACGCCTCCGGGATAATTGGGTAAGCCCAACGCTCGATGAAAGGCTTGCCGCCCCAGTAATCATCCCAGCGCTTGAAGTTGCGCGAGACGGACGGCTGGACGCTATCAACCATGCGGTAGTTGGTGCCGATCTGGGTTGTGGCGCGCATCTGGTCGTTGGCGTTCAGCTCCTTCGGCACGATCTTGACGGCGAAGTCTTTATCGTTCATGCGGCTGAGGAAGGGGCCATACGGCGCCTTCATCTTGACAACCATGTGCCGGGCATCCGGGTATTCGACCTTGTCGAGCAGAGCCATCAGCGTTGCGCGATTAGAGCCGATCTCAAGAAACCTCTCGAAGGATGTCCGCCAGTCGTCGATGTCCATCACACGAGCATTCACGGGCGCCATCGGGTGGAACTTCACGCCCTGCCGCAGCGTGAAGGTGTAGGACAGGGAGTCGCTTGACACCTCCCAACCTTCAGCGAGATGAGGCATGACCTTGGTGTACTCGGTGGAAGCCGGTGAGATGCCGGGACCACGATTGCCACGGGTCAGATATTCGTAGCTGATGTCGTTGAAGTCTTCCACGAGGCCGACGTTGGCGAGCCACGGATCCCAGCTCGAAGTGAGGTCGAGGAGCTCCCGGCCGGTGTAGACGCCGCCGGGCACGGCATGAGCAGTCTCGTCCGCCAGCTGCCACTCATCGCGGGTGAAGACAACGGCGCCCGGAGTCCGCACGCCGGCCGGATCAACAGTTAGCTGAGGCGTATCGCCGCCGTCGCCGCTGCCGCCGCAAGCTATTAAGGTTGCGGCTCCAGCGCCGCCAGCAGCAGCGCCGAGAAAGCGCCTGCGACTGAGTCCGCCGGCCGGAAAGGTTGCCAACCAAGTAGGTAAGGCTGTCATTTGAGTGTCCCTCCCTGTCTAAGCGCCATGTCAAACGTGGACTTCCGAACCAAGCCGGCGACGGCTGATCGCTCACCGCTTTCAGACGGCCCTGATTAGCATTAACTAGCCCTATGACCATCAAGTTTCCAACTGATGAATGGCATATAACGTTTGGGTTAGCTGGCGGTTTCGCGGACCGTGGCTACGGCGCCGGGTCATAGAGGTCTGTAGAGGCCCTGGAGTGAGCCAAGAAACCAAAAGGTGCATCGACACCATGACGGCTCTGTCGGGTTAGCAGGCGTCGAGGCTGAGAGTCCGTGTTGACGGGCCTCTTAGACGAGTGCTACTGTCGCGAAAAATCGACCAGGAGCAAACGGAATGGCAAAAATCGTTGGTGGCTTCGGCACCTCTCACACGCCGCTCATGAGCATCCCCGGCAACCTATGGGAGACCTATGCCCAGAATGACCCACGCAATCGAGAGCTGATCCTCGTGCCCAGCGGCAAGCGCGCCACCTATGACGAGCTGCTGACTACTGCCGACCCGCGGATCAAGGACATGGTCAACGAGGAAACCTTCATCCAGCGGGCCGACAATATCCAGAAGGGGCTCGACGAGGTCCAGCGACGTTTTGGCGAGGTTAATCCCGATGTCGTGGTGATGATCGGCGACGACCAGAGTGAGTGGTTCTTCGACGACAACATGCCGACGATCAATGTTTACTGGGGTGAGAGCGTGAAGCTCTTACCGCGGCCGATTACGCCGAACATGAACGAAGCGAACAAGATCTCCGCCCTGGCATATGGAAGCGTGGAGCGCGACTATCCTGTTGACTCCGCGCTCGGTCTACACCTGATCGAGTCGCTGATGGACCAGGACTTCGACATCGCTCACAGCCATTATCAGAAAGAAGCTTACGGCGGCAGCATCGGCCCGGCGACCTGGTACCTCGATATGCAGCGCTCGACCGAGCCACGGCCTTTCGGGATCCCGCACGCCTTTGGCTTTCCAATTGCGCGCTGGTTCGACGGCAAGAGCCCACCGATTGTGCCGGTGACAATCAACACCTGCTACCCACCAAACTGGATTAGCGCCCGGCGAGCTTACGCTCTGGGCCAGGGAATCCGCAGGGCCGTCGAGCAGTGGGACAGCGATAAGCGTGTCGCCATCGCGTGCTCAGGCGGCCTGAGCCACTTCGTCGTCGATGAGGAGCTCGACCGGATTGCGCTGAAGGGGCTCACAGAGGCTAACGGCGAGATCCTCAGCTCGTTGCCGCGACACCGCTTGCAGTCCGCCACGACCGAGACGCTCAACTGGGTAACTGTCGCCGGCGCCATGGCTGGCACATCCATGGAGCGCATGGAGGTCATCACTTACGAGCCTTGCTACCGGACACCGGCGGGGACCGGCTGCGGTAGCGCCTGCGGCGTCTGGCTCTAGCAGATTTAGTTGAGCGATCAAGGGAGCCCGCATCCAGTGCGGGCTCCTTTGATCTATCTGACTCCCGACGGCGACCGCACTGCCTGCTCCCCATCTCCTTCGCTGACGCGCCCGATTGTCCGAGGTGATCTGGCGTCCAAGCTCATAGATGGATCTCTGCCGTCCAGATCAAGCTAGGCCTTCCGAAGGGCAACCACGTGGCGAAGGCTGTACTCACCGCCGGAGAATGAGCCGGTGCAGGTAATCAGCGTCATGTCGGCGGCTTCCGACGCCACGAGCGAGACTCCATCCGTGCTCCCTCCGAGGGAGCGCGAGGACGTAACGACGTAGTTGGCCGTCCGGCCGTCGGCGGCGCGGTACTGGGCCGTATCGCCGGGCTTCAGGTTGCGGACGCTCCAGAAGACGGCCGTGCCGGCGCCGCCGTTGTAGCACTTGCCACAATCGACGTGGCCGGACAGCACCAGGTTGCCGGATTCGAGGCTACCGCCGAGGCCGGCCAGGGAGCTGAAGTCATACCAGAGGGCGTTGAAGTAGCCGGCCGGGTCGGGCATGACCCCACTGGCCGGGACGCTCACGCGCCAAACCTCGGTATCGACGCCGGCCGCCGGGATGACGAGGCGGTCGCCCAGGGGACTCTGGCCGCCGCTCGGCCTCGCCGCGTCGCCCGATGGCAGGCTGGCGGCAGCGGCGCCGCTGGCGATCCGGCCGCAGTTGGCGCCGTACCAGTCTCGTTCCGCCAAGGAGCGGTAGTCCGTGCCGCGGATCGCGCTGCAGCTCGCTCGGTTCTCTGAAGGCGGCGGCGCCGGTTCTGGAGGCGCCGCTGCTGGTATCGGTTCCACTGGCGTCTCATCGGGCGCCGGTCCTGGAGGCGCCTCATCCGGTGAAGGCTCTTCTACGGGCGCCAGCTCGTCTGGCTGAGCCTGCGCCGAAGGCTCCTGGGCCGGCGCCACGTCTAAGGTTTCGGCCGGCAGATCGGCACGCACCTCCGCGGACCGCTCGTCCGAGCCCGTGCCGCCAGTCATGGCGAGGGCGGCGACCGCGAAGACAATCAGCAATGCCACGACGGCAAGCGCCGTCGTAAGGGGTCGGGGCAGGGGCGAGAACCTCAAAGCAAGTCACCTCGGAGGAGTGATCGGCCCGCGCTGCGGCGACCCGCAGGAGCGATTGTAGTGCCTGACGGCTCCAGGGCGCGATTACATCATGCCTGCTTTCGTGGGCTGGATGCCCGCGATGGCTGGCCGGATGTCGCGTTTGGGGTTAGAGGAGGCGGCGCAGGGGTTTGCGGCCGGGACGAGGGTCGTAGTTGGCTTTGAACATCTCGAGCTTATCGCGCTCGATGAGGTACTTGCCGGCGAAGATGACGGCTGGAACCTTCTTCTGCTTGATCAGGCGGCGCAGGCTCTGGGGGTGGATGGCCAGAATACGGGCCGCTTCCACCAGATCCATGTAGTTATCGAAGGGGTCGCTTACCATTCCCGGTTCTCTCAAGTTAGATGCTAAGACGCCTTAGTGAATATATCACGGCCGGTCAATGGATTAAACCCTTCTACGTTTTGCTATCGTCCTTTCTTTGCTGGAGGCGCTTGCGAATAGCGTCGATGTAGACGCGGCGCAGGCCGGCGCCGTGCTTCTGGAGGCGCTGCTTTTCGCTGACGCGGCGCTTCTCGCGCCGCCGCCAGCGGCCGGAGCGCCCGGAGGGGGAGTCGTCGTGCTCGGTCACGGGGTAATCCTAACGCGGTGGGAGCAAGCAGACGGTGTGTATTGTGTCTCTGAGTTTTCACGGCAGACGGGAGATCAAAGATTGCCACGCCTCGGCTGACGCCGATGGCTCGCAATGACAGAAGAGGCCGGCAAGCAGGCAGATGTACGCGTGTGCCAGAACATTCGCCTAGCCGGGAGATCAAAGGTTGCCACGCCTCGGCTGACGCCGATGGCTCGCAATGACAGGGCTCCTTGGGCTGGCGCCGATGGCACGCAACGACAGGAGTTCCTTGGGGCGCATCATGGCTCGCATTGGACGGGCTGGGGAGCGGCTCCTCGCGCCAGGGATGGCGGTTTCGTAGAATCCGCGCAGACTATTGATGGAGGCTGGCGTGGCTGGAGCATTTCCCCTGGCGGGCGTGCGGGTTGTGACCTTCGAGCAGGCGGTGGCGATGCCTTTGTGCAGCCGTCACCTGGCCGATCTGGGCGCGGACGTGATCAAGGTGGAGAGGCGAGGCGAGGGCGATTTCGCGCGCCTTTATGACGGCTTCATCCACGGCACATCTACCTGGTTTACCTGGCTGAATCGTGGTAAGCGCAGCCTGAACCTGGACGTCAAGGAGCCGGAAGGACGCGAGGTGGCGGAGCGGCTGGTGGCCGGGGCGGACGTGGTGCTGCAGAACTTCGCGCCGGGAGCTTTCGACCGGCTGGGATTGGGCGTGGGCCAGCTACATGAGCGCTATCCGTCGCTGATCGCCGCCTCGCTGACCGGCTACGGCGAAGACGGACCCTATCGCGACCGCAAGGCCTACGACCTGCTGCTACAGGCAGAGACGGGCGTGATCGCGATCACCGGGTCGGAGGAGACCCCCTCGAAGGCGGGGGTGTCGGTCGTGGACCTTGCGGCGGGGATGTACGCCTTCGGGGCGGTGACATCGGCGCTGTACCGGCGGCGCGAGACGGGTGAGGGAGCGGCGATCCGCGTCAGCCTCTTCGATTCGATCATGGAGTGGATGAGCCCGTTTTCGCTGACGGCGGAGCATGGCACGCCGCCGCGGCGGGCAGGTGCTCGACATAACAGTATCGTGCCCTACGGTCCTTACAGGGTCGGTGGTGGACGGCAGGTCGTCTTCGCGGTGCAGAACGAGGGCGAATGGCGTCGCTTCTGCGGCGAGGTGCTGCGTCGGCCGGAGCTGGCGGACGACCCGCGCTTCGCCGAGAACGAGAAGCGTCTGCGCAACCGGGATGAGCTGGAGCCGCTGATCGAGGAGGCGCTGGCGGAGCTGGACGTGGAGACGGTGGAGGCGCGGTTGGAGAAGGCGGCGGTGGCCTACAGCCGGATGAACGCGGTGACGGAGGTGCTGCATCATCCCCAGGTTATGGCGCGAGACCGGCTGATTGAGGTGACGGTGCCGGGCGGCGGCAAGGCCGAGGTGCTGCGGACGCCGTTCAATCTGGAGGGCGCGGAAGAGGGGCCCGGCGTGGTGCCGTCGGTCGGTGAGCACACGGACGTGGTGCTGCGCGAGCTAGGTTACAGCGAGGCGGAAATTGAGGCGCTGAGGGCTAAAGGCTGCGTCTGAGGAACGGCCATTCCGTATTGATGATATTGATAAGCATATTGTCTTGAAGGCCAGGATTTCGGGATAAGATGGATGCGAGGAGGGCGCGGATGTCGCTAGATAGTCCCGCCGGGAAGCCTTTACGCATCCGTATTCTCCCCTGGAGCGTAGACATAAAGGGGAGAGCCGGCTCTGCTGCCGACTCGATGGAAGACCTGGACTATAGCGCCGCCCAGGACGACCGTCTGGTCCTTGCCCTTGAGACGCGCGATGAGTTAGCGCTGGAAACGCTGTACGACCGCTACGGCGACTACGTCTACTCGGTCTGCTTGCGAATGGTGGGCGACGTGCAACTGGCAGAAGACCTGACGCAAGAGGTGTTCCTCCGTCTTTGGCGGCGGCCGGACCTCTATGACGTCAGCCGGGGACGCTTCGTGACCTGGCTTCTGAGTGTCGCGCGCAACCGGAGCATCGACGAGCGGCGTAGCCGGGGACGCCGCTTCCGGCACGAAACACCGCCGAGCCTGGCAGCCGAGGAGATGCTGTCGAGCGCTCCGGCCGCCGATGGCGACGACGCGGCAATCCTCAGCGACGAGCGCGTCGTAATAGAAAGAGCATTGGAGACGCTACCGCGGGAGCAGAAGCTGGCGATCCAGCTGGCCTACTTCGGCGGCTACACGCAGCAGGAGATCGCGCTGGGGTTGCACCAGCCGCTGGGCACGGTGAAGACACGGATCAGGCTGGGGTTGCAGAAGCTGCGATTGCTCCTGATTGAGCAGCGTGAAGGGGGAATCCGTACACCTTGAAGTGTGAAGACGTCCACGAGGACATAGAGGCCTACGCGCTCGGCGCGCTGGACCAGACGCAGCGGCAGCGGGTGGAATCCCACCTGCGGCACTGTAGCGACTGCTACCAGAGCTATCGATCTGCCCGCGTGACAGTCGATCACCTGGCGCTGGCGGTACCGCTGTATCGCGCCTCACCGCGGCTCAAAGAGCGGATCATGGGAGGCATCGGCTCTTTCCACGGCACGCGGATCGGCCCGGCCTTCTTGCGGACGAAGTGGGCGGCCTCGGCCGCGGCGTTGGTGCTGATGGCGTTCGCGATCGGCGGCCTGACCTGGGCTGTCATGCTCTCGTCCGAAGTACGGCAGCTACAGCACGATAACTCCCAACTGATCGAGCTGACGCAGCTGGACGCCGAGCAGCGGACAGCCCTGTTGCGGTTGCAGAGCGACCTCAGCGCCGCTCGCATCGAGCAGCGAGAGATGGTGATCACGATTGAGGAGCAGGCGTCATTGCTGGTTATCGCCTTCGACCCGGAGCTGATCCCGACCGACCTGCAGGGGACGTCGCTGGCGCCGCAGTCGCAGTGCAGCTATGTCTGGAGCTCGAAGCAGTCGGTGGGGGCGCTGACCTGCAAGGGGCTGCCAACAACATCGTTCAACGTCAACTACGAGCTGTGGGCGACCAAAGGCGACAAGACGGTGCCGGTCGGCAGCTTCCTGCCGCGAGCAGACGGCTCGGCGCAACTCCTCGTGAGGTTCCCGGCCGACGCCCCCGGCCCGATCTCCGACCTGTTCGTGACGCTGGAGCAGCAGAACGCGTCGCGCAGCCAGCCCACGGGGCAGGTGGTGCTGGAGCCATCGCCCGTGCAGCAGGCGGCGCGCTGAGCGAGATCGCAGCACCGATTTTCAATTGGAACAAGGTGCCGTCGCCGGGCGATGAGGCATCCTGACTGAGGACAGCAACACCCCAGCCTGGAAGGCTGGGGCATGTCTGAGTCGAGAAGCCTGGTCGGTGGATGGGGCGGTCCATGAGCAGTACCCAGGGCTGGGTATACCTCTCCCCACTGGGAGCCCGGGCAGCGTTGGTGGTACGTCTACCCCAGCCTAGAAGGCTGGGGCATGGGTGGAGATGTCTGCGACCGCTGATCAAACTTAAAGGTCCCTTGTAGTAAACTAACGCCGTGACGGCGCAGGGGTTTTTCATCGATGCACGGCTCGCGTTGAACGAGGACACGAAGTACTGTCCCGTACGCGCGACGATGGCGCTTCTGGGCCAGAAGTGGGTGCCGCGCATCATCTATGAGCTGATGCAGGACAAGCGCCGCTTCAACGAGCTGGCAAACGTGGTTGGCGGCTGCAACTCGCGCACGCTGCGAGACCGGCTCAAGGGCCTGGAAGACCTGGGCATCCTGGAGCGCAATGTTATCGCAGTCATGCCGCCGTGGGTTGAGTACAGCCTGACGCCGATGGGCCACGAGCTGGGCATTGCGCTGCGTAAGCTGGAAGACTGGGGCCGCGCCTACATGGCGGAACCCATTGACCAGGCGTGACGGTACTCACCGAGCTAACCGCCGGTCACGTTTTCGAGCCCATTAGCCTGACGCTGGACGCCGAGCGCGCGCGAGCCTATCGCAATGCCGTGGGCGATGGCCTCGGCGTCTACGACGAAGCGGGAGCCGTGCCGCCGCTGGCCGTGGCGGCCGTAGCGCTGGGCGTGCTGCTGGAGAGCGTGTCGCTGCCGGCGGGGACGCTGCACGTCAGCGAATCGCTGGAGTTCAGGAAGGCAGTCTCGCCGGGCGCGACGCTGGAGTGCCGGGCGGTGTTGGCGCAGCGCTCAGTGCGCGGTGGCATGGTCGTCTCCGTGATCGACTCTGAAATCCTGGTAGACGGGTCGGCAGCCGTCACGGCGCGCGCGACCGTGATGTCGCCGCAACCGTCGTGAACGCGCCCGAAGTTGCGCCGGTGGTGCGCCAGCTGACGCAGCCCATGATCGATGCCTATGCCGAGGCGAGCGGCGACCACAACCCGATCCACATGGACGAGGCGTTCGCCAGGACGACACCGATGGGAGGGACGATTGCGCATGGGATGCTGGTGCTGTCGTTAATCTCGGAGATGATGACGGCGGCATTCGGGGAGCGCTGGCTGGCAGGCGGCTCGCTGGAAGTGCGCTTTCGGGCGCCGGCGCGTCCCGGCGATACAGCGACGGCGCGGGCAAAGGCCGGCGAACCGAAGGACGGCCGGCTGCGTTACGCGGTCGAGTGCGTGAGCCAAACGGACGAGGTGCTGATCGCCGGGACGGCGACGGTCGGGCAGTAGGCTTCGCGGGCAGACGGGCAGACGGGCAAATAGACGATGAGTGAGTATCGGGACGCGGGGCAGTACGACAGGACGGACCTGGCGCGCTGGTGCTACGCCTGCGGCGATTTGAACCCCATTGGCCTGCACCTGCACTTCCGGCTGGAGGATGGCTGGGCAATCGCGACGTTTACGGCACAGCGGGAGCATCAGGGCTATCCGGGCTACGTCCACGGCGGCCTCGTCACCTGCCTGCTGGACGAGGCGATGGGCTGGGCGACCTATGGGGCGGGGATCTGGGCGCTGACCGGCAAGCTGGAGCTGCGCTTCCGCGACGCCGTACCTACCGGCGAGCCGCTGGAGGTGCGGGCGCGGATCGCCAGGGATCGAGGGCGGACGCTGGACCTGGTCGCCGAGCTGCGGGACTCGTCGGGCAAGCTGGTGGCGGAGGCGACGGGCTTGCTGTTCCGGGCGACGGGCGAACAGGCGGAGCGGATCAAGGAAGTAGCGCTATCGCGGTTGAAGACGCCAGCGGACTAATTGCATCGAGGCTGCGACGGCCTCGGCGAAATCAGGATGGAGCAGGTCGCTAGAATGGGTATGAGATGACTTATGCCTGACGACGAACGCGGCTTCTTCACGATCATCCGCTACCTCGATGCACCGGCGGCCATCGACTGGCTGCAGAATGCTTTCGATTTTGAGACGCTCTCCAAAATCGAGGGAAGCAACAACACAATCGACTTCGCGCACCTGTCAATCGAGGGGGACCTGATAGCAACGGGGACCGCGATGTCGGAGGTGCGCCATGCGATCGCCTGCTATCTCACGGACCCGGACGCCCACTTCGCGCGGGCCCAGGCCGCGGGCGCAAAGATCAGCCGGGAGCCGGAAGACACCGAGTTCGGGTCGCGGATGTACCTGGCGAAGGACATCGGCGGCAATAGCTGGAGTTTCGGCAACTTCAGGCCGGAGCACAAGACTCGTAACGTCATCTTCCCTTGCTTCACCTACCGGGACGCCGGCGATGCCATGCGCTGGCTGACGGACGCCTTCGGGTTGGAGAAGCAGGCATCGTTCACGGAGCACGGGCAGGTGGTCCATGCGGAGATGAGCTTCGGCGGCAGCGGCATTATGTTCGGGTCGATGCGGGAAGAGGAGCCGGACAACCCCTGGGCCAACGCGCCCTTCGGCATCTACGTGCGAGTGGGTGACATCGACGCGCATTACGCGCGAGCACGGGCGGCCGGGGCAGAAATCATCCGGGAGCTGAACGACACGAGCTATGGGGCGCGGGAGTACAGCGCGCGGGACATCGAGGGGAATCTCTGGAGCTTCGGGACGTATCTGCCGGAGTGGATGGCGCCGGCGTAGGGCGTCCCAGGCCGGGAGCGTGAAGATTGCTTTGAGTGCGCTGGCATGGAGCCGGCGAAGGGCAGCTGTCGTCAGAATGGGAGCATCCGAGATTGCTTCGCCTCGCTGCGGCGATGGCTCGCAAAGACAGATTAGGTGCGGACGTACCGGCCCGAATGGATGGCGCGGGCGTAGG
Source organism: Dehalococcoidia bacterium (assembly GCA_009377745.1). Taxonomy (GTDB): domain Bacteria; phylum Chloroflexota; class Dehalococcoidia; order DSTF01; family WHTK01; genus WHTK01. The sequence goes on from WHTK01000029.1 coordinate 38,162, forward strand.
GCTGCTCAGGCCGGGAGTGTGAAGATTGCTTCGCCTTGCCTGCGGGCAATGGCTCGCAATGGTGGGGAGCTTCGGGACGTATCTGCCGGAGTGGATGGCGCGGACGTAGCGCCTCACGAGAGCGAAGATTGCTTCACCCGCCCGCGGACGCGGGCTCGCAATGACAGAGGCTGGGTTCTGCGCGGCTAGGCTTCCGTCGCGGCTGCCTGCTCTTTCGGCGCAGGCTCTCTCAGCGCCGTGAATAGCAGCGCTCCCAGTCCCAAGAAGAGTCCGCCGATGACGATGAATCCCAGGTCGAGCGATAGCGCCACGAACGCCGCCGCGCCGATCGGCCCCGCCATGAAGGCAATTGCTTGAGCGCTGCCGGCAATGCCGAACGCCGTGCCGCGCCGCTCCCGCGACACGTTGGCGGCGATCAGCGTGTTTGTCGGCGGGATCATAGCCGCCTCTAGCAGCGAAATCACAGCGAATCCGACGACGAACAACGGCACCGTGTCCGCGAAGGCCAGGATTAGATGCGCTCCTCCCGTCGCCATGGCCCCGATGGCGAGCGCCGTCCTGAGGTTGCCCTGCTTGAAGAACTTTTGCCCCGCCACGATCACAGCCAGCGCGCTCGCCAGCCCGCCGACCGTGAAGGTGAGGCCGGAGATGGCGACGGCGCTGTCGGGGTCGATAGCCTTCAGCGCAATCGGCGTCACCTGCCGCAGCAGCAGCGTAAGCGTGAACAAGGTGAAGAAAAGGAAGATCACCAACGCGAATTGCAGCGACAGCGACTTCGAGAACGGCTCCAGCTCTTGCTTCTCGCCCGTCTCCTCGGACTGCTCCGAGGGCGTTACCTTGTCGGCCGGTACGACGAACAGCACGACGGTGGCGATGATCGATGGCAGCGCCGCCGCCACCAGGATCGCGCCGCGATAACCGAAGGCGATGGCCATGGCCGCGCCCAGCGCCGGGCCCAGCGTGCTGCCAAGGTACTGGGCGCCGGTCACCAGGCTCAGGCTCGAATTCAGCTTCGAGTCCGGCACGCTAACGCTGGTAAGCGCCACCGATGCCGGGATGAACCCGGAAAACACGCCCTGAAAGCCGAAAGCGATGGCGATCTGCCAAGGCTCCATGATGAACGCCGCGATTAGCGTCGTCCCGGTACCGAAGTAGAGTGCCCGCAGCAGCATGATCTTGCGCCCGAATTTGTCCGAGAGCACGCCCCACAGCGGACCCGTGACCAGACGCGTCACGCCCTGCGCGATTGACGCTACGCTGACCCAGAACACCGCCTCGGCATCCGACTTGGCGCCGAGATCGAGCAAGAACAGCGGCACGAACGGCCACCAGAAGTTGAACGATAGGCTGCCCACCCCCGCGGCCGCGGCGATGCTCAAGGTTGTGCGCCAGTAGCGCGCCTCCAGGTCGGCCGCCGCTGCCGCTTGTTGGGAAGCGGCCTCCGCGCTCATGGAAGTGCCATCGATCCTGGGCTTTGAGGAAAACGCAACGTCCGTCCATGCTAATTCAAGCCACCCTTGCGAGCCATCGCCGGGCCATTGGTCCTGGTTGCCATCCTTCAGTGAGAGAGCACTGGCCTGGCCCAGCGCGCTCAGGGCTGTCGCTTCGCCGCCGTGACCCTTATCTTGTTGCCGATACCCGTCTCAGCCGCCAACAAGAAGGAGCCACCACTATGACCAGAGTCGCCGTCCTTGATGACTACCAGGGTGTTGCCCTTTCGATGGCCGACTGGGACCGCCTGCCTCCCGACACCAGGGTCGAGGCGTTTAGCGACCACATCGCCGGCGAGGACGCTCTCGCCCGGCGGCTTGAGCTGTTCGATGTCGTGGTTGCCATGCGTGAGCGCACGCCCTTCCCCCGCTCGTTGCTCTCGCGATTGCCGAACCTCAAGCTGCTCGTCACCACCGGCGCTCGCAACGCGGCTATCGATATGGCCGCCGCCAAGGAGTACGGTGTCACGGTCAGCGGCACCCGCAGCATGCGCACGCCGACCGCGGAGC
>WHTK01000007.1 GCA_009377745.1 Dehalococcoidia bacterium
CGATCGTCTACTACTCCAAGGCGGAGCGCGAGAAGGGCAAGAACTACTTCCCCGCGCTGGCCAAGATGCTGGAGCAGATGCAGGTCTACTCGGAGCAGGCCGACCAGGGCATCTTGATCGAGGGCGAGGAGCACTTCCACGGCGGCGACTATGACGCCGAGGGTGACGGCCGCATGGCGCTGACCTTCGGCATCGCCGGCCTGATCGCGGCCGAGACGATCACCATCGAGAACGCCGACTGCGCAAACGACGTCTACCCCGGCTTCTGGGACGAATTCCACAAGTACACGAAGGGCCAGGTCCGCTTCGCCTGAGGCGTTAGCCGGGTGAGCGCGGTAGAGGCGCTACGGACAGGCGAGTAGGGCATCATGGCGTTGCCAGACCTCATAGAAATCGTCCCGCCGAGGATGTCCGCGCCCGTCCTGGTGACTATCCCCGGCTCCAAGAGCATCACCAACCGCGCCCTGGTGCTGGCGGCGCTGGCCGATGGCCGCACCACCTTGCGAGGCGCGCTCTGGAGCGAAGACACCGAAATCATGGTAGAGGCCCTGCGCGTCCTCGGCTTCGAGGTTGGTGTTGAACCAGACCCAGCCGAGGCGGGCAACCGCAGTCTCAGCGTCAACGGCCTCGGCGGGCGCATACCCAATGCTGGCAGCGTATTGCATCCCCTGGACATCCACGTTGGCAACGCCGGCACCGCCACTCGCTTCCTCATCGCCATGCTCTGCCTTGGCGATGGCGTCTACCGCGTTTCCGGCACACCACGGATGCACGAACGCCCCCAGGGCGCGCTGTTCGAGGCGTTGCGCGAGCTGGGCTATCGCATCGAGGCCAAGGATGGGCGGCTGCCGGCCGTCCTGGACGGCGAGGGCGGCTCGAAGGGCGGCGGCGCCTGCACCGTCAGCATCGAAGAGAGCTCCCAGTTCGCCTCGGCGCTGCTGCTGTCATCGCGGGTGAGCGGCTGGCAGGTCACGGTTGCCGGCGAGGACGCGGAGGAGTCCGCATACGTGGCGATGACCCTCAAGCTGCTCGAAGCCTTCCCACGGCGCGGTGGCGAGTACCAGATCGAGCCGGACTGCTCCAGCGCCGGCTACTTCTTGGCTGCGGGGGCGTTGCTGCCGGAAACGCGGCTGGCGGTCGCCGCCTGGCCCGAGAGCGACTGGCAGATCGACGGCCGCATCGTCGACTTCCTGCAGCGCTTCAAGGGTGGCCCGGACGATGCCTACCCTGACGTCTCCCGTATGCACGACCTGGGTGACGCGATCATGACGGCAATCATCGTTGCGCCGCTCCTGCCGCGGCCCTCGCGCTTCGTCGACCTGGGGCGATTGCGAGTGCAGGAGTCGGAGCGCGTCTACGCCCTGCGCACCGAGCTGACGAAGTGCGGCGCCAGGGTCGTGGAGACGGGTGATACGCTGGAGATCTACCCCTCCGACCTGCACGGCGCCGAGATCGAGACCTACGATGACCACCGCATCGCCATGGGCTTTGCCACCCTGGGGCTGAAGGTGCCGGGCATCCGCCTGCGTGACCCCGGCTGCGTCCGCAAGAGCTTTCCCAACTTCTTCGCCAAGCTGGCCGCGCCAGCCCCTGGCGGTCTCGGCGCAGCGGTCCTGGACGCGAAGACGCGCCGCCCGCTCACCGGCGACGAGCTACTGGCGAATTGAACGCCGACACGTCCGCCGGCCCTCCCGCCGGTCTGCCGTCAATCCCCGCCGGTCCGCCACTGCTCATCGTCCTCTCCTCGCCCTCCGCGACAGGCAAGGACTCGGTACGGGAGCTGCTGCTGGCATGGCGGCTGCCGGCCCACTTCACGGTCAACGTCACCACGCGACCGCAGCGGCCAGGCGAGGTAGATGGCGTGGACTACCACTTCGTCAGCGACGCCGACTTCGACCGCCTCGAAGCCCAGGACGGCCTCATAGAGCGCGCCCTGGTCTACGGCCAGCGCAAGGGCGTGCTGCGCGCCGAGATCGAGGGGCCACTACGGGCCGGCCGCGACGTCATCGCCCGCGTCGACGTGCAGGGCGCGGCTACGCTGCGGTCGATGCTCCCGGACACGCTGCTGATCTTCATTGCGCCGCCCTCACTGGAGGAGGCGCAGCGACGTATGCAGACCCGCGACACCGAATCGCCGGAGGAGCAGCGTCTGCGCCTCGAAGCCGCCGCCGCCGAGATGGAGGCCTCCAAGTCCTTCGACCACATCGTCGTTAACGAGACAGGCCATCTGGAGGCGACTGCCCGCCGCATCGTCGAGATCATCGCTGAGGAGAAGCGCAAGCGCGGCTCCTCGCACTGAACCTTCCCGAATCTCGCTCTGCCTCTTTGCGATGCACGTGGAAATATCTCGTAACCCGTATCTCTGACCCTTGTCCGTCAAGGACGTAGCGACTCCCTTCAGCCGTCTCGCAGACCTTGCAGATGCGGGTCAACCCTACTTGCGCCAGAAATGTTCCCCTGGCCGTCGCGTTGTTGGTAGAGACAGGGATTAACCCTGGCTCGCAGCAAGGAATCGCATCGCCGTCGCGGCCGAGGGCACATCCCAAGGCGGCGATCCACCGGCAGGGAAGGTCTTAGTGGAGCTAAAAGTCTACCTGGCATTCATCTCGCGCCGCTGGTGGCTGCTCCTCCTCGGGCCGCTGCTGGTCGGGCTGGCCGCCTACTTCGTTACGCAGCAGATGACGCCCGTCTACAAGGCGACCTCAACGCTGCTGGTCAACCGCACCGCCATCCCCGGCACGATTGCCTACGACGACATCCTCACCTCGGAGCGATTGACCAACACCTTCTCCAAGCTCGTGGAGCGCCCGGCCGTCCTGGATGAGATCATCCGCCGTCTGGAGCTGACCGTGACGCGCTCAGATCTCGACAAGAAGATCGAGGTCGCGGCCGTCAAGGAGACCCAGCTCCTCGAAATCTCTGTCGCCGACCCGGTCCCGGCGTTCGCCGCCACCCTGGCCAACACCACGGCTCAAGCCTTTGCCGATGACAACGCCAGCCAACTCTCATCGCCCGGCACGGTGACCATCGCCAAACCGGCCGAAGCGCCTGAGCAGCCGACCAGCCCGAAGCTCGCCTTCAACCTCGCCTTCGCCATCGCCCTGGGCTTGATCATGGCTACCGGCCTCGGCCTGCTGCTCGATTACCTGGACGATACGGTTAAGTCGACCGAGGACGTGGAGACCATCGCCGGACTGCCGACGCTGGGGCAGATCGGCCGTTTCAAGCCCGAGTCGGGCCCGGCGTTCGCCACGGACATCCACTCCCGCTCCGCCGAGGCCTACCGGCAGCTACGGACCAACGTCCACTTCACGGCGCTCGGCTCGCAGCTCAAGACAATCGTTATCACCAGCGCTAACCCGGAGGAGGGCAAGTCGACCACCGCGGCCAACCTGGCGACAGTGCTGGCCCAGGCCGGCGACCGCGTCATCCTGGTCGATACCGACCTGCGCCGCTCTTCGCTGCGGGGCACCTTCGATGGGCCCAACTCCTTCGGCCTCACCGGCCTGCTGCTCAACGACGTGCACGACCCCTCGATAGCGCTGGTCAACACGCGCTGGAAGAACCTGCGGTTGCTGCCGGCCGGCATGCTGCCACCCAACCCCTCCGAGCTGCTGACCTCGACGCGCATGGTCCGCGTCATCGAGGCCCTGCGGGAGCTGGCCGACTACGTGATTTTCGATACGCCGCCGGTGCTGGCGGTGACGGACGCGATTATCCTGGCGGCGCGCACGGACGGCACCATCGTCGTGGCCCAGGCGGACCGCACCCGCACCGAGGCGCTGAAGCTGGCGATACAGTCGCTGCGGCAGGCAAACATCCACCTCGTGGGTGTCGTGCTGAACAAGGCGAAGGTGCGCCACGGCGGCGATTACTACTACCGCGACGACAAGTCGCAGGCCATTGAGATCGAGCCGGCGCAGGTCCAGCCTGCGCAGCAGCGCATCGAAGCGGCGGAGACCCTGTTCAGCGCCACTCCGCCGGCCGCGGCGCCCCGCGCAATCGAGCAACCAAAGGTTCAGGCGCCCGCGGCACAGAAAGCTCAGGTCGCCCCGGATCCCGCTCGCGAGAAGATGCTGCGGGCGCGCCTGGCTGCCTTGCGGGCGCATCAGCCCGCGTCACCGCCAGAACCGGTGATCGGCAAGGCCGCGCAGCAAGACGGCCACGCCTACTCAAACGGCCACAGCAATGGCAACGGGCATTCGTCCAACGACAGTGGCTACTCGAACGGCAATGGCAACGGGCATTCGTCCAACGGTAACGGCCACTCGAACGGCAACGGTCTCGCGGCTAAAAGCGAGACGGACCACGTCAACGGTAACGGCCACTCGAATGGCCACAGCAACGGCAGCGTCCGGTCGATGACGCCAGAGCAGGAGGCACTCCCGCTCAGCGCCGCAATGAATGAGCTGCTCAGCCGTATGGATGACACCGTCGGCATGATCAGGTCTTTGAAACCGGGGAACAGCAAGGGGAGCGACGCCCTGTAATAAGCCACACAGTAATGCGTTCAAGAAAGTGTAAGGAGACATAAACAATGACTAAAGGACGAGTCATCGCCGCAGCGGCGGCAGCAATCGCATTCTTTCTCATAGCTCAAACAGCATCGGCACAGTACCCGGAGCCGAAGGGCAACCTGGTCTGCGGAGTCAGCCAGGCCAACGTCAGCGTCTCGGGCAACCTCGCCTTCACGGCGACTCTGCATGACGGCGCCGGCAATCCCCTCTCGGGTCAGACGGTAATCTTCAGCATCGTTTCGCAGTCCGGCGACGCCAAGCTCTCAGCATCTGGCGTGACCACCAACTCGTCAGGTATGGCGACGGTCCAGGTCAGCGCCGGTCAGTCGGCCGGGCAGGTCGTGGTCAGCGCTACCGGTGGTGAAGGCCTCGAGTGTCGCGCCATCTCCGAAGTGCTGAGTGTCGTCTTCCGGCCGCCGTCCACCGGCGACGCCGGCCTCGCGGATACCGCCAAGAAGCTGGACCTGGAAGACCACCAGCTGGTCCTCGGCGGCGTATTCGCCTTCCTTATCCTTTCCTCCTTCTGGATCGTGCTCCGGCAAGGCTAGCCGGAGCGCCCCCAGAGTAGGTCTGGGTGTGGCCTTAAAGCAGGGCCGCACCCAGACCTAGCCTCCCCCATCCATCCACGGTTGATCATTCGCCGCCCGCGGCAGATCCGCGGACTGTTAGGAGAAGTGTGTCCAAAAATCAAGAGGCCAGGACGGCGCGCAGAGCCCTGATAACGGGCATCACAGGCCAGGACGGCTCCTATCTGGCGGAGCTGCTGCTCGAAAAGGGCTACGAGGTCCACGGCATTGTCCGGCGGGCAAGCACCTTCAATACCGGCCGCATTGAGCATCTCTACCAGGACCGCCACGAGGAAGACCCGCGGCTAACGCTGCACTACGGCGACATTGCCGACGGCGCCAACCTGGCCCGGCTGCTTACCGAAGTCCGGCCGCACGAGGTTTATAACCTGGCAGCGCAGTCTCACGTGCGGACCAGCTTTGATATCCCGGAGTACACCGCCGCCGTGACCGGCTTGGGCACGCTGCGCCTGCTCGATGCTTTGCGGGACTCCGGGATCAACGCTCGCTTCTACCAGGCCTCCAGCAGTGAGATGTTCGGCCACGCGCCGCCGGCCCAGAGCGAGGCGACGCCCTTCGAGCCCTGCAGCCCCTACGCGATCGCCAAGCTGTTCGCCTACTGGACGGTGGTCAACTACCGCGAGAGCTATGGCCTCTTCGCCAGCAACGGCATCCTCTTCAACCACGAGTCGCCCCGGCGCGGCGAGACCTTCGTCACGCGCAAGGTGACCCGCAGCCTGGCGCGCATCCTGGCCGGCAAAGAGGACTATCTCTACCTCGGCAACCTCAACGCCCTGCGCGACTGGGGCTATGCGCCCGAGTACGTCGAAGCGATGTGGCTGATGCTCCAGCAGCCCGAGCCGGACGACTACGTTGTAGCGAGCGGGGAGAGCCACAGCGTGCGGGAGTTCGTCGAAACGGCGTTCGCGCTGGTCGGCCTCGACTGGGAAGACTACGTCCGCTTCGACCCGCGCTACCTGCGTCCGGCGGAGGTCGATCACCTTCGCGGTGACGCGTCAAAGGCGGCCAACCGCCTCGGTTGGCGCGCTAGGACTTCCTTCGAGGGGTTGGTGCGCACCATGCTCGTCGCCGACCTCGAGGCGGAGCTGGGAGCGGAGCGCGCCTGCGATCTGCTCGGCCGCGGCCGGGTCGAAGTCCCGGAGCTCGTTACCAGCGCCCGCTGATGAGCGGGTTAGGAAGGGAAGCCGGTAGCGCCGCCTGGGGCATCGCCGATCAGGCGCTGATCTCGCTGGCCAACTTCCTCACCATGCTGCTCTTGGCGCGCAGCCTGGACCCTTCCGGCTTCGGCTCTTTCGTCGTCGTCTACACCGTGTTGCTGTTCGTCACCAGCATCCAGATGACTCTGATCACGCGCCCCCACAACGTCCTCGCCGCCGGCCTGCAGGCTGATGACTACGGCTCCTACACGAGCGGCGCTCTCGCCGGGCAGGCGCTGCTGGCGCTGCTCTTCACGGCCACGGCGCTCCTGGCGGCCGGCATCGCCTTCGCGCTTGGCGCCGGCCTGGCGCCGCTGCTGCTGGCGCTGGCCGCCGTGGTCTTCGCCTGGCAGATGCAGGAGTTCGCTCGGCAGCTCCAGTACACGCGCCGCCGGGCCGATCAGGCTTTCGCCTACGATTTCATCCGCTACGGCGGCGCCGTTAGCCTCATCGCCCTGCTCTGGCATCTCGATAGCCTCACCAGCGAGACAGCGCTGCACTCGCTGGCGCTGACGGCCGGGCTCTCCGCCCTCTACGGGCTGCGGCGGCTGGACCTGCGACTCGGTAGCTGGCGGCCGGTGTTCCGGCGCAACTGGGTGCTGGTCCGCTGGACCTTCGCCGATTGCGCCGGGCAGTGGCTCTCGGTTGAGCTATATCCGTTCCTGCTGGCAGCGTTATCCGGCGTCAGCGCGACCGGCGCCGCCAAAGCCGTCCAGACGCTCGTCGCGCCGTCACATGTCGTGATGAACGCCTTCGAGGCGTTTCTGGTGCCGCGAGCAGCGCGGGCCGTGAGCCGCGGCGGCAAGAAAGCGATGCTGGCGTTCCTGATACCTATCGCGGCGCTTGCCGCGCTTCCCCTGGTCGCCTTCTGGCTGCTGATCAGCCTGCTGGGATCGCAGATCATCGGCTTCGTCTACGGCGATGCCTACGCCGGCTACGCGCCGATGATCTGGGTCTGCGTCGCCGGCTACCTGGCGCTGTACACCGTGCAAGCCCAGAGCCTGGCGCTGCTGGTGCTGGGCGAGGTCAAGGCGATCTTCGCCGCGCGCGTGGTCTCTGTTGCCCTCACGCTGACCCTGGGCATCGTCTTCGTGACGCAGTGGGGCGCTTACGGCGCCTTCGGCGGCGTCCTGGTATCGCTGGCGGCGATGAGCGGCGTCCTGGCCTGGCGGCTGTCTAAGGCCGGCGAAGAAGCCATCTGGACTAGCGATGAGACCACGCCAGCCGGTCGCGATAGAGCGCCAGGAGTGGCGATTTAGCAATGGAGGAGAGCGATGAAGGGTAGTGATCCTGGCCGGCGGCGGCGCTACCTGGATGAAGCCAGAGAAGACAGTCCTGGTATGAATCGCGGTGTTTCACGTTCTTGGGGTATACGCCTCCAGGGCACTGAGGCAGATGGAACACAGAAACGGCAAGGAGAGCCATGCAAGTAAAAGTGCGACTTTCAAAATCAATAGTTGGCCCGGAAGAGGCGGCGGCCGCTTCTCGCGTCATCCTTGAGAACGGCTTCTTCGGTATGAGCCGTGAGGTGCAGGCCTTTGAGCGTGAGCTCGCTGAGTTCATCGGCAATGGCCGCGAGGTGACCTGTGTCAGCGCGGCAACCGCGGCTCTGCACCTTGCTCTGCAGGCTTGCGGCATTGGACCTGGTGATGAGGTACTCGTCCCGACGATTACCTACGTCGCGACGTTCCAGGCCGTGACGGCTTCCGGCGCCACGCCGGTTGCCTGCGAAGTCCTACGTGACACTTCCTGGTTGGACGTAGAAGATGCAGCGCGCCGGATCACGCCGCGCACCAGGGCGATCATTCCCGTCCACTACGCCAGCGGCACGGGAGACATTGCCGCGGTGCGTGAGCTGGCGCGGAAGCACAACCTACGCGTCATCGAAGACGCGGCGCACGCTTTCGGCTGTACTTATGAGGGTAAGCCCATTGGCGCTACGGGTGATGTCGTCTGCTTCAGCTTCCAGGGCACGAAGAACATTACGTCGGGCGAGGGTGGGGCCGTGGTGACGGCGGACCCTGCCGTTGCCGAACGGATACGCGATCTGCGCCTCCTGGACGTACTCAAAGACACGGAGAATCGCTACAGACAGGAGCGCAGCTGGGAGTTTGACGTCGTCGAGCAAGGTTGGCGCTACCACATGAGCGACCTCTTCGCCGCCATCGGCCGGGTCCAGCTGCAGCGTTTCGAGAGGGAATTCAAGCCGCGCCGTGTCGCGCTTGCGAAGCGCTATAGCTCCTTGCTGGCCGGCCTTGACCAGGTCCGCGTCCTACCGCTTGAGTACGGCTCAATCGTACCGCACATCTACCCCATCTACATTGAGGATGGACGCCGCGATGCAGTACGCGAGGCTCTGGCCTGTGAGGGTATTGAGACCGGCATCCACTACAAGCCCAATCACCTGCTAACGCTCTACGGCGGCGGCGAAGCCTGCCTACCTGTAGCCGAACAACTCTACCGCGAGATGCTGACCCTGCCGCTCCATCCGGCGCTAACGGAGCACCAGCAGGATGAAGTCGTCGCGATTGTCCGGCGCGTCGTGGAGGGGCGAGCTATCCCCAGCCATCGAGGGCGTAGGGCCGTGGCCGTCCGGGCCTAGCCGGAAGTTGGCGGAAGGGAATCCACAAACCATGGAGCCGCAAGAGCGTCTAAAGATACTTCTCTGTGCCTACGCCTGTGAGCCTCATCGTGGCTCGGAGGAGGGAGTCGGCTGGAACTGGACCCTGCAACTCATGCGCGAGCATGAGGTCTGGGTGCTGAGCTGGTCCAAGTACCGCGAATTGATCGAGCGAGAGCTAGAGACCAGCCCACTGCCGCACGTCCACTTTGTCTACTACGACATGCCATCCTGGCTGAAGCCCTTTGGCCGCTCGGAGCGCCTCTATTACACGCTCTGGCAGCTTGCGGTGCTCCCGTTCGCCCGCCGTCTGCACCGGCAGGTCGGCTTCGATGTCATCCACCAGCTGACGTACACCACGGTGGAGATGCCGGGCATGCTCTGGACGCTGGATGCCCCCTTTGTCTGGGGCCCGGTAGGCGGCGGCCAGGTGCCTCCACCGGCGCTTAAGAGCTACTTCCGGAGCATCTGGCTGGTCGAGCTTGGGCGGGCTTTGCGCAAACAGTTCCTCCGTCTCAATCCACTGGTCAGCATGGCAGCCAGACGAGCAGCTTGCATCCTCGTGGCCAACCAGGACACCTATCGTCTGGTAGAGTCGCTAACCTCCGTCCCCCTGGTTAAGGCGTCCGAGACGGCCGTCAGGCTCCCCAGTGATGTCGCTGACCGGGCCGAGGACGAGATCTTCACCATCACCTGGTGGGGTCACTTCATCCCGCGCAAAGGTCCCCTTCTCGCCCTGGACGTCGCCGCGGAGCTGCGGCAGCGAGGAGCGCGCTTTCAGCTCCTGATGGGCGGCGTTGGGCCGTGGAAGGGCCTGGTCGACAGGCGCATTGTCGCGATGGGCCTGAAGGATAACGTCAAAACCTTGGGCTATCTGACCTTCGAGGAGATGGGCCCACTTTATGACAACGGCGACGTTTTCTTGTTCACCAGCCTGCAGGACACTTCCGGCAACGTTGTCCTTGAGGCAATGTCGCATGCCCGCCCTGTCGTCAGTCTCGATCACCAGGGCGCGGCCGAAATGCTCACTGAAGAATGCGGCATCAAAGTGCCAATCCTCACAAAACAGCAGGTCGTTGAGGACATGGCCACCGCGCTGCAGGACCTCTCCCGTGATCCCGTCCGGCGCCGCCGAATGGGTAAAGCAGGCAGAAGGCGTGTAGCCGAACACTACGACTGGGACCAGAAGCGCGAGATTGCGGCGCAGATTTACGCTGCCGCCGTCCGAGGGGACACACCGTCACGAGCGCGTGAGACGGTGGGCGCGGTCTAGAGCATGATCGCGGTCCAGGCAGCGAGCTGGCATCCGGCAGGCAGGGCGGCGCGTTCTGTCTTGATGCTGATGCTGCTCGCCGGCCTGGGCGCGCTTTCCGTCTTGCAGCCGCTGGCGGCTCTGGCCTGTCTGGCGCCGCTCTACCTGGCGCTGCGCCGCGAGCATATCTTCCGCGACGCCTTCGCCGGCCTGCTGATCGGCAACGTCGTCTTCTCTTACGGTTTCGCCAACGTCGGCTTCCGGCTCGGCGGTATGCCTGTACCGCTGACGGAGATGATCCTGCTGCCGCTGGCCGGCTGGGTGCTGCTCTACCGCCGGTCGCTCACCGGCATCGGCCTGCCGGGTTACTTCCTGGCGGCGCTGCTCGCCTATGCTCTGCTGCGCCTGATCATCGATTTCCCGCGCTACGGCACTCTGGCCCTGCGTGACTTCACGACGCCGCTGGAGCTGCTCTGTCTTCTCGTCGCCTTCTGGGCTTTCAACGAATACGGCTTCGAATGGGCCAAGCGGATGTGGCTGGCTGTCTGCCTCTGCGTCATCGGCTACGCTCTGCTATTCCCCTTCTACGGCCTGCTGGCCGCGCATGGCCCCATCTTCGGACTGCAGCAGCCCGTGCCGCTGATGGGCCAGTACGTCGAAGCCGGTGTCGGCATCGGCGTGGCGTTCTTCTTCTGTCTCCTGCGCCTCAAAGCGCCGGCATCGCTGGTGCTCGGCGCCTTCTGCCTCGCCGCGATCGCGATGATCCAGATGCGCGGCCTCTACCTTGCGATACCCGTCGTTATCCTGGTCGTGCTGATCGCGTCGGGGCGTGTGCGGACGGGCATGCCGGCGCGGCTGGCCGGCACGCTGCTGTTTGGCGGGCTGGTGCTGATGCTGGTCATCCCCCAGGCGCCCCAGGGCCGCGTCGGCCAGGTCAACGTCTCGACGGTCGGAGCCCAACTCTCGACCTTGCTCGGACGGTCCGGCCCTGGTGATTCCTCGTTCGAGTACCGCGTCAACTGGCTAAACAAGACCTGGACGGACCAAACCCAATCGCTGGACCGGATGCTGCTCGGCTCCGGCCTCGGCACCGACCTGGCGTCCGGCTTTGCCGTCGGCGAGAACGACCAGCTGCTCGTCCGCAAGCCCCACAACGACTACATCGAGGTCTTCGCCCGCTACGGCGTCATCGGCATGCTGCCCTGGATCGGCCTCTTCGGCTCGCTGGGCTGGGCGCTGTGGCGGGCGGCGCGCTCGTCCTACCTGACGGCGGACGAGCGCACTTTCGTCCTCTGGCTGATCGCCGGCGTATCGATCTACATGCTGATCGCCGCCACCCAACCCCTGTTGGCGTTCCCCTGCGGCACCCTGCCGCTGATCACGATGCTCGGGATGGGCCTGGCGCTGCTGCGTCAGGCCGAAGCCCGCGCCCGCACAGACACGGACGACCTGGAAGGGCCTGCCGTGACCGCGGCCTGAAATGAATCGACCGAGCGTCACGTTTAGGGAAGTGGAAGGATTCCACCTCCACCACGGAAAGGATTTCCGGCACCTTGAGCTCTACCCCGGTAACAACCCAACTGCCCGTACGGCGTCGCCGTCTGCACGTCGTTCAACCTGACGAAGTCACAGGCGAGCGCTTCTCCCTGCTCGGCATTGGCGTCAACGCCATGCGCTTTGAAGACGCCGTGCAGCTCCTGATCGATGCGCCGCGGCAGGCACGGCGGTTGCGAGTCCACTTCGCCGCCGTCCACACCCTCGTGGAAGCCTCCAAAGACGCGGAGCTGCGGGATGCCCTCGCGGGCGCCGATGTGGTTGCGCCGGACGGCATGCCCCTCGTCTGGCTGGGACGCCTCAAAGGCAAGCGTCCGCAGCGCGTCTGCGGCCCGGACACCATGCCTGCCGTCCTGGATCGCTCGCGTGACTACGGCTACCGGCACTTCTTCTACGGCGGCACCCCCGAGCTGGCTTCGGAGCTGGTTGAGTCCCTGACGTTGCGCTTCCCCGGCCTCGAGGTCGCCGGCGTCTACTCGCCGCCCTTCCGGCCGCTGACCTTCGATGAGGTCGACGATGTGGCGCGGATGATCAATGACGCCGACCCGGACTACGTCTGGGTCGGTCTGGGCTCACCCAAGCAGGACTACTGGCTGGCTGCCTTCCGGCCGCTGCTGCACGCTCCGGTGCTGCTGGCCGTCGGCGCGGCCTTCGATTTCCAGGCCGGGCGCGTCAAGCGGGCGCCGCGCTGGGCCCAGCGCCTCGGCCTGGAGTGGGCCTTCCGCCTCGCAGCGGAGCCTCGCCGTCTGGCCGGGCGCTACACGCTCATGAGCCTTCGCTTTCTCCAGCTACTACTCGCCGACGCGGCGCGACGGCGCCAGGTGACTCCTTGAACGGCCACTCGCTACCGGCGCCGGTCCGTCCGCGGCTGCGCACCGTCCACCTCACCAAGGTCGCCATCCTGGCCGGCAACCCTGATTCGGAGACGCCCGCGACGCTGATGACGGACATTGGCGGGCGGCCGCTGCTCTGGCACCTGATGACCACCTTCTCCAACGCCGGCCTCAAGGACTTCGTCGTCGAGCTCGGCGGTCAGGGTGAGGCGGTGAAGCGTTACCTGCTGGACCTCTTGGACCTGAGCCGCAATCTGCGAGTGCACTTCAAGGACGGCCGCATCGATCGAGGTGAGAACCGGCGCGCCGACTGGACAGTCGACCTGATAGACGCTGAGGGCGCGCAGCTGCAGGGGCTGCGGCCCCATTTACGGCGCGGCACCTTCGTGCTGTGCCGGGGCGATGCGCTCTCGGATGTAAACATGTCGGACTTGCTGGCCTTCCACCGCGGCCACGGCCGTCTGGCCAGCGTGGTGGCTGTGCGGCCGGCGGCCCGCTTCGGCAAGCTCGACCTCGTCGGCGACGAGGTGGTCGATTTCGCCGAGAAGCCGAGTAGCGGCGAGGGCTGGACCAGCTCCGGCCTCTACGTCCTGGAGCCCGACATCTTTGACGTCATCGATGCGGATGACCCCGGCTGGGAACGCCAACTGATCGAGCGTCTTTCCACGGACGGCGAGCTGATGGCTTACAAACACGAGTCGTTTTGGCAGCGTATGGATTCGCTGCGCGATAGGCAGGTGCTGGAAAGCCTCTGGCAGTCCGGCTCTGCCCCCTGGAAGAACTGGGAATGAGGGATCAGATGAAAGTTCTCGTAACGGGCCATAACGGCTACATCGGCAGCGTGCTTGTACCGCTGCTCCAGTCCGCCGGCCATGAGGTCGCAGGCCTCGACACCTACTTCTACAAAGGCTGCAGCCTGCACGGTATGACGCGTGACGTGCCCTCGCTGCAGATGGACGTGCGCGACGTGCAGGAGCCTGACCTCGTCGGCTTTGACGCCGTCATCCACCTGGCGGCGCTCTCCAACGACCCGCTGGGCGACCTGGACGCCGGCCTGACCTACGCGATCAACCACCGCGCTTCGGTGCGGCTGGCGCGTCTGGCCAAGGACGCAGGCGTCTCGCGCTTCCTCTTTTCGTCCTCCTGCAGTCTCTACGGCGCCTCCGGCGACGACTACCTGACCGAGTCGGCGTCCTTCAACCCGGTGACGCCCTACGGCGAGTCAAAGATCCTCACCGAGCAGGACGTCTCGCAGCTGGCCGACGCCGACTTCAGCCCGACTTATCTGCGCAATGCCACGGCTTACGGCGTCTCCGACCGGCTGCGCGCCGACCTCGTTGTCAACAACCTCACCGGCTATGCTCTGCTAACCGGCGAGGTGCTGATCAAGAGCGACGGCACCTCCTGGCGACCCCTGGTCCACATCGAAGACATCTCGCGCGCCTTCCTGGCAGCTCTCGAGGCGCCGCGAGATCTCGTCCACAACCAGGCGTTCAACGTCGGCCAGACGGCGGAGAACTACCGCATCAGCGACGTGGCGGAGATCGTCCGCGATGTCGTGCCCGGCAGCAGGATCACCTACGCCGGCGGCGGCAGCGCCGACGCGCGGAACTACCGCGTCGATTGCGACAAAATCGCCCTGACGCTGCCCGGCTTCCGGCCGCAATGGACCGTCCGCCGTGGGGTGGAGCAGCTCTACGAGGCATTCCAGCTCTACGGCCTGGAAGAAGACGACTTCCTGGGACCGCGCTACCAGCGCCTCAAGCGCGTGCGTGAGCTAATGGACGGCGGCGAGCTGGAGAAAGACCTGCGCTGGCGCGTCGCCGCGCTGGCCGTCTAGCCAAACCGGCGGGGGGTTTGGGACAGTGCGCCGGCTCTAGAGCCGGCGCACTGCTTTTTCGAGGTCCTTAACCTTGCTGCGCACCTCTTTAACGGTCTCATCTCGGGAGCCGCCACTACGCGCCCTGGCCAGCGCTGCTTCGCGGATATACGCGCCCACGCTGACGCCCTCAGCTTCGGCGGCCGTGACGATGTCGTCTAGCTCGTCGGCGCCAATTTTGAGAGAAAAGACGTGACGCACCTGCTTTGCCATGCGGACAGGCGCAGCAGGTCCCGGCGCTTCTTCCATCCGCGCTTCCACCTCGGCAAGCGCCTCCTCGATCAGCCTGTCGTCTTCATCCAGCTCATCGTCTTCTCGATTCATGACTCCTCCTCGTAGCGTCTGATCTGGTTGGGCTTGCTGGGCCAGCAGGTCACCGCCAAGCCATCACCGTTGGGCTTCAAGAGGACTGCTATCGTCCAGAAGCGTCCGCGCTTGTCCGCTCCGATCATGAGATGGGTCGCCGTGCGACTCTCCTGTGGAAAGAAGCGGGATGTACCAGCGAAGACCTCCTCGCAAACGCGGACGGAGCCGCCATGCCGTCGTATGTGTCTGGTGTTGGCGTGAGTCCAGATCAGACGGTCGATGGTGGCCTCATTTAGTATAGTAATACTACCTCATACTAAAGTATTACTTTTCTTGATGTCCACCTACGCACGCCTCCGGTAGCAGCGACGCCGGCAGCTCCAGCTTGTCGCCCACGGAGATGCCGTTAGTCGCGAACCAGCCCTGGTTGACCTCCAGTCCGAAGCGGTATTCCAGCGGCGTGCCGTGAATCGTCAGCGACAGCGGCTCCATGTCTGCCAGGTGGACGATCTCACCGCAGGGGGCGACAAACGCCACCGAGAGCGGGATCGTCGTGTCCTTCATCCAGAAGCCGGGGCCGCGCCGCTCGATGACGAAGAGCATGCCGGTGTCCTCCGGCAGGCTGGCCCGCATCGAGAGTCCCTTCGTGCGCTCCTCGTTCGTGTCCGCCAGCTCGATATCCAGTCGCGCCGTCTCACCAGCCTGATTCGTCAGGCAGAGGAGGGTCTCGCCGCTGATGCACGGCTCTTCCTCTGGCCCCGGCGAGCTACCACAGGCAACGGCGCTCAACAGGATCAACATCATAACGACTGCGAAAAGGCGGCTGAAATGGCGTCTCATAGGCGGGGCTCGGCTCCTTGACGGCTTCGGGTTGCGATCAGCATACTGCCCGCGCGACCACGTCCTGAAGATACCCGGCGCGCCGACGGAGGATCGAGATGGCAGACCTGAAAACTCTACGTGAAGAGGTGATTGAGGCGTCGCGGCAGATCGTCTCTTCCGGGATCATGACCAAAAGCCTGCACGGCAATCTCAGCCTCAAGCTGCCCTCTGGCGATGCCTTCCTCCTGACGGCCGGTGGCTCCCTGGCCGACATGCAGCCGGAGAACATCGCCCTCTTTGCCCTGGATGGCACGCTGATCGAAGGTACGGTCATGCCGGTCGGCGCGGAGATTGTCCAGATGCACGCCATCGTCTATCGCACCCGGCCCGAGTTCGGCGGCGTCGTCCACACCCACTCGCCCTTCGCGACCGGCTTCGCTGTCGCCGGCAAGGAAATTCCCGGCGCATATGAAGCGATGGTGCGCAATGGCATGGTCGAAGGCGTGCCGGTCGCCGGCTACGGGCCGCGCGGCTCGCAGCAGTCCGTCGAGAACATCGAGGCCGTCCTGCGCGCCCACGAGGCGATCAAGGCCTTGCTGCTCGAAAACCACGGCGTCCTGACCTTCGCCGAGAGCGTGGGAGCCGCGGTGCGGGCCAATCAGGTCGTGGAGGAGTCGGCCGAGATCATCCTCTACGCCAACAACCTCGGCGGCGCCAAGCCGATCCCCTCAGAGATGATCACGGCGACCCGTGAGCGCGCTGCCTCCTTCTCGGCTGCTGGCGCCTACAGCAGCGAAACGCCCAGCCAGGCCTGAGGCAGATGATGCCCAGGGTACTGGCCTTTGCGCCGATCGGCGATAGTCACAAGTTTCTGGAGCAGAATGGCTGTGAGGTGGTCCTTGGTAAGCCGGAGTGGCACGTCCCCGATGGCGGCCACGAAGCGGACGTAATTGCGATGGCCCAGGGCGCCGCTGCCCTCGCCGGCACTTCGATGCGGGCGACACCGATCTCTCGCCGCGTCCTCGAAGCCTCGCCGGAGCTGCGCATCGTCGCCAAGGCCACGGTCGGCGTGGACGACATCGATGTCGACGCGGCGTCCGAGCTGGGCATCCTGGTCACGCACGCGCCGGTCGAATCGAACTGGGGCAACATCGCCGAGACGACCGTGATGTTCCTGCTCAGCCTGATCAAAGACCAGATCGTCCAGGACGAGACGATCAAGAGCGGCGGCTGGTGGACGGATGGCCGCGTCGGCGGTTACGTTGGCAGCCGGCTCTCGGACGGCTACGAGGGCATCACGCTGGGCATCGTCGGCCTCGGCCGCATCGGTGGGCGGGTGGCGCAGCTCATGCGTCCCTGGAACATCCGCATCCTGGCCTGCGACCCCTACGTGCCGGACCACCGCTTCCTCGAGTTCGGCGTGACGCCGGTGGACCTCGACACTCTGCTGCGCCAGTCAGATATCGTCACGATCCACGTCGTCCTGACGAAGGAGACGCGACATATGATCAGTACGCCGCAGCTGGGGCGAATGAAGCCGTCTTCCTTCTTGATCAACACGGCCCGTGGTGGCGCCGTCGACGAGGCGGCGCTAATCGATGCGCTGGATAAGGGCGTCATCTGCCGGGCGGCGCTCAACGCCTTCGAGGAGGAGCCGCTGCCGCCAGAGAGCCCCCTGCGTTTCATGGGCGACAAGGTGATCTTGCGCCCCCATGGCGGCACGCCGCTTCGCACCGGCGCCGGCGGGCCCGCGGGACGCAGCATCGGCCAGAACACGGAGTGGCTGAACGCCGACGTCCTCAAGGCGCTGCGCGGCGAGACGCCGGACCACGTCTTCAACGCGGAAGCGCTGCCGCTCTGGCTGGAGCGCTTCAAGGGCAAGAGCCTGCTGGGTTGAGTAGTAGGTAACAAGATGGCCGGCCCCGACGCGCCGATGCACTCCTGGATTGACGAGAGTAACGGGTGAGCGAGAACGCCTTCATCCTCCTGTTCCGCGGCATTAACGTCGGCGGCAACAAGATCGTCAAGATGGAGACGCTGCGCAAGGTGCTGGCCGAGGCCGGATTTGGCGGCGTGGCGACCTATATTCAGAGCGGCAACGTGGTGCTGACGTCAGACAAGGACGAGAAGGCGGTCATTGCCGGCGTGGAGAAGGTCTTCGACAAGACGTTTGGCTTCTCGTCGCGGCCGACGATCCGGTCTCTCAAGGCGTGGCGGCGGATCGTGAAAGGCAATCCTTTCGTCGACGTGGCGCAGGAAGGAAGACAGCTCCACGCCGTGCTCCTGGACGCCGCGCCAGGCAAAGAGGCGGTCGCAACGCTCAAGTCGCTGGCAGCCAGCGAGCAGATCGAGGTGAAGGACGGTGTGCTCTACCTGTATACGCCGGACGGCTTTGGCGCGTCAGAGGTTGCTAAAGGCCTCGATAAGGTGCTGAAGGTGCCGCTGACGGCGCGCAATTGGAACACCGTGCTGAAGCTGCAGGAGATGGCCGAGAAGCTGGCGCAGGGTTAGGGTCGCAGCCATCCTCGGGATGACGTTACAGCGTGCCATCCTGAGCGACGTCGAGTCGCGAAGGATCAAAGCGTGACGCTTAAAAATACAGGCGTCTTAGTGGCTCGTCGCGTAGCGTCCTTCGACAAGCTCAGGATGCCGTTGAGATATCCTTTGCTGCTCTAACGTCGTCCTGGATGGCCGGCCTGGTGCTTTCGCCTGATCTAATCCAGGAGCTCGTTGTCCTCTTCGATAATCTCGACGTCGAGGCGCAGCTGCTCTATGTACTCGACGGCTTTGGAGACGACCTCGCTGGCGTGGCTGGCGTTGTTGGCGACGGCGCAGACGGCGATGCCGGCCAGCTGCCAGGCGTCGTTGTGGGATACTTCGGCGACGGAGACGTTGAAGCGGTTGTGCAGCCGCTGCTGGATCGACTTGATTACCTGACGCTTGCCCTTCAGCGACCCGTTCTCCGGCAGCCGCAGCGTCAGAGTGCAGAGCGCGACGCTCATTCGGCCGTGACGGCCTCCTCGAGTGCCTCGTCCTCTTCCTCATCGTGGCCGGCGTCTTCGGCATCCACGGCGTCAGCGATGGCTGTCACGCCGTTGCCGATGCCCAGCGGCGGCAGGTCGGTCGGGTCTTTGAGGCCGAAGTGCTCCAGAAACTTGATCGTTGTGCCCAGAAGGCTGGGACGGCCGGGGCCCGGCGCCTTGCCTACCTCCTCGACCAGGCCGCGGGCGATCAGCGAGGCGATGGCCCCGTCTGAGTTGACGCCGCGCACCGCCTCGACCGCCGCCCTCGTCACCGGCTGCTTGTAAGCCACGATCGCCAGCGTCTCCAGTGTCGCGCTGGAGAGGCGCTGCCGGTACTCCAGCCCCAGGAAGCGCTCGACGTAGGGGCCGCACTCCGGGGCCGTCACCAGCTGGACCAACTCGCCGGTGCGCTGCAGGCGGGTGCCCCCCTCTTCGCAGCGCTCGGCCAGGTCCATTAACGCCAGCTCGACGTCATCCTCGGGACGGTGCAACGTCTGCGCCAGGACGCCGACATCGACCGGCTCCTCGGCGACGAAGAGGATGCTCTCGATAATGGCGGAAAGGCGCTCGCTGTTGGCGGGAGGCAGGCGCTGCGGCACTACTCCTGCTTCCTCTCGTGGGAGTCCGCTTCAGCGCCGTTGCCCTCCGTGACGGGCGTCGCGGCCGCAACGACCGGCTCTCGCGGCGCTTCCTCTTCGGCGACGGCCGGCTCCGGCTCCGTCGGAGCCGACTGGGGCAGCAACATCGGCCTGGTGGTGGCGGCTCGACCCATGCGCAGCTCTCGATAGTGAAGGCGCGCGCGCGGTGGCGCGGCGAGGCCGACGTGGACGCGGTTGACCAGCACGTCGCGGGCGGCGGCGCAGGCCTCGTCCGTGACCTCGGCCAGATTGGCGTCGGGGTCGACATGGAGGTCAAGCCCCACGGCCACGCCTTTCCCCTTCGTCTTCACGGTCGCTTTGACGTCGGCGACGTGGGGGACGAGCCGTACTGCCTCTTCGATGCGCTGGCCGATCGCCGCTGTCGAAAGCACCGCGTTGCCGACCTGCAGGTCAGTGACCTTGACCTCAGTGCCACCCTTGGGCGTCAGCTCCAGGATCAGGATGATCAACGCCAACACGGCAATCGCGGCGCCACCGGCTGTGAGGAAGGTTTTCTCCAGGTCCTGGTTGTTATCGGAAAGCCACTGGACAGTGTCGTTGAGGCCGTCGATGCTCTCGTTTGGTATCGTCCAGGCCAGGACAATAACGCTGACCGAGCCCGCGATTAGCGCCAGGCAGACGAGGATCATGAAAATGCGGTTCAGTAGGTTCATTCCGGTTCCACCTTTCCTTTAATCCCGCCTCGTTGGTAGCCAAGAACCGCGCCTTCGTCAGCCGGTTGTGCGGGTCGCGCGGCGAGGCCACCTACCCGCGAATGTGGGTGTCCGTTTACCATGCCCGGCGGCCATTGCGTCGCGTCTCCAGCAGTCCAGGCTCACCGCGACCGAGGAAGCGGCGCCGGTAAGTGCCGGACATCGCTAGGCGCTGAGCCTGGCGCAGCAGCGCCTCCGAATCGGCGATGTTGAGCTTGCGACCGAAGGTGAGGATGGCAGTTGTGACGGGTCCGGAATCAGACATAACTTCGAAGGGTCTGGCCTCTCAGTGATCATAAGGATTAAGCCTCGGCTGTCAAACGCGCGTTTCAGGCCAAGCCAACGGCAGATCGCGGCAGATTCCAGAGGACCTTGCAGATTCGTTTATGAGAAAACTTGGTTGTAAGAAATGGTCTTCTTATACTGCGCTAGATATTTGATGATTGATCGTCGTTGGCGCTAGAGCTCGCGCTAGTCACAGTCTCTCTCGTAATCATTCTGATTGCGGCCGAACTCTTCACCAATGCCGTGGAGTGGTTTGGCCATCGCCTCGGTTTGGCCGAAGGCGCCGTCGGTAGCGTCCTGGCCGCCGTGGGTACGGCGATGCCGGAGACGATGATCCCAATCATCGCCATCCTGGTCACCGGCACCGAAGGCGGCCACGAGATCGGCATCGGCGCCATCCTCGGCGCGCCCTTCCTCCTTTCCACCGCGGCTTTCGCCGTCACGGGCCTCGGCGTCATCTTTTTCGCCGGCCGGCGAGCTAACGGCAAGAACATGCACCTCGATTCCGTCGTCATCGGGCGCGATATCGGTTACTTCTTCATCGTCTACGTCTTCGCCATCGCTGCCAGCTTCCTGCCCGTGCAGGAAGGGAAGTACGCCGTCGCGTTTGTGCTGCTCGGCCTCTATGCCCTCTATGTCTATCGCACCTTCTCGCACGATAGCGGCAGCGTGGAGGTCCACGACGAAGAGGAGTTGGCGGGATTGAAGTTCCACCGCTGGGTCGGCGGCAAAGACTCCCCGCCGACGCTGTTCATCATGCTCCAGTTCGCCGCCGCGCTGGGCATCATGATCGCCGGGGCCCTGCTCTTCGTCGAAAACCTGGAGTCGGTGGCGCACCGGCTGGGCGTGCCGGCGCTGCCGCTGGCGCTGGTGATCGCACCGCTGGCCTCAGAGCTACCGGAGAAGTTCAACAGCATTATCTGGGTCAGCCAGGGCAAGGACACGCTGGCCATGGGCAATATCAGCGGCGCCATGGTCTTCCAGAGCTGCATCCCAGTCGCCATCGGTCTCCTTTTTACGGAGTGGGTGCTCAGCGAGACAGCGCTTGTCTCCGCCGCCATCGCCCTGGGCTCCACCGGCATCGTCTACCTCTCGATCAAGAAGCGGGGCTATCTCAGCTCCTTCGTCCTGGCGAGAGCCGGCTTCCTATGGATCGGCTTCGTCATCTACGTGGTCGCCAAGCTGCTCATCGAGGGCTCGACCGACACCGCCGCCCACTAGGGCGAATCCCCAGCCCTCACGTCTAAGAAGTTCGGCCTTCGTTGGGCAAATCAGGGTTCAGCTGTTATCGAGAGCCGTTTTCCGTGGTGCGACGCCTCACCGCGCCGCGTTTAAGAATCGAGATGGAAGAGCGGAAGCCCTACGTCCCTTCGAGGCCGTGGAGCTCCAGCAAGTCAACGTCTGCCAGGATGTCCTCAGTGCGGCCGTCCGCGACCACGGCCCCTGAGTCCATGATGATGATCCGTTTGAACAGGTCCTTCACCAGATGCATGTCGTGCGTGGAGACCAGCATGGCCTGGGGCAGGTCGCCCAGCAGGTTGATCAGGCCGCGCCGCGCCCGCGGGTCCAGCCCGGCAGAGGGCTCGTCCAGGGCCAGCAGCCGCGGGTTCATCGATAGCACGGTTGCCAGGGCCACGCGTTTGCGCTCGCCGATGCTCAGCTCATGCGGCCGCCGTTCCTCGAAGCCGCCCATGCCAACGCAAGCCAGGGCATCGCCTACGCGCTGGCGAATTTCGCCCTCCGGCAAGCCCATGTACAGCGGCCCAAAAGCCACGTCATCGAAGACGCGGGGAGAGAAGAGCTGGTCGTCCGGGTTCTGGAAGACCAGGCCGACGAGGGCGCGGATTTCACCCAGATTGGCATCTATGGTCTCTTGGCCGAAGATGCGCACCCGCCCGGCCTGTGCCTTGAAGATGCCGTTGAGGTGCAGCAGCAGCGTCGATTTGCCGGCGCCGTTGGGGCCGATGAGAGCTACCTTCTCGTCCGGCTGCAGCGTGAAGGAGACGTCCTTCAGCGCCTGCTGGCCGTTGTGATAGCGGTAGGACAGCCCCGCGATATCGAGTGCCGCGACGCTGGGCGCCGATTTGGTCAGGACTTCAGAATCGAGCATAGGTTTGGATCACGATCACTGCCGCGAGGGTCACCGCCACTACAATAACGTCGCGGCGGCTTAGGGCGAACCGGTTCATCGATTTTAGCTCACCGCTGTAGCCGCGCGCCTGCATCGCGACGTAAACGCGCTCGCTGCGGGCCAGACTGCGCAGGAACAACGAACCGACCATGTGCCCCGCGACCTGTCCGCGCCAGAGGAGACTGCCGCCGGCCTTGCCATTGGGCCGCGCCGATCGCGCCTCCCGCGCTCTGATCAACCGCAGCGCCTCCTCGCCGATGACGAAGATGTAGCGCCACATGAAAGACACCGTCGCGACGAGGATACGCGGCACACCCAGCCAGCGCAGCGAACGCAGGATGTGGTCCGGCTCGGTTGTCGCCGTTAGCAGCGTGGCCGCCAGGACGGAGAGCCAGGAGCGCAGCAGGATCGATGACAGAGCTTCGGCGCCCTCGGAGGTCGCCGTCCAGCCGAAGACCGGCACCTCGAACAGCGGCTCGCCCGGCCGGTTGAAGATCACCGGCACGGCGGCGAGGACGAAGGGCAGCGCCAACAGCGACCGGCCGATAACCAAACGCGGCGAGAGGCCGGAAGCCAGCGTCATCACGACCAGCAGCGTGCCCATCGCCGCGAATATCTCCCAGCGCGCTTGCGGCGTCAGCAGCACCGCGAAGATGAAGACAAACGTCATCACCAGCTTGGCGCGCGGATCCAGCCGGTGGACGAAGCTATCGCCTGCTATATGGCGGTCGGTAATCGCGAAGACGGACAAGTCTGCCTATCCGGCTCCCGGGTTGTGAGAACCACCGTTACGACGGCGCGTTGCCTTCATCAGGAACGCGAAGCCAAAGCCAAGCGCCGCGACAATCACGATGCCGACTAGGCCGGACAGGATCGTCGCTACCTTCTCGTTCTCGACGCCGGGGAAGGTGTAGTCCGGGATGATCTCGTAAGGGGCATCCTCTGCCTCGCCGATGAACTCCTTGTCCTCAGCCACCTTCTCGAGGCCGTCCGGGTGGGAAGAGGCCCAGGGGCTGAACAGCGCCACAATTACGGCAATGCCAAGACCAACAACGATTATGCCCAGCCAGCCCTTGCTCACGCGCTCACCTCCGGTGACATCGTGCGGCTGCCATCGCTCCTCTCGATGAGGTCAGGCCGTGCGGCCACAACGAGGGCAATGGCAGCGGCCGTGATCAGGCCCTCACCGACGCCGATCAACGCGTGCACCCCGAGCATCGCCGGCAGCGCCACGTCCAGCGCGGACGTGCCGGAGAGCGCCAGCTGCACCGAGGTCAGCGTTGCCGCTGCCATGACGGTGAGCCAGGCGCCGCTGAAGGAGCCGGCCAGACGTCCGGTGGGTCCGGCAATGACGCCCGTAACGGCGCGGAAGATGCCGTAGCCCAGGAAGGCCGTCAGGATACCCATATTGAGGATGTTGGTGCCTAGGACGACGAGGCCGCCGTCCTGGAAGATCAGCGCTTGCACGCCGACTACCGCCGTCATGACGATCACCGCTGCCCAGGGGCCAACCAGGATTGCCGCCAGCGTGCCGCCTAGCAGGTGGCCGGAGGTGCCGCCCGCGACCGGGAAGTTGATCATCTGGCCGGCGAAGATGAAGGCGGCCAGCACGCCCATCAGCGGCGCGGCCTTTTCACCCATCTCCGTGTTCGTCTTCTTAACGGCCAGAGCAATGACGGCAATCGTTATCGCCCAGCCGATCAGGGAGACCGGCAGGCTGACGAAGCCGTCAGGGATGTGCAGGCCGGGGACGTCCGGTATCTCCCGTGCCGGGATCGGTATGTAAAGCATGACCTCGCCTCCGCGCAAGACGCCCTTGCCACCGCCTTGCTGCAACTAATTGCAAGTATCGCTGTCAGAAAGTAGCACCAGTAGTGCGCGCCGTCAATGGATTATAACGATCTTGCGCCAGACGCGACACGGGCTAGACTCGGCCAAGATATGTCTAGCTCTGGCGCGCTATCGGCCTCTAACCGGCGCTGGTTACAGCCCCTGGCCCTGCTGCTCCTCGTCCTGATCTACCTGGCGACCGTCCTGCCCAACCTAGCCAACGACCCCATCGTTGGCGGCGACGAGGGCTGGATCATCTCTGCCTCGGCCAAGCTGGCCGGACAGGGCGTCTTCGGCTCCGACCTTTTCGCCGGCTTCTACGATGCTGAGGATCACTACTACTTCAACCTGCCGCTGCATCACATCGTCCTGGCGGGCGTCTTCGAGGTAACCGGCTCCGGCATCGTGGAGGCGCGGCTGGCCAGCGTCGTCTTCGGGCTACTGGCGCTGCTGCTTACCTACGCCCTCGGCCGCAAGATCGCCGGGCCGGGCGCGGGTCTACTGGCAGCCGCGCTGCTGGTGCTGCTGCGGCTCAACCTGACGCCGTTCTCCGGCCTCACCCTAACCGACCTCGGCGCCACGGTCCGCTACGACCTGATTGCCGTGCCCTACGGTATCGCGGCCGTCCTTATCCTCAGCCGCTCCCCCTTCGAGGTCCGGCTCTGGCAGGCAGCGGTCGCCGGTCTGCTAGTCGGGCTGGCGGCGCTGACTCAGTTCATCGGCGCCTTCTTCGTGCTGCCGCTGGCGCTCTACGTCATGACGCTGCTCATGCCCCTGGGGCGGCGGCTACTTCTCACCACCGTCCTGGGTCTGGCGATGCTGGCCCCGTTTCTGCCCTATGGCCTCTACATCGCCGCTGACCTGGACGACTTCCGCGGCCAGGCGCGCGCCGTCGAGCAGGAGGCCGATCTGCTATCGCCCGCCTTCTACGTCCGCCAACTCCGCGATGAGCCTGATCGCTACAACCTCGGCCTCGACTTCGACGGCATCCCTTCGACTGCCGAGGAAGCGCTGCGGCGTCCCTCGGCACGCCTGGCGCTGCTGGTGGCGCTTCCCATCGCCGCCGTCTACCTCGTGTCGATGGGCCGATCAGACCCGCGTCGCCGCCTGCTGGCCTTCGTGCTCATCGGCCTCGTCGTCCAGCTCGCCCTGTTCGAGTCGACCAAGCGCTTCGTCTACTGGGTGGTCGTCGTGCCCTTCCTCTGCATTGCCATCCCCGATCTGGCGATCGCGGTGTGGCGGCTCCACCCTTCCGGCAAGCTGACTCGCGACTGGTCGGACGTGCCGCTGCTGCGCTGGCTGGCGAAGGGCGCTGTCGGGGGCATCCTGGCCGTCGTCGCGATCGAGGGGCTGGCGGTGGCCGCGAAGGACGTGCGTGACGCCCCGGACGCGCCCGGCTACGCCGATGTTGGCTCCCGCTTGCGTGAGGCGATTCCGGACGGCAGCAGCGCCGCCGGCGACAACCGCCTCTGGCCTGCGCTGCGCGACCGCGACTACCGCAGCCTCCACCTGCTGTTCTACTACACCAACCCCGACATCTCCCGCGACCGCACCACCGATGTCTTCGGCGCCATGGACCGTATAGGCGCTGACTATCTTCTGCTCTCCCCGTTGGGCCGCGACATTCTCACGCGCCTCTCACCGGATCACGCCGCCGAGTTCGAGCGCTACATGTCGGAGCGGGCAGAGCTGGTCACGACCATCGATAATGCCGCCTACGGCCCAATCGAGGTCTACCGGCTGCGGTAGCCCTGTCGCCGCCAGGCCCGAAGCAATCCTGTCACACATGGTTGTCTGGACCGACGGACGGGACGGACGTCTAAGTCCGGGATTGTCTCGCTTCGCTCGCAAAGACAGGGTGGTCGCGTCTCGTATACTGCCAGCGTATGCAGCGCATCTTCGTCTGGGTGATCTCGGCCTTGGTCGCGGCGGGTATCTACCTGCTCGCGTCGGAGCTGCTTGGCCTCTCGAAGATCATCGCCGGCGGGCTGATGTTCGCTGGCGCCATGGCAGGCACCGCCCTGGCGAGGCAGCTCACGGCACGCTGGCTGGGTCCCGCCGCGGAGGCGCCTGCTCCGGAGCCACGGACGCAGGCGGCCCCGGCTGCTCCTCCTCGTGGTCGAGGAAGCGGAAGAAGAGGAAAGTTATCGCGACAAAGCTCGCCGCCTCGCCGAGAGCGCCCATGATCACCCCCGCTATCTGCTGGTCGATCAGCGGGTCGATGCCCCAAAGGTGGGGCGGATTCTCGTAGTAGCCATAGACCACGGTACCGCTGGCCAGCAGCAGCAACGCCAGCAAGCCCATGGGGAAGCCGCTGACGAAGAGATAAAGGAGCCGCGCCCCCTCGCCGATGCGGCTTAGCTGCGGCAGCGGCTGGATCACCGGCCACCAGAAGATCAGCCCCGTCACCAGGAAGGCCAGATGCATCACGACGTGCACCGGCAGCTCCGTCAGAGCCGCCTGATAGACGCCGGGCGCGTGCCAGAACCACATGTTGACCAGGAACAGAGGCGCCGCGACCAGTGGGTTGGTGACGGCGCGCGCGGCCCGATTTAGCAAGCCGGGCTTCAGCAGAAACTCCAGCAGCGCCGGCGTCAGGCCCAGGAGCACCAGCGGCGGGCCGATGCTGGTTAGCAGGACGTGTTGCAGCATGTGCATTGAGAGCAAGCGGTCGGCCGCGGCGTCGAGCGGCGAGACGAGGCCGATGAAGATCGCCAGCGAGCCGAGGGTGAAGCTGAGGAGCCGCCACCATTCCGGTCGCCGGCCGCTGAGCCAGACGGCGCGGAAGTAGAGCCCAACAACGATAAAGGCGCCGGCTGTGACGGTGGGCTCCAGATGCCAGGCGCCCCAGCTGACCGGATGACCGGCGTGGAGCAGCGCCGCGAGCATGGCTAGCGTCCCGGCTTCCAGCCGCCTTGCAGGTCCAGCGCCTGCCGGATCAGCTCGATACGGCGACGGCTAATGACGTTAAGGGCCACGCCGATGACGCCGATCAGCGGCGTAATCAAGCCCACCGCGAGGATCGGGTTGCCGTCCGGGTCATCGAACTGGCTGATCATGATCCAACCGATGGCCGCGATGCCGAGGCCGAAGTGGAACATCAGCAGGAAGAGCAGCATTGGCCCCTCCAGCTGGGAGCTGCGCACCGTCGGGTCACGCAACTCCGGCAGCTCGACACCCTTGTTGCGGGCTTCGAGCCAGACTTCGCTAAAGCAGGCCTTGTGGATCCAGCGTTTCTCGTGCAGGCCCGCATCGCTCCAGTCGGCGATGACTTCTTTGCAGCGGCTGCAGCGCCCCGGCCACTCCATCTTCTTCACACCCCTCAATGAGCGCGGACCTGAAGCCCTGGCGCTCAGTTTACGTATCTATTATGGCGGACGCGGTGGTTAGGCGCACAGAGCTAGCCATCGAAGCAGATCAGCTCTTTCTTACGGAAGACCTCCCAGCCCTCCCGCCCGATGAACACAACCATGACCAGGGCCGCGACCGGGTCTGCCCACCACCAGCCGAAGAGCGCGTTGGCGCCGAGGCCGATCAGCAGCGCCGCCGAAAGCCCTGAGCAAACCAGCGTCTCGCGCGAGTCCGCCTCCAGCGCCAGGCTGTTGATCTGCGTTGCCAACGAATGCTGTAGCCTCGATACCGTCGGCATGATCACGACGGACGCCGCCGCGATGGCGATGCCGAGGTAGGACTCTCCCGGCCGGGAGCCGCTCGTGAGGTCATAAAAAGCACGGCCGGTTACGTATACGGCCAGCGCCATCAAAGTCAGACCGACAAAGACCGCGACGCGACGTTCCCAGGGCGACCCTTCCTCCTGGCTATTCTTCCAGAGGTGGATCAGGACGACGACGGAGGCCGACACCTCAATTGCACTAGCAAGGCCGAAACCGACGAGGGCGACGCTACCGGCCAGCAAGCCGGCGACAACGGAGAGGACTCCTTCGAGCAAGTTGTAGGCGATGATCGCGGCTTCCAGCAGGATGGCCCGCCGGACCAGTGGGCGCAGGGCCAGGGCGCCTGCCTGGTTTATGACAGCGCCCCTCTAGCAGCCGTCGCCACATTATCATCGACGTAGCAGGGTGAGGTGCCGGGCAGGCAGGGCTGCTCCAGCTCCTGCTCCAGCCGCTGTGTCTCCACCTGCAGCGTCACGTGCTCGATGTCGAAGCGGTCGTGAAGCAGGCGGCGGACATCGACTATCAGGTGGTCGTGGTCGACCTCGTCCTCGACCAGGATATGGCCGCTCATCGCGATAAAGCCGCTGGTGATCGTCCAGACGTGAAGGTCGTGCACACCGCGGACGCCGGGCAGGGCCAGGATGTTCTCACTCATCTCCGGCACCGAGACCGACGCGGGCGCGCTCTCCAGCAGCACGCTCAATGCGCTGCGCAGCAAAGCCCACGTCCGCGGCAGGATAAAGACGCCGATCGCCGCGGCGAAGAGCGGGTCGGCGTAGCGCCAGCCCGTCGTCAGGACGATAAGCCCGGCGGCGATGGCGCCTGCCGAACTAAGGCCGTCGCTGACCACCTCCAGGAAAGCGCCCTTCATGTTCAGGCTCTGCTTGGATGCTTCCATGAGGAACCAGACGCTGATCAGGTTCACCACGAGACCGGCGGACGCCACGATTAAGATCGGCAGGCTCTGGACCTCCGGAGGGTCCATCAGGCGCTGATAGGCCTCGTAGAGGATGAACCCCGCGATAACGAGGAGGATGACAGCGTTGAACATCGCCGCCAGGATTTCGAGGCGGTAGTAGCCGAAAGTGCGCCGGTCGTTGGCCGGACGCTGGGCGAACCAGATCGCGAGTAGCGCCAGCGAGAGCCCCGCGACGTCCGTCAGCATATGCCCGGCGTCCGCCAGCAGCGCCAGGCTATTCGCCATGACGCCGGCCACCGCCTCGGCTAGCAGGAACGCCGTCGTCAGGCCGAGGACTGCCAGCAGGCGGCCGCGGTTTTGGCCGGCGCCGCTGGCATAGGCCTGGCCGTGCGGCTGCTCGTGCTGGTGATTCATCAGGCAGGCATCGCCATCAGCCCGGCCAGGGCGTCGCGGTCATGCAGGTGATTAAGGCAGACGCCTAGCAGCACCCGCACATGGTCGTCCTCGATGCTGTAGTAGGACATGCGGCCGTCTCGCCGCAGCTTAACGATGCGCAACCCGCGCAAGACCCGCAGATGCTGCGAGGCCGACGACTCCGAGAGGTCGCAGACGGCTGCCAGGTCGCAGACACAGAGCTCCTGTTGCAGCAGGGAAAAGACGATCTTGGCGCGCGACGTGTCGCCCAGGGCGCGGAAGATAGAGGCGGCCTCGCCGTAGACGCCATCGTCCAGGAGCAGCGCCCGGCCTTGCAGGACCTTCTCGGCGTCCACCTGACGGACGTTGCAGACATCGGGATCAACTTGAATTGTTCTCAAAATTTCCTTACCATCGTTTTAGACTCTGCTTAAACGTTCCGTGATGAGCATACGCTAACGAAAAGCGTTGTCAACACCTCAATTTTGCTACATCGGGGTCACATGCTACGATCCTTTTCACACGTGCCCACAAGATTTCCTCTCATCGCATTCGTCTTTCTCACGACAGCCCTGATCTTGGCCGCCGGCTGCTCTGGTGGCGGCGACAAGTTCCCTGAGGTCCTCGAGATCAAGGAGGGCGACATCGTCCCGGTGCTGGCGAACAGCGAGCTGATGGCCGGGCCCAATCGCTTCGCCTTCGGCATCCTCGACGCCGAGGGCCTGCCAATCGTCGATGCCAAAGTCCATCTCGTCTTCTACGACCTCAACGAGAGCGAGACCATGAAGATGGAGATCGATGCTATCTCCCGTGTGCCGGCCCGCGACGCCGGTCTCACGGAGCAGATCACACACACCCACGTCGATGGTTCGCAGCACGCCCACTTCAACGTTGGCGAGCAGGTCGGCATCTACACTGCCCTGGTCAACTTCGACCGCCCCGGCGAGTGGGGTGTCGAGATCCAGATCGACTCCGCCAACCCGAAGATAAAGAAGACGATCCGGCCCCGCTTTAACGTCCTCGCCCAGGGCCTGACACCCGCCATCGGTTCAGCCGCGCCGCGCAGCCTCAACCTCACTGTCGATGATGTCAGCGACATCGCCCTGATCGACTCCTCTGCCACGCCCTCGCCCGAGATGCACACCTCTACCATCGCCGGCGCCATCGCGGCCGGTAAGCCAACGCTCGTCCTCTTCGCCGTCCCCGGGTTCTGCGAGAGCCGTCTCTGCGGCCCGGAGCTGGAGATTATGCGCAAGCTCTATCCCCAGTACCGCGACAAGGCGGAGTTCATCCACGTTGAGTTCTACAAAAACCCCGGTAACCCTGACCGCATCCCGTCCGATACGGTGAGCGAATGGAACCTGCGTAGCGAGCCCTGGTTCTTTGTCATCGATTCCAAAGGCATCATCACCGCCAAGTACGAAGGCCCCGTCAGCCTCCAGGAGCTCGATGAGGCCCTCAAAGCCGTCGCCCCGTAAGCCACCGAAACCCGCTCGATCCTCGTAAGGACCCGATCCTCGTAGGGACGTAGCTTCAGCTCCGTCCGGGCCACGCGCATCCGCGACTCTGACTATCTTCCCGGAGAAGGCCTTTCCGAAGAGCGTCCCAGCGTCGATGACTCTCGGAAACGGCGTGTCTGGATCGGCCGGGCGCTCTGCGGACGGACCTGAAGGTGCGTCCCTACGTGCGTATCTAAGCTGGCGGCTGGTTTCTTAGGCCACTGAGAACGGCGTCCCGTCGCCGTTGACCAGCGTGTAGGCTGGCGCGACCTGCTGGTCGAAGAGAGACGAGCCAGGAGCGCGGGTCGGCGATGTGGCAGGCGGCGCCGCCTCCGGCTGAAACTCCTCCTTCTCCGAGTCGACACCGTGCATAGAACCGATGATCACGCCCGTGAAGACGAGAGCCAGCGGGATCAGAGAGAAGATGAAGACCTGCCACATGCTGAAGACGCCATCGTGGCGTTCGGGGCCCATGTGCGTGCTCATGAGTGTTGCTGCGTCCTCCCGGCAAAGCCCTGGCGCTGCATGCGGGCGTCCCAGGCCGGCCGCTCGCTATTGATTTCCGGCAGCGTGTCGAAGTTCTGTTCCGGCGGCGGCGAGGAGATCATCCACTCCAGCGTGTTGCCCTCCCACGGGTCGTCACCGGCCGTCTTCGGCGCCGTCTTGAGCGACATGAAGAAGTTGGCGATGAACACCATCATGGAGACGCCGATGGTGAAAGCGCCGATCGTCGCGACCAGGTTCCAGTATTCCCAGCCCAGGCCAGCTTCGTAGTCGGCTATGCGCCGTGGCATGCCTTTGAGTCCCAGGATGTGCATCGGCATGAACGTCAGGTTCATCCCAATGAGCATGAGCCAGAACTGAAGCTTGCCCAGCGTCTCGTTGAGGAACTTGCCCGTCATCTTCGGGAACCAGTAGAAGATGCCGGCGAAGATGCCGAACACGGAGCCGCCGAACAGGACGTAGTGGATGTGGCTGACGACCCAGTAAGTGTCGTTAAGCGCGTAGTCGACGGGTACAAAGGCTGAGTAAACGCCGTCAATGCCGCCGATCAGGAACATGAAGAGGAAGCCGACCGCGAAGAGCATCGGCGCCTTGAGGCTGATGCTGCCGCCCCACATTGTGCCGAGCCAGTTGAACATCTTCACGCCGGTCGGCACACCGATCGACATCGTCGCGAACATCGTCCAGATCGTCAGCGGCGCGCTGAGGCCGGTCGCGAACATGTGGTGCATCCAGACCGTGAAGCCCAGCACACCGATGGCCGCGCCGGCGTAGATCACAGCCTTGTAGCCGAACAGCGGCTTGCGCGAGAAGACCGGCAGGACCTCGGAGATGATGCCCATCGCCGGTAGGACCATGATGTAGACAGCTGGGTGAGAGTAGAACCAGAACAGCTGCTGCCAGAGGATCGGGTTGCCGCCCTCTCGCGGGTCGAAGAAGCTGGTGCCGACGTTGCGGTCGGTGAAGAGCATTGTCAGGACGCCTGCCAGGACCGGCGTCGCGAAGGTGACCAGCACGGACGTCACCACGATCATCCAGACGAAGATCGGCATGCGCGCCAGCGTCATACCCGGCGCCCGCATCGTCATGGTGGTGACGAGGAAGTTGATGGCGCCGCCGACAGACGAGATGCCGAGGATCTGGACGCCGAGTATCCAGAGGTCGGTGCCCTTGCCCGGCATGAAGGTGCCGTTGGTCAGCGGCGGATACTCCGTCCAGCCGGCCGCGGCGCTACCGCCTTCGATGAAGAAGGAGCTGAACATCACCAGCGCGGCCAGGGGGATCAGCCAGAGGCTGAGGGCGTTGATCCGCGGATAGGCCATATCCTTCGCGCCGATCATCAGCGGCAGCAGGTAGTTGGCGAACCCGGCGCCCACCGGGATGACGAAGAGGAACAGCATCGTCGATGCATGCATCGTGAAGAACTGGTTGTACTGGTCCTGCGAGAGGATGCCCGCGTCGGACCAGGCCAGCTGCAGCCGCACAAGCAGCGCAAGCACGCCGCCCGTGAAGAAGAAAATGATCGTGAAGATCAGGTACATAATCCCGATCTTCTTGTGGTCGGTTGTCAGCAGCCAGGCGAGAAGGCCCGTGTACTCCTTCGCCTCGTGCGCTGGTCTTGCTATTGCCCCGGTTGCCATGACGTTACTCCCCGGTCCCTTTGGGGTTCTCTACTACTCTACTAAACCAAGACATAAAGTGCGGCGTATAGGAATACCCAGACAATGTCCACAAAGTGCCAGTACAGCACCGACGCATCGACGAAAAGATGGCGCTTCGGCGTGAAGTCACGCCAGAACCCGCGGATAAAGACGACAAGGAGCATCGCGAGGCCGACAATGACGTGGGCGCCGTGGAAGCCGGTCAAGACGTAGAAGCTGCTGCCGTAGACGCCCGACTCGGCGGTGAGGCCGTGGTCCATCAGCAAGAACCACTCGTAGATCTGGCCGCCGATGAAGATCGTGCCCAGGAGCAGCGCACCGGCCAGGCCGAAGATGAACAGGCCCTGATTGCCGGCCTTGGCGCCAACGACGCCCATGTGGGCGCTGAGGCCGCTGATCACCAGGATCGCCGTCAGGATGCCGCCCGTCACCGGGTCGACTTCGTGGACGCCCTCTGGTGGCCAGCTCGCCGCCTGGTTGCGCATGTAGAAGTAGCCGGCGAATAGTCCGCCAAAGAGCATGATCTCTGAGGCGATGAATAGCACCATGCCGAACATGCCACGGCTCATGCCCTGTTCGCCGAGGTGGGCGGCCTGCGCTGTCGCTGCGTGCGTCGTCACCGGCTACTCCGCCTTCGTCCCGTCCCGGGATACACCGCCAACCGCGATCTCGGTACCGGCCCCGTCATCGAGGCCCTGAGCCTGGCGCGTCTGCTGTAGCCAGCGTTCATAATCAGCCGGGTCGCGCGCGTCCAGCACAAAGAGCATGTCGGAATGGCGCAGGCCGCAGAACTGGTAGCACTGGCCGTGGTAGACACCCGCCTTGGTGACCGTGAAATGCAGCAGGTTGACGTTGCCGGGGACGGCCTGAATCTTGTAGAGCGTTTGCGGCGCGTAAAAGCTGTGTATCACATCGGTGGAGCGCACCTTGACCAGGACCGTTTGGCCCACCGGCACCACCAGCGCCGGCGGATCGAACTCGTCATAGTTGGGCGGCGTCGATTGGATGCGCACACCGGAGTCCGGATAGATGAACTCCCACCACCACTGATGGCCGACGGCCTCGACGACGATGTCCGCCTCATCTTCGGAGGGCGGCGTCTTCAAGTCGATAACCAGGGCTACGGCAGGGACGAAGAGGGCGACGAGGATGATGATCGGGATGATGGTCCAGGCCATCTCCAGGACACTGCTGCCGTGGATCTGCTCCGGGATCTCCGGGCCGCGGCGCTGGTAGCGGAAAACGGCAAAAATCAGGGCGGACGTGACGAGGAGAAAGACGGCGAACGAGATCACCATCACCGGCTGGTAGAACGTGTTGATCCGCTCACCCTGCTCGGTTACCGGGTCCGGCAGCTGAAAGACGGTAAACGCGCTGTAGACGGTGACAATCGCCAGGATCAGGATGAGGATTCCGGCGATGACCATCGAGTTCGACGGCCTTCGGTTGGCCGGGGGCTGAGTCATCTAAACGCCTCCCTCATCGGCCTTCGCAGCATAGGATTGGCCTCAGTTTGAGTCAAGCGTCACAAGCACGGGACCTCAGCCAAGGGATTCTGGCGCTAAACCGGCCTCAGCGGTCTCACGTCGTTTGACTGGACTCAGGGCTGGTTACTATATTGTCCATACCCCAGGGCCGAGGTAGCTCAGTTGGTAGAGCACAGCTCTGAAAAAGCTGGGGTCGCCGGTTCAAGTCCGGCCCTCGGCACCACAGCTCTAATCCCTCCGTCAGCAGCAGTCAGCCTTCAGCAAGGCTCCTAGTCTGCCGATCAAGCCGCTGCGGATCGGTGGCGCACTGCTCCGCTCAGATTGAGCTGCTTGGCCGCTACGTTGTTGCGAAGGTCGAATCGCGAGCTCCCTCTTGTTCCAGGCTTCCAGGAGAGGGCTGGGCTGAGGTTGCCTGGCAAATGCCGCCCTGATCATCAACGCAACTGACAAGTTCCCGTAATGACGCGTCCCGCTCCCGTCTCAAGCCTGACAAGCGACCGTGCTAGAATCGATGCATAAACGCGTGGCGGCAATCTAGAGAGATGGGAGGGCCACCACATGCCCCCGCTCCGCATCCTCGAAACCCCTGAGCTACATGAGCCGACCCTGATCGCCGCGTTCGCCGGCTGGTCTGACGCCGGCGGCGCCGCCACCTCCGCCGCCCAGTATCTGGCCGAACGCTGGCGCGCCCCTCGCATCGCCGAGATTGAGGCCGAAGGCTTTTACGACTTTACCCAGCTTCGCCCCACGGTCCGCTACGTGGACGAGACGCGCCGCCGCATCGACTGGCCGGAGAACTTCTTCTCGGTCCACCAGACGCCGGAACGCGACCTGATCATCCTCAACGGCATCGAGCCCCACCTCCACTGGAAGACCTACGTCGATTCTGTCCTCGATGTCATCCAGCGCTTTGACGTCAAGCTCGTCGTCACCCTCGGCGCCCTCTTTGTCGAGTATCCCCACACCCGGCCGATGCGCATCACCGGCACCGCGCCTGACCCCGAGATGCAGGAACGCGCCGGCCTCTTCCAGCGCGGCGGCCGCTACGAGGGTCCCACCGGCATCAGCGGCGTCCTCAACGTTGCCCTGCGCGACCGCGAGGTCCCCGCCGCGACGATCTGGGCCAACGTACCCCACTACGTCTCCGCCTCGCCCAACCCGCGCGCCACCCTCGGCCTGCTGCGCTCCCTGACCTCCATGCTCGAGGTCGAGGTGCCGCTGCGCCGCATGGAACGGGCCTCCGAGGCCTTCGATACCCAGCTCAACGAAGCGACCGAGAAAAACTCCGAGGTCTCCGAGTACGTCCGGTCGCTGGAGGAACGCATCGATGCCGAGTTGGACGGCACCTCTGGCGACGGCCCCCAGGCGGAGCTGCCCGCCACCGACACGATCGTCAAAGACATCGAGGACTTTCTGCGCGGCTCCTCCCGCGAAGAGCCCTAGTCCGCCGGCTGGTCTACTTCTAAGCCTTCCAGGTCTCCAGCCGGTACGCCGCGTCCCAGAAGCGCAGCTCGTGGCGGCTGCTGGTCAGGAAGGCTTCCGACACGCGCCGTCTCTGCGTCTCCGAAACGCCCTGCGTCACGCGGTCGAAGATGTCACGGCACCAGCCGGCCAGCTCGGCGAACTCATCCGAGGCGTACGTCTCCACCCACTGCGCCGATAGCGGCTCTTCCGGCACGCCTCGCCGCTTCAGCTCGCGGCCGATCTCACTGAAGCCCCACATGCAGGGCAGCAGCGCTCCCACCAACTCGGCGTACTCACCCAGGGTCGCGGTGCGCAGGAAGAAGTCCGTGTAGGCCTGGGTCGCGGGCGCTTTCTGCTCCGCTTCCAACTCAGCGGCGCTGATGCCGAACCCGGCCGCGTAGTCGCGATGTAGCGCCATCTCCGTGGTCAAGGTTTCATGCGCCAGCCGCGCGAAGGCCGTCATCATCTCGATATCGGGCGCCCGCGCCGTTGCCAGCGCGAACAACCGCGCGTAATCGATTAAGAAGAGATAGTCCTGCCGAACCCAGAAGGCGAACTGACGCCTGTCCACCGTGCCATCGCCGATGCCGCGCACGAAGGGATGCTCATGCTGGGCGCGCCAGATCGGCTCCGTCAGGGCGTGTAGCTGGTCGCTGAATCGCTCAGGCATCGCGCAGGCCCGGCCTCAGGTCCAGTCCGGCCTTGAGAAAGTCGCTATCGAACCCGAAGACGAAATCGACCGGCTTGCTGGCGCAGATCGCGAAGCTGGTGCAGTCGCAGAAGGAGAGCACCTGGTCATCGAAGCGCTCGTAGAGCTCCCAAGCCCGCTCGTGCACGGCAGGCGTCACCCACTCCAGGCCCAGAAGCCCCCCGCGCTCCGCCTCTCCGGCCAATCGCCACAGCGTCAGCGCGGCCTTTCGGGCCTTGTGGTAGGTCAGCCAGGTCACGGTCTCTGCCAGGACGTAGTTAGACGTCAGCAGCCGGGTGTCCTTGGCTATCGAACGGGATTTAGGGCGCCGTCCACCGGTAAGCTCGCGTCATCACCAGCCGTGCCGATCAGGCCCCACAGCGGGTGGTCTTCGGCCCGCTCCAGGGCCGGCTCTTCCTGATCCAGCAAATACTGCGCCACAGCCTCACGGATGAGGTGGGACTCGGACACGCCGCGGTGCTCGGCCATCTCCCTGAGTTGCGCTTCCTGCCTCTCAGCTATGTAGATTTGCTTCCTCTTCACGGTGTATACACCATACACCATTCGTCAAAATCGTTTCAAGTTTCTACGCGGGTAAGCAGGTCTGCGAGGTCGTTGGCGTGCTCTTCTTCCTTGGCGAGCAGGTCTTCCATGAGCCGGCGGGAGGTGTTGTCCGCGTCACCGAACCAGCGCACCAGGTCCGCGTACCACATGATGACCACTCGCTCGGCCACCAGGTCCTCCTTGATCATTTCGATCAGGGTATCGCCTTCGTGATATTCCGCAACGCCGCGGCTGAGTAGGCCTTCCGGGTTGAAGTCCGGCGCGCCGCCCAACTGGGTTATCCGTAATGCCACCTGGTCCGCGTGTAGCTGCTCGTCGTTTGCGTGCTGCAGAAACTCCTGCGCTATCGGTTCGGCATTCAGGCCCTGCGCCATGAAGTAGTGGCGCTTATAGCGCAGGACACAGACGATCTCGGACGCCAGGACACTGTTGAGGATGCTTATGGCGCGGTTGAGGTCCAGCCCGTAGGCCGGCGTGACGGCGCCGCTCTCCATGTCCTCACGCGCCCGGCGGCGTAGCTCTTCGATGTCGCTTAAAAATGGTCGCTCGTTCATCTCAGTCTCCAATTCCTATCCATGCTTGGTAGCTAATGCAACACTCTTCAAAGGGGTGCAGCCTTGTTCAGGTTGACAGGCAAGCGCTGCCAGAATATAACTGAGGGAGTATTCGCTTTTTATGGCGATCCCTCCCTTCGCAGCTTTACCTACAGGAGCGAAGCCTTGACCTCCGATAATGCATCTCCGTCCCCCAACGCCGTCGAAGCCGTGAGCGTTGTCAAGACCTACCAGACCGATAACGTGGAGGTCCAGGCCCTGCGCGGCGTCTCTCTGGCCGTCCCCAAGGGCGATATGGTCGCCATCATGGGGCCCTCCGGTTGCGGCAAGACCACGCTGCTTAACTGCCTCAGCGGCCTCGATTCCGTTAACAGTGGCATCGTCCGCGTCGATGGCGTCGACATTAGCCAACTCTCTGACAATGATCGTAGCTCCTACCGCGCCAACAACATGGGCTTTGTGTTCCAGTTCTATAACTTGCTGCCCGTGCTCAGCGCCGTAGAAAACGTAGAGCTGCCGCTCCTGGTCAGCGGCACTCAGGCCAAGGAAGCTCGCGAGCGCTCCATGGAAGCGCTCGATCTGGTCCACCTCCAGGCTTGGGCTAACCACCGCCCGGCGCAGCTCTCCGGCGGCCAGCGCCAGCGCGTCACCATCGCCCGCGCCCTGGTCAACAAGCCGGCCATCGTCTGGGCCGATGAGCCCACCGGCGACCTCGACTCCAAAAACGCCGAGGAGATCATGGACCTGGTCGTCTCTCTCAATGAGAGCAATAACCAGACCTTCGTGGTCGTCACGCACGATATCCACGTCGCTGAGCGGATGTTCCGCATTATCAATATGCTGGACGGTCAGATCGTTGATGAAGTGCCGACAGCCCGCGGCCACGCCCTCGCCGGCGCCGCCTCGGCTCGCTAGGAGCCCGCGATGAACGACCTCTTCGGCATCTCCATGGACCTGATCATGTATGTCCTGCTGGGCATCCTGGCGGTCGCTTTTCTCAGCATCGCCTGGGTTGGCCTGCGCAACCGGATCATGTTCAAGATGGGCCTGCGCAACATCCCCCGCCGCCGCGCCCAGACGACGCTCATCGTCCTGGGCCTGATGCTCAGCACCGTCATCATCGCCGCCGCCTTCACTACCGGCGACACCGTCGACCGCAGCATCACCAGCGAGGTCTACTCCGTTTTTGGCTCCCTGGACGAGTCGCTGCAGCTGCGCGAGGAGGACATCGACGCCTTCGAAGACCCCTCAGGCGCTTTCCTGCGCGAGCAGACCTTCCCTCAGAACACCGTTACTAACCTTGTCGCGAGTCTCAAGGACAGCCCCTCGATCGACTTCGCTATCCCGGCCTACTCGGGCCTCGCCGTCGGCCTCAACCCGCGAGAGCGCCTCAGCGCGCCCGAGTTCAACGTCCTCGGCCTCGACCCGGGGGAGGCAGACGGCCTGCCCGATATCGAGAGCACCGGCGGCGCCCGCCTGCGCCTGACTGACCTCGCCGGCGGCGAGCTCTATCTCAACGACAGCGCCGCCGACGAGCTCGACCTTGCTGCCGGCGATACGGTCCAGGTCATCATCGGCGAACAATCGACGTCTTTCCGAGTCAAGGAGATCGTCAAGGACCGGCGGCTCGCCGGCGCCGGCGGCATCTCCGTCCGCCGCGAGGGCGCCGTCATGCCCCTCGCTGCCGCGCAGGAGCTGTTCGGCGCGCCCGGCCAGCTGACCATGATCGCCGTCTCCAACGAGGGTGGAGCCCGTGAGGGCCAGGCGCTCAGCGAGACAGCCGAAGCGGAGGTTAACGCGGCTCTCGCCGCCGCCAGAGCCGCAAGTCCGGCAACCCCCGATCTCTCAGTCAACCTGCTCAAGGCCAACGGCGTTGAGATCGCGGAGTTTGGCGCCAACCTGCTCACGACCTTCTTCCTGGTCTTCGGCCTCTTCTCGATCGGCGCCGGCATCCTGCTGATCTTCCTGATCTTCGTCATGCTGGCCGCGGAGCGTAAGTCGGAGATGGGTATGGCCCGCGCCGTCGGCACCAAGCGCATGGACCTGGTGCAGACCTTCCTGGCGGAGGGCATGGCCTACAACATCCTGGCCGCCGCCGTGGGTTGCGCCCTCGGCGTGCTGGTCGCCTTCGGCATGAGCCAGGTCATGGCCACCCTCCTGGCGGAGATCGACATCAGTATCTCGCCCTACGTCACGCCGCGCAGCCTGATCATCTCCTACTCGCTCGGCGTGGTGTTGACCTTCCTCACCGTCACGTTCTCTTCCTGGCGCGTCAGCAACCTCAACATCGTCCGCGCCATCCGTGACATCCCCGAGCCGCCGCCGCTCAAGCCAATGTGGGGCTCCCGCGGCATCCTGATCAGCCTGCGCGACCTCTTCTTCAAGCCGACGGACAAGCACGGCTGGCGTCGTCGCGGCCTGATCACGCTGGGCATGATTATCGAGATTGTGGCGCTGGCGAGCGGCGTTACCGCCCTGGGCTTCCTGGCCGCGGTCCCAATACTCATCGCCTTCGGTAGTTTCGCCGCCTCGCAGTCGAGTCTGCCCTTGGGGGCGCGCATCGG
This sequence comes from Dehalococcoidia bacterium, assembly GCA_009377745.1. Lineage (GTDB taxonomy): Bacteria > Chloroflexota > Dehalococcoidia > DSTF01 > WHTK01 > WHTK01. Next base: position 40,179 of record WHTK01000007.1, read on the forward strand.
TCTCTTCGTCCTGATCACCCTCGCCGCACCGGTTAGCCTGGCGGTATCGCTTTTCATGACCTTGCAGCTCGGGCCGATGTTTACCCTGCTCAGCCTGCCGCTCATAGCGATGGGTGCTTCCGATGACAGCACCTTCTTCCTGCTCTTGGGCCTCTCGCTGCTGCCGCTGGGCCTGGCGTTCACGCTGCGGTCCTTCGGATTCAATGAGCGCCTGCTCTATACGGCCGTCGGTGTCTTCCTGATCTACATCTGGGAGCTGGACTTCAGCGTCGGCCTGCTAGAGGCGATCTTCGGCGAGACCACCGGCGACATCGAGATGTTCTTCCTTTCCGGCGTCATGGTGACCATCGCCGCCACCTTCCTGGTGGTCTACAACGCCGATCTCGTGCTGATCCCTCTGACCCGGATCGGCCGCGGACTGGGGGCGCTGCTGCCGTCGCTGAAAATGGCCGTCGCCTACCCGCTGGCCAACAAGATGCGCACCGGCATGACCCTGGCAATGTTCTGCCTTGTGATCTTCGCGCTGACGGTTATGTCATCGCTGAACTACAACTTCAACAAGCTCTACCTCAGCGATAGCGCCCTCGGCGGCTGGGACGTTGGCGTCGACGAGCATCCCAACAGCCCGGTCAGCGACCTCAAAGCCGAGTTGCAGGCCCAGGGATCACCGGTGGCCAACCAGATCGACGCGACCGGAATCGTCTCGGTCGCCAGCCGCTTCCGCTCCCTGGTCTGTCAGGACGGCTTCGGCAACGACTGCAACGTTGCGACGGCCACTGCTGAGGACTCCGACTACGATGAATACGTCTCCTGGGGCGATGATGCCGCCTTCCTCTCCAACTCCCAGATCCCGCTGCAGTCGCGCGCCGATGGCTACGACAACGACGAGGCCGTCTGGCAAGCCATGGCCGGCGACCCCAGCTTGATCGTCATCGACCTCAACGCGCTGACTGCCGGTGGTTTCGGCTTCGGTGTTGTCCGCGGCATCGAGCCCGGCGACGCCACGTTCGAGCCGCAGGTACTGACCCTCTACGACCGCCAGACAGGGGGCAGCGCCAAGGTCAGCGTGATCGGCGTCATTGACCAGGGCGCCACGGCCACCTTCATGGCCTTCCACGTGCCCCAGCCCACCTTCGATACCGTCTTCAGCGAGCCGGACAACCGCCGCTTCTTTGTCCGCACCGTCGATGGCGCCAACAACGTTGAGGTTGCCCGTGGCATCGAGTCGTCCCTGTTGGAGACCGGCGCCCAGGCCGAGTCGCTGCGCCAGGTCCTCAATGATCAGAACGCCGTCCAGAGCGGCTTCTTCTACCTGCTGCAGGGCTTCATGGGCCTGGGCCTCGTCGTGGGCGTGGCCGCTGTCGGCGTCATCGCCTTCCGCACCGTCGTGGAACGCCGGCAGCAGATCGGCATGCTGCGCGCCATCGGCTACACCAGAGGCATGGTCGGCCTCACCTTCTTGCTGGAGTCGGCCTTCATCGCCTTCGCGGGTGTTGCCTGTGGCATCGTCTTCGCCCTGATCCTGGCCCGACAGCTAATCACGGACGAATTCGCCAACCAGGGTATCGGTTTCTCGGTACCCTGGGAGCAGATCGCCATCATCGCCTTCCTGGCCTTCGGCTCCGCCCTGCTCATGACGCTGATCCCTTCGCGACAGGCTTCTAGCATCCCCATCGCCGAAGCCCTCCGCTACGAGTAGGCGCAAGTACATCGTCTGTAGGGGCGCACGGCCGTGCGCCCCTACGCCTACGCGGCCTTCCCAATACATCGCGCCCTGGTTAGGCGGCGGCAATCGCCCAACGCTGTCATTGCGGGCGGTCGCGATAGCGAGGCGGCAATCTAGGGCGGGGGCAACCTCTCAGCTTAGCCAGACACCCACTAAGCTCGCTTGCAGGAGCTTCCAGTGATCAGGGCCGATGGGCGTCTCCATAGGCTTCCTTGCCGGGAGCGAAGCCTCACGCCGTGCGCCAGCACCTTGAATCTTCGGGGCGTGGCGGCTAAAGTCCAGACGCAACCCGCATTCACCTATTCCACAGACAGAAGGGGTTCAAGATGTTTCTCGTAACCGGCGGCCTCGGCTTCATTGGCCTGCACACCGCTCGCGGTCTCCTGGACGCGGGCGAAGACGTTGTCCTCACCCAATTCCGTGTCGCGCGCGAGCCCGGCTTCATCAAAAGCGAGATCGGCAAGCGCGCCTTCGTCGAGCAGCTAGACGTTACCAACAAAGACCGGCTGATGGAGATCGGCAAAAAGTACAACATCACCGGCATCGCCCACCTCGCCGTACCGGCGCTCAACGCCCTCACCCCACGGGAGGACTTCGACGTCAACATGCTCGGCCTGATGAACATCCTCGAGGCCGGCAAGGAGTGGGACGTCAAGCGCGTCGGCCTCGCCAGCTCCACGGGCGTTTACGGCGGCGTGCGCGGCCCCGAAGGTAAGAACACGGAGGACATGCTGCTCAGCCTGGTCGGCGGCGGCGCCACCGGCACCTGGAAAAAGTGTTTCGAGCTGGTGGGCAACTACTACCAGCAGCGTACGGGACTGCCCATTGTCAACCTGCGCATCTCCGGCATCTACGGCCCGCTCTACCACTCGATGTCCAATCTGCCGAGCCGGCTGGTCCACGCGGCGGTCAAGGGCGAGGCGCCGGCTCTACGCGGCGACACCTACGCCGAGGACGGCGGCGATAGCTGCTACGTCAAGGACTGCGGCCGCGGCATCGCCATGCTGATGACGGCCGACAAGCTGAACCACGAGACGTACAACGTCTCCGCCGGCTACAGCACCACGGCGGGCCAGCTGGTCTCCGCGATTCAGAAGGTGGTCCCGGACTTCAAGGGCGACTTCCTCAAGGAGGGCGCCAACCCCGGCGGCCGCGGCAACAGCTACCTCGATATCGCCCGCATCAAGAGCGAAGTCGGCTACGAGCCCAAGTTCACGCCGGACCAGGCCATCGCCGACTACATCGGCTGGCTGCGGGCCGGCAACGAGGAATAGGTCCTAGCGGACGGCGCCTGGCTTCGCACTCGCCAAGGGGGCGTCCGATTTGGACGCCCCCTTCTTCTTGGCTACGGAAGCCAGATATGGCGCTATGCCTTTTCGGCGAGGACCTCGTCCAGGCGGTTGAAGCTCTCATTCATGCCGCCGGCCGCGCCGCTGGCCACCACGGCGTCGCGGACCTCCTTGGTGTCGTAGAGCGTCGTCAGCTTAAGCAACGTTTTGCCGCCTTGATCGATAAACTCCAGATGGTCGATGCAGTCGCCCTCGTACCAGGCCTGGTCGAACTTCTCGGTCGTGACCAGCAGCGTCGGCGCGACGATTTCCCGGTAGACGCCGGAGATACCCATCTCCTCGCCGGTCTCGGGTTTGCGCATGAGATAGCGCCAGCTGCCGCCGACACGCAGGTCGATCTCGCATTCGGGCAGCTCCCAGCCGGGCGGGCCGAACCAGCGCTTGAGCAGCTCCGGCTTGGTCCAGGCGTCATAGACCAGCTGAGGCGCCGCATCGAACTCACGGGTCATCAGGATCTCACGGTCGCTGGGGGTGGAAACTTGAAGCTCCCGGTTAGTCATCATTGTCTCTCTCCTTTTCATTTTTTCGATTCCGATTCGAGTTCTGACTTCATCTCTCCGAGCAGGAGGTCCAGGCGCTGGAACTGGCCCTCCCAGATACGCCGGTAGTTCTCCAGCCATTCCGTGGCCTCGGCCAGCGGTTTGGCTTCCAGCCGGCAGGGACGTCTCTGCGCGTCCCTGCCCCGGGATACGAGGCCGGCGCGCTCCAGCACCTTGATGTGCTTCGAGATGGCCGGCTGACTCATGGCGAAAGGCTCGGCCAGCTCCGTGACGGAGGCCTCGCCGGCCGAGAGGCGCGTCAAGATCGCCCGCCGGGTCGGGTCGGCAAGGGCCGCAAAGGTGATGTCGAGCATCTCCGGGCGGGATAGGGTCGTTGTCATTTGCGCTGCCTGCCTGAATCGGTAATAACCACTAAGTTCTAGAACTTCTTCGTTATATAACTGCTTAGCATCGATGTCAACCGTCTTCTCAGGAAATTTGGTGTCATTTTGAGCGGCGCAAGCCAGCCGAAGAATCTACAGCCGTGAGTGTTAGCAGAGCCTCATGAGTGTTTCCACTGCGAGCGTAGACTCTTCGCTGCACCTAAGGGCGCGCAGAATGACAATAAAGGGGAGAGCCCTTCATCGCCTCTCAAGATGGCGCTTCGTTGAGATACGAAACACCTTGGTGTCATGCTGAGCGGCTGCAAGCCAGCCGAAGAATCTACAGCCGTGAGTGTTACCAGAGCCTCATGAGTGTTTCCACGCTGCGAGCGTAGATTCTTCGCTGCACCTAACGGGCGCTCAGCATGACAATAAAGGGGAGAACCCTTCATCGCCTCTCAAGATGGCGCTTCGTTGAGGTAAGAAACGCCTTGAAACTTTGAAGCCGGATCGCTAAAGTCCACACGCACAGCGGATGAGATAACCATAAGACGGGGGATATCATGATTCTCGTAACCGGCGGACTCGGCTTCATAGGCCTGCACACTGCGCGCGCCTTGATCGATGAAGGTGAGCAGGTTGTCCTGACCCAATACCGTGTCCCGCGCGAACCCGGCTTCATCAAGGGCGAGATCGGCAAGAACGCCTTTATCGAGCAGCTGGACGTCACGGACGCGGGCCGGCTGGCCGAGATCGGCCGCAAGCACCGGATCACGGGCATCGTCCACCTCGCCGTCCCCGGCCTGGGAGCGCTCAGCGCCGCCGAAGATTACAACGTCAACATGACCGGACTGATCAACATCCTCGAGGCCGGGCGGGAGTGGGAGTGCAAGCGCATCGGCCTGGCCAGCTCCCAGGCAATCTACGCCGGCGTCCAACAGGGGCCCTTCAAGGAAGATATGCCGCTGCGGATCATGGGCCAGAGCCCGACCGAGACCTTCAAAAAGTCCTTCGAGATCCTGGGCACCCACTACGCCCAGCGCACCGGCGCCGAAGTCGTGATGCTGCGGATCGGCGGCATCTACGGGCCGCTCTACCACTCGATGGCCAACCTCGCGAGCCGCCTGGTCCACGCCGCCGTCAACGGCGAGGCCCCAACGATGCGCGGCGAGACCTTCGCCGAGGACGGCGGCGACATCTGCTACGTCAAGGACTGCGGCAAGGGCGTGGCGCTGCTGATGACGGCGGACAAGCTGACCTACCGCTGCTACAACGTCGGCACCGGCCAGGCGACGAAAAACAAGGAGCTGGTCGGCGCGATCCAGAAGCAGGTCCCGGACTTCAAGGTCGACCTCAAGGAGGGGGCCGGTCCCAGCAACCGGCCCAACAGCTTCATGGACATCTCCCGCATCCAGGAGGACACCTCCTACAAGCCACAATTCCTGGTGGAGAAGTCGATCCCGGACTACGTCGGCTGGCTGCGGGCGGGCAACGCGGAGTAAAGGCAGGCGGTCGGTCAGCGTGACAAAGTCCATCCTGTTGTCGTTCTGAGCGGCTGCAAGCCAGCCGAAGAATCAACAGCCGTGAGTGTGCACAAGAGATTCGGGTGTGATTCAACGCTGCGAGGGTAGATTCCCTTCGGCCCGGCTCAGGACATGCTTCGCTGCACCTGTCGGGCGCTCAGAATGACGCGCGTAGGACGGCCTCGCGAGACGCCCCCGGCTCATCTCGTGCTAGACGCCTCGTAGCGCTAGCCTAGCGCTGTGCCATCCCTCGATAAGCTCTCGGTCAATCTCGGCGTCTATGTGCTGATCGGCGTGGTCATCCTGATCACGACCGTGCTGGCGCCGATCTCGGGCGTCTTCGACACGCCGGAAGTCCAGGACCAGGGCGAGACGAACGTCGGCACGGTGACGCGGGTGCTCGAGGAGCGGGTCGAGCAAGGGCCGCGCGGCGAGCAGCTCTTCCAGCGGCTGGAGGTGAGGCTCGGGGACGAGACGCGGGTGATCGAGAACCTGCAGGGCTCCGCCGACCCGCGCAGTCTGCACCTGGAGGAAGGCGACCGCGTCCTGGTCACGAGCACCAGCGGGCCGGAAGGCGACCTCTCCTTCATCGCCGACTACGCGCGCAACCCGGCGTTGCTGGTGCTGCTGCTGGCGTTCGCGGCCCTGGTCGTGGCGGTGGCGCGGGGCCAGGGCGTCGCTTCGCTGATCGCCATGGCGATCAGCTTGCTGGTGATCCTGCGCTTCATCATCCCGGGGATCATGTCCGGCAACGACCCGGTGCTGATCTCGATCATCGGCGCCAGCATCATCCTCAGCTCAACGCTGTTCCTCTCGCACGGGATCAACCGCAAGACGGGGACGGCGCTGCTGGGTACGACGGTGAGTCTCATCCTTACGGCGACCGTAGCAACGCTGGCGATCGACTTCGTACGGCTGACGGGACTGGCGGATGACCAATCGATAACGCTGCAGATCATCACGGAGGGCGGCATCAACGCCGAGGGCCTGCTGCTGAGCGCGATCATCATCGGCGCGCTGGGTGTGCTGGACGACGTGACGGTGGCGCAGGCCTCAGCCGTGGCGGAGCTGGATGCGGCGAACCCGGCGCTGACCGCGCGAGAGCTGTTCGGCCGGGCGATGAATATCGGCCGCGACCACATCGCCTCGACGGTGAACACATTGTTCCTGGCTTACGCCGGGGCGGCGCTACCGCTGCTGCTGATCCTCTCGCTGCAGACAGAGCCGCTGGGCGTCCTGACGAACCGGGAGTTCATGGCGACGGAGATCGTGCGCACGCTGGTCGGCAGCATCGGCATCGTGGCGTCGGTGCCGCTGACGACGGCGATGGCGGTGGCGGCCACGCGGCTCGGTCGCCGGGGCGAGACAGCGGAGCGGGTGGTGTAGGGCCGCCATCCACCACGAGAACGCGGTCGGCGAGATGGAGCACCTCTTAGGTTGAGGGCGTAGATTCTTCGCTGCACCTAACGGGCGCAGAATGACAACTTGTCTGTCTTTGCGAGGTCATCAGACCGAAGCAATCTCGGACTAGACGACCGTCCGCTCACCACCGCCCGTGCGTTCCGAGATTGCTTGGTCGCTAGGCGCTCCTCGCAATGACAAAGACGGGACGTCTCCAATGAAGACGCCCGTTTTGTAGTCGCGAAGCCCTTACGCCGGCCGCCAGGCCCTCACTCGGCGCCGAGGAGGGAGGCGGCGTTGTGCTGCGTGATCTGCTTGATCTCCTGGTCGGAGAGGCCGAACTCGATCATCTTGTCGATGAATATCTCGAAGCCCTCGGTCAGCGCCGGGTTGATCGTCTGACCGAGGTCGGTGGCGATAATCGTGCTGGAGGGGCCGACCTCGCGGATGTTGCCGAGGGTCTCCTCCCAGGAGCACTTGGCGGTGAAGGGCGTGGTGAAGCAGCGCTCGAAGTAGACGTCGTACTTCTGGAGGTTCTTCTGGGCGTCGATGTCGAGGTGGGTCGTCGGGAACTCCGGGTGGGTGACGATGATGCGCTGGACGCCGGCTTGCTTCGCGGCCTTGATCACCGGCTCCAGCTCCGGCGGCGCGATGTGGCCGGTAGCCATCACCATGTCGTACTTGGCCATCACGTCGAGGCACTGCTGCATCTCGGGCAGGACGTTGCCGTTGCCGTCCGTGACCGTGAGCCAGCGGCCGGCAATACCCTGCTCCCGCAGCTCGCGGGCGATGCTCATCCAGTAGGGCAGCTTGCTCTCGTCCAGCTGACCTGCGACGTTCGCCTGCTCGTTGGCGGAGTCCATGGTCGGCAGCCAGACGACCTTGGCGCCGAGACGGCCGGCCACATCGATGGCGACGGGGTTGAGGCCGCCGACGGGGTTGTTGAGGGCGATGGCCCCGTAGACGTTGACGCCGGGAAACATGGAGCGGATCAGGTTGGCGCGGTCCGCCGTCGGGGCGTGATGGGACTTGAGCACGAAGCCGCCGAAGCCGCGCTCCTGGGCGATGCCGGCGAGGTCGATGTCGGTGAAGCGGCGCGGCAGGACGTCCGGACCGCTGTGGACGTGGGTATCAAAGGCGCCCTGTAGCAGGCCCCGGACCATTTCTTTGTCAGCCATCGTTTCCTCCCGGGTAAATCTGGATTCGCGGCAAAGCATAGCACGGTGGGTTCGTGAGGGGGACGAGGCGTGGCCGCACCAGGATTGAGGATATCTTCGCGGCTGAAGATGTGGTGAACCACCTGCATCCCCTCCTTGGCCATCACATCCGGTCGAGCACTGGCAAAACGCCATCCGTCAGGGCGTGGCGGCGGCGAAAAGCATGCTTGGCCGCGGCTCCCCCTACGAAGACGCCCACTGGCTCTGGTCAGACCTGTATGACATTCCAATACGCTGGGTTCACGCCGAGTCTGACGAAGTCAGCCGGGCATGCTTGGCGTGACCCGCATGGATGGGTGCGGCCACCGTTCTCGTCGCGGCTACCCAGCTTGATACCCGGAGACCCTCATTTCGAGCGCTATCGAAGCATTTACCGGTGAGACGCTGCTATCTTGGGCGTAGTGAACGAGAGAATCAGCACGAACGAACCCGACATCGCCTCGACTGCCGCATTGGTCGGCAACCCATCGCGGGCAGCAATTCTGGCCGCGCTGCTGGATGGGCGTGCCTTGCCCGCGGGTGAGCTGGCCAGAGCCGCCGGCATCTCACCCCAAACGGCGAGCTCGCATCTGGAGCGGCTGCTCGCGGGCAACCTGCTACGCGTCGAAATCCAGGGCAAGCACCGCTACTATCGCTTACGGGGATATGCAGTCGCTGACCTGCTTGAGCTTCTCTCCACCATATCCCTGCCGAAAGCCCTTCCAGAGCGAAACGATGCCCTGGCCCGCGGGCGTACGTGTTACGGGCACCTCGCCGGGCGTCTGGGCGTGTACATCACCGATGCTATGCGCGACAAGAAGCTACTCGGCCCAGACATGAAGCCCACGCCCGAAGGGACTGCCTGGTTCTCTGAGCTTGGTATCGAGATCGGGGCGCTCAAACGAACTCCGCTGGCAAGGCCGTGTCTCGATTGGAGTGAGCGCCGGCACCACCTGGCCGGCGCCCTGGGCGTCGCACTGGCTACGCGGATGTTCGAGCTCCGCTGGCTGGCTAAGAGCCGCGAACCTCGCGTCGTCCGATTGACCCAGGAGGGCAGCCGGGAGATGCGCTCACGCCTCGGGCTCTCGTTCGATTCCTAACTAGCTGATTTATTCATAACCCAGTCGTCACCGGTTCTGCCGGCGCTATGATGCCGTGCTCAACCCATTGCTCAACGAAAGGACCACCATGATCACTGAGAGCCGCGTCTTGTCTGAACCGTGGCAAGCGAGGCTGCCGTTCTTCTATGGTTGGGTCATAGCGTCGATTGCTTGCTGGGACCTTCATTCAATCCTCGTACTCTTTCTCCTTGAGCATCCTCTCTGTATCCATGGCAGACGATATGGGTTGGAGCCGCTCAATCATCTTCTTACCGTTTACCGTCCGTGGGCTTATGTCGGTGATCGTCTGCCGTCAGTCACTTCGTCGACCGCCCTAACGGTTCGCGGGTCCTGGCGGTCCTTGGCGGGTTGATGTCTGCAAGCAGCCTGGCCCTGATCAGCGGAGTCGATCAGCCGTGGCAGTTCTTCGCGCTGTTCGGCATCATCGGTGGCCTGGCGGGCATTGGTCACCCTCTGATTGTCGCCACGTCCATCCTACCGAAGTGGTTCTTGCGACGCCGTGGCCGGGCGATGGCCGTGGCCACTGCCGGGCCGGGGATTGCAGCCTTGATAACGCCCATAGCAGTAGCGCTGCTGGATGACCATATCGGCTGGCGTGATACTTGGCTGGTCTTCGCGGCTGTAACCACGCTCACGGTGATTCCTGGCCTTTTGATCCGCCGCCAACCGGAAGACGTCAGCTTGACTTTAGATGGCGCTCCGCCTGTCACGAACCGTGAAGGCCCGGCAACGCGAGCCGAAGCCAGCTTCACTGCCAAGCAGGTCTTTGGCATGGCCACGGGTTGGTTGCTCCTGGCGGCGCATTCGCTGGCGTTCGTTTCACTCCTGACCATGTCGACTTTGTTCGTCCCGCTGTTTGTCGAACAAGGCTTCACGAAAGCCGAGGCCGCGTCGGCGCTTATTGCCTATGGCATCGCTGCCATCTGCGCCCGCCTGGGCTGGGGTACTCTTGTCGATCGGGTGGGTGTACGCCGGGCTGCGATGCTTCTCGCCATCTATAGCGCGGGCGCCATTGGTCTGCTCATACCGGGCGTAACAAGCCTGCCGGTGGTCTTTATTCTCGGAGCGCTGGTGGGCTATGCGGCCGGTGGGATCATGGTGGTCAACCTTTTGCTCTGGCCGACCTACTTCGGCAGGGCGCACCTTGGCGCCATTAACGGGATCGTCTCACCGGTCACTTCTCTCGCATCCAGTTCAGGGCCATTCATCGTTGCGCTTATCTTCGACGCGAGCGGCAGCTATACAGGTGGCCTCGCCTTGCTGGTCACGTGCTGGGTACTCGCCCTGGTGCCCCTGTATTTCGCCAAGTCTATGCCCGCCCGCCTCCAAGTTTGACTTGAGGGAAGTTACGTTATCCAGAGGATGTCATAGCGCAGGACTGCTACGTCGCTTCGGGCCGGCTTTACAGATCGCGTCCGTGAAGCTCGCTGCTACAGCCCACGGCGGAGAGCTCAGCGCTTCGCATTCCCTTGTCCCATTAACGCGGTGCAGCGTAATATGCCGCTGGCAACCCCGCCGAAGATCAAGCCCGGAGTGACAGATTTGGACGAGCTGGTTCAGCGCCTCCTCAAACTCGATACCTGCGCCGTTTCCGATGCCCTGGACAAGCTGGGACTGACCGGCATCGCCCTCGGCATCGTCCCCACGGCGCCACCGGCCAAGATCGCCGGCCGCGTCGTCACCATGAAGCTGGTCGACCGCAACGCGGAGAACTCCGCCACGACGACCCACCTCGGCACCAAGGCGATCGAGGCCGCCAACCCAGGCGACGTGATCGTCGTCCAGCACGGCCGCACCGACGCCGCCTGCTGGGGCGGCATCCTCTCCGCCGCCGCCAAGACCAAGGGCGTCGCCGGTGTGATCTGCGACGGCGCCGCCCGCGACATCGACGAGGCGCGCGAGCTGGAGTTCCCCGTCTTCTCCAAAGCAGCAACGCCGATGACGGCGCGCGGGCGCGTAGTGGAGGAATCGCACCAGGAGCCGGTGCTGATCGGCCGCATCGCCGTCAACCCCGGCGACCTGGTGCTGGCGGACGGTAGCGGCGTCGCCCTCATCGCGGCGTCGCGGGCCGAGGAAGTCATCGCCGCGGCCGAGGTGATCGCCGCGCGCGAGGCTCTCATGAAGGAAGCGGTCCTTCGCGGCGACAACGTGGTCGAGGTCATGGGCCGCGACTACGAGCAGATGCTGGCCAGGTAGCAAGAAGCTTCATCCCAGGCTGTAGCGGCGACCTTTAGGTCGCCACGGGGCGGGGATGGGAGCGAAGCAGCGCGCTAGTGATGAGCAGCGACATTCCACGCGATACGTAGCAGACCTGCAGAAAGGCGAAAGTCATGGACTACAACCCTCAGGACATCATCAAGCTCGGCACCAGCGCCCTCAGTGACGCCATGGACCGCCTCGGCATTCCCGGCCAGGCGCTGGGCATCAAGCCGGTCGACCGCAACTTCACGCTCTGCGGCCCGGCCTTCACCGTCCACAACATCCCTGTCGACCAGAAGGGCGGCTCCGTGGGCGACTACATCGATGACGTGCCCGAAGGCCACATCGTCGTCATCGACAACGCCGGCCGCCTCGACTGCACCGTCTGGGGCGACATCCTCACCGTCATGGGCAGCATCCGCAAGGTCGGCGGCACCGTGATTAACGGCGTCTGCCGCGATTCCGCCCGCGCCCTCGAAGTCGGCTACCCGATCTTCAGCAAGGGCACCTACATGCGCACCGGCAAGGACCGCGTCATGGCGGACGCCTACAACACCAAGGTCTCGCTCGGCGAAGTGACCGTCGTCCCCGGCGACTTCCTGGTCGGCGATTTCGATGGCATCGTCGCCATCCCCCAGGAGCGGTTTGAGGAGGTCATCAAGGCCGCCCGCGAAATCGAGGACGCCGAGGACCACATCCGCTCTTCGATCCGCAATGGCATGAGCCTGATCGACGCCCGTACGCAGTTCAACTACCACGCCCTCCAGACCCGCCGCTAGGCCCCCCACCGCGCCCCACCCCCGGGCATACGGGCATACGGGCATACGGGCAGAGACCAGAAGGGAGATCGTCTAATGACGATCTCCCTTCTCTACGCCTACTAAGCTGCCTGTCTTTGCGAGGTCGACAGACCGAAGCAATCTCGAGCCGGTCGTCTCCTGGCCACTCAACGTCCGGCCCGAGATTGCTTCGGTCTGTCGACCTCGCAAAGACAGATTCATGCAGCAGCTGAGCGGGCCGTCTGTTGTCATTCCGAGGCACGAGGAATCCTGTCCTCGGCATCCAACTCCCTTCAGCCGCCGTCGTTAGAGCATCCTCCATCTGTCCTGTAATTCCCAATCGCATCCTGGGCCTGGCTTCCCTGAGCATGTCGAGAGTCGAAGGAAGCACTCCCCCTCCGGTGTAAGCGCCACCATTCCTCTCCACCGCTGGTATCCGCACATGCCGGTATCCGTACCTGAACGTTAGGTCTAATATGTGGGCGCCCCGACCGTAGCGGAGGAAAGCTACAAGGCAGATGGCCGAACAGACGCCCCCCACGGCTGCCGAAGACGACGAAAAGCCCGACCGCGTCAGCCCGATCGCGGCGCTGAAGCACGGCCAGTACCGGCTGCTCTGGTCCGGCGGCCTCTTCTCCGGCGCCGCCCAGACTATGCAACTCTTCGTCAACAGCTACGTCGTCTATGAGATCAGCGGCTCGGCCTTTCAGCTCGGCCTGACGGGCGTCTTCGCCGCGATGCCGGTGCTGCTCTTCTCCCTCCTCGGCGGCGCTATGGCCGACAAGCTCGACCGGCGGCGGCTCCTGACGGTGACCCAGGGCATCCGCCTGCTGCCGTCGCTGTTCCTGGCGGTAATCGCCGCCGGCGGTGGCCTCGCCGTCTGGCACATCTACCTCGTGACGCTGCTCAGCAACACCGCCGGCATCTTCGACCGGCCGGCGCGGCAGGCGCTGGTCTCCAATCTGGTGCCACGTGAGCACCTGACCAACGCCCTGACCCTCAACGGCATCGTCGGCCAGTTCTACAACATCGTCGGCCCGACGATTGCCGGCTTCGTGCTGGCCGCCACCGACCCAACGGTGAGCTACGCGACCAACTTCTTCCTCTACATGCTGGCCTGGTTCGCCGTCTTGCTCCTGAAGGCCCCGCCGACACCCGCGCGTCCCGGCCGCGGCGGCTACCTCTCGATGATCGGCGAGGGCATCGAGTTCGCCAGAGGGCGGCCGGTGATCCTGTCGCTGCTCGTGCTCGACCTGTTCGTCACCGGCTTCGGCAGCGGCGTCTTCCGGCAGCTGATGCCCGTCTTCGCCAAGGACGTTTTCGAGGTGGGACCCAGCGGCCTCGGCTTGCTGGTTAGTTCCTTCGCGCTGGGCGCGTTCATCGGCTCCAACCTGCTGCTGGCGGCGGGCGACTTCAAGCACAAGGGCCGCGTGATCCTCATCGCCCTCTTCATCCACGGCCTGGCGCTCATCGCCTTCGGCCTCGTGCCCTGGTTCTACATCGTCCTGCCGATCACGGTGATCGCCGGCATTTCCGACCAGATCGGCGCCGTGGTGCGCAACGCGATGATCCTGCTGATGACGCCGAACGAGCTGCGCGGCCGCATGGAGGCCATTCGCGTCACCTTCACGGCGACGGCGCCGCCGCTGGGCAGCATCCAGGGCGGCATCGTCGCGACGGCCATAGGGGCGCCGCTTGCCGTCGTCATGGGCGGCGTCGTCACGGTCGTAGCCGTAACGGTCGCCGACCGCATCGTGCCGGCCATCCGCAAGGTGACGACTTAGATGCGTAACCTAAGTCAGTTCCCAGCCCTCAGGTAGCACCGGGATTCCCCACGCGGGGTCAGGCCGCCATCCTAGCCATGGCTGGGTGAACATAGTTTCCTGAGAAGTAACATTTGCTATGGCCTGCATAGCCTGGTCCCTTAACCAGGCCGCCTTCCCACTCGACAAAAGGCCGCGCTCAACGGCAGCTTCAAACTCCTCCTCATCCTTCCAGCTCCAAGTTCCATCGCGCCGGACAATGACGTCTAGCATCAGGTCCATGGTTCTGATGCCTTGATGGCTTCGTTCGAAGGGCTCTTGTAGGTTGACGTACCAACTGCCGGGCTGGCCACTTCCAGTCCAGTTCAAAGTCACGGAATAGCCTATGTCGGGCTCAAGAAGCCACATGAGGTCCATCTCGAGGCTGCGGTCCTGCAATATCCAGTCACACAGATCAAGGCATTGCAGAATACGCTCTAGTCGCTCTTCTGGTCTCGGTCTGGATGGAGGCGTCGTAGAACCTTTCCAAACGGTTCCCTTGGGACTCCACAGCGCCAGGTGCTGGCCGTCATCAACGACGACTGTCATTGGCCGCGCAGTCCAGAGTCGACCACGCCAGACGTCCTGAACAACGATTGTGTCGCCGGGTCGCCAGATGTTTTGGGTGGTCATTTGTGGCGCCTGCCAAGAGGTGGTCTAACCGGGCTTCTATGTCTCATCAAGCCACCTCTCCCATCAGAGTACCCAGAGTCGATCCCATGGCTGCTAGGCAACGGCGATGCCTAAAGCGTCCAATAGTGTCCTCTTGCGAATACATATGTGCTACGCTGCGTCTACCACGGCTGGAGGTACGACGCCAACGGCGAGTACAGACCGTAGGGGGTTCTATGGTTACCGCAGACCGGCCAGCAAGCGGCACAGTAGTTCTTCGGGCCCGGGCGCGATTCAAGCTTCAGAACATTTCGCCGGATCAGTGGCGTGCATCACACACTGGTTTAGGACTAATCGTCTACGCGGCCACAGCGCAGGAAGCACAAGAGAAGATGGTGCGCGCCCTCGACTTCCTGTATGACTCCCTTATGGCAAAGGGTGGCCCAGAGCGATTGCGTAGTCAACTAAAAGCCGCCGAAGTCGAATTCGAGCTTGAACCCGTCGTCGGCGGTACTACCGAAGTAGACTTCCCTGAACGGGTTCTTGAGCCTGCCTGAGTAACGCTGCATGCCGCATTACCCTCTCGCCGGGGTTTTCGCAGCACTTGAAGCAACTGGATGGCTTCCAAACAACCGGACCGCGGAACTTGCGGGTTTCGACAACGTTCTCTTTGGCGTGAGAGGCCACTCAGATAACACTTACGAATTGTCTTTGCGAGGAGCGCCCAGCGACGAAGCAATCTCGGGCTAAACGACCGTCTACTGACCACTCGGACGTCAAGCAGGGTTGCTTCGACTGTTGATCGCCCCGCAAGACACGCCTCATGAATGCAAAGAAGGGAGGCCGTCATTTAGACGGCCTCCCTTTACTCATTGCCCGATTGCCAGCTTGCCCGTTTGCCCACGGGCGGGGGCAGATGGGATGGGGCGTCTACCGCCCGGCGAGCTGGCGGCCCTTGTCGAGGCCGGCGTAGCTGCGGCCGGGGGCGGCCATCAGGAAGCGGAAGCCCTCGCTGATCACGCGCTCGACGTTGGCGGCGTCGACGTGGGGGTGGCCCACCGGGATATTAAACTGCTTGCAGGTCGCGACAACCTGGGCCATGTGGTCGCGCAGCAGCGGGTTGTCGTACTGGCGCGGGATGCCCAGCTCCTGGCTGAGGTCGCCCTCACCGATCAGGATGGCGCCGATGCCGTGGACGTTCTTGAGGATGTCCGGCAGGTTCTTGATCGCCAGCGTGTCCTCGATCATGAGAATGACGAAGACCTCGCCGTTGGGGTCCAGCGGCCAGACGTCCGCCTTCTTGTAGTACTCCTGGTTGGTCAGGCCCCAGAAGCGGGCGGCGTTGCCCGGCGCGTCGCCGCGGATGCCGGCGGGCTCGTAGATCGGCTGGTCGGACAGGCGCGGGTAGCGGCAGGCAGCGACGGCGTTGTAGGCCTGCTCCACGGTGCTGACGTGGGGCCAGACGACACCGTAAGCGCCGAGGTCGAGCGCCTGCTTAGCGAAGTGCTGGTTCATCTCGTTGCCGTTCGGCGGGATGCGGACGATGGGCGTCACCTTCGGCGCGATGCTGCCATTCTCGACGATCTGGCGGCGGTTGAGCATGTACTGGAGGCTATCGCGCAGGGCGGCGATGTCCCAGGGATTGTGCTCCATCTCGAAGACGATCCCATCGAAGTTGGAGCCGCTGAGGTCCTGAGCCGTGCCGGGGTCCGGGTTAGCGAAGCAGGTGAAGGCATGCTGGCCCTGCTCCAGGGCCTTGATGATGCCGTTCAGTCTCGGAATTTCAACCATAGGAGGCTCCTTCTAATTAGTCGATGCTGGAAATGTCCAGCGCATCTTAGCAGAGACCATCGGCTGGCTCACTCGTCCGCGGGGACGCTACCAGGGCTGGACTGGCAGGACGCGGAGGGCGAAAATCGCCCATAGCATCCGCCCGCCGTCAGCGCCGGCGCGCAGGTACAGACGTAGCCGGGGCTTTCTAGCCTCGGCGTCTCAGCGGAGCAGATACATCCTGAGCCGGATCCAAGGGCTGCCAGGGGCCGCGCGGCCTGTAAGCAATCAAGAGCGGAGAGGTAACGACGATGATCATCGACTGCCATGGCCACTACACCACGGTCCCCGCCGAGTCCGAGAAGTACCGCGAGGCCCAGGTCCGCGACGTCGCCGAGGCCCGGCCGCTACACAAGGGTGACTGGGGCATCAGCGACGACCAGGTGCGCGAGAGCCTCGAGACGTCGCAGATCAAGCTGCTCAAGGAGCGCGGCACCGACAAGGTCTTCTTCTCGCCCCGCGCCAGCGCCATGGCCCACCAGCTCGGCAATGAGACGGCAAGCCACTACTGGGGCGAGCACTGGAACGACATGATCTACCGCATCAGCCAGATGTACCCGCAGTACTTCGTGCCGGTGGGGATGCTGCCGCAGTTCCCCGGCGTCTCGCCGTCGAACTGCATCCCGGAGCTGGAGCGCATCGTCAATGAGCTGGGGTTCGTCGGCGTCAACCTCAACCCGGACCCGACCGGCGGCTTCTGGACCGGCCCGCCGCTGACCGACAAATGGTGGTTCCCGCTCTACGAACGCATCGCCGCTCTGGACGTGCCGGTGATGATCCATGTCAGCCGCAGCGATAACCCCAACTTCCACTTCACCGGCGCCCACTACATGGCGGCCGACACCACGGCCTTCATGCAGCTGATCGTCGACCCCACGGTCTTCACGGAGTTCCCCAACCTCAAGTTCATCATCCCCCACGGCGGTGGCGCGGTGCCCTATCACTGGGGCCGCTACCGCGGTCTCGCCCTCGATATGGGTAAGGGCGAGCTCGATGACCTGCTGATGAACAACGTCTACTTCGATACCTGCGTCTACCACCAGCTCGGCATCGAGGCGCTGCTCAAGATCGTGCCCCTCAAGAACCTCCTCTTCGGCTCCGAGATGGTCGGCGCCGTACGCGGCATCGACCCGCGCTCCGGCCACTACTTCGACGACACGAAGCGCTACGTGGACGCCTGCGACTTCCTCAGCGATTCCGACCGCGACGCTCTCTACGAAGGCAACGTCCGCAAGCTCTTCCCCCGCTTCTCCTCCTAGCAGAGCGCATCTGGCTTCGCTCTCCCTGCGCAAAGCCCTGGCGCGGCGACCTTCATGGTCGCCACGACGAGGCGGCGGCGCTGTAGCGGCGACCTTCACGGTCCGCCAGGGGCAGGGCGGCGGGGTTGGCACGCCCTGCAACTGAAATGCGCCGGTCATGCATATGCGCCTTCAACAAGCGCATCTGATACGAACTGCCGAGTATCCTCGTGCGCGGCGGGGTAAGGGCATGCAATGGGTCGAATCATCCAGCATCGAATCGGTCGGCTATGACGCCACCTCACGGGAGCTCTACGTCCGCTTCCTCGAGACCGGCGATACCTACGTCTACCACGGCGTCGGCCGCACGGCCTACGACGAGTTCGTGGCAGCGGAGTCCAAGGGCGCCTACCTCAATAAGCAGATCAAGATGCGCTACAGCTACGACAAGCTGGATAAGAACCCACGCGTCAGGCGGCAAGGCTCACGATCGATGTGAAGTCCAGCGCCAGGCCCATCCAGAAGCCGAGGACCTGGACCACGGCGCCGGCCGCCACCGCCTGCAATCGGACGCCGCCCACCGGTAGCACCGGAAAGTAAGTATTCGTCAGCCGGATCACCTCCTGCAGGTCGCGGACCTTGCTGTTATGGTCGCCGGACTTCCGCGGGTCGGAGAGCAAATCTAGGGCGCGGCCGTATTCGCGCTCCAGCTCCTCTTCGATGCGGCGCAGCTGGCCCTTGCGGATGCGTCGCAGAGCGATAGTCAGGGCGATGAGCGGGAAGATCAGGCTCAGGATCAGCGCCGGCACAAAGCCCACCACGATGCTGTAAAGGATGGCGTTGTTGTAGGTGCTCTGCAGCACCGCCACGATCAGCCAGATCAGCAGCCAGACCCCGACGATCACCCAGGGCGCAACCTGTCTCGTGAGGCTGGCGCCGATCTGGCGGATCTCCCGGACGTAGCGCGCCGCGGCCTCATGGCTGAGGGGCTGGGGCGGATGGAAGCGCATCAGCTCCCGGCCCAGGATCAAGCCGGCGATCGCCTGCCGCGCCCAGACCATGGCGCCGAGGTAGAAGAGCAGGGCGATCAGCGGCGTGAAGAACAGCTCGAAGAAGATGGGCTCGCGCCAGTAGAAGCGGTGGTAGAACTCCGGCTCGGATAGCAGGTGCAGATCCGTGACGATGATGCCGGCCAGGACGACCGCGCCAAAGACGGCCGGCAGCCACTTCGTCGAGACGGCCCTGGCCCAGCGGCCGACCAGCGCCTCATCGTCCAGGAGCTCCGCCCCGCAAGCGAAGGAATACGTGATCAGCGCCGGCTGGCGGGCGTAGGCTCAGAACAGCGCCATCCAGGCGATGTGGAAGACCGGGCCCATATAATCCAACCAGATCGGCTGGGCCAGCTCCGAGTCGGCGAAGCTGACGATAAGCCCGCCGGGTATGTAGACGGCGAGGATCGCGGCTTCGAGGTAGGCGGCAAAGCGGATCGGGTCGTCCAGGACGCGCTGCCAGAAGCGCAGCAGCAGCCCCGCGAAAGGGTCGGCGCGGCGGATGCCATCAATATAGGTCGCCTCGGCAGCCATCAGCCGCTACATGCTATGTCCAACACGATGTATTGGGGAAGGCCTTAGCAGACCCCGCCAGGCTTCGCGTCCCTTGCGCATCGCGTTGGCGGCACGCGCGATAGCGATTACCCTCGCTCAACGCCTGTCGCGGCGACCTTCACGGTCGCCAGGGGTGGGGAGGGGGCGTTGTAGCGACAGATGTGGATCATCCCTTTACGATTGGCTGCTCATCGCTGTCTTTGTCATTCCGAGGCACGAGGCATGTCCTGAGCTTGTCGAAGGGAATCTTGTCGGATGACAGACCCTCGTGAGCGCGGACGCTCGTCCGCCCCGATGCGCGTTGTCTACGGACGGACGCTAATGGCGACCGTAAAGGTCGCCGCTACAGGAGTAGACGGAAGGGCGTCATGTTGCCTGCCTGTTTGCCCGGTGTGCCGGGTATGCCCGTATGCCCGTGGCGGGGATGGGATGGGGGAGGTTGGGTGGTGCTGGAGGTGGGAGTCGAACCCACGACCTACCGATTATGAGCCGGTCGCTCTAGGCCTCTGAGCTACTCCAGCACGCCGAGCCATAGTAGCAAGTAACCGGCAGCAAGTAACAGGACGGCGGGGCTTAGTGTCGCCGTGGCATTTGATTGTTTTACTTATACGTTTTCGGCATTGGGGTGAGATGAATCAGGCGCAGTGGCAGTTTGCGCCCGACGGTTGATTGATCCGGCTGAGGGCGGACGGTTGCGCGCTGAGACGAAGGGTTGTCATGGGCGCGGCTCCTCTCCAGGAGAAGTGTAGCCGAAGAGGGCGAGAGGTCTAAGGAGTTAGTGGCAGCGCCAGAGAGGTGACGTTCAGGGGCTTGCGCCACATTGACTTCATGGGTCGGGAAGAAGCGCAAGAGAGGCCTCTTGTCGAGTGTAGACTGCAACGGTGGAATAGCCCTCAGGGGTTCATCCCAGGGAGATGGTCATGACGGTTGGTAGTGACAATACGATGCAGTGGCTAAGGGTCTTCGGAGTCTGGGACGGGACTGGAGCGAACTTGTCCTTCCTTCCATCGGAGCCACGCGACATAGGCATGGCAGTGGCCGACAAAGGCCTTCAGGACGGCGATATAGAAGTCAGTGTCACGTTCGACAGCGAAATCGCTCAGTCTCCCCGCTTCAGTACTATGGGTGCCTTGATGCTGCGCCATGCACCTCAAACAAATTCATATCTCACAGCAGGATTAGGAGGGTATGGAGCCGCCTATGTTATAGCGGTTTATAGGCCCTCTACTGAGTGGCAAATTCTTGGTGGCGTCGGCTCCTTCAATGAGATTGAGGCCGGTAGAACCTACCGTCTCAAGACGAAGATGCTAGGTCCGCGAGTGATCCTTTCTGTAGATGGGATCGAAGTTGTGAACATTGAGTTGCCTGCCGATCTAATGCTCGGTTCGCAATTGGGTTTATTTGCTCAAGGCGACAACTTGGTGAAGTTCGAGGACCTAACTATCACCGCGGAGAAACCGAGGGCTTTCGCAATTATGGAATATGCCCCTGAATTCGACTCACTGTACCGAAATGTCATCGAACCCATCGCCCAAGAACAGAACCTCAACATGCGAAGGGCAGACGAGATTACGGGCCCTGGCGTAATTGTGCAAGACATCATTCGGGATATTCGTGAAGCAACGGTCATTGTTGCGGAAGTCTCTTCAAGGAATGCAAATGTCTTTTATGAACTCGGCTATGCAGAAGCGCTGAACAAGCCGTTGGTAATTCTTTCCAAGAAATCAACTGAGCGACTTCCTTTCGATATTGCCGGAACGAGGGTTGTCTTTTACGAAGACTCAATCAAGGGCAAGCAAGAAATCGAAGAAGCGCTTCGCCGTCACCTTCAAACAATACTGAAGGGAGGCTCTTAGAATTGCTGCATCCAAGAAGCATGAGGACGGGGGGTTGCGCTTCCACCTGGCATCGGGCTTGGCCGACGGACAACATCCTCTGTTGGAAAAGGGGTGTTATAGGTAACAATCACAGCAAAGACGAGCAGCACTAATCCCACGAACGCTTGCAGCACTCGGATGACGAACTCCGCCATTGCACCGTCAATTTCGGCTGAACGTTCGATCATCGTCAAACTATTCCTCATGTCCGAATGGGAAGTCAAGCGATTCCTCGGACCTCAATTAGACCAGGCGATTTACACCGCCGCCGCATTGACCTGCCGCCGCCAATGATCTAAACCAAGGGCGCGCGGCACGCGAGAGGGAGCGCCGCGTTAGATTCGAAGGCGTTTCTTGCTGTACGGGCTGCGCGCCAAGGTCCGCTATGCCACGGGGCTCTGGACTTCCTGTGGGAGACGGTCTCGCTAGCGGACGCGAAGAAGAACGTCGTCCGGTCGTTGGGCACAGCCCGCTGCCACCCGTCAGCGGATTTGAGCGGCGTGGTGCGGTTCCGCAGGAGGGGGCACATGCGGGCTTGTCTGCGCAGCCGAAAGACCATCACACCTCCAGCGCCTTCTCCCCTTAGACCTCAACCCCAACTCCGATACCCTATCCCCATGACGGCCCGTCGCATCCCATGTACCTCACGCCGTCCCGGCGGCGCCGTGTGTCCTGCTCAATCAAACGCGTTTCACCACCTGCTCCGCCTTCGCCGTACCCGCTCCAGATTCGCCGGCCTCCCATCCGGGCAAGAAAAAATTCCCAACAAACAGACAATCAAACCCGCCCTCCAGGCCCATTCCCGGCCAAGCGGCCGGGGCAGCCGCGGCGCCCTCGACGCCTCTTCTACAATGGAAGCGTAATGGCCTCGGATAACTCACAGCGGACGCGGTTCAATGACAGGCTGAAGGCGCTGCCGATCAAGGCGGGCGTCTACATCATGCGCAACGCCAAGGGGGACGTGATCTACGTCGGCAAGGCGGCGTCGCTGCGCAACCGGGTGCGCAACTACTTCGGGGCGCCCCACTCGCTGGAGCCGAAGACGCAGGCGCTGGTGCAGCAGATCGAGGACTTCGAGTACATCGTCACCCAGAACGCGGCCGAGGCGCTGCACCTGGAAGCGACGCTGGTCAAGCGCCATCAGCCCTTCTTCAACATCCGCCTCAAGGACGACAAGCACTACCCCTACCTGCGCATCGACGTGCAGAACGAGTGGCCGAGGGTGGAGATCGCGCGGCGGGTGCAGACGGACGGGGCGCGCTACTTCGGGCCGTACGCGTCGGCGTCTTCGGTGCGCAAGACGCTGAGCATCGTCAAGAAGCTCTTCCCCTGGCGGAGCTGCACCAAGGTGATCACGGGCACGGACCCGCGTCCCTGCCTGGACTACTTCATCCACCGCTGCATCGCGCCCTGCACCTCCTACTGCACCAAGGAGGAGTACGACGAAGTGATCCGCCAGACGCTCCTCTTCCTCGAAGGAAAGAGCGCCGAGGTGCTGAAGTCGCTGCGGACGCAGATGGAAGAGTCGTCCGAGGTGCTGCAGTTCGAGCGGGCGGCGCTGTTCCGGGACCAGATCCGGGCGGTCGAAAGCGTGGCGGAGAAGCAGGTCGTGGAGCGGATCCGGCCGACCGACGAGGACGTCTTCGGCCTGGCGCGCAACGACGTCGAGGGCTGCGTCCAGGTCTTCTTCATCCGCGGCACCCAGATGGTGGGCCGCGATTTCTTCACGCTCGATGGGGTTAAGGACGAGCCGGACGGCGAGGTGTTGGCGAGCTTCCTCAAGCAGTTCTACGAGTCGGCGGTCTACGTGCCGAAGGCGGTCGTCGTCCCCTTCGCGGTGCCGGAAGCCGGGCTGATCGAAGAGTGGCTGGCGCAGAAGCGCGGCGGCAAGGTGACGATCGCGGTGGCGCAGCGGGGCGTGCGGCGGCGGATGATCGAGCTGGCGAGCGAGAACGCCAGGGAATCGCTGGACATGCTGCGGGCGCGCTGGCTGGCGGACACCTCCAAGCGGGACCAGGCGCTATCGGAGCTACAGGATGAGCTGGACCTGCCGGCCTACCCGAGGCGCATCGAGTGCTACGACAACTCGAACATCCAGGGGTCGAGTCCGGTCGCGAGCATGGTCGTGTTCATCGATGGGCAGCCACGGCCGCAGGAGTATCGCCGCTTCCGGATCAAGACGGTCGTCGGCGCCAACGACTTCGCCTCGATGGCGGAGATCCTGGGACGGCGCTTCGCGAGGTTCGGGCAAACGGGCAAACGGGCAAACGGGCAGGCGGCCAAGGCGATTGAGGGACATCGAAGCGATGATGAGGAATTCGGCACTCCCGACGCGGGATTCGGGGCTGAGCTGACGGTCGAGAAGGAAGACTTCGGCGCCGGCCAACCGCCACCGCCCGGTATCGAAGACTTCGACGAGGAGCGAGACCCGCTGACGGGATGGGGGGCGCTGCCGGACCTGGTGATCGTCGATGGCGGCAAGGGGCAGCTATCGGCGGCGCTGGACGTGATGCGCAACCTGGGGCTCAAGGAGGTGCCGCTGGCGGGCCTTGCCAAGCAGAACGAGGAGCTGTTCGTGCAGGACCTGGCGGAGCCGATCGTGCTGCCGAGGACGTCGCAGGCGTTGTACCTGGTGCAGCGCCTCCGCGACGAAGCGCACCGTTTCGCGATTACCTACCATCGCAAGGTGCGGGCGAAGACGGGGATGGAGAGCGCGCTGGACTCGGTGCCGGGCATCGGACCGAAGCGCAAGCGGGCGCTGCTGCGCAAATTCGGGTCACTAAAGGGGATCAGGGAGGCGCCGGTGGAGGAGATCGCGTCGACGCTGGGGTTTACATCGTCTTTGGCGGAGAAGGTGAAGGAGTAAAGGTGAAGGAGTATTTGTAGGCGGTGGCCGTCGAGGTGGACAATCGGTGGCCAGTCAGGCAATAGGTAGCTCGACTTGATGCGGAAGGTGGGAAGATTGCCACGCCTCGCCTGTCGGCGATGGCTCGCAATGACAAATAGCGGGTTTACAACGTCTGATCAGCGGGACTAGCCTGATGAGTATCCGGACGCCGTTCTTCTCGATCCACTGCTGCCTGCTGGACAGGAAGTGCGATGTTGCGCGACTGCACATGAACGTCGGCAAGTCACATGTCGCCGTGGCTCTCTGGCCGTCGGCCAAGCTGCAACTCTACGACCGGAAGTCCGGGCGATACACGGAGCAATGGGGATGGATCGTCGTTAGGCCTCGGCCGGAAGGGCGTGGGTAGGAGTCAACATGCCCGTCACGTTTGAGGAGCTGCGGCAGAAGCTGATGACGCTGCCGGGCGTCGAGGAGAGCCCGTTCGCGGGGACGCCGGGCTTCAAGGTGCGGCGGCGGACGCTGGCCCGGCTGCGCAGCGAGGTGGACCCCGACTCGTTCATGCTGGCCAAGGTTGAGGACATGGAGCGGCAGATGCTGATCGCCCAGTCGCCGGAGGTCTACTACTACACGCAGCACTACGCCAGCGGGCCCTACATCCTGATCCACCTCTCGCAAGCGGACCCCGACGAGCTATGGGAGCTGATCGAGCAGTCCTGGCGGCGTCTGGCTTCGAAGCGGCAGCTCGCGGTGCACGAAGCATCGGCTTGAAGCCGGAGGATCTGTCGCGGCTGGAGGCAAGCAGGGCGCGGCTGTTGCTGCGCCTGGACGAGGGCTGGCGCGCCTGGCTGGTCGCGGTCGCGGCGGTATCAGGGGATGCGGTGGCGGACGAGCCGGTCGTTGAGCGCTGGACGCTGCGAGACCTGATCAACCACGTAACGAGCTGGGAGCAAGAGTTCCTCAAGGCGCTGCCGATCATCCTGGCAGGCGAGCGGCTGCCGCGCTACTCGGACCTCTACGGCGGCATCGACGCGTTCAACGCGCGGGAGTTCGAGCGGGCACGGGAGCTGTCGCCGGCGCAGATACGGCTGGCGGCGGCGGAGACGCACGCGCTGCTTGTCGAGACGGTATCGGGGCTACCGGGCGGCGGCGCTGTCGAGCGAGAGGCTACGGCGGCGTCTGCGCAACGATACGTACGGGCATTATCGAGAGCACGAGGCGCAGGTGCGGGAGCGGTTGGAGAGGCGGTAGCTGCGCTGCGGGCAATATGGATAGGGATCGGAAGGGCGCACGTCCTTTCGACAGGCTCAGGATGCTATTCGAAAGATTTCAGCGGGACGTTACGGGGTTAGAGGACGGGGGTGGATGGGGCTGGTTTCGCGGGGCAAGATTCCTCGGGCCTCGGAATGACAGGGGAGGGGGTGGTGGCGCTTTCGCGAAGGGCGTGTGGTGGTGAGCGTCGGGCTAGATCCTTCACTATCGCTCAGGAGGACAGGGTTGTGGCTCAGATGACAGATCTGAGATCAGGCGAGCTTCGCCTTCAGCTTGAGGATGCGCTGGTAGGACTGATCGATGCGGGCGGTGGGGATGCGGCCGGCGTTCACGGCGTTGAGGATGGCGGTGAAGGCGCTCGGCGCGGCAGAGGCGTCGTAGGCGAGCATGTTGGCGATGGCGATGATGTCGGCGCCGGCGTTGATCGCGAGCTCGAGGGCGGCCTCGAAGCCGTAGTACTGGCTGATGGCGCCCATCTGCATGTCGTCCGTGATGACGACGCCGTCGTAGCCGAGATCGCCGCGCAGGACGCCCTCGATGGTGGCGTGAGAGAGGGTGGCAGGCAGGTCCGGGTCGAGGTTGGCGTTAAAGATGTGGGCCGTCATGATCGCGTCGGCCTGGCCAGCGGCGATGATGCGGCGGAAGGGTTCCAGCTCAACCTCGCTCCAGGTCTCGGTGACGTCAACGAAGCCGAGGTGGGAGTCGGCGGTGGAGCTGCCGTGGCCGGGGAAGTGCTTGAGGGTGCAGAGGACACCGTTGTCGTGATGGCCGGCGATGAAAGCGAGCGCCTGATCGGTGACGACGCCGGGCGAGGCGGAGAAGCTGCGGCCGATAGCGCCGATGACGGGGTTGGAGGGGTTGGCGTTGAGGTCGACGACGGGGGCGAGGTTGAGGTTGATGCCGGCGGCGGCGAGGGCGCGGGCGGTGGTGGCGCCGCGCTGACGCGTGATGTCCAGGTTGTTGAGAGCAGCCAGCTCGGCGGCCGAGACGGCGGCGGGGAAGCCCTGCGCCGGTCGTAGACGGGCGACCTGGCCGCCCTCCTGGTCGGTGGCGATGAGCATGGGGACGGGCGATAGCGCCTGCAAGGAAGCGTCGAGGGCGGCGAGCTGGCCGGGTGAGGCGACATTACGGGCGAAGTGGACGGTGTTCACGACCCGGCCGCTCTCTACAGCAGCAGCGAAGGGACTGCCGGCTTCAAGGACGGTACCGGCGAAGCCGACCATCAGCATTTGGCCGATCTTCTCCTCGAGGCTGGCAACGGGCGTGGGCGCCGGCGAGGGGGTTGGTGCCGGAGGGGTCGCGGCCGGCGGCGGCGGTGTCGTGGGCGAGGGAGGGGCCGTCGCAGTGGCCGCGGGCCGGGCGTCCGCCCCACCACAGGCGGCGAGGATGGCAGCGCCGAGGGCAAAGCCGCTGCCGCGAAGGAAGTCGCGGCGGCTGTGGCGAGGGGGATTGGTCATGGCGAAGGCTTTCATGGGAGGCAGCGGTACCTCGGACTCAACCCGAGGCATCGCGTCGCTCTCAGGATTATCGGCGGCGGCCTTATGTCACCTTATCGCGGAGCAGCCTTGCCGGGCAATCGGGGCGCCGGTAGACTCCGCTTCGGGAGGTGACGAGCATGGAACCGACGATCGTGGCGATAGGCGGAGGTTCGCTCAGCGAGTCGCGGGCGGAGCAGCAGATCGAGGAGTATATCCTGCGGCTGACGGGCGCGGATGACCCGCGCATCTGCTTCATCGGCACGGCCAGCGGCGATACGCCGGCGAACATCGTCCGGTTCTACAGCGTCTTCTCCTCCGACCGCTGCCGCCCCAGCCACCTGACGCTGATCGACCGCAAGGTGACGGACCTGCGGGAGTTCCTCTTCAGCCAGGACGCAATTTACGTTGGCGGCGGCAATACGGGGGCGCTGCTGGCGATCTGGCGGCAGCACGGCCTGGACGCGGTGCTGCGCGAAGCCTGGGAGCGGGGAATTGTCCTCTGCGGCAGCAGCGCCGGTGCGAACTGCTGGCACGAGGCGAGCACAACGGACTCCTTCGGGCCGAAGCTGGAGCCGCTGCTGGACGGACTGGGGTTCATCCAGGGCAGCTTCTGCCCTCACTTCGACGTGGAAGCGCAGCGCCGGCCGCTGTATCGCGGCCTCGTGGCGGAGGGCGCGCTGCCGGACGGCACGGCCTGCGACAACTGCGTCGCGGTGCGCTACGAGGGCACGCGGGTGGCGGAGTTCATCGCCTCGAAGCCGGAGGCGCGGGCCTGGCGCATGGAGCGGACGCCGGACGGCTATCGCGAGACCGAGATCGTGCCGCGCTATCTGGACGGCTAGGGTTCGTGAGCGCCGCAATCGTTAGCCGAGCGCTGGTCGCCAGCTCGAATCGCTGACTTGACGACGGACGGTCAAAGGTTGCCACGCCTCACCTCCGGCGATGGCTCGCAACGACAGGGAGCCGGTAGGCGCCAGTACATCATCGCGGCGGCGCTGGTGGCGATCGTGCTGCTCGGCGTGGCGGCGCGGGTCTGGCACTACAACGCTCGGGACGACTCCCAGGGTTGGGGCAAGCAGGTCCTCGATTATGCCAGCATCGCCGCGAATCTAAGAGACGGCGACGGCTATTACGAAAGTCTGCCGGAGGGCCTCAGGGGCGTCAGCCAGCCAACCTACGTCTACAGCTGGCAAGAGGTCGCGGCTCTTCCCGATGGCGCCATGGAGCGGCCGAACGCTTATACGCTGGCAGGCTACGGCTATTTCATCGCCGGGGTATGGACACTGACGGGGGCGAGCTACGTCTCCGTGCAGGCAGCGCAGGCGATTCTCGATGCGGCGGTGGGCTGCCTGGGGCTGTTCGCGCTGCTGGCGGTGGCGGGACGGCCGCGGGCGGGCCTGATCGCGGCGCTGGGCTACGCGCTGGCGCCGCCGCTGATCATCCAGGCCGGACTGGTGCTACCGGACGCGTTGGGCAGCGCGATCAACATTGGGCCGCTCGCCTGCGTGGCCTTCGGCTTCAAGACGGGACGGGTTGTGGCGGGCGCTGTCGCGGCAGGGCTGATCCTGGGGGCGGGGAGCTGGTTCCGTGGCGACGCCGTGTTGCTGGTGCCGCTGCTGCCACTCGCGGTGCTGGCGCTGTCTGCCTATCCGCTGCGGCTGCGGCTGAGCTGGGGCGGCGCCTTCCTGGCGGCGTGGGTCGTGCCGACGCTGGCGCTAGCGCTGTTCTACCAGGGTGTCTACGGCGAGTTCCACCCGACGCGGCCGGGCTTCATCCTGCTCTGGGAGGGCATCGGCCAGCAGGAGAACCCCTGGGGCATTGCACCGGTGGAGGGGGCGAACCTGGATGCAGCCGCGAACCGGCTGATGCGCGCCAACGGCTTTGAGTATGGCACCTGGCAGGGCGACGCCTTCCTGCGCGACGAAGCGCTAGGCCACATGCGTGAAAACCCGGGCTGGTTCCTGAAGCCGACCCTGCAACGCGTGCTGCGAGTGATGACGCTGCAAAAGCCACCGGAAGCAGTATCGACGTTGCCGGATGCGGTGCTGAAGGCGACGAGGTTCGCGGGGCCGGTGCTGCCGCTGATCGCGCTGGCCGGCGTCTGGCTGCTGCGCGGCAGTCCGTTGGTGCGCAACCTGCTGATCGCGGCCTGGCTGAGCCGGGTACTGCCGTTCGCGTTCCTGCGCGATGAGCTGCGGTTCGAGATCCTGCTTGTGGGGATTTACGTCGCCTGTCTGGCGCTGGTGGCGGACGAGGCGCTGCGCCGGGTTGAACCGGCGCTTTCGAGATTGCGCGGCCTCGACTATGAGACGGCGCCGACGGCGAACTTGAGGTAGTCACCCTGGGGGAAGGCGGCGATGACGGGATGGTCGAAGGCGGCGCCGTATACGGCTTCGAGCTGCCAGTTGCGGCCGGCCTGTCGCACGCCGGATTCGATGGTCGCGAGGAAGTCTGCCCTGCCGACGTGGCTGGAGCAGGAGGCTGCGCAGAGCAGGCCGCCGGGCCGCGTGACCGAGGCGGCGAGACGGTGCAGGCGCTGGTAGGCCTGACGGGCGGCAGGGACGGCGTCGCATTTGGCGGCAAAGCTCGGCGGGTCAGAGACCACGATGTCCCACTGCTCGCCGCGCTTGATCGCCTGGGTGAGGAAGTCGAAGGCATCGGTGGCGTGGAGGCCGGCGCTGGCAAGGTCGAGGTTGTTGAGCTCGAAGTTGCGGCGGGCAGCCTCGATGGCGGGCGCGGCGATGTCGACCGTGTCGGTGCGGCGGGCGCAGGCAACGGCAGCGTGGATGGCGAAGCCGCCGGTGTAGCCGAAGAGGTTGAGCAGCGACTTGCCGCGGGCGCGCCCGGCGACGAGCAGGCGGTTTTCGCGCTGGTCAAGGAAGAGGCCACCCTTCTGGCCGTGAGCGAGATCGACGAGAAAGCGGACGCCGTCCTCGATGACCTCGCGTTCGTCAGCGCCTCCGCGCTGGTCGCGGTCGAGGACGGCATCGAGCGGCAGGCGAGAGCCAGCGGCGGCGCGCAAACGCTCCTCGATCGGCCCGTAGAAGGCGCGGGCGCCCGCGCCATCGAAGCGGATGACGGCGGCGCCAGCGTAGTAGTCGGCGTGGATGCCTGGCAGGAGATCGGCCTCGCCGTGGACCCAGCGGAAGGCGTTGGTGTTGGCGAGGTCGAGGCGGTCCAGGCGGCGGTCGAGGGCGGCGGCGAGGCGTCCGGCGATCAGCGTCTCGATATCGGTAAAGCGATGGCCGGGGCCGCCTGACTCGAGGACGCGGACGGCAATGGGCGAGCGGGCGTCCCAGAAGCCACGGGCCAGAGGACGGCCATCGCGCGTTCGCACCTCGACGAGGGCGCCGTCAGGCAGATCATCGCCGGGCTGGAGCGCGTCGCGGTATATCCAGGGCTGGCCCTGTCGGATGGAGCGGGCGAGGTCCTTGCGGAGCAGGATGGGAGCCGGGTTTTCTGTAACGCTGGTCACCTGAGCAGGGTACAGCGTTGGCGACTAGACGCGGCCATCGTGCAGGGTGCTGACCGACTTCTCGATGCGGCGCTGGCGGGTCTCGGGCGTCTTGGCGCCGTCGATCGATAGGACGTGGCGCAGCTTGTGGCTGTAGGCGAGGCCATCGAAGAAGCGCCGGGCCTCGGGGTCGGCGTCCAGCGCAGCGGAGAAATCGGCCGGGACGCTTACCTCGCGCGGCTCGTTGTCGATCTCAATCTCGACGTCCACCTCGTCGCCGGCAGCGACACCGGCGGCGGCTCGGTTCTCAGCGCTGACGGAGAGCATGAAGACGCCGCCCATCGAGGCGATGCTATTGCGGTAGGTGTGGCTGCCGAT
This sequence comes from Dehalococcoidia bacterium, assembly GCA_009377745.1. Lineage (GTDB taxonomy): Bacteria > Chloroflexota > Dehalococcoidia > DSTF01 > WHTK01 > WHTK01. The sequence goes on from WHTK01000007.1 coordinate 70,725, forward strand.
GGTGACGCGGACGGCGGGCCGCTTGCTGGAGCCGAGGGCTGAGACGACCTCCGGCGGGACTTCGATGCCGGTGGCGGTCTTGCCGCTCTGCAGGAGGGTGGCTCGGAACTTCATGACTAGAGATTAGCAGAAGCTACACGGCGGCTTTCTGGCCCGCGAAACTGCGCGGGGCTAGCTAATCGTTGGCGAAGCCCTCAAAGAGACTGCCGAGAAAGCCGTTGCGCCGTCCGCCGCGGGCGCCCTGCGCGCCACCGCCAAAGCCGTTCTGGCCGCCCCGCCGGTCGTCATCGTCATCATCGTCCCAGCGATCATTGCGGCGTTGGTCATTGTTGTTGTCGTAGTAGCGGTCTTCGAGGCGTGTGAGCTTCTCCAGCTCGCCCCTGTCCAACCAGATGCCGCCGCAGGCAGGACAGGCGTCCATGACGACGATATCGCCGGCGCTGACTTCGCGTTCGCGCTCACGCAGCGGGTTCTGGCATTTGGGGCAATTCATGGTCCGTGATCTCCTTCGCATACGGGCTACAGGCATACAGGTAAGCGCGTTGTCCCTCGCTATCAGGATCGCAGGTAGAGATTGGATGGGGATTGGGAGCCGGCGGGCTTATGGAGACTGGCGCGTACGGCGTTGCAGGACGACGACGGGTATGCGCCGCTTTACCTTCTTCTGGTAGCCCGCGAAGAAGGGATAACGCTCAGCCTGGAGCGCGAAGAGACGGTCGCGCTCCTCCGGCTCCGCAACGCGCGCTTGCGTCTCAAAGCTCTCGCCCCCAACTTCAACTCTGACGCTGGGGTTGGCGACGAGGTTCCAGTACCAGTCCGGGTGATTCGCGGCGCCACCCTTTGAGGCAATGACGGCAAAGCGGTCGCCGTCCGCCAGGTACATGAGCGGCGTGGTGTGAGGCCGTCCGCTCTTGGCCCCGGTCGTTGTCAGCAGCAAGAGCGGCCTGGCACCGTCGCGGCCACCCTTGGCGCGAAACTGTTCGATCACGCCGAGGTTGTGTTCGTTCCAGCTAGTCAACTAATGCGTCCGAATCGGGAATCTGACTTCGTGGTGGGCGATACTGGACTTGAACCAGTGACCTCTTCCGTGTGAAGGAAGCGCTCTGCCGGCTGAGCTAATCGCCCACGGGGTTTCAGTGTAGGTACAGGGTCGAGAGGCGGTCAAGGAATGCGAGCGTTGAGGAATCTGGCCGTTGTATCCTAGGCCGAGAGTGACGTGACGCGACCGGTCAGGATGGCTATGGTCCGCGATGAGCAATGAGGGAAGGGCATGCACGATAGTCCCGAGCACGGTGGCGGTTACGACGGCGTAGAGAACCCGCTGATCCCCATGGATGTGGTCCGCTTCTACGAGCGAGGCGGCGAGGCCACGCACCTGTTCGAGTCGCCGGCGGGCAAGCTGGAGTACCTGCGGACGCGGGAGATCATCCAGCGCTACCTGAAGGCGCCGCCGGGGACGATCCTCGACGTGGGCGGCGGCCCCGGCGTCTACGCCTGCTGGCTGGCCTCGCTGGGCTACAAGGTGCATCTCTTCGACCCGCTGGACTACCACGTGCAGCAGGCGCTGGAGGCTTCGGCGCGGCAGCCGGATCAGCCGCTGGCCAGCGCCATTGTCAGCGACGCGCGTAACCTCAAGGAGGTCCCTGACGGCATCGCCGACGCGGTGCTGCTGCTGGGGCCGCTGTACCACATCACGGAATACGACGAGCGCGGCTTCGCCTGGCATGAGGCCTATCGGGTGCTGAAGCCGGGCGGCTTCGCCTTCGCAACGTCGATCTCGCGCTTCGCCTGGACGCTGTTCGGCATGCGCGAGGGTTACATCGAGGACCCGAAGTATCGGGAGATGATCGCGCGGGACATCTCGGACGGGCAGCACCGCAACCCCTACGACGATAAGCCAGAGTACTTCGCGACCTCCTATATGCACCACCCCAGCGACCTGCGCCGCGAGATGGCCGTCGCCGGGTTGCTGCACCAGGCAACTATCGCCGTGGAGGGTCCGGCCTGGCTGCTGAGCAACCTGGGCGACTACCTGGACGCGCCGGAGAAGACGGAGCTGCTGCTCTCGACGTTGAAGGCGATCGAGTCTGACCCGGGGTTGCTGGGCGCGACCAGCCACGTGATGTGCGTGGGACAGCGGCCGGCTTAGGCGCAGCGCTCACGGCGGAGCGCGTGCTAAACTAGGCCCTACGCGCCGAAGTGGCGGAATGGCAGACGCGCTACGTTCAGGGCGTAGTGAGCTTACGCTCGTGTGGGTTCAAGTCCCACCTTCGGCACCAAACACGCGCTGGTAGCTCAGCGGATAGAGCGCAGCCCTGCGGAGGCTGAGGCCGTGGGTTCGAGTCCCACTCAGCGCGCCATCTAATGCGAGGAGGCCGTCCCGAGAGATCGGGGCGGCCTCTCTGTTTGTGGTCATGGGAGCGGATTTGCTATGCGCGATCTTAGGGCACAGCAAGCGACAGCGCAGTCATTGCGAGCGGAGCGAAGCCATCTCGGGCACACGGTCGCGTGAATGACAGACGGACGTTTAGTCCGAGGTTGCTTCGGGCTGCCAGCCCTCACAAGACAGGTTGTGATTGGGCGAATGGTTGGTCTTCCATCTTCGGGGGTGCCCCGCCAGCCAGATCGCCCACGTCCTTCGGCCCGGCTCAAGCTGCGCATTGCTATCGCGATGGCTCGCGATGACAAATTGCGAGAGGCGAGGACGGTGTTGCTGACGCTCAGGGCGCGCCGACGACGAGGACCCAGTACTGGCCGTAGACGTCGCCCGGGTCATTGAAGAAGCCGAGGCCGATGTCCTCGGCCTGGGTGCTATAGATGATTGCGGCGTGGGCGGGGCTGGTGCGCCAGGCGTCGATGGCCTCCTCTGCCGTCCTCTGTCCAGCCGAAAGCGCCTCGCCCTTGAAGTCGCCGCGGTAGCCGGACGCCGTGATCCGGGACTGAGGCGTGGAGCCGTCCGGGCCTACGTGGGAGAAGGCGTCCTTTTCGGCCAGGAGTTTGGCGTAGGCGTTGGCGATGGCGGTGAGGTTGGGATCGATGCTGAGGGCGCTCAGCCCTTTCGCGGCACGCTGATCGTTGAGGATCCTTACGGCTTGCTGAGACTCGCTGAGGCCGGGCGTAGGCGTCGGGCTCGGGCCCTGGGTGCCACTGGGCGTGGCGCCGGCCGTAGGAGAAGCCGAGGGCGTTGTCGTCGCGCCGGGGGTGCCGGTGACGGAGGGGGTCCCTGTGCCGGCGGGCGCGGCGGTTACGGACGGCCGTGGTGTAACGGTGAGTACAGCGATGGCGGTGTCCTGCGCCTGCAACGGCAGGTTGCCGGAGCGCCCTGTCTCCGCGGTTGCCACGCTGAGCAGGGCGGGTAGACCCGGATCGACGCCCCCGCCGTTCTCAGCGGTCGCCGTCATTTCGACGGCCGAAATCGGCACGCCGCAGGCAAGGACGCTAAAGGTGAGGAGGATGAAGGCGGCACCGGCAAGGCGCGGAGCGAATCTCCGGGCAGCCGGGCGCGACCGCTCGAGCAGCATCGAGCAACTTTAGATGCGACATAAATGTAGAGTCAAGCCGAGATAGGCTTGGATAGTGGGTCAGTTTGATGCGGGCGCCAGATGGATACTCACCCTGAGATAGTCGAACGGCTCGTAGAGTTGGTGGGTTTGCATTTCCTCCAGGTGGCCTGGGCAGAAGTACGGGACAATTACGGAGGTGCCAGGTTTTGCTACCACCTCCCTCCTGAAGTGATACGCCACCGTTGCTTCGTTCGGGCAATCTTTAACCGAGCATATCCGGCGTTCGTTCGTCATTTGACGATCCTCTTCCTTGCTGTCGTCGCGGTCAAACCCACTACCTAGGCTTGCGGCGATGTATCAGACCTTGAGCGCCAGCACTTCGCGGCTGAGGATGCCGGAGCGCACGGCAACGCGGATGTCCATGATGCGAATCTTGGTGGCGCGGCCCCCAGACTCGATGACCACCTCGTCACCTTTCTCAAAGCGGTAGTCGGTATCAATGCTGAGGAGGAGCTCGGCCTTGCGGGGAGAGAACGGGTCGGACTCAAAGAATTCGGTCTTCATGGCAGAGAGCATAGGACATAAGGCGTAGGAGATAGAACCGGTGGGTGGGAGGCGACAGGTTACATCAGACAAGGTGGTTAGCGGTACCTTGCCCTGAAGAGGCCGGCGGCGAGAGTCGTGATAATGGGCTCCGTACCCTTTGTCATGCTGAGCGCACTTCAGGTGCGGCGAAGAATTTAAAACCGTGGCCGGGCCCGAATCGATGTAGCAGAGTCTAAGGCGTAGAAGTAGTATTCTTTCTCCGCTCAGTATCGGGAAGTCCTTAATCGAGATTCAGCCCGCCTTGCGGGTTTGGGAGGAGTAAACATGAGCGCACGCAAGAAAGTAACCATCGTCGGTGGTGGCCAGACCGGCGGCATGATGGCCTACCGCCTGGCTGAGAAGAACATCTGCGATATCGTCATCAAGGACGTCGCAGAGTTCGCCCAGCACCACGGCAAAGCCCTCGACATCACCCAGGGCGCCTCCTTCGCCGGCTTCGAGGGTTCCCTCACCGCCGCCGACGACTGGGAGCCCACAGCCAACTCCGACGTTGTTGTCATAACGTCCGGCGCGCCCCGCAAGCCCGGCATGTCCCGCGAAGACCTGCTAAAGGGCAACGCGGAGGTCGTCGGTGAGTACGCCGCCGCCAACGCCGCCAGGCACAGCCCCAACGCCGTGATCATCGTCTTCGCCAACCCCATGGACGTCATGTGCCACGTCGCCATGAAGGCGTCCGGCTTCCCCCGCGAGCGCGTCATCGGCCAGGGCGGCATGCTGGACAGCGAGCGCTTCCGCACCTTCCTCGCCATGGAGCTCGGCATCTCCCAGCGTGATGTCCACGCCTTCGTCCTTGGCGGCCACACGGACACGACCATGGTCCCGGTCACCAGCCTCGCCCACGCCGGCGGTATCCCAATCGCCAACCTGATCCCGGCCGGCCGCCTGGACGCCATCGTCAAGCGCACCATGACCGGCGGCGCTGAGCTGGTGGAGCTCTACAAGACCGGCTCCGCCTTCTTCGCCCCCGCTGTCGCCACCATCGCCATGGTTGAAGCCATCCTCGAGGACGAGAAGCGCCTCATGCCCTGTGCCGTCCAGCTCAACGGCGAGTACGGCATCAAGGGCACCTTCTGCGGCACCATCGTCAAGCTGGGCTCGGGCGGCGCCGAGCAGGTCTACGAAGTCCCCGTCTCCGCCGAGGAGAAGGCAAAGATCGTCGCGGCCGCCAAGGGCACCGAGGAGCTCGTCAAGATCGTCTCCTAGCTTAGTTAACCATCGCGAGGTAAAGAGGGCGTCCCACAGGGACGCCCTCTTCCGTGAAGTCCCTCTCCCTCGGAGGGAGAGGGTAGGGTGAGGGTGATCGTCCGAACCCAAGATCAACCCTCGGAGTGGAACTGATGCCGCGGGGTTCAGCCCGCGGTATGGCCCCCCGCAGCAGACGCCTCCTCTCTCCTCGACCCTAAGACCCCTCCACCACCTCGTGGATCTCGTCCGCGACCAGCCCGTGCCCCTCGCGGTGCACCCGCGCCGCCGCTTCCTTGTCCGGCGCCTCCACCAGGCAGAAGATCCGGCCCGTCGTCTCCTCCAGCCAGTAGCGCTGGTACTTGACGCCGTACTTGCCCTGAATCTCCAGGTCCTTGAAGTGCGCCGCCGCAACGGTCTTCGCGTTCGCGCCCTCCACCTGACGGTGCACGTCCATAAATAGTGGCATCGCAAACCTCCGCAATCGAATTGACGGTTTCCCGCCTGCCGCCATTCTCGCAACATGCGCCGCCCCTGCCATCGGACGTTCGTCCCATTCAGCCAGATGAAAGATCGCGATTGATTTGCTTAGGGAGCTCGAGGATTTTACTCTGCCCGCTTGCCCGCTTGCCCGCTTGCCCGCTTGCCCGCTTGCCCGCTTGCCCGTGGGGCGGGGGCGGGAGGTGGCTACGGCAGCAGGTCGTGCTCCATCGCGAACAGCGTCGCCGCCACCCGCGTCTTCGTCTCCGTCTTGCCGTAGATATGCTCCAGGTGGTGCCGCACCGTGTTCTCCGTAATCGAGAGCCGCTGGCCGATCTGCCGCCGCGTCAGCCCCTGCGATGCCAGCCGCAGCACCTCCACCTCGCGAGTCGTCAAGCCTGCCGGTAGCTCCGCCGGCGTCCGTGCCGGTGCGGCGCCGGCCCCCAGGCATCGCCTCACCGCCGCGACTACTTCCTCGTCCAGGCGCGTCCCTGCCTCGGCGGCCAGCACGTCCACCGCTGCCGTCAGCTCCATCGCCGGTTGTCCCGGCGCGTCGTGCGTCAGCTCGTCCACCCTGTCCGCCACGGCGATTATCCGCGCCCCTAAGGGTATGTCGCGACCTTTCAGGCCCCGGAAGTAGCCGCTGCCATCGACGTGCTCCTCATGCGCCCCCACCAGCGCCGCCCACGGCGCAACGATTGGCACCGCCGCGAGTAGACGCTCGGCGTGGTAGGGGTGCAGGCGCATCTGCTCCTGCTCGGTACGGCTTAGCTGGTCCGGCGGTCTATTCAAAGTGTAGGAAGGCACGCCCACCAGCCCCAGGTCATGGGAGAGCGCCGCCCGTCGCGTCAAGGCAATCTCCGCTGCCGTCGCCCCCAGCAGCGTGGCGATCTGCTCCGATATCCGCGCCACCCGCCGCGAGTGGGCCGCGACGTAGGGTGACTTCAGGTCGATGTAGTCCGCCATCGCCAGCGATAGGTCGTCCAGCTTGGATTCGGAGACCCACGTCAGGTCCGACTCCGGCTCCAGGGCCAGCACGTCGGCCCAGATCGCGTTGCTCTCGACGCCGGCCCAGAAATCGTCCTCCCCGGCAATTTCGCTGAAGGCTTCGGCGACCGCCGGGTCCAGAAAACGCCCGCTCTGCGAACGCGTGAACTCGGCGACGCCATCCTTGCCATACCTGCGATAGATCGGCACGGCGATGAACGAGACCTGGACTACCCGCGCCGAGATGGGCAGCTCCTCGCCGCGCCGTCCGCTGGGGAAGCCCTTGCCGTCCCACTGCTCCCAGAGGTTGAGCACCGCGTCCTGGATATCGGGCGGCATCCCCAGCCGGGTCGCCACCCGCACCGCGACCTCGCAGGAGGTGGCGAAGCCATCGGCCATCACCTTGGGCGTCCGCATGAACACATTGGCGTAGTGGCCCAGCCGGGCCTTCAGTGGCTGCTCCGCCGCCACGTTGTTGCGCACCCAGGCGATATAAGCCAGCGCTGACGCGCCTTCGCCGTAGACCAGCACATCCTTGCGAGCCTGGATTTCGTCCATTGCCCAGAAGGAGGCCAGCTGGCTGGTGTAGCAGGTGCAGCCCGCGTCCTTGAGCAGCGCCGTATAGAAGACGGTGCGCTGTTCCGCCTCCGGCAGCTTCATCGCCTCCGCCAGCCGCATCGCGACGTAGCAGGAACGGATGCTGTCCTCCAGCTGATAACCGAAGGCGAGGTCGCTGGCTATCGAGAAGGCGCCCATCAGTTCCGCCATGCGCACCGCGCCGGGCCGGGGAGGGGCATCGAGGACGCTGGCTGGCTGCATCGGCTTCCTCAGAATTATACCTTTGCTCCAACCACCCTGATCAGGGAAGATAGTTGCCGGAATCCCCAAGGCAAAGCGCCCGCGGATCGAATCAGGAGGGGCAATGAGAGAGATCCACGTCGACACCATCAAAGCCAAGCTCTCAGAGCTTTGCATCGAAGCCACGCACGTGCTGCCGGACGACGTCCGCGACGGCCTGCGCCGCGCCGAGGCCACCGAGAAAGCGCCCCTGGCCAAGCAAATCCTGGTCGAGATCATCGACAACTTCGACATCGCCCAGCGCGAGATGATCCCGCTCTGCCAGGACACCGGCACCACCGTCGTCTTCGTTGAGTTGGGACAGGATGTCCACATCAGCGGCGGCTCCCTCGAAGAGGCGATCCACGAGGGCGTCGGCGCCGGCTACACCAGCGGCTACATGCGCGCCTCCATCGTCGCGCACCCGCTGACCAGCCGCGTCAACACCGGCAACAACACGCCCGCCGTCATCCACTACGATGTCGTCCCCGGCGACGAGCTCCGTCTCAAGGTCATGCCCAAAGGCGGCGGCTGCGAGAACATGAGCCGCTACGCCAACTTCCTGCCCCGCGCCGGCAAGGAGCCGATCATCGAGTTCGTCATGCGCACCGTCGAGGAGTCCGGCGGCAACCCCTGCCCCCCACTGATCATCGGCGTCGGCATCGGCGGCACCTCCGAGTACGCCATGGGCCTGGCTAAGAAAGCCGTCACCCGCGGCGTCGGCAGCAAGAGCGAGGACGAAGAGATCGCCGAGCTCGAAGCCGAGATGCTGGAGAAGGTCAACGCCCTCGGCGTCGGCCCCCAGGCCGTCGGTGGCATCAACACCGCCCTCGCCGTCAACATCCTCACCTACCCCACGCACATCACGGCCCTGCCCGTCGGCGTCAACATCCAGTGCCACAGCGCCCGCCTCAAGGAAGCCGTCCTCTAGTGTCCGAAACCGAGATGGTCTGCCCGTTTGCCAGTATGCCCGTCTGCCCGTGGGGTAGCGGCTGGGAGGGGCGGCCCTAGGTGCCCTGGCAGGACTGGGTCTTCTCAATCGGCGGTTTCGTCATCCTCATCTCCCTGATCCCGACGATCCGCGGCGACCAGAAGCCCGCGCTCACCACCAGCGTCATGTCGCTTGCCATCATCAGCATCTTCGCCGTGACGATGGCCACCCTCGGCCTCTGGCTCAGCGCCTCCGCCAACGCCGGCGTCGCCGCCGCCTGGGGCGTCATGGCCGTCCAGCGATATCAGATGATCAAGCGCCAGCGCAACGAGGGCGTCCTGGCCCAGATCGAGGAAGAGGTCATCGACGTCACCCTCGGTCTGGACGACGACGATGAGGCGATAGCCGTTGCTCAGCCCGGAAAGCAGCCGGTATGAGCGACCCCGTGGTCCGAGTCATTCACCCGGCCGAGCGCGATGCCGGCACCGCCCAGACGCCCGGCATGTCTCGCGCCGAGGGCTGTGGCGGCAGCACCGTCGGCGCCGAGCATCTCTGGGTCGGCCACGTGTCGATGGAGAGGGGCGTTAAGTCCGGCCCCCATCATCACGGCCCCTTGGAGAGCGCCATCTACGTGATCAGCGGTCGCGCCCGTCTGCGCTACGGCCCCGGGCTCGAGCACGTCGTCGAAGCCGAGGCCGGCGACTTCATCTTCGTGCCGCCGGAGCTTATCCATCAGGAGATCAACGCCAGCAGCGATGAGCCGGTCGACATGATCGTCTCGCGCAGCGGCCGCGAAAACATCGTCGTCAACGTCGCCCTCCCGGAGGGGGCTGAGGAGGTCTAAGCATGGCAGTCGAACGTCTCAGCGATCTCGAGGTGCGTCTCACGACGCCCGTTACCGATGAGGACGTCTCCGAGCTCAAGATCGGCGACCACGTCCTGGTCTGCGGCACCATCTACACCGCGCGCGATGCCGCCCACAACCGCATGGTCCAGACCCTGGACGCCGGCGGCCAGCTCCCCATCGACCTCAAGGGCCAGCTGATCTACTACACCGGCCCCACGCCCGCCCGTCCCGGCCACGCCAGCGGCGCCATCGGCCCCACCACCTCGATGCGCATGGACCCCTTCACGCCGCGTCTCCTGGCCGAGGGCCTCAAGGCCTGCATGGGCAAGGGCAACCGCGGCCTGGAGGTGCAGGCGGCGCTCAAGCAGTACCACGCCGTCTACCTCATGGCTGTCGGCGGCGCCGGGGCGATGCTCTCCCAGTTCATCAAGAAGATCGAAGTCATCGCCTACGAGGACCTCGGCACCGAGTCCCTCAAGCGCGTCGAAGTCGAAGACTTCCCTGCCGTCGTCATGGACGACTGCGAGGGCCGCGACCTCCTCAACGAAGGCCGCAAGCAGTGGCGGGACACGGAGAAGCTCGGCAGCTACAAGCCCAGCGAGAAGATCATCGTCGCCCAGGGGTAAGCAAAAACCGGCGAGGTAGAGCGTCCAGACGACGCAGTCGCCGGTGACCACGTAGGGACGCACCTTTAGGTCCGTCCGAAGCGCCCATCCGGCGCTAATCATCGTTTCGAGGAACTTATTCCGGCCGAACCTTGCCCCCGAAACCGCTAGCAGAATCGAGGCTGCGAGTGGTTGGACGGAGCTGAAGCTGCGTCCCTACGGGCACAGGTCATGCCCCGGCCTTCAGGCCGGAGTGCGGTTTCTACCTCAACTGGCCTCGTTCTCCAGGTCTGTCCGGCACTGCTCTAAAATCTCCGAGGCGGGAATCACCGGCGCCTCCGGGTGGTTGATGCCCTCACAGACCTCGCCGGCCTCTTGCCAGCTCTCAGGGTCACGGATGTTCCGGATCCACCAGGGATAAGTGCGGCACTGCGTTGGACGCGCCTCATAAACGCTACAGGTCTTGCCGGTCAAGAAAACGCAGTCATGAGAGCCGGGGCCATCGATCAGAGCGCGCCTGCCCTTGGTCACACGCGTGTACCTGCGCGCGAATGTGCCTGCTGGCAGCTCGAAGAAGTTGGCCAGGCGCTCCAGGTCCGCTGTCGAGACCTGAACAGAGCCGGAAGAGCCGGTGCAGCACTTGCCGCAAGACGTGCATTGGAACCGAAGTCCGCCTTCGAACCATCGTTCCCTTGGTGAATCCGTGGCTGCTCCGCTGAAGTCCATCGATATAAGTACCGCACACACAGGTCCGCGCGCAATGGACGTAGGTGACGCCGTGGCGAGAACGCCACTCTTGTGCTGCTTGGTAAGCCCGCAGATCTCAATCGCGCTGATTCATGCGCCCTGGCCACCGCCCTGAGATCCACTCTTCAAAGTCGAATGGTGTTGGAAACCCCGCGAGCCATGGGTCCATGATCGGTCTGAGGTCGCCGGACTCAGTATCGAGAACACCAAAGCAACCTAGCTTCAGTCCCTTCGCGTCTGGCTCCCACTTGGCGGAAGCGACGAGAGCGTCAAGTCCAAGATAAGTCGTGTGTGCAAGCGCCTGCGGCCCGGTCTGTTGGTGCGCATGTCCAAAGACGTGAAACCTGGGCTGCAGACGGCTCAGCAGCTCTGAGATCAGGCGAGAGCCGTGGATATCGCCTCGGAAGCCGGCGCTGCTGCCGAATGGTCCCTGATGCGTGATCAGCAGGTCCACGTAACCTGCATCTAACGCCAGAAGATGGTCGTAGGACTGAGGCTCAATGCCGGCGTCTCCGGTCCGTTCTTCAACGCCTCCCATGAACGCTATGCGGAACCCTTCAAAACTCAAAACGGCGCCATCAGGGACGTATCGGAACAGGTCGTAGGGGTCGGTCTTAGCGATGCCAAGCTTTGCCTCGACCTCAAGGGATCTGAGCCAGTCGAAATCTTCGTGGTTGCCGCGGATGAAGAGGATCGGCCCACCTAGTTTTCGGCGCGCCAGATGGAATGACTCAGCCCAGGGTGATTCCGCAGCGAAAAGCCGGCTGACGTCGCCTTCCGTAGCGTCCAGCTCTCGATATCTCTTGGAGGGTGCGTCCATTCGCTCGGGAAACGGGTAGCCAAAGTCACCTACCTGAATGACGAGGTCCAGTGTCTTTCCCATTCGTCCCTGTAGGCTCAGCAACCCAGCGATGCAATGGAAGACGCGGCCATGCACGTCTCCCACGAAGGCAATATTCATTGTCTGCTCCATGAACAGCGCCAATCCGAGTTGCCAGAAGGCAGACTCCAATATCGGCTGATAGCCCGCAGGCTATAATTCTGATTTCTCGCCGCAACCATACCAGATCACGGCTCCATGGAGCTGTCAGGAGGCTGTCTCGATGCCCAGGATTATCTCGCCGCGCAATGGACGTAGCGGAGCGCTCAGATTATCTTGTCTCAGGAACCCCCGTGGAAGCGATGGAGGAGTCTCGATGACTGACTCGAAGATCATTTACACCCACACGGACGAAGCCCCGCTCCTGGCGACGTATTCGTTCTTGCCCATCATCTCGGCCTACGCCGCCACGGCCGGCGTGCCCGTCGAGACGCGCGATATCTCGCTGGCCGGCCGGATCATCGCCGTCTTCCCCGAGTACCTCCAAGCCGACCAGCGCATCGGCGACGCCCTCGCTGAGCTGGGCGCTCTGACCCTCAAGCCCGAGGCCAACATCATCAAGCTGCCTAACATCAGCGCCTCCGTCCCGCAGATGAAGGAGGCCATCGCCGAGCTCCAGGAGAAGGGTTACGCGCTGCCGGACTACCCCGACTCTCCCAAAACCAGCGAAGAGAAGGATATCCGCGCCCGCTACGACAGGGTCAAGGGCAGCGCCGTGAATCCTGTCCTGCGGGAAGGCAACTCTGACCGCCGCGCGCCCGCATCGGTCAAGCAGTACGCCCGGCAGCACCCGCACACGATGGGCAAGTGGTCCTCAGACTCCAGGACGAACGTGGCGCACATGACCGCCGGCGACTTCCGCACAACGGAGAAGTCCATCGTTCTCAAGTCCGACGACGCGCTGCGGATCGAGCTCGTTGGCGATGACGGCACAACCACCGTCTTGCGCGAGTCTTTGCCCGTGCTGGCCGGTGAAGTCGTGGACGCCAGCGTGATGAGCGCCGCGGCGCTTCGCGAATTCCTCGCCCAACAGATCACCCGCGCCAAGTCTGAGAGCGTCCTTTTCTCCCTGCACTTGAAGGCCACGATGATGAAGGTGTCGGACCCGATCATCTTCGGTCACGCCGTGCGTGTCTTCTTCCCCAAGCTCTTCGCCGACTACGGCGAGGCGCTTGCCGCCGCCGGCGGCGATCCCGACGATGGACTCGGCGCCCTTCTCCAGGCCGCGGAGTCGCTTCCCGCCGACGAGCGCATGGGGATCGAAGCCGCCATCCGGCAGGGTCTCGCCGACGGCCCGGCGCTGGCAATGGTCGACTCCGACAACGGGATCACTAACCTGCACGTCCCCAGTGACGTGATCGTCGACGCTTCGATGCCGGCTATGATCCGAAGCTCCGGCCACATGTGGGGTCCAGACGGCAAAGAGGACGACACCCTCGCCGTCATCCCAGACAGTAGCTACGCCAGCATTTACCAGATCGTCCTGGACGATTGCCGTGCCAACGGCGCCTATGACCCGGCGACCATGGGCTCCGTCCCCAACGTCGGGCTGATGGCCCAGGCGGCGGAGGAGTACGGCAGCCACGACAAGACCTTCGAAATCCCGGCCCCCGGTAAGATGCGCGTGGTTGACCAGGCTGGCAACACGGTTTTCGAGCACACCGTCGGCGCCGGTGACATCTGGCGAATGTGCCAGACCAAGGACGTGCCGATCCGCGACTGGGTCAAGCTGGCAGTCTCCCGCGCCCGCCTCACGGGCGAGCCGGCCGTGTTCTGGCTCGACGAAAGCCGCCCGCACGACGCCAACCTCATCGCCAAGGTGCGCGCCTATCTCCCTGAGCACGACACCAACGGCCTCCAGATCGAAATCATGGCGCCCGACGACGCTATCGCCTTCTCCCTGGCGCGCATCCGCAAGGGCGAGAACACCATCTCCGTCACCGGCAACGTGCTGCGTGACTACCTGACAGACCTGTTCCCGATCATGGAGCTTGGCACGAGCGCCAAGATGCTCTCGATCGTCCCGCTGATCAACGGCGGCGGCATGTTCGAGACCGGCGCCGGCGGGTCGGCGCCCAAGCACGTGGAGCAGCTGGTCCAGGAGAACCACCTTCGTTGGGACAGCCTGGGTGAATTCCTGGCGCTGGCCGCGAGTTTCGAGCAGCTGGCCCAGACCACCGGCAACGCCCGCGCCCAGATCCTCGCCGACACACTGGACCGGGCCACGGCGACCTTCCTGAACGAAAACAAGTCGCCCAGCCGCCGGGTCGGAGAGCTCGACAACCGCGGCAGCCACTTCTATGTGGCAATGTTCTGGGCCGAGGAGCTGGCTTCGCAGACCAAAGACGCTGAGCTCGCCGCCGCCTTCACGGAGCTGGCCAAGGAAATGAGGGCCAACGAGTCGGCCATCACGGCGGAGCTGCTGGCCGTCCAGGGCGCGACCGTCGATCTCGGCGGCTACTACCGCCCGGACCCAGAGAAGGCGGACTCAGTGATGCGCCCGTCGGGGACGTTCAACAAGGTCCTATCGCGCCTCCAGTCCTAGGACGCAGCGCTCCCAGCCAACGCCGACGTCATGGGCGGCTCCGAGGTTCGCGACCTCTTTCGACGAGGCCCGCAAGCAGTGGGCGCGACACTGGGAGCGCGGCAGCTACAAGCCCAGCGAACGATCATCGTCGCTCAAGGCTGGCTTTCATTACGCTTTAGCAACCCCGTAAGGCTGCCCTTTATGCCCTTCTAGCATGCCCTGGGCCAACCTGCCTGCGAGTCTTCACAGGAGGCAAGCCATGAAGCTGCTCGATAAGCTCTTTGGCCACGGCCAATCCCCAGACGAGAGGATGATCGATGATGCGCCGATGGCTCTCTCCCAGTCCCCGCCCTGCCCCCACGGCGTCCTCACGCCACACTGGAGCACCATCGCCGAGCTTGGCCACGAAGATCTCGCCACCAGCTACGTCTGCGAGGCCTGTAGCGCCAGCTTCTCACCCGGCGAGGCCCGCCTGCTCCGCTCGACAGAGGCTCAGCGCCTGGCTGGACTCATGGAGCCCGCCGAATTGACCACCGACCCGCGCCCTTACCAGACCTGACATGCCGCTGCTGAGACGCGGCTAACTTCGATGGCTCCACTCATGTCGGTTTCAACTTGGGTCCGCCAGACACCACCATTGTCGTTGCGAGCCATTGCCCGCGGGCAGGGCGTGGCAACCTTTGATCGCCGTTACGCCCTTGCCCCTTGCTGGCGAATGACTGAGCGCGGGACCTTACAGTTTCTGTTATGCGGCTTTAACGCTCGCGTAAAGTGCAAAGCACACCCAATTTGTGCTAAATTAAATCGGGCCTGAGTAACCTTAACGTTAGCGTAAACTCAGGTAGGGAGGGTTAATTATGGGAATCTTGGATAAGGTATTTGGCAAGGACAAGTCGAACACTGCCGTTGAAACACGGCCCTGCACCCACGGTGTCCTCGTCCCGCGCTGGGATAGCGTGGACGACATTGGTAAGGAAGAGAAGGCGACGTCGTACTTCTGCGAAGCCTGCAACGAGACCTTCTCCCCGGTCCAGGCGCAGGCTCTGCGCGACTCGATGACGGAGCGCCTGCCCGTCGGCGATAGCTAGGTCAAGGCAGTAGCCCGCGGCGCGGCAATCTGGTGAACGCCAGGATTGCCGCGCCCACGGCTACCACCGTCGCACTGAACACAAACGTGCTCTGTAGGCCGTAGGCATCGGCCAGAATCCCGGCGATCGTCGGCGATAGCGAGCCGATGAACCCCGCTGCATAGACCAAAGACACCACCGTCGAGTGGACGTTCTCGCCTGCCAGCTCTACGGCGGCGGACGTCAGGATCGACTGCATCGAGAACACGAAAAAGCCCAGGGCCAGGATCACAACGGCGAGCTGGGCTTTGCCGTCCGCCAGCGGGATCAGCGCCAGCACCAGCGCAAAGCCGATCATTGCCGGCAGGATCACCGCCTTGTGCCCCAGCCGGTCCGCCAGCAGCCCCATCACCGGCTGCGAGCCGATGCCCGCCAGCTGCGACAGCGCGATGTACCCGCCGACCAGCGCCGCCGAGTAACCCAGGTCCTCGCGCATGTAGATCGGCAAGAAGACCGTCGTGACCGCCTGCCCCACGGCCCGCAGGCCCGTCACCAGGAACAGCAGCAGCAGCGCCTTCTGCTTCAGTAGCTCAAAGAACGCCCCGATGTATGCCCTGAGTGACGCGCCGTGCTCGGAGTCCTTGGCGCCGCTCGCATCCAGCAGCCGCCACATCAGCAGCGCCCCGATGATGCCGATCACGAACTCGAAGCGCAGCACATCCCGCCAGTAGAGCAGCGACAGTAGACCGGCCGCCGTCAGCGGTCCCAGCACCTCGCCGATGCTGCCACCGGTGCCGTGCAGCGAGATGGCAAACGACCGCCGGTCCGCAAACCGCCGTGATAGCGCCCCCACCGCCGGCGGGTGGAACATCGAGGGGCCGAAGCCCATGAACAGCGTCGCCAGGATCAGCACGCCGTAATCCGGCGCGATGCTCATAATCAGCAGCGACGCCGCCGTCATCGCCAGCGAGATGCCCAGCATCAGGTTCGTCCGGCGCGTAAAGCGGTCACCCAGGTAGCCGGCGCTCATCGTCGCCAGCCAGCCCGTCAGCTGGCCGGTCGTTCCCAGCGCGCCCACCTGCGTCGCGCTCAGCCCCAGCGAGATCTTGATCTCCGGGATCAGCACGCTGTACACACCCGACATCAGCAGGTGCTTGAGCGCGTGCCCAACCACGATGATCGTCGCGAAGCGGTTGCGCGCGGCCCGCTCCACCGCGTCGATCATCGTCACGGAAGCCGTCATCTAGGAAGCGTCTTCAAAGCACGCATGGCATGAAGGCTACCGCGACGCATCGGCAGCGTCTAGGGATAAGCGCTTCCTTGATTGGAACGCTCCACCTGGTTTACGCTCGGCCCTGCGCTTGCCGCGTCAGTACAAAAGGTGCATACGATGAGCGAAAAGGACTATGAGGCTGCCTTCCGGAAATATGAGGCTGCACGCGAGAAATACGCGCAGCTCCAGGAGGACATTCACCTCTTCCTTTCCCGATTTACCGGCAACCCCAAGCTTCTTGAGTCCCGTTTCGTTCTAAGAGACCTCGCTCGCATGGAGGGCTTGCGACGTCAACGAGACATCGCTCACGACACCTATCATTCGCTGGAAGAGGCTGTCTTCGATAGCCTCTCTCGCCCCTGGGACTCCGACCCGGATTCAGACAGATAACCGGCTCTTACGAGTGGCCCAGGCCCCAGCGGTTCTGCACCCAGCTCTCCAGCGGCCCGAAGATCATCCGGTCGAACGCCAGGCCCACCGCCACGATCACGCCCATGATCGCCAGCACCAGCGTTCGGCTGGGCGTGGGTGACGTTAGGAAAGTAGCCCAATCGCAGCGTGGCTTGGCGGTCCGGGTCGAGGGAGCCGCTGCCCGTCGATGGCGCGTCTTCGCCGCCGGAGCCGCAGGCCGCCGCCAGCAAGGCGCCCAACGCGCCGCCGCCCAGAGCAAGAAATGAACGCCTGTCGAATCGATTCAAGGGATAATTCCTCCGTCTAAAGGCTGGCCGTCTGCAGAGCCCCCGCCCGGGGGCACAGACAGGTTGCAGACTTTCTCCGGCAGGTCAGCGTCATCCATGAAATCCTTAATCCGATATGAATAGTAGGAATATGAGGAATTGAGGACTTAATGTCAAGCCTGTAAGCAGAAAATCGCTAAACTAGACTTGATATAAGCTGACCAGCCGTGGCGAGCTCGCCCTCAAGGCGATGATCGAGCTAGCGAAGGCTGAGCTCTCGGCCGAGCCCGGCCTCTCCGCCGCCGAGATCGCCCGCCGCTGCCGCGCCTCCCTCAAATTCCTCGAGCAGGTGCTAACCCAGCTTCGCGGCGGCGGCTACATCGTCAGCACCCGCGGCCGTCTCGGCGGCTACCGGCTCGCCCGTGACCCGGAGGGCATCTTCATCGGCGAGATCAGCCGCCTCATCGATGGACCCCTCGCCCCCGCCCCCTGCGCCAGCGTCAGCCAGCACCGCCCCTGCGATTGGTGCGTCAGCGAGGCCGAGTGCGATCTCAAGACGGTCTGGGTCCAGGTCCGCGACGCCATCGCCCAGGTCATGGACTCCGTCTCCCTCGCCGACCTCGTCCGCAACTCCGCCCGCCTCGCCTCAGACCGCTACGCCATCTGATTCCCGTCGTTGCTAGCCATTGCCCGCAGGCAAGGCGCGGCAACCTTGATCGTCCGCCCATTGGCTATTCACCTTGAGCCGGAAAGAGGCCTCTCCCCTCTCCCTCGAGGGAGAGGGCCAGGGTGAGGGTGTCCGTCCGTCCTGCAACAACGGTCCCGCCACCATGTCCTGTCGTTGCGAGCCATCGGCGGCAGGCGAGGCGCGGCACCTTAGATCGTCCGTCGATGGTCTATTCCCCTTGAGATCCAAGATGCTCCCACACCATTGCGAGCCATTGCCCGCAGGCAAGGCGCGGCAACCTTTGATCGTCCGCCGATAGGCTGTCCCCCCTGAAGTCCGAAGCGCTCCCACCCACACCATTGCGAGCCATCGGCGGCAGCCGAGGCGTGGCAACCTTTGATCGTCCGTCGATGGGCCATTCGCTTGAAGTCCACGGCGCTCCCACCGGGCGCCACGACCACCCACCTTTCAATCCATCACAGCCACGCGATTTTTTCTCATTAACGTTAGAGACCTCATATTGACATCCCATGCCCCTGATGCTTAGATGTGGTGGCTCGTCGAGGACGGCGCCAAACCTGCGCGGAGGAGACAATCTTAGATTGTGCGCAGATCGGCCGTCCTCCTTTCCCCGCCACCTGCACGCAAGTCCCTCATGGAGGCCAGAATCCCGGTTTTAAAACCCGGGAAATGAAGCGTAGGGCCAGGCAGCCCAAGAAAGGAAAGCACATGTACAACGGAACCAAGGTCTTCGATGTCCACGGTCACGTCTCGGCGCCTGCCGCGGCCCGGTCCTGGATCTTCGGCCAGTTGGCTTCCAACACGGCCGGACGCAGCCCCATCTCGGGCGGCGCCTCCGCCCAGGGCGAGCTCTCTGACGAGGCCTTCAAGGCCTCCGGTCAGCGCCACGCTGACTACATGGGTGAGCGCAACATCGATGTCCAGATCATCGGTCCGCGCCCCTTCACCATGCTCGGCTGGATGGAGGACCACCTCTTCCCCGGTTGGTGTACCTTCACCAACGACACCATTCAGAAGCAGACGAGCATGTTCCCGGACCGCTTCCTAGGCGCCTCGATGCTGCCTCAGCAGAGCACGGCCCCGGACCTGAAGCACGTCATCCCGGAGCTCGACCGCTGCGTCAAGGAGTACGGCTTCGTCGGCAGCTACCTTAGCCCTGACCCGGCCGGCCACCGCGAGACCCCCGGCGTCAACGAGGCCTACTGGTACCCGCTCTACGAGCGCTGCCAGGAGCTCAACATCCCGCTCATCGTCCACGGCACCAACTGCATGGACCGCCGCCACCGGCCGCTGCCCCAGAACTACCAGATGGGTTTCGTCCTCGAGACCTACCTGGCCACCCAGCTCTTCAGCCACACTGACGTCTTCGAGAAGTTCCCGAACCTCAAGATCGTCATGTGCCACGGTGGTGGCGCGCTCAACCGCTTCATCCCCACCGACCGCCACCTGTCGCAGAAGGACTTCACCAAGAACCTGTTCTACGACACCTGCACCTACGACGTGAACTACATGGAATGCTCCATCAAGCAGCGCGGCGTCAGCCAGCTCTGCTTCGGCACCGAGGCCCCTGGTTCCGGTGGCGCTGTCCGCCCCGAGACCGGCAAGACTTCGGACGACATGATCCCGATCATCTCCGCTATCGACTTCCTAAGCGAAGACGACAAGCTAACCATCTTCAACAAGAACCCGCTGAAGGTCTTCCCTCAGTTCAAATAGACCCCAGCAGTTCACCGGCGAAGAGAAAGGGAGCGGCGCAAGCCGCTCCCTTTGCTTCCCACCCAATTTGTCAAACACGGTCAGTTCCCTTGCATCTCTTCTGCGGCGGGGTTCAAGTTACGAGCAGGCGAAGGCCAAGCTCTGCTGCATCGAGAGCGACGAGGTTGCGGTTGCGTTCGGCCCACCGGCCTGAGACAAGGTCATCACGGAGGCTGCGCACTGCCCGCTGCTCGGCATCCGGCCCGACTTTGGCCCACACCGATACTCCGCGACGTACATGATCGTCCAGGTATGCCTCGGGCCGGCGCCAGTAGGCCTCGAAGAAGCCGTCAGCGCAGTCCCACGGAATGAGCACCGGCTCCATCCGGGCTCCGATCGCGCGGGCCAGCTCGGTCAGCGAAGGCCTGCCGGCTAGGAGGTCAGCGAACTCGGGTAGGTAGTCGCGAGTAAGCCAGAACCGACGACGCCATCCGGTGTCACTGGAGTCGAACGTGAAGACCACCACGCGGCGAGCCACGCGCCGCATCTCGCGCAGGCCCGCGATCGGGTCCTGCCAGTGATGGACGGTGCTAATAGCCATCGCGGCGTCGAAGGACTGGTCCTCGAACGGAAGGCTCTCCGCGACGGCAGCCACGCACGGCACCGCGCCTGCGGGACGCTGCGCACGCATGAGCGCCGACGGTTCCACCGCGGTTACGTCACGGCCGGGGGGCTCGTAGGAGCCGGTGCCAGCCCCGACATTCAATACCGTCCGCGCATCGCCGAGCGCAGCCCAGATCCTTGCGGCGATCCGCGGCTCGGTGCGCCGCGTCACGGTGTAAGTGGCTCCGATGGTGTCATACAACTGCGCGCTGGACATGTCGCTGCCTCTCTGGCTGTCACCATCCCCACGCCGCGCACGCGCCTGGCGTCGCTGCCCTGGATACTTGGTCACTTGCGCACCATTTCACCACATTGGCCGGCCTGACGTTCCGGAGGTCGGTCAGTTGAAACGCCGATCCACAGGTCTTGACTATTCCTCTGTTCTCGAAGCCAAAACTGACTAGTTCCTCTCCCTCCGAGGGAGAGGGTAGGGTGAGGGTGATCCCCGCGAGGCGACGAACCCCACGCCTATGGCTGACCAATCCTCATCCGTAGCGCTGGCGTAGCTCCCCCCGCATCAGCTTCCCCGCCGCCGTCCTCGCCAGCGCCTCCGCTAAGACGATGCGCTTCGGTGTCTTGTACCCCGCCAGCCGCTCGCGGCAAAACGATAGCAGCTCCTCGTCGCTAACAACGACGCCTTTGCGCGCCACCACCACCGCCAGCGGCGCCTGTCCCCAGCGCTCGTCCGCCACGCCGATCACGCCCGCCTCCGCCACCGCCGGATGCGACTGCAGCGCCGCCTCGACCTCCGCCGGGTAGACGTTCTCGCCGCCGGAGATGATCAGGTCGTCACGGCGGTCCAGCACGTATAGGTACCCCTCCGCATCCAGATAGCCGATGTCGCCGGTATGCAGCCAGCCCCCGCGCAGCGCCCTCGACGTTGCTTTGGGCTGGCCCAGATACCCCACGGTCACCGCCGGCCCCCGCACGACGATCTCTCCCGGCTCCTCCGGCCCAGCCTCCGCGCCGTCGTCTCTCAAGACCCTCACCTCGGTCCCGAACAGCGGCTTGCCGGCCGACCCCAACTTCGACAGCGCCTCCTCCGGCGCCAGCGTCGTCGCTTGCGAGGCCGTCTCGGTCAGGCCGTAGGTCTGAACCACCGGCACCCCCAGCGCCGCGCAGCGCTCCAGCAGCGGCCGCGGCGCCGGCCCGCCTCCCAGCAGCACGCATCGCAGCGAGGCTGGGTACGGATTCTCGCCGCGCTCGTCCAGCATCTGCTCCAGCATTAGCGCCACCACCGAGACAATGGTGACGCCATCCTCATCGATCGCCTTGTTGACCCTCGCCGGCTCAAACGACTCGTGCAGCACGCAGCCAATGCCGTAGATCACGCTGCGGTGCAGGATCGAGAGCCCACCGGCGTGGAACAGCGGCAAGCAGGCCAGCCAGCGGTCGTCCGTCTGCACTCCCAGGTTCAACGCCGACCCTACGGCGCTCCAGAGGTGGTTGCCGTAGGTCAGCATCGCCCCCTTCGCCCGCCCCGTCGTCCCGGACGTGTAGAGGATGGTCTGGACCTCGCTCAGGTCAAACCGCCTCTCAGTCCTCTGCCTCCTCGCCGTCATTGACGAATCGCTCACCGCTCGAACCCCGCTCATCCTGAGGCCCTCGAAGGGTGAGCCAAGCCCCAGGAGCTTCAGCGGCCTCCCGGCTACCGCCGCCAACCCCTCAGCTACCATCGTGTTCGCCTCGTCATGAAGCAGAAACGCCGCCCCAGCGTCCTTGATCTGCCAGCCGAGCTCGTCCGCCGATAGCCGGGCGTTTAGCGGCAGCAGCACCGCACCCAGCCGCGCCGCCGCGTGGACGACGGCGACAAACGGAGCGCTATTCCACGACAGCACCGCCACCACGCCGCCTGCCTTTACGCCCATCACCGCCAGCTCACTCGTCATCTCATCGACGGCCTGATCCAGCTCCCGGAACGTCAGGCTGCCGTCAGCGCTGATCAACGCAACGCGCTCCGGCGTCGACTGCGCCCGTTGTCGCAGCCAATCCGGCGTCGAGTTTCCGGCCGGCGGGTTCAAGCCTTGATCTCCCACTCCCCAACCGCGTAGCGCCCCAGCGCCGCCTCATCCAGCTCCACGCCGAGGCCCGGCGTCTCCGGCAGCCGCATCATCCCGCCCTCGATTGGCAGGCCCTCGGCGATCAGATCGTCCTCCAGCAGCGACAACGTCGATAGCCCGTGCCGGCCGGCGCCGTTCGCCGCCGCCAGCTGCAGCGCCGCCGCCGTGCCGATGCCGCTATCGATGCTCGTCGTAAAGGTCACACTCACCGATTCCGCCGCTGCCGCCGTCGCGATCATGCAGCTCAGCACCACGCCACCGGACTGCAGCGGCTTAACGATTAGCGCGTCCGCCGCCCCCGCCTTCAGCACCCGCTCCGCCGAAGCCCGGTCCGTCACGTCCTCATCCGCCGCAATCCGCACCGGCGACGCCTCCCGCACTCGGCGTAGCGTCTCCAGGCCGCCCGGCGCCACCGGCTGCTCCACGTACTCGATGTCATAGCTCGCCAGCGCCCGCAGCGTCTCGATTGCCTGTTGCTCGCCCCAGGCCCCGTTGGCGTCCAGCCGCAGCCTCACGTCCGTACCCAACGCCAGCCGGCAGGCCGCGACCCGCAGCCGCTCCTCCTCGACGGTTTTCGCCAGCCCGACCTTCAGCTTCACGGTCCCGTAGCCTGCCTTGCGCGCCGCCAGCGCCGATTTCGTCACCGCCGCCACGTCGCCGCCGCCGATCAGCGCGTTGACCGCCACCCGGCCGCTCGCGTCCGGGTCCAGCAGCCGCGAGAGCGGTACCCCGTGCAGCCGTCCCGCCAGGTCCCAGGCCGCGATCGAGATCGGCGCCCAGGCTACCGCTTCGACATCCGCCGCGCCGCTGCCGTCCAGCGTGAAAAAGTCCTCGATGGCAAGACCGGCGACGCCCTGCGCCAGCGCCCGCATCCTCTCTCCCAGCGCCTCGACGCCCTGCGTCTCGTGCGGCAGCAGCGCCCCCTCGCCAACGCCTCGCAGCCCGCCATCCGTCTCAATCCGCACGATGAACCCCTCGCGGTGCGTGGCGCTGCCCGCCGCCGTGACATAGGCCTCGCGAAAAGGCAGCCGGAACCGCGTCACGACGATGCGGGCGATCCTCATCCCAACACCTGCTCCGCGACGGCAGCGACAACCTCGTCCAGGGACAGCCCGTCGGTGTCGATATCGATGTCCTGCTGAGGCACTTCGTCCCAATGAATCCTCTCGTAATGCTTGGCTACGACGGCCGGGTCCTTCGTGGAGACTCGCTCCGGGTCTGCTTGAGCGCGCTGAATGGATTCTTCTAGCGATACGCGCAGCAGGACGAAGATCGCTGGCGGCTGGATTGCGAAGCCGCGTAACAGCTGATCTCGTTCCCCGTATGAAAGTGAAGTTCCTGCCACAAAGACGAATTCGACGCCGTCGGCGAACAACGTTTCGGCTATGCCGGAAGTGATCTCGCGCGCGACGCTAACCCGAGCCCAGTCCTTCCCCATGATCATCTCGACTACGAGGTCGATGTCGATTGCTGCCGCTCGTGCGCCTCGCTCACGCGCCAGCGCGGCCAGTCGGAAGGCCACGGTCGTCTTGCCGCTGGCTATCGGCCCCGTCACCACGACGAGCTGTCTCGGCATCGCGTCGCTAGGGGAAGCGCGGGAACTTGCTGAAGTCCGGCTTCCGCTTCTCGACGAAGGCGTTGCGGCCTTCCTTGGCCTCCTCCGTCAGGTAGTAGAGCAGCGTCGCGTCGCCGGCCAGCTGCTGCAAGCCTGCCGCGCCGTCCGTATCGGCGTTGAAGGCGGCCTTGAGGAAGCGCAGCGCCGTCGGGCTCTTCTCCAGAATCTCCCGGCACCAGGCGACCGTCTCCTCTTCCAACCGCTCTAGGGGCACCACGGCGTTGACCAGCCCCATCTCCAGCGCCTGCTCGGCGTTGTACTGACGGCAGAGGTACCAGATCTCCCGCGCTTTCTTGTGGCCGACGATGCGCGCCAGCATGCTCGCCCCGTAGCCGGCATCGAAGCTGCCGACCTTCGGCCCCGTCTGGCCGAAGACGGCGTTGTCGGCCGCGATCGTCAGGTCGCAGACCACGTGCAGCACATGCCCGCCGCCGATGGCGTAGCCCGCCACCATGGCGATCACCGGCTTCGGCAGCGTCCGGATCTGCCGCTGCAGCTCCAGCACGTTGAGCCGCGGCACCCCGTCGCCGCCGACGTAGCCGCCTTCGCCGCGCACCTTCTGGTCGCCGCCGGAGCAGAACGCCTTGTCGCCCGCCCCCGTCAGGATCACAACTCCCACCGATCCGTCGTCATGCGCCCTGCGGAAGGCGTCCTGTAGCTCGTCGACGGTCTCGGGCCGGAAGGCATTGCGCACCTCCGGCCGGTTGATCGTGATCTTGGCGATGCCCTCCGCCGTCTCGTAGATCACGTCGCCGTAATCGCCACTTTTCTGCCAGTCGATGCTCATCTCATACTCCCGTCCCTGTCATTCCGAGGCAACGAGGAATCCTGTGCCGCGTGATCATCACCCTTGGTCTTTCGCTCGGCAAACACGCACAAATCCTGCGAATCCGCCATCTTGTCATTCCGAGGCACGAGGAATCCTGTGCCGCGTGATCATCTCCCTTGATCCTTCGCCCGGCAGACCACGCACAAATCTTGCGAATCCGCCATCTTGTCATTCCGAGGCACGAGGAATCCTGTTCCGCGTGATCATCTCTCTTGGTCCTTCGCCGGCAGACCACCATTGGACTTGTCGACGCACTTCACGCCTTGCGTCTCTGCCGGCTCAGGCAGCGCTGCAGGAAGCCCAGCACCTCCCGGCTAAAGTACTCCGGCTGCTCCAGGTGCGCCGCGTGCCCCGCGCCGGGGATGATCTCGACCACCGCGTCCCGCAGCTCGTCCTCCAGCCGCCGCGCCCACTCCGAGTAGGCTTTGTCCATCGCCCCGGCCAGGAGCAGCGCAGGCAGACGCAGCGTCCGCAGCCGCGGCAGCAGGTACTCCTGCGAACCCGCCCCCATGCCGCGCAGGCTGTTCGCCAGCCCCAGCGGGTTGTTGGCCAGGCGCTGCTGGCGCTGACGCTCGAACACCTCCGCCGGTAGGCGCACCTGCGAAGCGAACAGCGGCTGCCCCTGCCAGCGCGTCACGAACGACTCGATGCCCCGCGTCATGATCGATTGCGCCAGCTCCGCGTCGCTCTCGACCCGCTTCCGGCGCTCCGCCTCGTCCTCAATCCCCGGCGATGCGCCCTCCAAGACCAGGCCCCAGATCCGCGCCGGCGCCGCCAGCGCCAGGTGCAGCGCCAGCCGCCCCCCCATCGAGTAGCCAATGACGCCGAAGTCCTCGACTCCCAGCTGGTCTAGCACGCCGAGCAGGTCGGCGACGGCGTCCTCCATGCTGTAACGCGACGCGTCCGCCGGCGAGTCCGACCCGCCGTGGCCGATGATGTCGACGCGGATGATCCTGAAAGTGCTCCACCGCGGCACGAACGGCTCCCAGATCGAGACATCGCCGGTGAAGCCGTGCAGCAGCAGCAGCGCCGGGCCCTCGCCCGTCACCTCCACGTTCAGCTCGATGCCGTTGACCGCCATCCGGCTCACTTCGCCACCTCCGGCGCCACCGCCGCCGCCGCCACCTCGCGCCAGATCCGCTGATGCAGCTTCAGGTTCTCGGCCCTGTCCGTCTTGACCTCAATGATCTGTACGCCCGGCGCGTCGAAGCTGGCTCGCAGCGCCGCTTTATACTCCTGCCGCGTCGCCACCGTCTGAAAGCCGACGCCGTAGAGCTGGGCCACCGGCGTGAAGTCCAGCCCGTGCGGCGTACCAAACAGCGTCTCGAAGTGCTCTTCGTCCTCGCTATTCTGGGACAGGAAGGAGAAGATGCCGCCGCCGTCGTTGTTGACCAGGACGATGGTAGCCGAGATGCCGTGGCGTTTGACCGCCAGCAGCCCGTTCATATCGTGGTAGAAGCTCAGGTCGCCGATGACCAATACCGTCCTGCCGTAATGGGCAGCCGCGCCCAGCGCCGTCGAAACTACGCCGTCAATGCCGCTGGCCCCCCGGTTGCCGTAGAAAGAAAGCACCTGCTTTGTGGCAGGCCAGAAGCTATCGATGTCGCGCACCGGCATGGAGTTACCGGCAAAGATGTTGAAGGCATCGGGCAGGACTTCGGCCAGGTCAGTGATCACCGATGGCTCAGTCGCAACTTCACTCTCGTTCAGGATTCGCTCCACGACCTCGCGCGTCTTCAACTCCGCCCGCCGCCACGCCGCCAGCCAACCAGGGTCGGCATTGGGCAAGTCGTCTCGTTCCAGCAGGATATCGCAGACGGTTGGCGGATAGGCTTCGATGACGCCGGTGGAGCTCAAGTCTGGGTCCGGGAAGAGGCCCGGCTCCGCAATGACGATGTGCCTGACGCCTCGATGCCGTTGTAGGTAGCTACTCAGTGGCCGTCCGGTGACAGGCGCCCCGAAGCGCAGCACGAAGTCCGGCGCCAGCTCATCCGCCAGTGCTGCTGACCTCAAGAATGAGTCATAGCCGGCGATGACGTTGTCGTTGCAGTGCGGGCTGGAGCGCAAGTTGGAAAGTGGATCGGCCAGCACCGGCCAGCCCAACCGCGCCGCCAGTTCAAGCAGGCTACCTGTAGGCTCCATCATTCCCGGCCCGCAGACGATCACGCCTCGACGGTGCGCGGTCACATCGGGCGCAAACCGGTGCTCCTCCTTGTTTATCGGCCCCACGAATCCCTCCGCGCGGCTGTCCTTGAATACCGGCTCGACAGCTGCCGGGACCAGAGGCTCCCGGAACGGGAAGTTGAGGTGGACCGGCCCTTGTGGCATCGCCCAGGTCGTCTCTATCGCCCGCCATCCGACCATGTGGACATAGCGCAGCATCTCCTCCGACGCCTCCGGCAGCGGCATCTCCACGAACCACTTCGCCGCCGAGCCGTAAAGCCGCACCTGGTCGATGGTCTGGTTGGCGCCCAGGTCGCGCAGCTCCTGCGGCCGGTCCGCCGTCAGCACCAGCAGCGGCACGTGCGACTGCGCTGCCTCCACCACCGCCGGCGCGAAGTTCACCGCCGCCGTGCCGGAGCTACAAAGGATCGCGACCGGGGCCGCCGATCCGTGAACTTTCGCCATGCCCAGCGCGAAGTAGGCGCAGGAGCGCTCGTCCAGGTGGGTCCATATCTTGACCCGCGGGTGCCTGGCGAAGGTCAGCGCCAGCGGCGTCGAGCGCGAGCCGGGGCAGAGGCAGACGTCGCGCAACCCTCGCGCCACC
Organism: Dehalococcoidia bacterium; assembly: GCA_009377745.1. Taxonomy (GTDB): domain Bacteria; phylum Chloroflexota; class Dehalococcoidia; order DSTF01; family WHTK01; genus WHTK01. Next base: position 98,191 of record WHTK01000007.1, read on the forward strand.
AGCGCGTCGACAAAGGCGCCGGCGTAGCGGCCGAGAACCTCGGCGTGACTTAGCTGCCGCTCAGCGCCCACAGCATCGCCTCCAGCTTGATCGCCGATTCCGCGTACTCCCGCCCCGGATCAGACCCGGCAACGATTCCGCAGCCGGCGTAGAGCAGCGCCTTCTCGCCCCGCACCAGCGCCGATCTCAGCGCCACGGCGAACTCGCCATCGCCCTTGGCGTCCATCCAGCCGATCGGGCCGGCGTACCAGCCCCTGCCGAAGCCTTCTCGCTCCCGGATCAGACACAGCGAGCGCCCCCGCGGCAGCCCCGCCACCGCCGGCGTCGGGTGCAGCGCCTCGACGAACTCCAGCACGTGCCGTTCCCCGCCAGTTGTCGCCTCGATCGGTGTGTGCAGGTGCTGGACGTTGGCCATCCGGCGCAGCGTGGGAGTCTCCGGCAGCCGCACGTCCTCGCACAGCCCCGCCAGTGATTCGCGGATGCCCGTCGTCACCAGCGCGTGCTCGCGGAGCTCCTTCTCGTCCGCCAGCAGCGCCGCGCCCAGTGCCTCGTCCGCCGCCGCGTCGCGTCCCCGTTTCGCCGAGCCCGCCATGCAGTCGGCCCGGATCGCGCGGCCTTCGCGGCGCACCAGCAGCTCCGGCGTCGCTCCCAGGAAGCAGGCGCCGCCGCTGCCGGTCGCGAAGATCGTGCAGTTGCGATACCGCTCTCGCAGCCGCTCCAGGGTCGCGTTGACGTCGAACGCCGTGGCGGCGCTGACCTCCAACCGTCGCGCCAGCACCACCTTCTCGACCCGCTCCCGCCCGATCTGCTCCGTCAACGCCCTGACGCTGGCCGCCCAAACCTCGTGGTCTTCCGTGGATACGGGCGTCAGTGCCACGGATGCATGAGCCGCCTCACCCTGCGGCACCGAGAGCGCTGCCTTGACCTCGTGCCGCAGCCTCGCCGCCACCGCCTCGAGGTCCGTCTCAGCCGCGACCAGCGCGCTCAGCGTCAGCGTGGCGACGCCGTCGTGGCGCCTGAACAACAGCTCCGGCGCCACGACCAGCGCGTCGGGGAACTCTGGCCACGCCCCGTCGTCCGGCCGCGACGGGTCGAAGCCGAAGCCACCAAGGCACACCGGCCCCGGCTCGATACCCGCCTCGGCCTCCGAGATCGCCTCGCCCAGCAAACGGTCGAGCTCACCCCTAACGATCTCAAAGCGCGACTCGCCCTCGGCCGCGATCCGCGCCGCCTCGCCCAGCGCCAGCATCGCGATACACCGCTCCGGTTGCTCCCAGACGAAGTAATGCTCGCCCCGCGCCGCCGGCCACCCCTCGACTTCAATCCTCGCCGTGTAGCTCGCCAGCACGCCGTGTCCCAGCTGTCGGGCACGGTCCTGCGCGCGCGCCATCAATGGGACAAGCCAACCCAAAGCAAGGTTGTAGCGGCTACCTTCACGGCCGCCAGGGGTTGCAAGGGGCAAAGCCCATGCACGGACTCTTGGCCCAAGACTGCTGCTCATCGGGTCCGAATCGTTCATTCTTACAAAACCGACCGACTGGTCGGTCGGTTTCTATACTATGCTCAGACGGCCTCTCCGGGCAAGATATCCCTATGACCGCCAACCCCACGGACGAGACCCGTCAGCTCTTCGCCACTTCTTCCGATGGCGCCACCATCGCCATCTACGAGCGCGGCTCCGGCCCGCCTCTGCTCCTCATCCACGGCGCCCTCATGGACCACCACGGCTGGAATGCGCTCTCGCCCCACCTGCGCCAGCGCCTCACCCTCTACACCATCGACCGCCGGGGTCGCGGCGCCAGCACCGGCACTTCCCCGTACGCCATTGAGCGCGAAATCGAGGACGTGAACGCCGTCATCCAGGCTATCGGCGGGCCCATCGACGTCTTCGCCCACTCCTCCGGCGCCCTGCTGACCCTGCTCGCCGCCGAGCGCGGCCTGCCGATGCGCCGCCTCATCCTCTACGAGCCGCCGATCATCCTCGAGTCCCTGCGCCCCCTCTACCCCATTGATCTTTCAGCCCGCGTCGCCGCCCTGGCCCAAACCGACCCCGGCCTCGCAGTCCGCGCCTTCCTGCGCGAAGGCCCCCTCTGGTCCGAAGCCGAGATCGAACGCCTCGCCGCCGAGCCCTCCCGCTGGGCCGCCCTTCTCCGCATGGCCCCCACCGCCGCCTATGACGCCGCCATCGTCGGCTCCTACCGCTTCGACCCTGACCGGCTCCGCCGCATCGCCAACCCCACCCTCATCCTCGCCGGCGCCGTCAGCCCTCCCTGGTATCGCGGCGCCGCCGATCTCCTCACCGACACCCTGCCCAACGCGCGACTCGCCGTCATCCCCGGTCAGGGTCACATGGGCTTCTACATCGCCCCGGATCTCGTCGCCGCCGAAGTCCTCCCCTTCCTCTCTAAGTAACAAGTAACAGGTAGCAAGTAACAAGACGGCGGCGTTCTCCCCAAGCCCTTCTCCCAAAGCCATCTCTCCTGCTGGCGTAGAGCAGCAACGGGTCTGGTGATGCCCTTACATTATGAGAGCTTCCCTTCTCCGAAGTCGGAGAGGGGATTGAGGGGAGAGGTCGCCGAGGCGCTCACTAACCAAACCGCTCTGTCTGCGCGAAACAAAATGCCCCGGCCTTCAGGCCGGGGTACTGCTGCAAACGCTGCCCCTGGGTTCGCTCTGCCCTACTCCCGCCTCGCCGCCACCGCCTCGGCCGGCGGCGCCGCCTCCGGTCCCCCCATCATCGCCAGCACTCGCGCCGGCGGCTGAGGCTTGCGCGCCAACAGGAAAAACATCGATCCTGCTCCCGCCAGGCAGGCCAGCACCGTGAACCCGATCTCGTAGCTGCCCGTGACGTCCGCCAATATGCCCGCGACCAGCGGCCCGGTGATGTTGCCGAACATCGTGATCATCGTCGAAAGGCCCATGATCACGCCGAAGGACGCCCTCCCGAAGTAGTCCGCCCGAAGCGCCTGCATCAGCGGCCCGCGAATGCCCCAGGCCAGGCCGTGCAGCACCGCAAAGGCAATCACCATCGGCAGCATCGTCGCGTAGGCCACCAGCAACAGCCCGGCCATGTGCGCGCCCATGCACGCCGCCGCGATCAGCCGCTTGTTGAACCGGTCGCCGATCAGGCCTCCCGTCACCTGCCCGATGATCTGCATCGAGGTCATCAGGGCGACGACCAGCCCCGCCGTCGTCAGCGAGTAGCCCAGATTCTCGTTAACGTGCGAGACGAGGTGCACCATCACGGCCGACACCACCAGCAGCGCCGAGCCGTGCCCCAGCGAGATCAGCCAGAAGGCCGGTGTCCGCACCGCCTCCCGCGGCAGAAAGTCGATAGGCTCGTCCTCTTCCCTGTCGCCGTTGCGTCTCGCCAGCGCCTCGTTGTAGCCGCCATCGACTTCGAGACCGTGGTCCTCCGGCCGATGACGGATGATCTGGCTCAGCGGCAGCGCCACGATCAAGACCAGCACCCCGGACGCAAACGCCGTCGTGCGCCAGCCGAAGGTCTCCAGCGCCAGTACCACGATCGGTATGCACAGCCCGCCCACCGCCATGCCGGTCTGCATCGTCGCCAGCGCCGTCGCCCGGCGTCTGCGGAACCAGTTCACCATCGCCACCGTCAGCGGCAAGAAGCCGCCCAGGCTAGAGCCGAGGGCCATCATAAAGAAGGCTAGATAGAAGGTAGTAAGCGAATTGATCTGGCTCAGCGCCATGAACCCGAGGGCGAAGATTATCAAGCCGCAGCGCATCACCGTCCGCGGCCCGAACTTGTCGACCAGCCAGCCCTCGACCGGGCCCAGCAGCCCCGTCTCGAAGCGCGCCATCGAGAAGCCGGCCGAGAGCATCGTCTTGCTCCAGCCGAACTCATCCCGCAGCAACACGACATAAGCGCCGTAAGCCTGGTTCATCAGGCCGCCGGTCAGGAGCTGAATGCCGAACCCGGCCCCGACCATCCACCAGCCGTAGAAGACGCGCGACTTCAGGGACCGAAACATGCAATAGCTATCCTGGCCGAAGAGAGATTGCTGGCAGTTTACCAGAACGTTAGCTTAAGCCCTCACCACCGATGTGGAGCAACGCTTGGCCGTGCAGAGCATTGTTACGAAAGCTTGAGCGTTTTGTGATGGCAGGATATGGCTCTAATACCGACCATTCTTTTGAGGCCGCGACCAAAAATCAAGATCGAACATTATGTTCGCGAGGCGACTCCAGGAGTTGAGCTGTCGCTCTTGCGGACGCATTTTTTACCTAGGCCTTTGCGAGAGAACGTGGAGTTCGCGTACGCGGCCTCGAGTCGCGGGTTGTCGGTAGTGGGCCTATTCTTTGGACTAACGGCGGAGTGACAATTACTCTACATGGAGGCGGTGGTCAGGCTCTGCAATCGTTAAGCGTGCCAAATGCGGCACATTTCGGCATAGCTGATGTCCAACCGGGCGCTAGTCTAACGGTACTTAACAACTTGACTACACCTATAACGCCAGCCCCGACACCTAGCACTTCGCCCTCGCCAATACCCTCGCCCGTGAGCACGGTAGTGCCCCAAGCTACACCTAGCACTGCGCCCACGCCAATACCCTCGTCCGTGGGCACGGTAGTGCCCCAAGCTACGCAAACGCCTATCCCTTAAGAACAGAGGAGGCGGCGTCTCGGCGCCGGATGAGCACTCCCTCATCCGGCGCCCCCGGAACCTTATGAGAAGGCATCGTATCGCCCGATTCGTCGGTCTCGTTATTACCGCCAGCTTCATGGTTGGTGTGGCGTTGGTGGTCGGCGAAGCAGCGGACCAACCTTGGATGTTTGTTGCAATCCTGGCCGTAACGTGTCCTATCCTTGGCGCCCTCTATTCCTTGCCAGATGTAGGCCCAGGAAGCGTTCTTGTTGGAGGCATCGTCGCGGCGCTAAGTGCCAGCACGACGGCTGCTATAGCCTTTGGGCTGGGTGCCAATGAGGATGCCGACGACTTTAGTAAGAGCAGTGGCCGGTTTCGCCTACGTCATTCTCCCCAGTTTGGTGGCAACAATAATCGCCAGCTTGGCGCTGAGTTTTCGAAGTCGAGGTACGGGAACCTCGGCACGCTGATATCGAACGAGCACCAAGTGCATGTCGACCATGAACATGCTATCAAACTAAGAGCCAGCCAGGACACTACGGGATAGACCAGGACGTCTCGCTGGATGTGCCGCAGCGAACGCAGCAACGCCTTGATCTCCATTACTTCTGCCCTTGGTTATTAGACGTGTGCGCCTTGAATAGACAAAGGAGCCGCCCTCCTGAGAGAGCGGCTCCTCCATTGCTTAGAAACGGAGCTTAGGCCGCGGGAGCCTTCTTGCCGCCGGGGAATACCAGCGACTTGATCACCACCGGTACAGCGCCCGTGCTCTGGATCAACGAGCCAATATCCACGAAGTCGAAGTCCTTCAGCTCTATGCGGTCGATCGAGATCACCGCGTTGGAGACGTTGCTCTCCTCCACCAGGTGGATGCCCACCAGACCGCCGATGTCGTCGTCGTATACCAGGATGATCGGGTGGCCCTTGTCGATGACCGGCTTCATGCCGACCAGCAGGCCGTTCGCGAACGAGTCCAGCCGGTCAAACGTCGCCGAGCCGCCCCACTCCAGGGCCAGCGCCACCGGCACATCTCCCTCGGAGAGGTCGAAGCGCGCCAGGGCGTCCGTGATCCCCTTCGCCACCATGTCGGAGTCAATCGAGTCGCCGCTCAGGTCGAAGTCCGGGCTGATCACGGCGATGTTGCGCACCGGCACCGAGTCCGCCGGCGCGATGTAAATCGTGCTGCCGCTGACCTGCACCGTGTACTGCGATGCGCCGATGACGGTGGCGCGAATGCCCGCTTCCGGCTCGATGACCGGCGTGCCCAGCTTGTCAACGCGCTCCCGCACCGCCTTGGCGAGGAACGGGCCCAGGTCGCCGAAGTCGCCCGGCTCACGGCCGTAGACGAACTCGGATACGCCGCCCGAGAAGGTGTAGGCGTCGATCGGCTCGTCGTATTCCAGCGGTGGCGTGCGCAGGAGCTTGGCGGAGGCTTCCGGCAGGTTGGCCATCTTCATGTGGTCCACTAGCCGGTCTGCCATGTAGCTGACCACCTTCTCGATCTCTTCCCGCGAGATCTTCTGCCCCTTCTCCAGGTTGAGACCGACAGCCTTGCCGAACTCACGGCCCCAATTCTCCAGGCGGACAATTGTCCCGTCTTTGTCCATGGCGATGAGCCGCGCGCCGACGTCGAACGCCGCCACCGACTTGGCCTTGCCTTCGGCGCAAACCGTGATCTTCGTCGTGCCGCCGCCGATGTCGACGTTCATGATCGTCTGGCCGGAGGTCTCGGTCAGCGCCATCGCGCCGGAGCCGTAGGCCGCCATGATCGCTTCCAGGTTGTCGCCTGCGCTCACGGAGACGAACTTGCCCGCCTCCTGCGCGAACAGGTCGGCAATCGCCCGCGCGTTGTCGCGCTGCACGGCGACACCGGTCAGGATCAGCGCCCCCGTGTCGATGTCGTCGCGCTGTAGCCCGGCAATCTCGTACTGATTGTCGATGAACCGGCCCAGCGCCTCACCGTCGATCGTCGTCTGGTCAGACGTGTAAGGCGTCAGCAAGATCTCGGACGCGTTCAGGATCTCGCGGCCGACGGTCACGTAGCGGTTATCCTTCAGCTGCAGGATCAGCCGCGAAAAGATCAGGTGGGAGGTGGATGAGCCAATGTCTACACCAACGCTGACCAGCCGGATGAATTCCTCATCCGTGATGTGCCGCTCGAAGTTGCTGAAGCGCGATGAACCGGGTTCCTGTACGACCATAGTCTCCTCTACCTCTGTCTAAAAAATTTGCCACGCCGCGTGGGATAAGGGATCGCGAATCTGGACGGCGGGGCCCCAAAATGAAATGCTCTAGCGCCCTTTCGGGCACACGCGAGCGAGTATACGACTTTCTATAGGTACTGTCTTTCGATTTAGTAACGTTTACGTTCGCTGGCCGAAAACTGCAACACTTCGTTCCGTTTCGCGAGATTCAGCCGTCATTCTCAACCGATAGCGGAGAATCTACTTCGGCCCACTGGTCATGCCTCTTCCTGCATGACCAGCCCCGCGCCGGCATCTCGCCCCGCGGGCCCGCGAGGTATCCCCGGCCGCGAAGCTAGGCAACCTCTACCTGTCTGTCATCCTGAAGCGAGAGCGAAGGATCTACGCGCGTCGGCGGATTCGGCCTCACGAGCGGCCACCGATCTCCCGGCGTCCCCGATCCCGGCGGCGCCCGCCCCATCCGCATACGGCGCCTCTCCGCTTCGACAAAATAAAGAGGGCGCCCCGCGGGACGCCCCTCTCGCTAACTAACCGGCCGCCTAGTAGTCGATCTTGATGCTCGACCCCGCCGGCGTATAAATCTCCGGCGGCATCGCGTACTCCGCCCCGTTCTCCTTCAACCGCGACTGGTAGTACTCGCGGATGTAAGGGTCCTCCATGTGATAGGGGATCGCCGTGCCGCCCTCGGTGATCTCCGCCCCCACACCGGCCACCATGCCGTCGTCGCTGGCCGGACGGGCCGCGCCGCCGCCGCCAACGTTGATGTTGGCCCAGATCGCGTGCACCCGGAACGGCTCCTTGCTGATCGCGAAGTGCTGGTGGAACCAGGTGGCGTAGCCGGGCGCCGCGCTGATCATGCCGCCCGGCCCGTAGTCCAGCCGCTGCACCAGGTCGCCCTTGCCGTTGGCCCAAGGCGTCATGGTGCCTTCGTCCTTGGGCCAGGTATAGCTGTAGCCCTTGCCCTTGACGCAGATCAGCACCGGCCCCGATCCGTGGTGGTGCGCCTTCGAGTAGCGCCCGCTGGGGTACTCGGCGATGAAGCCGCCGGTCAGCACCGTGTTGCCGGCCATGTTCGGGTTCACCCAGCGATAGCCGGGGCCGCGGTTGTTGTCCAGCGGCAGGTAGCAGTTGGAGATGTCCGGGAACAGGTTGCTGGTCAGCATCGCCCGGCCTTGCACGGGATGCGCCTCGAACTCGTCCTGCGGCTTCCAGTAATCCTCCAGGTTGCCGCCGAAGCGCTCGTCCGGCACGTAGGGGTTCTCGAACAAGAACTGCTTGCTCTTCATCAGGTTGGTCATGATCGGCGCCGTGTTGATGCCGATCAGCACCGCCGGGCTCGAGGTCGCGTTGACGATCCGGAAAGTCGCGTTCAGCGGTATCGAGAACATGCTCCAGGGCTGCCACTCGAACGTCGTCTTGGCGCTGCTGCCGTCACGGTCAACCTCCGTGCTGCCGCGCCCCTCAACCACGATGTAGCGCTCCTCGTAGAAGTGCTTGTGCGCCCGCGTCGCGCTCCTCGCCGGCACCTCCAGCACGAACATCCCCGTCGAGTTGTTGGTGCCGATCAGCTGGATGTATGTTCCCAGCGCCCCCATCCGCTCCCAGTGCTCCCGCGGTAGTGTGCGCGAATCGCTAATGCCGATGCCGCTCCAGATTGGGATGCCCTCTTCCTTCTGAAAGATGTCCCAGGTCGATGGCGGCCGCTTGTAGCGCAGGAGTCCCGCCTTCTCCTCACCGGTCGGCTCAACGTACTTCACCCGCTCGCCGGTATTTGCTGGTCCGCCGTACCACGCGTCTGCCAATTCTCTCCTCCGTCCGCGCTATTCGCCGCCTCTTCAAGCGATCGCGCCGATTGTACCCCTCCGCGCACTTTCACGCGCCCTGCCCTGGGCCGCGCTTCCGGCTATCATTACCTCAGCCCGACAAGGAGGCAGCTTATGACCGGCCCGATACCCTTCAGCGCCAATCCGCTCGACCGGGCCAGCAATCAGCGCCATGACGACGCCTGGGTCGAGGCCCAGCTTCGCGCCGCCGGAAGCCGCTACCTTGCCTTCTCCCAGCTCAACGTCCTTACCAGCCAGCACAGCGCCCCCGAGCTGCTCTGGCTCGACTGCACCGCCTGCGATAGCCTCGCGGCCGAAGCGCCACGCATCCTTCTCGGCCTGCGCGACGGCGTTGCCCACTTCGCCTTCGACCTGCCCGGCACCGAAGACCCCGCGTCCGCACTCGGCCTCGATGGCGCCGTCTTCTCCGAGGTACGCGGCCTGACACCCTCGCTCACGCCGGAAGACGCCGGCATCGTCGCCCAGGCCCGTGCCCTGCTCGATTGGCACAACCGCAATCGCTTCTGCGGCGCCTGCGGCTCCCCCACCTCGATCCGCAAGGCCGGCTCTTCCCGCAAATGCGATGGCTGCGGCGCCGAGTGCTTCCCCCGCACCGATCCCGTGGTCATCATGGTCATCATGGTCGTCTGGCGCGGCGACCGCTGTCTGCTCGGCCGCCGCGCGGGCCGTCCCGCCGGCAGCTTCTCCGCCCTCGCCGGCTTCGTCGATCAGGGTGAGACTATAGAGGAAGCCGTCCGCCGTGAAGTCCTCGAGGAGGTCGGCGTCGTCGTCGATGACGTGGAGTATCACGCCTCACAGCCCTGGCCCTTCCCCTCGTCGCTGATGATTGGCTGCTTCGCTCACGCCGCCGGTGATGAAGCCCAGATTGACGACATCGAGCTCGCGGAAGCCACCTGGTTCACACGCGATCAGGTCCGCACCGCCCTGGCCTCCCCGTCCGCCTTCCTCACCATCCCGGGACCCATCGCTATCGCCCACCACCTCCTGCGCGATTGGAGCCAGGCTTCCGTCTAGGCCGCGCGCCCCAGCAACTCACGCACCGATTCCACCAGCTTGTCCGGGTCGAAAGGCTTCTGCAGGTAGGCGTCCGCCCCCAGCTCGCGCTGCGCCGCCCGCGCATCCAGCGCTGTGCAGACCATTACCGGCCCGTCGTAGCCCTGACGCCGCGCCTCCTCGAAGAAAGCCCAGCCATCCATACGCGGCATTTGCAGGTCCATCACCACCACGTCGGGATGGACTCGCTGCATCACTCGCAGCGCCTGCTTGCCGTCAAACGTCTGAATAACGTCCATGCTTTCGCAGCGCAGCAGAAGTGAGATCAAGCGAACGGTCGAAGCGTCGTCATCGACAATCAAGACTCTGGCCATCGAAAGCCTCCTTCACATAGGCGCCTTGGCTTCCGGCCTCTGACACCAGGTTAGGTCATGAGCCGTTCCAGCCCGGTAACAAACCTCCCATCAAGGTCTCTGCTGCTTGTCATAGCTATGCCGGGCCTGCATATATATCGCGGACGCGAGATTTATAAGGAATGTATGGAGTTGCAGTTGTAATGGCTACTGGTTTGCTGTACAACAAGGGCGCAAAACGAAAGGCGAAACGTATACGCGTTAGTTGAAAGGATCGGGGCAGATCATGGCTGAGACATCTTTAGCGGCCGTCCTTGTTGGGCCGCAGCAGTTCGAAATTCGCGAAATCCCCCTGCCTGAAATCGACGACGACGCCGCCATCATCAAAATGGAAGCCTGTGGCATCTGCGGCAGCGATATCGGCGGCTCCACCTTCCGCAACGGTAACGAGCACATCATGGGCCACGAGCCTGTCGGCCTCGTCTACAAGATCGGCAACAAGGCCAAGGCCAAATGGCAGATCAAGGAAGGCGACCGCATCGCCCTCGAAGAGTACGTGCCCTGCGGCGCCTGCAAATACTGCCGCTCCAACGACTTCCGCTTCTGCGCCGCGACCGACGGCGCCAGCCACACCGGCGATACGCCTCGCCTCTGGTACGGCTCCACCCCCATGGACGTCTGGCCTTCCCTCTGGGGCGGTTACAGCCAGTACATGTACGTCCACCCGAACGCGGTGGTCCACCGCATCCCCAACAACATCCCGGCCCAGCACGCCGCCGCCTTCCTGCCCTTCTCCAACGGCGTTGAGTGGGCCTACGGCTACGGCGGTGTCAGCCTCGGCGACGCGATCTGGATCCAGGGCCCCGGCCAGCAGGGCCTCGCCGCCGTCATTGCCTCCAGCGCCGCGGGCGCCCAGAAGATCATCGTCAGCGGCCTCAGCCGTGACGAGGCCCGTCTCAACGTCGCCCTCAAGCTCGGCGCCACGGACGTCATCTACGCCGACCAGGAAGAGGACATCGTCAAGCGCGTCATGGACATCACCGGCGGCGAAGGCTGCAACGTCGTCGTCAACGTCACCGGTGGCGGCAAGGACTGCGTCGCTCAGAGCATCGCCGTCGCCGCCAAGACCAAGGCCAATATCGTCCTCGCGGCCGCAGGCAATGAGACGGTGAACATGGGCAGCCTTGGCCGCAAGAAGATCGTCCTCAAGCGCGCCAACGGCCACTCCTTCCAGGCCGTAGAGCAGGCGATTCAATTCATCGCCTCCGGCAAGATCCCCATGGAGGACATCTCCACTCACACCTTCCCGATGAGTCGCGCCGCCGAAGCCATCGACGCTGTCGCCGGACGGCCCGGCGCCGCGCCCGGCGCCATCCACGTCAGCATCCTGCCCGAGGTGTAGGAGAGGGCGGTGCGGGGTGGACACCGATCTTCAGATCAATGTGTAGGGTCGAGTTGAAGGAGACCGATCTTAGAAATCAGAGAAGGGGGAGACAGAAAGAATAACAATGACAGTGATCGGGAGAGTGCTTCTACCCCGGCAACTAGCTCTCAGCCTGAAGGAGGCGAGATATGCAATCTAGCTACTGGAACAAAGTTCTGACCGGCCGCATTAGCCGGCGCCGCGCCCTGGCTGCTACTGGCGCCACGGCCTTCATCCTTGCCTGTGGTGGCGATGACAGCGGTGGCGGCGGCCTTGCATTCGAAAATGCCGACAATGCCCGCGCACCCGGCAAGGTCTGGAACTCCGGCAACGACTGGAAGCTCGCGGACGAGTCCAAGGACGCCGTGCGCGGCGGCATTTACCGCGGCTCCCTCAGTGAGGATCAGGCCGGCAGCTTCGACGCTCACACCCAGGCGCCATCCCAGGTGCTTTTCTCCGGCCACGTCCACGAGTACCTCATGGGCAGGCACCGCGGCCCCGGTATCGACCCCGCCTCGGTCGAAGCCAGCAACCCGATCCCGGTGCTAGCATCAGCCTGGGAGTTCGCCCCGGACGGCCTCAGCGCGACTTTCACCCTCCGGCCGAACGTCAAGTTCCACCCCGTGGCCCCCGTCAACGGCCGCGTCATGGACATTGACGACTGGAAGACCAGCGCCGAGCGCTTCCTGGCCCTCAGCCCCCAGCGCGTGCCCATGATGGACACCGTGGACCACTTTGAGTACCCGGACTCAACTCACATGGTCTGGAAGATGAAGTTCCCTTATGCGCCTCTGGGTAGCCGTATCTGGTCAGAGCGCTACGGTTTCCAGATCATCCCCAAGGAGCTGAACGCCGACCAGGACCTGGCGCGGTCACTATCCATCGGCACCGGCTACAAGATCCTCGACAAGAACCAGCCGGCGATCAGCATGGAGTACAAGAAGCACACCGAGTACTGGGATGGCGATCCCTTCATCGACCGCTGGCACGCGCCGATCATCCCGGAATACGCCAACCGCTACGCCCAGTTCGTGCGCGGCAACATCCAGGCCTTTACGCCCAGCGCCCGCGAGGTGCTGCAGCTGGCCAAGGACGTGCCGCAGGCAGTCATCGTCGCCATCCCGCCTCCGGACGACCACATCTCCCGCATCCGCTTCGGCCGCGCCAACCAGAAGACCCTGCCCTGGAAGGACGCGCGCGTCCGCGTTGCTATTCGTCGCGCCATTGACTTCAAGGGCATCGGCGAGTTCGTTGCCAACAAGCAGGCCTTCGAGGCCGGCGGCATCCCTGTAGAGGTGTTCTCTCGCACCCACGTGACCCGCGGCGCCAGTTACTGGCTCGACCCGGAGAAGGGCGAGCTCGGCAAGTTTTCGGACAACTACCTCTTTAACATAGCCGAGGCCAAGAAGCTGATCGAAGCCTCCGGTGTTTCTGGGCTGATCGAAATCGACTACACCGTGCTTCCCGCCGGCGGCGGCCAGGTGCCGGAAGAGGACCAGTTGACCATCGACCGGCTGCAGGCATCCGGGCTTTTCAACGTCAACGTGGTCCGCTCCCAGAACACGGTTGCTCACCGGCAGTGCCGCTCGCTGGGACAGTGTGATGGCCTCGTCCAGAGCAGCACCAGCGAGGACGTCGACCACGTCATCTTCCGTGACTACCACAGCGAAGGCAACACCGAAGGCGAGCAGGCCTACCCCGACCCGCGGATCGACCGCGCCGCCGAAAATCAGCGCAAGGAAATGGACCCTCAGAAGCGGATCGAGTACCTGAAAGAATTTCAGATGCTCGCGGCCGAAATCATGCCCGCCATCCCCTACGTCCATCAGTACACATCCTTCAGCTTCCGCTGGCCCTGGCTCCACAACCTCAACTACGGGCAAGTTGAGACCAGCGGCGAGGTGGACGGCGCCGTAATGCCCGAAGGCCGGCCCACCTGGGGCGGCCACAAGCAGTGGCTCGACGAAGACATGCCGAACCGCGACCGGGGCGCCCTCTAACTCGCCCCCACCTTCAAACGCGATTACCTCCGCGGCAGGACCGGGATGGTTCTGCCGCGGAGCCTCCCGCCGATACGCCTGCCACAGGCACGAGCCGGCTGCCCCGCTGACCCAGACGGGCAGCCTTGGACATGAGGAGGAAACACATGACCGCCCCCAAGTACATAGAGCCCTCCGGCGATCAGAAGGCCGGCTATCTCCACTACCGCCGCCCGGCATCGCCCTGGGAGCTATTCCAGAAAGAGGAAGACATCCCCGTCTGGAAGGGCATCGGCATGAAGAACTCCCGCGACCTGCCGCGCCAGCCATGGGAGCGTCAGGGTGGCCTCTCCACCTATATCCAGCTCGTCGGGACCAACAACTCAACTGGCATGTACTGCTGGGAGATTCCTGGCCGCCAGACCTCCAAGGAGATCCACCACTTCTATGAGGAGCGCTTCATCGTCCTCGAAGGCCGCGGCACCGTCGAGGTCTGGAAGGAAGGCAGCAGCGCCCGGACCTCGTTCGAATGGCAGCCCTGGAGTGTGTTCTCCATCCCCCTCAACGCCTACTACCGCGTCGTCAACGCCACCTCCAGCCCGGCGATCCTGCTGGCCGTCAACACGGCGCCGCGCATGATCAACATGTTCCAGAGCAAGTCCTTCATCTTCAGCAACCCCTACAACTTCGAGGAACGCTTCGGCGGCAACCTCGAGGATTATTGGAAACCCGCCGAGGAGTTCGAGCCGCACCCCTCCCAGGGACGCGCCATGCTCAAGACCAACCTCTTCCCGGACGCCCAGAACTGCTACCTGCCGCTCGATAACAACCGTGGGCCCGGCTATCGCTGGATATCGCCCAACATGGTCGGCAACACCATGCTCGCCGGCTTCATCGCCGAGTACCCCAGCGGCCGCTACGCCAAGGCGCACCACCACGGCTCCGGCGCCGTCCTGGTTTGCATGCGCGGCAACGGCTACAGCTACACCTGGCCTGCCAAGGAAGGTGGTCTCACACCCTGGAAGGACGGCCACGGTGACCTCGTCCTCCAGCAGGAGTACGGCGAGGGTGGCATGATCTCCGCCGCTCCCACCCCCCGAGCCGGTGAAACCTGGTTCCACGAGCACTTCGCGGTCAGCAAGACACCGTTCCGGGTCTTCAACTTCACCGGCGGTGGCGGCGGTGGTGGTGGCGGCGGCCAGGAAGGCGACATGGTCGCCGGCGTCGGCGCTGAGATCACCGATGGTGGCCGCGCTATTCCCTACTACATGGAAGACCCGTTCGTCCGCAAGTACTTCCAGGAGCGGCTGACCGAGAACGGGGCGACCTTCACCATGCCCGAGGAGGTCTACACCGAAGGCGGCGCCACCATCAAGATCGAATACTCCTAGGCATCCACAAGACGGCGTCGTAGGGACGGAGATCCATCTCCGTCCCTACGAGCGTCTCCGTGATCCCGAGCCGCCCTGTAGCGGCGACCTTTACGGTCGCCAGGGGAGGGGGTCTGGCAACGGGCACTTAAACTCTCATCTCAGGAATGGGGTGCCCGGTGTCACACATTCACGTGTAGTGCGCCCGAAACCGGGCGGTGTGCGAAGATGTCAGCGCCTATGCGCCCCCACCACCCGGACGATGACGCCCGCCGTCCCTGGCGCCCGCTCCTCGCCATCACAACCCTCGCCCTCATCCTCCGCCTCGCCGTCACCCTCGGCTTCGAGCCACTGCCGCCCCTCTTCTCCGACGCCGAGTACTACGACGTCGCCGCCCGCAGCCTCGCCAACGGCGATGGCTACAGCGTCCAGCTCACGGACGGCGCCTTCCTGCCCGGCGGCTCCGCCACGGCTTTCTTCCCGCCCGGCTACTCCTTCTTCCTCGCCGTCCCCTACGCCATCTTCGGCCCCGGCGTGGATGTCGCTCGCCTCGCCAACGTCCTGGCCGGGGCCCTCACCGTCCCGGTCGTCTACCTCATCGGCGCCCGGCTCTTCAGTATCCGTGCCGGCCTCCTGGCCGCGGCCCTTGCCGCCGTCTTCCCCGGCCTTCTCTTCTGGACGCCGGTCATGCTCTCGGAGACCTTCTTCACCTTCGTCTTCGCCCTCGCAGTCCTCTGCTCCGTCACCGCGCTTCGTGACGGCCGGCTCTCCTGGCCTCAGGTCGCGCTCGCCGGCTTTGTCACCGGCCTCGCCGTCCTCGTGCGCGGCCAGGCCCTCATCCTCCTGCCCGTCGCCGTCCTCTGGTGGTGGATCAGCGGCATCCGGCCCCGCGATGCGCTTCTCGGAGGCGGGCTGGCCCTCGCTGCGGCCGCGGTCCTGCTCCTACCCTGGTCCATCCGCAACTTCACGGTCTTCGATGCGCCCGTCCTGCTCTCGACCAACTTTGGCTACAACCTGCGCGTTGGCCACGCTCCCTACGCCAACGGCCGCTTCATCGACCCGGCCGACCTTTACGATCTCGTCGATGAAGGCGAGAACTTCGAGCTCGTCCTCAACGATGAAGGCGCCCGCCTCGCCCTCGACTACGCCCTCGCCAACCCCGGCCGCGAGGCCGAGCTCAGCCTCCAGAAAGTCCGCTGGCTCTGGTCCCCGGACTCCGATGTCGTCCTCTGGCTCTCCAGCTTCGGCCGCACCCCGCTCTCAGGCTCCACCGAGTCCGCCATCGCCTGGACGGCTCAACTCAGCCACTGGACGTTCTTGCTGCTGCTCATCCCCGGCCTGGCGACGCTTGGTCTCAAGCAGCCGGGAGTTGTCTTTGCCGGGCTGCTCTGCCTCGCCTGGACCGCCGTCCACGTCGTCTTCTTCGGCGAACCGCGCTACCATCTGCCGCTGCTGCCCGTCCTGCTGCCGATTGCGGCGGCGGGCCTGCTAGCTGCCTGGCAACGCGTTTCACCGGCAGCGGACCAAGCAGCCATCGCCGTCCGCGAATAGGGGGGCCAAGAGCGTTAGGCGTCCTTCCAGACCCGGTACTTTTCGGGAAAGCAGACGCCGCAGGGCCGGTACCCCGCTGCCACCGCGGCCGCTTCATCGGAGAAGAACACTCGATTCCTCACATATCCGCCTTTAGCGATCGCGCGGAGCGCGGCAGGGCAGTCCAGACGGCCGTATATCTTGGTGGCCCTGTGCCCACCCAGCGTCCCAGGTGTGAGCGACAGGTATGGCTTTCGATTGGGGCCGAGGAGCGTGTAGAGCTTATCGGCCCGAGCCCTGGGTGAGGTCATCAAACTCTAGGCGGCGTCATGGAACACGAGTCCGAGGGTGTAGCGCTCCCCTGAGCGGATCACCGACACGCCGTGTCGAACTGGCGCGGCCGACCAACCACGTTTGGAGCTTACCGGACGGTCGTAAGTGGTGAACAAGTATCCGTGACCGTGCGGTAGAAGGGTGGAAGTGCCACGAGACTGCGCACGAGGGCGTTGTTCAACCAGAAGGAACTCACCCCCCGTGTGATCTACGCCTGGCTTGCTGAGGTTGACGACGGCCTGGAGTGGAAACACCAGCTCCCCGTAGATATCGCGGTGAAGAGCGTTCCAGTCATTCTCAACATACTTCAGCAACAGCGCGGTGGATTTTGTCTGGCCTGCCTCGTGGCACATTTCGAGCCATTGGTCCAGCGAGTCCGGCCAGATGGGTTCGCGTGCGAGTTTCCTCCACCAATCTCGCGCGATAGATAGTAGCCGCGGGTACAAAGCCTGTTTGAGCTGTTCGATAGGCTCGGGATACGGTGCGTTGAAATAGCGGTACTCGCCCTCGCCGAAGCGGTACCGGCCCATGTTGATGGTGGACCGGAACACGCCGCCTTGGTCGCTGTAGAGTTCACGAATTCGTTGCGTCTCTTCATCGGTCAGAAGCTGGGGCAGCAGTGCCCCGCCATATTCGTTTATTTCGTTGGTGATGGCTTCCCAGTCACCGGAGTCTACACGCTCCCTCCAGGGATCCAACGCGGGCGTCTTCTCGCTGATCATGCTGCTTGCTCCAGACGCAAAAGTGTCTCTTTCGCCTCCAGTCCGCCGGCATATCCACCGAGACTCCCATCCGTGCGTAGCACACGGTGGCACGGAAGCACGACGGGCAGGGGATTGGTGGCGCAGGCAGTCCCGACGGCGCGGATGGCATTAGGATGGCGCACCTGGTCCGCGACTTGCTTATACGACTGAGTGCGCCCGTATGGAATCCTGGCCAGGTGTTGCTGCACGATCTGTCGAAAACCACTGGACAGCGAGTAATCTAGCGGCAAGTCGAAATCAGTCCGGCGACCGGCAAAGTACTCACCTAGCTCTCGTGCGGCTACCTCCAGCCGGTCTGGCGCTCGCAGGATGCGTGGGCTGATTTTCGATGCCAGCGTGGCGAGGACCAGGTCATAATCCTCGCGCTCATAGGCTACTCGAACGAGTCCATTCCTCGTTGCGGCGAGCAACAGTGAACCAACGGGAGAGTCGATCGTCGTGTACGCAACGTCGAGAATGCCTTCGGCGTGGGCGGCTGTTTCGAGCCTCCGGTGCAAGGTCGCGAGATCGTTTTGGTCCGGACTGGTGAGGGTGTAGAGAATCCGAGCCCCCAGCCCATCCTCAGTATCAATGGTGCTCATCAAGAAGTCCTTTCGCATTTAACGCGTTCAGAGAGGTATGTCACTCGCAGAGCCTGGATGCCGTCGGATGCCGCTCTGCGCGCCGCCGCCTCAGAACCGCCGAGAATCAAGGCGACCTCCTTGTAAGAGAGGCCACCAAGATAGTGATAAACCACGGCCTGTCGTTGCTTATTAGGTAGTTCTCTCACCGCGTCCCAGAGATCGTGGTCCGTCGATCCCGGAATTCCGATATTCGACTCCTGGTCTGGAACCCCATCAGCCGGCAACGCTCGTCGTTTCCTGGCACGCGTGATGTCGATTGCCTTGCGATGCGCGATTGTGACCAACCATGCTGCAACGTTCGCGTCGTCCGGCAGCGATGGCCATGCCCTCAGTCCAGCGATAAAGGTCTCTGACCAGGCGTCGTCGGCGTCCGTATGGAGCCCGAGTACACCACGGCATACTCGCAGCACTTGCGCCCCGTGTTTCCTTACGATCTCTTCGAACGGTTCCTTCGCGTACATCACCTAGTAGACGTTCCAGAACGTCGGAACGTGAGGATCGGCTCGAGGCAGCTTCAGTCGGTTTGCTGCGGCGCGGTCATCATAGCGCCGGCCCGCGAGGTGTAGGCGTTCAGCAGACGCCGGAGCTCCACCTTCTCCGGCGCCGAGAGGTCGTTGCCAATCTCCGCGATAAACCTCAGAAACGCCGGCACCAGCTCACCGCAACGCGCCAGGCCATCCAGAGTTAGCCGCGCATAGGTCACCCGCCGGTCCGAACGGCTGGCGTTGCGCTCCACCAGCCCCTCCGCCTCCAGGGCGTCCGAGAGCTTCGTGACATAAGTCGGCGTTACGTTCATCTCCCGCGCGATCTCGCTCAACGCCAGGCTGTTGTCCTCCGCCACGTACAGCGCGGTCAGGAAGGTATGCTGCGCCCGGCTCAGCCCGGCGCCACCCGGCATCGGATAGCGCGCCAGCGTGGTCAGGACAATGTTGAAGGTCTTCGCCAGGGCAAAGAAGGTCTCGATGGCTTCCGTGTCCGCCCACGGGTACTTATCCGCGTAGCGCCGCGCCGAAAGTGCGCCGGGATACTGTCCGTCCTCCGTGGTATCAGGCCGCATTCAGGCCTCCCCGGTTCATTAGGCGCCCGTCAGGGGTCAGCCAAGTCTATCAGCAAGCGCATTGCCTCGAACAGGACTTTATGTCTATTCACGAATCCTTAACGATTTTATTCCTCAGCGATCTGAAAGCGCTACTTTCCACCCGCCAACAGCTCCCTCGTCCGCGCGATCAGCTTCGTGCATCGCCTCAGGTCATCATTCGTCTCGCCCGCCTCGATGTCCTTCGCGAAGCTCGCCAGCAGCCTGCCGATCGCCTCTACCTGCTCGTCCTCGCGGCGAGCCAGCCTGTCCACGAGCCGCGACATCACAGACTTCTCCGACGTGATCATCACCGGCCGGCTTCCCGCCGCCGTGGTCCAGATCACGCGCTCCCGGTACTGCTTCCCATGGCTGATGCTGATCGCTCCCCTACTCCTCTGGCCTGAACCCTCGCCCTCGCGAAAGCCGATGCGTAGCGTTTCCCCGTCCCAGGACGCCTCCGCCGGATTCTCCGCCTCACATCCCAGTACCTGCCCCGCGATGTCATACGCGTGCGGCAGCAGGTCGTCGATCAAGCCATCCAACCCCCGCGATTGGCTCGCGTCCAGGTGTCCCCACGCCTCCGGGTCCGTCTCAATCTCAATCGACCAGCTCTCCAACCCACCCTGAAGCTGGACGTCGTAACGCCGCCAGTAGCGCCGCGCCAGCCCCAGCCGCAACGGGGCCCCATTTGCCGCCGCCAACAGCTGCTCCGCCTCAGCCTCCGTCCGCGCGCCCGGCTTCTCCGTAAGCACCGCCACGCCCTTCGCCAGCAGCGCCAGCGAAATCTCGTGCTGCGCCTGCGGTGGCGTGACTACCAGCCCCGCCGCGAAGCTCCCCCGCGCCAGCGCCTCCGCCACCGAGTCGTAAGTCCTGGCCCCGAAGCGCTCGCCCGCCCACCGCCGCCGCTCCCCCGACGTCTCTACCACGCCTTCGACCCGGAAGTCGGGGCTCCGCAGCAGTGCCTCCGCGTAATACTTCTCTACGACCCTGCCGGCGCCGCAGACCAGCAGCGCCCGCCCGCCCGCCTTAGCCACCCTGTGTCGCTTCGGCAGCGGGCAACTGTACCCTCTCGCCTCCGGCCGGCAGCTCCCGTCTCAGGTGCTGCGCCAGTCGCGCTGCCAGCGAGTAGCTTGCATACCGCATCCCATGCGTCCCCGCGACATCGCGGCCCGGCGGCCGTCTTCCCTTCTGGCCGGCATCCCGGATGACGCGACGGTCTTCCTCTTCATCTTCAACTACAACCGTGAGAGCCATGGCCGCAAGAATCCCGAAGGCCTCATCGAAGCCTTCCGCCGCGCCTTCTCCCCCGCCGATAACGCCTGGCTCGTCATCAAGTCGGAGTTTCGCGCCAATCGCCGCCTCAAGCAGGCCCTGCAGACTCTCGCTGCCGGACTCAACGTCCAGATCATCGATGCCTGGCTCGACCGCGAAGACATCGACGGTCTCATGGCCCGCTGCGACTGCTACGTCTCGCTACACCGCGCCGAGGGTTTTCGGCCTCACCATGGCGGAGGCTATGGCCCTCGGTAAGCCGGTAATAGCCACCGCCTACAGCGGCAACCTCGAATTCATGACACCCGAAAACAGCTACCTCGTCGGCTACAAGCTGGTCGAGTTGGGGAAGACCCACGCCCACGGCCTCTACAAGAAGGAGTGGCTCTGGGCCGGCCCGGATATCGGCCAGGCCGCCGCCTCCATGCGCCACGTCTACGAGCACCCGGACGAGGCCCGCCTCCTCGGGGAGCGTGGCCGCGCCGACGTCCAACGCACGCTCTCCCTCGAAGCCATCGGCGAGCGCATGAAGCAGCGCCTCCTCCAGCTCGCCGGCGGTCCGGCCAGGGTGAGCTGACAGTGGGCTCGATCAAGGCACTGGTCCACAGCCTACTCGCCGGCCCGCGACGCGCCCTCGCCTACTACCAGCGTTACGGCTGGCTGCTCTTCGCCTCGCGGCTACTCCATGTCCGGCGCTGGCTGCCCCGGCTCCTCAGCTCGCCCCGTCCGGCCGCGCGATCGCCGGTGACTCCGGCGCAGCTGGCCCAGCTACCCTTTGGCATCAATATCATCGGCTACATCTCCGGCAACGGCAGTATGGCGGAGTCCGCCCGCCTGGCCGCCGCGGCCTGCGCGGCTGCCGGCATCCCCATGTCGCTTTACGACATAACGCTTCCGGACGCGGCGGACCGGCAGGAGACCGACCTGGTTATCCAGGATAGGAACCCCTATCGCTTCAACGTCTCCTTCTGGCTGCCCAGCAGCTCAGATATGGCATTCCTGCACGGAAGGGACCTCATGGCTGGCCGCTACAACATCATCTTCCGGCCCTGGGAGTTCTATGAGATCCCTGAGGCCTGGCGCCGTCTGCTGCCAGAGCACGACGAAATCTGGGCGCCGAGCACCTTCGTCCGCGCCGCCTTCGCGCCTCAAATTCCGCTACCCGTGACCTGCATCCCCCATCCAATGCCGCTACGCTCGTCCGAGCGCCTGCCACGCTCTCCTCACCTGGCTTCTATCCCCGCTGACGCCACCGTCTTCCTCTTTATCTTCAACTACACCCGCTCGAGCTATGGCCGCAAGAACCCGGAAGCACTCATCTCTGCCTTCAAGCAGGCCTTCTCGCCCGCCGACAATGCCTGGCTCGTGATCAAAGCCCGCTTTCGCACCGGCCGCATTCAGAAACGGAAGCTCCAGACTCTCGCCGCCGGCGCCAACGTCCTCTTCATTGATGCCTGGCTCGACCCCACCGAGATGGACGCGCTCATGGCCTCCTGCGATTGCTACGTCTCCCTCCATCGCACCGAGGGCTTCGGCCTGACCATGGCCGATGCCATGTCCTTTGGCAAGCCGGTTATCGCCACCTCGTACAGCGGCAACATGGACTTCACCACACCCGAGAACAGCTACCTCGTGGGCCACCGGATCGTGCCCGTAGAGAAGGATCATGGCTTCTTCAAGAAGGGTTGGCTCTGGGCCGAACCCGATATCGGCCAGGCGGCAGCCTTCATGCGCCACGTCTACGAGCACCCCGACGAAGCCCGTCTTCTGGGTGAGCGCGCCCGCGCCGGCGTCCGGCGCCAGCTATCGTTCGAAGCCGTGGGCGAGCTCATGAAGCAGCGTCTGATCGAGATCAGCGCTGGTATCGAGAAATCTCAGCCGGCGGCTATCGACACGTAACGGTCGATGACCTCCGCCGGGGCGCCCTCCGCCGCCTTGTGGCCGTGCTCCAGCAGCATCGCCCGGTCGCAATAGTCCCGCACCAGCTCCAGCGCGTGCGTCACCACCACGATGGCCGCACCCTGCCGCTGGAAGTCCCGCATCCGCTCCAGACATTTCTCCTGGAACTCCTTGTCGCCCACCGCCATCGCCTCATCTATCAGCAAGATGTCCGGCTGGCTGTGGATCGCCACCGAGAACGCCAGCCGCAGCGACATGCCGGACGAGTAGCGCTTCACCGGCGTATCCATGAACTGCGCCAGCTCCGCGAAGTCAATGATCGATTCCAACTGCTCGCGCGCCTCGCGGTCGCTCATCCCCAGGATGCTGGCGTTGAGGTAGACGTTCTCCAGCCCCGTCAGGTCCGGGTGGAAGCACGCCCCCAGCTCGATCAGCGGCGCGATCCGGCCGTTCGCCCGCACCCTGCCCCGCGTCGGCGTCATCACCCCGGCGATCAGCTTCAGGATCGTGCTCTTGCCGCTGCCGTTGCGCCCGATGATCCCCAATGTCTCGCCCCAGCCGACCTCGAAGCTCAGGTCCTCCAGCGCGTAGAAAATCGAGTTGCGGCTCACGAAGGACGGCAACGTCTCCTTCAGCGTCTTGCCATCGCGCAGCCGGAAGCGCTTGCTGACGTTCTCGAAACCCACCGCCTCAGACGAAGTCGGCAAAATACGGCTCCATCCGCTTGAAGACGTAATAGCCCAGCACCAGGCTGGCCCCGGAAAGCGCAAAGGCCCACAGCACGCTCTCGATCGGCGGGCTCACCCCCTCGAACAGCGCCCAGCGGTACGCCTGGATCAGGCGCGCGTTCGGGTTCAGGTCGTAGATCAGCCGGTAGCGCTCCGGCACGGCGCTCAGCGAGTAGAAGATCGGCGTCAGGAAGAACCACAGGGCGATCGCCGTCGCCACCAGGAAGCGCACGTCGCGGAAGAACAGGTTCAGCGCCGCCAGCGGCAACGACAGCCCGACGACGAACATGACATGGATCGCCACCAGCAGCGGCATCCAAACCACCGTCCACAGCACCGGCTGCCCGTGGGCCACCATCAGCGCCCCGACGATCAGCAACCCCGCCGCTAGGTCCACCAGCCGCACCAGCACCGACGCTATCACCAGCATCTCCCTCGGAAAGTAGACCGATTTGATCAGGTTCGGCCCGCTGGTGATGCTCATCGTCGCCGAGGTCGTCGCATTGGCAAAGAAGATCCACGGCAGCAGTCCCACCGCCAGGAACAGCGAGAACGGCACGTCACCCTGTGACGACGGCCGCAGCGCCGTCGTGAACACGAACGACATGATCGCCAGCTGGCAGATCGGGTTCAGGAGGATCCAGGCATAGCCCAGCATCGATTGCTTGTACTGCGCCTTGATGTCGCGGATCATCAAGTGCCGTAGCAGCTCGTGGTGCCGCCAGACGTTGAGCACAAAGTGCCCCAGATGCCCCCTGCTGTATACGGGCTGCCGCATCCGGGTCTCGGCGACAAGCGAGGCCGGTTGGTTCGTGCTCAGGCTTCCGTCCTCACCTTCGATGAGATATCAGCCGCTCAGCCGCGCGTCCCGCTGCTCACCGGCGGTGGCGTTCGCTGATCTTCGACTGCCTCTACCTCGGGCGGCAAATCCGGCTCCGATACCCCGTGCGGTGTCCGGTACCAGCGCCGCACCTGCGTCGTCATTGCCGCGAACACCGCGATTGGCAGCCACGTCGCCATCAGCATCAGGAAGGCCAGCCAGTCGCGCCAGTCGGCCTTGCGATGCTCCGCCGCCACCCCAGCGTAGGCGACAGCAATGCTCAGCCCGAATCCGGCCAACGCCAGCCACGCCGGTATTCCCGGCATCCCGCCGATCCGCGCCTTCGGCCAGGCATCCGGCAGCGCCGTCTCGCCGATGCCCAGTACCAGCAGCCCCACCTGGAACGGCACCAGGCTTGGCATCGCCAGGTACAGCGCCGTGTCGAAGGCCGAAACGTCGAGCTTCGTTACTGCCCGCCACAGCAGGCCCGGCCCGTGCACCAGCGTCGTCCGGATCTGACCCCGCGCCCAGCGCAGCCGCTGATGCACCGATGACCTCAGCGAGTGCGGCTGCTCGATGCGGATCACCGCGTCGTAGAGATACCGGACCCTGATCCCCGCCCGCGTCAGCATCGCCGAGTACTCCAGGTCCTCGGTCAGCGTCCTGGTCACCGGCGGCAACGCCGCCAGCAGGTCCCGCGTCAGGCAAATGCCCGTCCCCGTCAGCGCCGCGCTCAGCCCCGCCATTTCGCGCGCCTGGTGCCAGACCCGGTTGCGCTGCGTGTTATTGAACGCGTAACCCCGCGCCACCCAGCCACGCTGGCGCGCGCTCTCACTGCGGCTCTGGATCGCTTTCGCGCCGTCCTGCACCGCGGCGTCGAAATAGCGCAGCGCCGTCGTCGCTGGCCGGCTGTCCGCGTCGAACAGCACCAGCGCGTCCCACGCCGCCTCCTGGACCTCCGGTTGCGTCAATGCCCAGTGGATCACGGTGCCTTTGCCCATGGCCGGACCCGGCTTCACCAGCACCAGCGCCCCCGCCGCCCTCGCCGCCTGAGCCGTGGCATCGCCGCAGTCGTCCGCCACCACGATCACCGTACGCCGCTCGTCCGGATAGTCGAGCGCTTTCAGGCTCCTCACCGTATCGGCGATGACGGCCTCCTCGTTGTGCGCCGAGACCATGATCGCGAACGCCGTCTCGCCCGCGCCCAGTCGTCCTTGGCGTCGCGGCCTCAGGCTCAGTAAGCCCAGAGCGCACCGGTATGCGACATAAAGAGCGCGGTTGCTTCACCAACCCAGAAGAGCGCGTAGAGACCCGTGGCTATATCCGGCATGCGAACTTCGTCCTTTGTCGCGCCGATGATAGCCTGTGTGGCCTTGCTAAGGCGATTTTCTTATGCCTGGCCCTCGTGCTCGCCTTGCTCGCCGCATCTCTACGGCCCTTATAATTTCCGGCAAGTGAGCGCCACCGAAGAAGCAACGACACCCCGGGGTTTTCGCTCAAGCCTGACGAGCGCGCGGCCGCTCTTCCTCGCCTCCGCCGCTCTCGCGATCATCTTCAGCGCTTTCGCCCTCCTCCAATACGTGGACGACACCGCCACGGCCTATAACGGCCGAGTCAACACCCGCGGCGACTTCGCCTTCCTGCTCGGCTCCGGCCGGCTGATCACCAGCGAGCATCGCGGCCTCCTCTACGAACCGAGTCCGGCGGGGGCCAACGCCTGGCCACGAGAGCATGGCTACATGTTCCCGTCCTGGTTCCCCTATCCCCCGGCCGTCGCCCTCGGCACCGCCCTTTTCCACCCCTTTGACCTCGATACCAGCCTCGACATCTGGCGCTTTCTGATCGCGGTCTCCGCCTTCACTCTCGGGGCCTGCGTCGCTTCCGCCTTCAAGAGCTGGCCCTGGCGCATCGCCATGATCGTCGCCGTCTTCCTCTGGTTCCCGCTCCTCATGAACGTCCGCATTGGCCAGACCGGCGCCTTCGTCGCCGCCGCGACAGCTCTCTTCACCCTCGCCTATCTGCGCAAGCGAGAAGCCGGCGCCATGCTGCTCGGCCTCCTCTGCCTCAAGCCCACGGCCGCCATCGGCCCGGCCCTCATCGTCCTCCAAGAACGCCCCGCCATCTGGCTGCGGTTCGCGATCACCGGCGCTGCCGTGGTCATCCTGCCCTTCGCGCTCCTTGGCCCCGGCGCCTTCTTCGATTGGCTGGAGGTCCTGCGCGGCCGCACCTGGATCGATATCGGCGGCGGCCATTCCTACAACCAGGGGCTCTCCTCGCTGATCGGCGCCTCGACCGCGGCCGGCCTCGCCATCGCCGCGGTCCTCTGCCTGATCGCGGCCGGCCTCGTCCACCTCGTCCAGATCAAGCTCGGCCTTCATGCCGCGATGGCCTTCGCCATTCTCGGCGGCTCCCTCGTCAACCCCCACAGCCTCTTCTACGACTGGGGCACTGCCTTCGTCGCGATCATGCTCCTGCGCATGTCGGACCTCATCCCTCAGTCTCAGGCGGATAAGTCCGACTTGCTCTTTGGTCTCCTCGGTCTCAGCCTCTTTTTCTGCGGCCAGTTCGCCTGGGACGCCCGTCATGAGGAAGGGCAGTATCTGCGACCCCTCACCGCCTGGACCCTCCTTGTCGCCGGCGCGCTCTTCCTCCTCACCATCCGCCGCTTCACCGAGCCCGAAGAGCCTTCACACCTCCTCTCCGCCGAAGCCACCTGACTTCGCCAACCTCTGGCGTATTGACCCCGCCGCTTATAGTCTTATAGACGTTGTCACTGACTCCCCGCGATTCACCTGAGGAGGAAACCATGACCGCATCCAAGTACGTCGAACCGTCCGGCGATCAGAAGGCCGGCTATCTCCACTACCGCCGGCCCGCTTCGCCCTGGGAGCTCTTCCGCAAGGAGGAAGGCATCCCGGTCTACAGCGGCTTCGGCGTCAAGAACTCCAAGGATCTGCCCCGCGTCGACTGGGAGCGCCTCGGCGGCAAAGGCACTTACATCCAGCTAACCGGCACCAACAACCGCACCGGCATGTTCGTCGTCGAAGTGCCGGCCCGCGGCGCCCTCAAGCCCCAGAAGCACTTCTGGGAAGAGCGCTACATCGTCCTCGAAGGCCGCGGCTCAACCGAGGTCTCCAAGGCAGGCAGCACCGCCAAGACCACCTTCGAATGGCAGCCCTGGAGCATCTTCTCCATCCCGATCAACGCTGACTTTCAGATCGTCAACGCTACCTCCACCCCGGCCATCCTCCTCGCCATCAACAGCGCTCCCCACATGATCAACATGTTCCAGAGCAAATCCTTCGTCTTCGATAACCCCTACAACTTCGAAGAGCGCTTCGGCGGCAACCTGGAGGACTACTGGAAGCCCGCCGAAGAGTTCGAATCGCACCCCGTCCAGGGCCGCGCCATGCTCAAGTCCAACCTCTTCCCGGACGCCGCCCACTGCTACCTGCCGCTCGATAACAACCGCGGCCCCGGCTACCGCTGGGTCTCGCCCAACATGGTCGGCAACACCTCCGTGGGCGGCTTCATCGCCGAGTACCCCAGTGGCCGCTACTCCAAGGCCCACCACCACGGCTCCGGCGTCGTCCTCATCTGCCTCAAGGGCCACGGCTACAGCTACAACTGGCCCGCCGTCGAGGGCGGCCTCAACCCCTGGCGTGATGGCAAGGCCGATCTCGTCAAGGTCCAGGAGTACGAGGCCGGCGGCATGGTCGCCGCCGCTCCAACTCCCACGTCTGAGACCTGGTTCCACCAGCACTTCGCCACCGGCAGGGAGCCCTTCCGAGTCCACGCCATCGCCGCCGGCACCGGCTCTCAGGGCGGTCAGGAAGGCGACATGGTCGCCGGTGTCGGCGCTGAGATCACCGACGGTGGTCGCGCCATCCCCTACTACATGGAGGACCCCTTCATCCGCCAGCACTACGAAGAGCAGCTCAAGCTCAACGGCGCCGAGTTCAACATGCCCCCCGAGGTCTACACCGAGTCCGGTGCCAACA
The DNA here is from genome assembly GCA_009377745.1 of Dehalococcoidia bacterium. GTDB lineage: Bacteria > Chloroflexota > Dehalococcoidia > DSTF01 > WHTK01 > WHTK01. Next base: position 126,014 of record WHTK01000007.1, read on the forward strand.
TCAACATCAACTACGCCTGATCCCTAGCGTAGCGATACGCAGAGGAGGGGCCGCATCCGGCCCCTCCTCTTTATTGCCGCCGCCAGCCTACCCAGTTCCATGCCATCCTGAGCGATCAACGAAGGATCAAAGCCCCCCGACCGTCACCACCGCCGCGTCAGCGCCAGTCCCCCGACCGTCCTCCTGCCATCCTGAGCGATCAGCGAAGGATCAAAGCCTCCCGACCATCATTATCCCCACATCCGCAACCCACCCCTCCGACCGCCCCACCTCGCATTGCCAGCCATGCCGCCAGCCGAGCGCTGATCTGCCATTGCGAGCCATTGCCCGCAGGCAAGGCGCGGCAACCCTTGATCTCCCGTCCGCATCACTAAACTTTGCGATGGAGATCAAAGCGCCAATCCCCGCCGGAATCACTCAGCCCGCAATCAAGCGACCTGCCCACCCTTATCTGTCATCGCCAGCCCTCGCCCTTAGCCGAGCGCTGATCTACCATTGCGAGCCATTGCCCGCAGGCAAGGCGCGGCAACCCTTGATCTCCCTCCGACCACTAAACTTTGCGATGGAAATCAAAGCGCCAATCCCCGCCGGAATCCCTCAGCCCGCAATCGAGCGACCTGTCCGCCCCATCTGCCACTGCCAGCCATCGCCCCCAGCGGTCGAGCACCTACCCGCCATGCCGCAGCCAAGCACCTACCTGTCATAGCGAGCCATTGCCCGCGGGCAAGGCGCGGCAACCCTTGATCTCCCTCCGACCACTAAACTTTGCGATGGAGATCAAAGCGCCAATCCCCGCCGGAATCACTCAGCCCGCAATCAAGCGACCTGTCCGCCCCATCTGCCACTGCCAGCCCTCGCCGCCAGCCGAGCGCTCATCTGTCATTGCGAGCCATTGCCCGCAGGCAAGGCGCGGCAATCCTTGATCTCTCGTCCGCCATAACCATGCCGTGAGGAGCAACCTGCTGATACTCCATCGGCGCAACGACGCTTTATCGGAGAGAGAGTGTCCCTGCCGCAAAGCTGCGGGTTTCAACCCGCAGATCGGCCACCCCACACCGTCCCTAGACCAGCCGCTCCCCCGGCAAATTCGGCCACGTGCTCATCTCGTGCGGCAGCGACACCGCCTCCGCCGCGCGGATATACTTCGGCCCCAGCTGGTCCAGGCTCGTCACCCCCAGCAGGCCCATCGCCGAGACCATCTCCGCCTCCAGGATCTCCAGCACCCGAAACACACCCTCGCTGCCCGCCGCCGCCAGGCCCCACGCCTGCATCCGGCCGATCGCAACCACGTCCGCGCCCAGCGCCAGCGCCTTGACCACGTCCGTCCCGCGCTGCACCGCGCCGTCAACGACGATCTTCGCCCGGCCCTGCACCGCATCGACGATCTCCGGCAGCACCTCCATCGACCCCAGGCCGTGGTCAAGCTGCCGCCCGCCATGGTTCGAGACCCAGATCACGTCCACGCCGTGCTCCACCGCCAGCTCCGCGTCCTCCGCCGTGGCGATGCCCTTGAGGATCAGCGTCGTGCCCGCCTTTTCTTTGATCCGGTCCATCTTCTCCCAGGTCAGCGACGCCTGGTACACCGGGTCCCACTGCACCTGCCGCGTCGGCCGGGTCCAGCCCGTGATCATCGGCCGTTCCCGCCGGCTATCCACCGCCAGGTCCAGCGTGAAGCACAGCGCCATGTAGCCCGCGCCCTTCGCCCGCGACATCAAATCGCTCAGCCAGGCGTCGTCGCCGCGCACGTAGATCTGAAAGATCTTCGGGCCGCTGCCGGCCTTTGCCGTCTCCTCCAGCGCCGGCTGCGTCACCGAGCTGACGACGTGGATCGTCCCGAACTCGCCCGCTGCCTTCGCCGAAGCCGCGCCACCCTCGGGATGGAACACCTGCAACGACCCGATCGGCGCCAGCATCACCGGGATGCGCAGCTTCTGGCCCAGGAACGTCGCCGACGTATCGATCTTGGATACATCCACCAGCACCCGCGGCCGGAACGCCAGCCGGTCGAACGCCAGGCGGTTGCGCCGCATCGTCGTCTCGGATTCTGACCCGCCGACGAGGTAGTCCCACGGCCCCTGTCCCAGGCTCTTCCTCGCCTGCGCCACGATCTCCTGCGTAGTCGAAAACTCCACGGCACACCCTCACGAAAGCGCGACACCCGTCCGCCGCGACCGGCCCCTACTTTGGCCGAGACCCGGCCATGCGTCAACGCCCCGGATGCATCAGCGCCGGCGGTTGCCTAGACTAACGTCATTCCCCTGACAAAACCGCATCTCCCTGGAGGACCCATGACTACACCCATCACCGGCGAGACCTGGGGCGACGAAATCGATCGCGTCCGTGACCACCTCCTCAAGGAGGCCCAGCAGCCCTTCGCCATCCTCCGTTCTGAGTACGAATCGGCCCGCCGCGACTTCCTCACCGCCATCGACGGCGTCAGCGAGTCCCAAGCCGCCTTCCGTCCCGGTACGGGCGAGGGAGAGGAAGCCTGGGGCATCGCCGAAGCCCTGCGCCACATCGCCAGCATCGAGACGATCATGGCCGACCGCCTCCGCCTCCTTGGCTCCGGCCGGCCCGCCGGCGTCAAAGCGACCTATCCGGGCTTCATGGAGGACGTCGAAACCCGTCGCCTGCCCGAGCTCGTCGATGCCCTCGACGCCAGCAGCAGCTCCCTCCTCACCGCCATTGCCGCCATCGAAGGCCACGAGCGCCTTGATACCCTCGCAGCCCACCGGCGCTTCGGCGACCTCAACTGCCGCGGCTGGCTGGCGATGCACTGCCTCCACCTCCAGGACCACGCCCGCCAGATCAACAAGATCAAAGCTATGGCAGGCTACCCGCCGGCCTGATATGCCAGCTAAGAAAGATTGCAGTTTGGCATACGCGCGCCCCGATTCATTGACGCCCCGAGCCTGGCCCCGCTAGAGTCGGCGCGAGGCGGTGGCGCTCCTTCGCAGAGCGTTGCCTCCTTGCTTGCTGGGCCGTCGAGCGCGTCCGAAACCTGCTCGGCGGCTCTTTCGTATTCCAAGAGCCGGCCATGAGTCGAACGCCAGTACCTACAATTAAGAAATGTTGTGGCCAAGACACTTTCCTGCTTTAACGCACTTAGGGAATAGGCAAGTAATCGTCTGACTTTCGATTAACGATGCCGGCACGGCAATGATAACTTCGTCACCTGCACCTCTTCGTTCCAGCTTGATACCACTACCTCTCACTCTTGTCGTACCTCGTCGAGATACGAAAGCGTCGCAAGCACATGCCTGCTTGCAGTACCAAGCGTAGTTATTAGACCTCTGACCATGGTCGACGTGTGGGTACCGCAGGTACAAGGTTCATCACACCAGCAAACCCCGCATTCGCATATGAAGCCCATGAGACACTTTGGACACGTTGCATCAGGCCGTTGGACAACGTGACGTCGGCAATTCCAGCAGCCGCGATCCGCGTTGTCCACTGGCTTAGGCTTCCTTGGCACCAAGATGTGTCCTTGCGGCGTACTCCAATATTCCAGGTCGTTGAGGGTGGCAATGGGATGCGTCTGTATAATTGCTGCTGGGCCTTAGGGTCTTGCCGGGTTGTGTAACGGTAGCACAGGAGCCTTTGGAGCTTCTTGTCCAGGTTCGAATCCTGGCCCGGCAACCACGCTTGTTGTAAACTGGCCCAGCACTCCCCGGTAGCTCAATCGGTAGAGCGGGCGGCTGTTAACCGCCATGTTGTAGGTTCGAGTCCTGCCCGGGGAGCCAGTTTGGTGTCCCAAAGCGTGAAGCGCTTTTGTCAGGCGTCCCGGCTAACACCGCCGGGACGTTTCCGTTTATCTCTAGGATGATCTGTCTGTCCCCGACCTCCGCTCGGTGCAGGACGATGTGGATCAGTTCCTTCTGCTCAAAAGGCTTGAGGCATTCATAGACCTCGCGGAACTGAACGAGGCCGGCAGCCACGGTTGCCCGGTCCACCGTATCGCTCGTCATCCGTGCGACGGCCTCCTCGACCTCCACCAGGCCGCGCTCCAGGTCGCCGCGGCGTTTCGCGAGCTCATTCAACTTCTCGGTCAGGAAGGTGCGGCCCTCTTGGCCGTCCAAAGCCGACGAGTCTAACATCGCCTTGTCCGCTTCCGCCTTCAGGCCGGCAAGGCTCTTCTGGAGCCCTTTCAGCTGCCTCAAGAGTCCGGGCCCTTGCCGCTGCAGCCGGGCGTTAGTCTCCACCGTGAGCTTCTCCAGAAGCGACTGATCCGCCGCCAGCAAGCCGAGCCGGTCCAGCACGGCGTCCTCCAGTTCGTCCGCGCTCACGCGCAAGCCGCAGTCCTTGTTGCGGCAGACGTAATAGAAGTAGCTCACGCCCAACCGTCCGGTTCCGCTGCGGCCCTCCATGAGCCCTTCGCATCGCCCGCAGTGCAGGAGTTGGGCGCTCAAGACATAGGTGTGCCGCACAGGCCGGGTGCCGTTGTGGCGGGTGCGGGAGTTCACGGCGAGGAGGCGCTGGACTTCCTCGAACTTCGCCTCATCCACGATGGCCGGCCACACCGCCGGGACGAGTTGCTGCTCCTTGCCGGCCTGACCCTTCTTGTTGACCACCTTCTCACCGATGTATGCACGATTCTTGAGGAGGTACTGGAGAGACGTGAAATTGAACTCGCTGCCGACGTGGAGATTGCCGCGCCGCGACGCGTACCCCTTCGTCCGGTAACCGCTCCGGTTCAGCGCATCTAGCGCCCCTTTGATGGAGCCAGCTTCCAGGTAGCGGTCAAAGGCAAAGTTGACGAGGGCCATCTCGGCATCGTTAGGAATCAAGTGCCCTTTGTGGTCCGAATCGAGGTCGTAGCCCAGTAGTTGACCGCCGTTCCAAAGGCCACGCTCGGCTCTCGCCTGCGTGGCATCGCGAGTCCGCTCCGCTGTTTGCTCGCGCTCGAACTCGGCGAGGGCGATCATGATCGTCACGAACAGTTTCCCCTGCGGCGTCGTGGTGTCGTACTGCTGCTTGAGGCAGACGAACTCCACGCCGTGCTCATTGATGAACTCGAAGAACCAGAGGAAGTCCTTCACCGAACGGCAGAGGCGCTCGAGCGCAGTACAAAGTATGGTGTTGACCCGCCCTGCGCGGATCGCGGCGAATAGCTCAGCGTACTCGTCGCTGCGCATCGAGTCCTTACCCGAGATGCCCTTGAGGACGTAAACACCAGCCTCCGTCCAGGTCTCGCCGCAGCCGTTCTTGTAATCGGTGTGTGCTCGCAGGCGCTGGAGCTGGGTCTTTAGCGAGCCCTCTTCGTTCATGGCCTGGCGGTCGGTGCTGACCCGTGTGACGAGCGCAACTCTGCGCGTATCGTCCACGCTGGCGCCGTTCCGTGACCTGACTGCTAGAACCACTTCACTCGTCCTGCTCGCCTCGCACATCGGGGCAGGTCGTAGTAACCGATTCACGTGGCGCTAAGTCAACGACTTGGGCGCGCTTCTTCTCCAGGAGGCGCTCAAGTCCCGCAGCAAGCAGGCGGACGAGCCGCTCCTCGCTGCACTCGGTCCCGTTCGACTGCTGGACCGTGACCTTCCGCATGGGCACCTATACGGAAAACGTCCCGAAAGTGTCCGCCCGACCAGGTCAATGCATCGCTAACGACTCCTAAGAAAGTCCGCTTAACCCCCGGCATTTTTGAGGACCTGAAGGCCGCCTAATTAAGAGGGGTGCCTAGTGCAGGTGCCCCTCCTGAGCGTGACGCCGGCGGTCTTGACGATTGGGAAATCGAGACAGCCAAGGTGGTGGTTGCCGTGTTCTTGCAGGAGCAGGACGTGTTCGACCGGCATGATCGAGAGGACTTGCTGCACGAGTGCCTGATCCACTGGCTTGCTGTCCGAGGCAACTACGTCGCGGCACGCGGCGCCTCAGTTCGGACTTACATGCGCCGCGTCCTGCGCCACAAGCTGGCGGATCTCCTCGACCGCGAGACGGCGCAGAAGCGCGGCGGCCAGCAGCGTCCGCTTTCGCTCGACGCGCCTGGCGGGCCAAGCGCGGAGGAAGACGACGATCCGCTGGCCGACTCGGTCGCGGACGCGAGCATCGCGGGAGATACGGAGGCGGAAGCAGAACAGGCCCGGCTGAGCGAGCGCCTGCAACAGTTTCGCGAGGACCTTGCTCCGGGCGCACGCCAACTGTTCGATGCCCTGTTGAGGGAGGGGTCGATGGCGAAGGCTGCCCACGTCTTGCGCCAGCCTCGCTCCAACCTCTATCGCGTCCGCGAGGAGATCGCCCGCATGGCTCGGGAGCAGGGGCTGGACGAGTTCCTCGATTAAGTGCGGACACTTTTTCGGCGATTTCCGTATAGGACAGCCAGGAGCTGTCCTTGCGCGAGATCGTTCGCTTCAAGTTTTCCGCGGAAGTCGATCACGACGAGATCGAGGATGACATCTGCCTGGCGATCTTCTGCGCCGAGTGCTTGTACGGAAAACCGCGCATCCGCCTCGAAGTCGGCGGCTTCCTCGTCAGCAATGACGGCTCCTGCTGTGTCTTAGATGTCCGCGGTCAGGCCGGCGAAGACGCGGCCCGGATCATGTCCGGCCTCTGCACGGCCCGGGTCGGTGATGGCGCCTTCAAGGTCGAGCGGGTGGCGCCAGCGTGAGCGTTGCAGCCTCGCAGCGCTTCTCCAGGCTACGGCCCTGTCCGATCTGCGGCGGACAGGATCACGACCGGCGCCATCGGGGTGTGCGCTGCTACGGCTACCTGTCGCTCGACGGCAAGTTTGCCTTCTGCACGCGGGACGAGTACGCCGGGCTGCTGGAACAGAACCTCAACTCCGGCACCTATACCCATCGACTAGAGGGCAAGTGCGGCTGCGGGGTTTGTCACGATGAAGGTGCCATCAGGATCACGAAGCCGCATGACGATGCCCTGGGCCAGGCACTGGCGTACCTCGATGTCGGTGCCGTGCGTGTCATCGAATACGAGATTCGAGACCTCGATGGGCAACTCGTGGCCGTGCACGTTCGGCATGAGTACGGAGATGGCGAGAAGGAGATGCGCTGGCGTTCTCCCGACGGCGCGTGGAGTCTTCGCGGGCGACCCGTTACATCCCTGCCGCTGTACGGCTGCGAACAACTGCCTGCACTGGACGATGGCGCTAGGGTTGTGGCTTGCGAGGGTGAGACAGCCGCCAAGGTTCTCCGTGAACGCGGCCACGTCGCGGTTGGCACCGTCACCGGCGCCCGAGCCTGCCCCGACGCCTCCGTGCTCGCCGTCCTTGAGCGCTTTGACGTTGTCTACTGGCCGGATAGCGACGCTGAAGGCCTCGACCATATGCTCCGCATGCATCGACAGCAAGCCGGGCGCTTTGTGGTCTGGCCGGACGCGCCGCCGCATGGCGACGCAGCTGACTTCGAGGGAGACGATGACGAGCTAACGACCCTGATCCTGGGGGCCAGGGATCCCATCGAGTCAGGTCTCGTCTCTGGCGGCACCAAAACCCCTGTGCGCGATGAGGGTTCCCGCCCTGATCCGGAGACATTGAGGCACCGCCTGGCAGATGGCATGGAGCGGCTGCAAGGCTGGCAGAAGGCGAGCGACATGCGCCAGTGCGGCGAACGGTTCCGCGTCCGACGCTGCGCGAACGGCCACTATCCCGCCTTCCCGCTTTCCTGTGGGAGTCAGATCTGCTCAAACTGCGGTCCGCGAAAGCTGGCCCGCGACTGGCGCCAGCTGCTGCACCTGCCGGATGACCTTCGCCTCTTCGAGCTTCGCAGCCTCACTGATTACGACGGCTCGAGTGGGTTCTTTAACACCATCCGTGCGCGATTTGCGAAATGGCGCCACGGCAAAGTCCTTAACGCCGTCTACGGCGTGCGCCTGGAACGCGCACCGGAGGGAGTTCGACCTGTTGTGCTGCTCATCCTGCCGGAAGGCGAGACCCTGCCGGAAGGCGGGCGGGCTTTCGATATGCGCGTGGTCGCCGAAGGCGCCACTTCTGAGGACGCGCTCGGCTGGCTGCAAGAACACTACCTGGACGAATCGGCCGCGTGGGAGACGGAGGAGGAGCTCGAAGTGCTGCTAACCGAGTCCAAGAAGCGCCGACGTTTCCAGTCCTTCGGGCTTGAGTTCGGGAAAGGGGGGAGTTACGCCCAGATAGCGTCAGACAAACCATCGCCAGGCGACGAGCACTCAGACCTTCCGACATCTGAGCGTAAGTCACCCCCTTCCGGGGGCGCTGGCAAGTCGTCGGGGAGCCGCAAGGGGGATGTCTGCCCGCTCTGTGGCGCCGATCTCGACGATGCCGTGGGCTTCACAGTCTCCCGCGACGAGGTGGTCGCCTTGCAAAACGGCCGTGGGTGGGCCTGGAAGGGAGCCTCGCCCTGAAGGGGGGCCGACAGTGCGCTGAGTGCATGCTGACCTCTTGCGGTGGTTCGTCCCTTTGCGTCCGTCATCTTCGCGGCCTGGCCCTGGTAGCGCTGGATCGGAAGCGCTGGCCAAGGCTCAACCATTGCGGGCAGGAGCTAGCCGGCGACGAGCAATGGCGCCCATGGCTGCGCGAGGCAACTGGTGAGGAGTTCCTGACTCTTCTGAAGCTGCTGGGCGTTGATCCTGCGAAGGTCAGGTGGCGGTGAAGCCAGTTCAGAGCGGCAAAGAGGCCCTCTTCTGCCCGCTGTGCAACAGAGAAGCTCCCTGCCGAGAATGGCGTCTCTTGTTCCGGCGGATCATCAGCGTCGACGGCAGACAGCGGGCTTGTCTCTACCGGCATGACCCTTGCGAACAGATCATCTATTTCCTGCTAAAATGAGGTGAGCTGAATAGCTCGTGACTAACGGTGTATTCGGACCGGCCCAGGTCAGACTGGAGCCGGTTCTTTGTTAGACAAGGCCAAGCCACAAGTACAATCCGTCGGCCTCAGCGCCCTCCATCCTGCCGACTGGAACCCGCGCACCATCAAGGACGAACGCTTCCAGAATCTCTGCGTCTCCATTCGGGCCGATCCCGAATTCCTCTGGCGACGGCCGGTCCTTGCCCAGGCCGATGGGACCATCTATGCCGGGAACATGCGCTACCGAGCAGCGCACCACCTAGGTATGGAGACGATCCCTGCCATTGTCGAGGATGTGTCGGACCAGCTCGCCCGCGAGCGCGCCCTGCGCGACAATGCCCAGTGGGGTGAGTGGGAAGCGGACGACCTCGCTGCGATGCTCGACCGCTTGCGGGCCGAAGGTAGCGACCTTAGCGTCCTTGGCTTCGACGACCGAGAGCTTCAGCGACTTCTCGACAGCCTGGACAGGTCCCTCGGCCTGGCAGACCCGGACGATGTGCCTGCCCTGCCTGAGGAGCCGGTCGCCAAGCCCGGCGACCTCTACCAACTGGGTGACCATCGGCTGCTCTGCGGCGACGCGACGAGCGGACACGATGTTGCCATCGTGACGGGCGGCGAGAAGGCGTCATGCCTCTGGACGGACCCGCCTTATGGCGTCGAGTACGAAGGCGGCACCAAGAGGAAGCTGACGATCAAGAATGACACCGCTGACGGGCTGAATCAGCTATTGGAGACAGCCTTTGTCGCAATCGACTCGGTGCTCGCCGATGGAGCCGCGATCTACGTTGCCCATCCCGCTGGCGCTCTCTCCATGACTTTTGGGCAGCGCTTCCTCGCCCAAGGGTGGAGGCTGCACCAGACGTTGGTCTGGGTGAAAGATTCGCTGGTCCCGGGCCACTCCGATTATCACTACCGTCACGAGCCGGTCCTATTTGGCTACAAGGCGGCACCGGGCCGCAGAGGCCGTGGGAGCGGTGGTTGGTACGGCGGCAACGACTGCTCCTCCGTGTTCGAGATCCCCAGGCCGAAGGCTTCGCCGGACCATCCGACGTCGAAGCCGGTGGCTCTGGTCGAGGCAATGGTGAAGAACAGCAGCCGCTCCGGGGAGATCGTGTTGGACCCCTTCCTCGGCTCCGGCAGCACTTTGATTGCGGCCGAGCGTCTCGGGCGCCGCTGCTTTGGCATCGAACTTGACCCTCGCTACGTGGACGTGGCGGTGCGCCGCTGGGAGGCCTTCACCGGCGAGACCGCGAGAAAGCTCGGTGACTGAGTTGACTTCGTTTTCGACCAGAGTGAGTAGTGTCCGCACCAAATCTCAGGAGGGTGCAGATGCTCACAGATCGCCGAATCGACGAAGCCCCCGAGGGAACCTTCAAGCGGGTTGCGGAGGCCGCTTGGGCGCTTCAAGCCAACCACGAGCGCTTCTTGTTCAAGAAGGCCCGCCCGCACGACCACCCGAGCCGCGCCGCCTGGGTAAATGCCAACAATCTCTGGCAGGCTCAGGTGCGAGCACGGAGGGCTGGGCGGGTAGCAGCGACCTGAAGCGCGGGCGCCGAGTGCTGCGGAGAGTGCCTCCTTCGGCAGGCTTCTCTCGTTTGAGGCCGACGAGGATCCCACACTATGACTAGATCGTGTCTCCTAGCATCCCTAGTTAAGCGGCAGTGACTAGCAGAGCTAGCAAATGCTAGGCCAAAAGACCTGCAGCGGCATCGGCAACAAGGGCGAGCGCTGCCGTGCTCTTGCCCTGCGTGACTCCGACTTCTGCGTCTTCCACGACCCGGCCCATGCTGACGCCATAGCTGAGGGCCGCAGGCTGGGCGGACAGCGTCGCAAGCGTGAAGGCGCCCTGGCCGCGGCCTACGACCTCGACGGTATGAGCTCCATCTTGGAGCTGCGCCGCCTACTGGAGATAGCCACAATCGACACGATCAATCTGGAGAACTCGGTCGCTCGCAACCGCGTCCTGATCGCAGCGGTGCTCGCCGGGGCCAAGCTGATTGAAGTCGGCGAGCACGAGGACCGGATAGCGGCCATAGAAGCCGCACTCGGACCGCGGGTAGTCAAGTCGGAGCGTCGCCGGTGAGCCTGACCTCTCGGCTCGACAAGGTTCTGCCGGCCCTCTCGGTACGGCAACGCATATCCCTGATCTTGACGGCGCAGGCTGCTGGCGAGGAGCCCGACCCACAGTTGAAGGCCATAGACAAGCTGGAGGAACGCCGGGAGTACGACCGCTTCGCAGCGCTCCTGATTGCTGCCAATGTCCATCTGGGCGCAGTCCTGTACGGCCTTGAGATCGCGGTTGGCCCGCTAGAGAACCGCTTGATCGACCTGGAGACGCTTGCCTGGGCGTCCACCGAGATCGCGGTGCAGGAAGGCCAGGCGCCGGCCAAGCCGACCAAGAGATGGCGCCAGTTGAGGACCATGACAGCCGGTACCTTCCTCGGGAATGTGGCGGACGAGGTCCGAGGAGAACTTCTCGGGCAAACGCAGCTGTGCTGGCAGGCTTTAAGGGCTGTCGAGATTACCTGGAGCGAGATCACGGCTCAGTTCGACGGTGCGGACCCACGAACACCCGACCGGCGGGAAAGGGCAGCCGACGTCCGGCACCGCTACAAGGCCATCCTCGACAAACTCAGCCCGAGGCGTCCACAGCCCGAACCGACCGACGCATTGCTCGACGAGATGCGGGGGCACGTCGAGGACGCCTTTGGCCTCCTGAATATCCGGGTGACCTGGCCGTGAGAACCGATGCCAGACTAGGCAGGCTAATGCCGACGTTGACCGCGAAAGAGCGGGCGATCCTGATCCTGGAGTCGTGGAAGGACGACAAGCCCGAGGACCCCTCCTGGCGTCGGTCGATGCCCTCCAGTCAGGCCCAGGAGTTCAACCGCTACATCGGCTTGATGAACGGCGCCAACCTCAAGATCGGGACGATCTACATCCTCCTCATCGACCAGTTTATCGACAAGCTGGAGCTGCGCTTCTGTTGGTATGTGGCCCTCAAGCTCTGGGAGGAACAGATAGATGACATCCAGCACATCGTGCAGGTCAGCTCCCGTGAACCGATCACCGAGAGCGACTACGAGGCTGAGGTAGCCAAGGTCCGCGAGGAGTGGGTGCCGGTCAAGGAGTTGGCCGAGTTTCTGGCCGGCCAGAAGACGGACTGGGCTGAGACCGACTGGGAGTCTGTGGATGAATCAGAGACCCGCGAAGTCACGGACGCTGCCTGGGACCGGGAGGTGAAGAGCCAGGGGCGCCGACTCCGCACTCTGGTGGAGTCCAAGGAGATCCTAGCCCGCGGCAAAGGCAGATCGTTGAAGCTGCAGATGGGCTCTTTCGACGGTGCCTTCGGGCGGACGACGGCAGCGGTGCCTGAGGACCTGCTGCGCTACCGGATCATCCCGGACTGTTTCGCAGACGAGGTGGAGCAAGAACGCCGTAGCCAGGAGGCCATGCTAGCCACCCTGGAATGGGAACGCATCGGCATCGTGGGTGACCCGCCCGGCGCCATCAACGTGCGGAAGCGGCTGATGGAAGCCTTGCAGACCAGTCTTGCCGCCTGCTTTTGCGACTGCTGGCAGCAGCTGCGCGCCGTGGAGACAGTCGTTGAGGAGATCGGGGCCGAGTTCGACGGAGCGGACCCGTTGCGACCCGCCCACCGCTCGATGCTTGATGCCTGCCGCAAGAAGTTACTTCAGATGCAGGAGCAGTTGCAGTACCTGGAGATTGAGGCGGTCCAGACGGAGCCGGACGACGAATTCCTAGAAACGTTGCGGCGACTGGCGAACGGCTGAGGACAAGGATGTCCCGTACCCTTCGCCAAATCCATCAACTCGATGTAGACTCTTGCCATTGTCCGTGGACCAGTAGCCTCGGGCGATGCTCCCCTTCAGGACGGGTTCGCAAGTCGAGCCCGTTCTGCCTATTAGCCACGAGTCCACCTAACACTATTGCCTTCCATGAGAAGGCCGTTCTCCGTCAAGGCCAACGTGGTGGCCCGCTCTGTTTGGTGCCGCTAATCGTGCCCGGCTTCCATTCGCACTCTTCGATGGTCGGCTTGACCTGGTGCATGCTGGGGTACG
>WHTK01000030.1 GCA_009377745.1 Dehalococcoidia bacterium
ACCCTTCGCCGCATTAGGCGTAGAGGGCTCTGGGGTCCTGCTTGAGGTCCGCCTCCCCGAAGGCGCGCAGGGCGGCAAGGAGACGTGGCACCGGCACAGAGGCGACGGCGGCTTCGAGGTCGCGGCGGCGCTCCTGAGTGACGCCCTCGTCTGGGTCGAGGCCGGACTTGACCATGAGCAGCGCCCGTAGCTCCTCGATCAGCTCCTTCTGGAACTGACGCAGGTCGAGGCCGTCATCGCGCACCGAGGCGATCAACGCCAGACCGGCGCCGAGGTCGTCGCTCAGGGCGATGCGCGCCAGGCTGCCGGAGCGCTCGTCGCCGATCAGGCCGAGGCCGGCGCGGACCTGATCGAGTGTGAGCTGCTTGCCGTAGGAGGTAGCCATCTGATCGAGCAGATTGGTGGCGTCGCGCAGGCTGCCGGTGGCGGAGCGGGCGATCAGCTCCAACGCCGCCGACTCGCAGGTGAAGCCCTCGCCCTCGCAGATCTTCTCCAGTGTCGCCACCGCGGCGGCGACGGGTATGCGGCGGAAATCGAAGCGCTGGCAGCGAGAGGCGATGGTGGCCGGCAGCTTGTGCGCCTCGGTGGTGGCCAGGATGAAGACCACGTGCGGCGGCGGCTCCTCCAGGGTCTTGAGCAGGGCGTTGAAGGCCGCGTCCGTGAGCATGTGGACTTCATCGATGAGGTAGACCTTGTAGTCGCCGGAGGGGGCGAAGGCGACCTTTTCGCGCAGGCTGCGGATCTCGTCGATGCCGCGGTTGCTGGCAGCATCCAGCTCGATCAGGTCCATCGCCCGGCCAGCGAGGAAATCGACGCAGGAAGGGCAGACGTTGCAGGGCTCGCCGTCGCGCCGATCGGTGCAGTTCAGCGCCTTGCCGAGGAGGCGGCCGGTGCTGGTCTTGCCAGTGCCTCTCGGCCCGGCGAAGAGGTAGGCGTGGGCGACGCGACCGGTCGAGAGCGCGTTGGTCAGGGTCTGCGCCACGTGCTCCTGCCCGGCGAGGTCGCCGAAGCTGCGCGGGCGCCACTTGCGATAGAGGATCTCAGGGATGGCTCAACTCCCACCCCGGGCGGGCATCCGGCGGGCGACGGGGCTAAGGGCACTATACGAAAATGCGTGCTAGCGGGTCTATGGGCTTCCTGCCCTTGAGAGTGTCCATATCGCTTCGCTCGCAAAGACAAAGGGTACTAGCACAAACGTTTTAAGTCGTGTATCGTGGCTGCCATGAACGCAACCCCCACCCGCCGATCCCCCGCCCGCGCCTCGTCCTCTTCGCCGCCGAACTCCCCCAGCAGCCAGCGAGCCGTCGCCGCTGCTCTGCATAAGTACTGGGGCTACTCAGAGCTAAGGCCTCTTCAACGCGAGGCCATCGACGCCGGGATCGCCCGGACCGACTCGCTGGTGGTCCTGCCGACCGGTGGCGGCAAGTCGCTCTGCTACCAGATCCCGCCGTTGGTCACCAACCGCATCGACGTCGTGGTGTCGCCGCTGATCTCGCTGATGAAAGACCAGGTCGACGCGCTGAAGGCGTGCGGCTACCCGGCGACGGCGCTGCACAGCGGCCTCAGCGAGGAGGAGCGGCGGCGCGCCGTCGGTGAGCTGATGGCCGGCAAGCACCGCCTCGTCTTTGTGGCGCCGGAGCGACTGCTGACGCCGTGGTTCATGGGCGTCATGGAGCGGCTGAACGTCGGCGCCTTTGCTATCGATGAGGCGCACTGCATCAGCCAGTGGGGCCACGACTTCCGGCCGGAATACCGGCGGCTCGCGACCTTGAAGGAGCGCTACCCTCAGGCCAGCATTCACGCCTTCACCGCGACGGCGACGCCGCGTGTGCGCGAAGACATTGTCCGCCAGCTCAAGTTGCAGTCGCCACGGACGCTGGTGGGGCGCTTCGACCGGCCGAACCTGGTCTACCGCGTCATACCTCGCACCGATATCGACGCCCAGGTCACGGAGGCGGTGCGGCGTCACAAGGATGAGGCGGCCATCGTCTACTGCATCAGCCGCGCCGATACGGAGCGTATGGCCGAGGTGCTGCGCGCGCGCGGCGTCAAGGCGGCGGCATACCACGCCGGCCTTGACCCGGTGTCGCGAGCGCGGACCCAGGAGGCCTTCGCCGCCGAGAAGCTGGACGTTGTGGTGGCGACCGTGGCCTTCGGTATGGGCATCGACCGTAGCAACGTGCGCTGCGTGATCCACGCCGCGCTGCCCAAATCGATCGAGCACTATCAGCAGGAGACGGGCCGCGCCGGCCGTGACGGCCTCGAAGCCGAGTGCGTGCTCTTCTACTCACCGGCCGACTTCCGCCGCTGGGAGTCGGTGCTGCGCCGTGGCGGCGATGAGGGTGGCGAAGCGCAGGCCAACACGCAAATCGCGCTGCTGGCGGAGATGCAGCGACTCGCAGCGGCCGGCGAGTGCCGCCACCGGGCGCTCTCACGCTACTTCGGCCAGGAATATGAGCGGCCGGCCTGCGGCGCCTGTGACGTCTGCCTGGGCGAGTGGCGTCAACCCGAGGTGGGCGTGCGCACGGCTGCCTCCGAGGCTATCGCCTGGGAAGGCGTCGACCGGGGGCTATTCGAGCGGCTGCGGGAGCTGCGGCGCGCCGTCGCGGCCGAGCAGGGTGTGCCGCCCTTCATCGTCTTCAGCGACGCGACCCTGAGGGAGCTGGCGCGAGTGCGGCCATCTAGCGCTGGCGGCTTCGGACGCGTCAAGGGCGTGGGCGAACGCAAGCTGGCGGAGCTGGGATCGCGCTTCGTGGCCCAGATCAGCGACTACTGCCGCGACAAGGGAATCGCGATGGACGTGGCTGCCGAGGCCAAAGCGCAGCCGGCGCGAGCAACGTCACCAAGCGGCATGACCGCCTCCAAGAGGCTGGCTTTCCAGCTCTTCGAGAAGGGTCGGTCGCTGGATGAGGTGGCCACGGCGACCGGACGGGCGCGAGGGACGATCAGTAACTACCTCGAGGACTACGTGATGGAGCGCAAGCCGGAGTCGGTCGAAGTCTGGGTAGCGCCGGCGCTGTATGGCCGCATCGAGATGGCGGCAAAGCAGACGGGCGGGTCGCTACTCAAGCCGGTGTTCGAAGCGCTGAACGGCGAGGTCAGTTACGACGAGATCCGGGTCGTGATGCGGCACGCGGGGCTAAAGTAGCAGACGGGCAGACGGAGTAGCCGCCAGGATGAAGGCTCATCCCTCGATGGCCTCAGGATGAGCGGACTCACGCAGATCCTCCTTCGAGATTCCTTGGCCAGCCCTGGATGCACCTCAGGGATGAACCTCAGGGATGAACCTTCGATAGCCTCAGGGTGAGCAAAGGACGCGGCTGGTAAACGCCGCCTGGCGCGACTAAGCTTGGGGCCACAAAGGAGCAGGCCATGAGCATCGAGACGTTGCGCCAATCGATCGCCGCAACCAAGGACGTCGCATACTTCAACACCGGCTGGGCCGGGCCTTCGCCCGAGCCGGTGCTGGCGCGGATGCGAGAGGTGTTCGAGCGCGAGGCGGCAGCGGGGCCGGCCAGCCTCGAAAGCCTGCGCCTGGCGCGGGAGCTAAACGAGGAGGCACGCGTCGTCCTGGCGGGGCTGTTCGCGGCCGAGCCGAACGAGGTCCTGATCACGCACGGGACAACCGAGGGCCTGAACATCGTCCTGCACGGCTTCAACTGGCAGCCGGGCGATGAGCTGGTGACCTGCGACCTGGAGCACATGGCGCTGGCTAACCCGCCGCCGGTGCTGGCCGAGCGCCACGGCGTCAGCGTCCGCCGCGTCGAGCTGCCGGTAGGCGCGTCCGAGGAGGAGCAGCTGCGCCTGGTCACGGAGGCGATCACGCCTCGGATGCGCATCGTGGCGTTGAGTCACATCCAGTTCTCCTGTGGCCTGCGCATGCCGATCAAGGCGATAGCGGACATGGCGCATCGGGCCGGGGCGCTGGTGCTCGTCGATGGGGCGCAGACCGGGGGCCAGATCGCGATCGACGTGCGTGAGATCGGCGCCGACTTCTACGCGGTCTCGGGGCAGAAGTGGCTTTTGGGACCGATCGGCACCGGGGCGCTGTACGTCGCCAGGGAGCATGCGCGGGCCATCGAGCCGCTGTTCACGACCCACACGATCTCCGATGGACGCGTGCAGGTCGCCGAGAACGCCGGCCCGTCGAGTCCGATGCAGCGCTTTCGGGTGACAGCGCAGAGCCCGGCGCTGCTGGCGGGACTGATCGAAGCGGCGCGCACGATGCAGGCCATCGACATGGACGTGGTCGAGGCGCGCGCCAACGAGCTGGCGTCGCGGCTGCGGGCGGGATTGCTGGCGCTGCCCGGCTGCGCCCTCAGCGGCCCCCGGGAAGGCCCGACCTCCTGCGGTCTGGTCGCCGTCACGGTGCAGGGCTGGGAGCCGCGCCAGGTGGTGGAGGCGCTATGGGAGCGCTGGCGTATCGCGGCGCGGGCGGTGGCGTTTCCGCCGGCCGTGCGCTTTAGCTGCCACGTTTTCAACACGGAGGCGGAGATCGACAAGGCGGTTGGCGCTCTTGCCCTGCTGGTCAAGGACGGGCCGCCGGAGAGCGTAGAGGCATCGGCGGCGCACTAAGGTTCGCGGGCAAACGGGCAATGGGCAATGCGCACTGGGCAAGCGGGCGCGCCTGCTAGAATCGGCTCGTGGATGAGCATGCCCTAAGGGTCCTCGAATTCGACAAGGTGCTGGCGCATCTGGCGCGGCTGACCGCGTTCTCGGCCGGGCGAGACCTGGCGCTGGCGCTGAGGCCGTCTTCACGCTACGAAGAGGTCATCGAACGGCAGGCGCTGCTGGCGGAGGCGATGCGTCTGCGCGCCTTCCGCGCCCCACTCAACCTCAACAGCGCCGCCGACGTGCGGTCTGCCCTCGAAAAGGCTGCTCTCGGCGGCGCGCTGGACGCGCACGAGCTGCTGGCCGTCGCGGCCACGCAGCGGGTGGCGCACCAGTCGAAGACGGCGCTCCTACGGGTGGCGCCGTCGCTGCCGCGGCTGGGACAGATCGGCGCCGAGCTGGCGGAGCGTCACGAAGTCGTCGATGAGATCGCCAGGTCGATCGACCAGCGCGGTGAGCTACTGGATGGCGCCAGCCCGGCGCTGGCAATAATCCGGCGCGACATCAAGATTTCCCACGACCGTCTCCACGCCAAGCTGCAGGAGTTCCTCGGCTCGGCTGCGGGACGATTGGCAGCGCAGGAATCGATTGTCACCCTGCGCGACGGCCGCTACGTGGTGCCGATCAAGGCGGACTTTCGCGGCGAGGTGCGCGGCATTGTCCACGACGTCTCGTCCAGCGGCGCGACGGTCTTTATCGAGCCACTGGTGGTAGTCGACCTGGCGAACACCTGGCGCGAGCTGCAAATCGAGGAGACGCGCGAGGTCGAACGAGTCCTGCGCCGCCTGAGCGGCATCGCCGGCGCGGCGGCCGTGGAGCTGGAGTCGAACCTCGACTTGCTGGCTCAACTCGACCTGGTGTTGGCATCGGCGCGGCTAGCGGAGGAGCTATCGTCCGGCGAGCTGGGGACGCTGCCGGACGAGGAGCCAACGAGCGAGCCAACACGCTGGCTGACGCGCGCTCCTGGCTTGATCGAGCTGGTCGAAGCGCGACACCCGCTGCTGACCTCGCCGGTGCCGATTTCGCTGCGCATAGGAGGACATCCACGTCCCGGCGGTGTGGGGGCGGCGGGCGACGCGGAGAGGACACCGCATTCAGATCAATCTCAGGCGGCGGGCCCCGGCGGTGTGGGAGCTGGGGCAGGTGCGGGGAGGACACCGCTTTTAGATCAACCCGAGATACCGCTTTTAGATCAACCGGAAAGCCCGTCGTCAGACCAACCGGACCGCGTCCTGCTGATCACCGGCCCCAACACCGGCGGCAAGACCGTGGCGCTCAAGACGATTGGCCTGCTCTGCCTCATGGCGCAGGCAGGGCTGCCGGTGCCGGCCAACCCGGGCAGCAGCCTGCCTGTGTTTCAGGAGGTGCTAGCCGATATCGGCGATGAGCAGAGCATCGAGCAATCCCTTTCGACCTTCAGCGGCCACCTGCGCAACGTGATCTCACTGCTAGAGCGCGTCGGGCCGGGGTCACTGGTGCTGCTGGACGAGCTGGCAGCGGGCACGGACCCCGCGGAGGGTGCGGCGTTGGCGCGGGCACTGCTGCAACACCTCCTGGAACGCGGTGCCCTGACCATCGCGACGACTCACCACGGCGAGCTAAAGCTGTTCGCGCACTCAACGCCGGGGATCGTCAACGCGGCGGTGGAGTTCGATACGCGGACGCTATCGCCTACCTACCGGATCACGGTCGGTGTGCCGGGACGGAGCAACGCGCTGGCCATCGCGGCGCGGCTGGGGCTGCCGGAGGAGATCCTACGCGCCGCCCAGGCCTCCATAGCGCCGGAAGAGATCGCCATCGACTCATTGCTGACGGAGCTACACGAAGAGCGCGCCGCGGCTGTGACCGAGCGCCGGGCAGAGGAGCGGGCCCGCCGCCGCGCTGAGGAAGCCCGCGCCCGCATCGAGGAGCGTCTGGCCGGCATCGATGAGGAGCGTGCCAAGCGGCTCGACGATGCCGCCGTCGCCCTCGAAGCGGAAGTAGAGGCCGCGCGCGATGCTTTGTCGCGGGCCCAGCGGCTGGCGGCGCGTCAGGCTGCGCAGGCCCCGGCGGCTTTCACGCCGATGGAGCCGGCAGAGCTGGCAGAGGCTAAGGAAGCCGTTTCTTCGGCGGCAGATACGGCGCGGCGTATTCGGAGGCGATCGCGTAGGCGACGCAAGGTTGGCCTGGGGACGGAGCAGATCATACCGGGGGCGGAGATCTGGGTGCAGGGCATCCCCGTGGCGGCGGAGGCGCTCTCGGCGCCGGACTACCGCGGCGAGATTGACATCAGCTTTGGCGGCCTTCGGGCTCGAGTCGGCATCGGCCAGGTTGTGAGGGTGGCCCGCCAGCCTTACCGCGTGCCGGAGCAAGTGCGATTGCCACAGGCCCCCATCGGCGTTGCCGAGCAGATCGAGGTGCGTGGCCAGACACTGGACGAGGCGCTGCCGAAGGTCGAGAAGTTCCTCGATGATGGATTTCGCGCCGGGGTGCCGCGATTGCGGGTCGTCCACGGTAAGGGCACCGGCAAGATGCGCCAGGCGGTGCGTGACCTGCTATCAAAGCATCCGCTGGTCAAGGGATTTGGGTTTGCGATGGCGGCTGAGGGCGGCGAGGGCGTGACGGTCGTAGAAATGGCGCAATAACGCGGTTAGCCGCCAAAAATGTCACAAGACTGTTAAAAGATACGTTTCTGAAATATTCCGTTGTCACAACCGCTTGTGTTAACAATCGTTTTATCGCAATTCTTAGCGCATCGGTTTGTGATGCTTTCGTGAGCCTGAAAGGGAAGAAATATGCTTAACATAAAACGTGCGTCCTTGGGTGCGATCATGACGGGTCTGCTGCTGATGCTGGCGGCGGCTGGTCTCCAGACCGAAACGCCGGCAGAGGCGGCGATCCTGACCTGGAAAGCCAACCTCACCGGGGCCGAGGAGAACCCGCCGGTCCCGGCAGGTTTCGGCACGGGCACGGGCGAGTTCTACTTCGACGACGCGCCGTCGGAGCGGACGCTGACTTACTTCGTCACGGTAACGGGCATCGACGCGGCAAACGTGACGGCGGCCCACATCCACCGTGGCCCTGTGGGCGTCAACGGACCGGTCATCTATCCGATCACAGCTCCGGATGGCACAGCCGCCGGCATTACCTACTTTGCCGGTACGCAAAAGCTCACCGAAGCCGACGTCGCCGACTTGCGGGCCGGCAACCTCTACGTCAACGTCCACTCGGTGGCGAATCCGGGCGGCTTTGCCCGCGCCCAGCTCTTCCTGCCGGGCTCCAGCGCCATTATTTCCTCGATCCAAGGCACAATCGACGCCTGGAACGACCAGGACGTCGAGCGCTTCATCGCCGGCTTCACCGACGCCGGACTGGTAGATGTCCTCGCTCTCGACCCAGAGACCGCGGAGGCAGACTTGGAGACGTTCATCGGTGAGGACGAGGTCTCTCTCTCCTCGCTGACCAACGTCAGGATCAGCGGCACCACCGCCACCGGCGACCTGGTGCTTGAGGTCGGCAACGCCCTGGAGGCCTACACTCAGGACTTCGTCCTTGAGGGCGGCATCTGGAAGCTGGACAGCGCTGTGCTGGTGCCGGCGCCGGTCCCGGCAGGCGTGCAGACAGTTGACATGGAGCTGCGGGAGTTCGCCTTTGTTTACGACAAGAGCAAGGTGACCTCAGGCCGCTTCGCGATTGAGTACGACAACACCGGCGACCAGGTCCACGAAATTGTCCTCTTCAAGCTGGACACGACAGCGCCGCTGCTGCAGTTCCTCCAGTCCGTGGACATGGAAGGCCCTCCGCCGGAGGAGCTCGAGTTCATCGCGGCGCGTGCGCCGATCGAGGCTGGTGAACAAGGCAATATCGTCTTCAGCCAGCCGCTCAGTAATGGGCGCTACGCGCTGATCTGCTTCCTCCCGGACACGGACGACCCGGAGGAGACGCCTCACTTCATCAAGGGCATGTTCTCCGAGTTCCCCGTCGACGCCGGTGGTGGTGGCGTTACGCCGCCGAGCACCGGTGACGCCGGCCTGATTGCGAGCCACTCGCAGGAGCTGAGCCTCAGCTTCCTGGCCCTGGGCGCCATCGCAATCGTTGCCGGACTGGGCGGCCTCACGGTCGCCGCTCGCCGCGTTCGATAGCGTCTAACCAGCGCGTCTGGTACAAAAGTGAGGCCCCCGGCGAATGGGGGCCTCACCCTTTATCCGAGGTAACTCAGCTTGAAGCTCATCCTGGCTGCCGCCGTCTTAGCCTGCCTGCTTATCGCCTGTGGTGGCGATGTGGCCGGCAGCGACGCCACACCTACACCAGGGAGGGCGGCTACAGCCCGGCCGGAGCTATCGCCGACACCCCAGCCTACCCCGGAACCCACACCAGAGCCGACTCCGGAACCAGAACCGACGCCCGAGCCACCGCAGCCCACTGTCGATGCGCCGCCGCCGCCTGCTCCTCCGCGTCCGAGTAACGTCACGCTGACGGTGCGCGCCGTCCTCATCGCCTTTCAGCCGGCCCGGCTGAGGGCGCCCGC
Source organism: Dehalococcoidia bacterium (assembly GCA_009377745.1). Taxonomy (GTDB): domain Bacteria; phylum Chloroflexota; class Dehalococcoidia; order DSTF01; family WHTK01; genus WHTK01. The sequence goes on from WHTK01000030.1 coordinate 9,119, forward strand.
GGGGGCCAGGGTGACGCTGGTGATGCAGAACGAGGACCGCAATGTGCCCCACGACATCGGCGTGCGGGTGCCGGGAGCGCCGACTTCGTCCCAGTGCAGCGGGCCATGCTCCACATCGATAACGTTCACGGCGCCCGGGCCGGGGAGCTACCAGTTCTACTGCCCCGTGCATCCCACGGACATGGTTGGGACCTTCGTCGTCACACCCTAGCGCATAAGGCCCGGCGATAGACACTACGCCCCAATCCTATAGACAGGGTGCGATTGCACCTAATAAGTTGCCGCGTTCACATGTTATTAACATGTTCTACTGTTCTTTTGCCGATAAATAGGTATAATCAATGTGTAAGGACTATACGAAAGGAAAAGAGAAAGTTGTCAGTCTGGTTAGAGTCACTAGAAGAACGTGTAGAGGCCGCCATGCGAGAGGCCGAGGAGAGCGCTGAATACGCCCTCGATCGTCACGAGGCCGAGGAACTCGAAGAGGAGGACGCTGTGCCCCTGCGACGCCGCATCGCCACCGCGATGTTTTTCCTCGGCGCCAAGCTCGACCCGGAAGCCGCGCTCATGGCCTCCAACAAGGGAGAGGCAGCCTAGCCTCCACAGCGAACCGAGGCATGACCGCCAGCGTCATGCCACCCGGGGTGCGATGCCCCGGGTCACTCGCTGGGGGCCAAAGCTGCCCTCAGGACAGGTCTACCCAGCCACCCTCGGCGCCGGACCTGTACACCGCCTCCAGATAGCGCGCGTTCAATACGCCGTCCCAGAAGCTAAAGCTCGGCTCGGTTACTTCGCCGCGTAGCAGGCTGATGAACTCCTGCTCGATCAGCCAGGGGTTATCGTGCTCCGGCGGGATCGGCAGGGGCTGTAGCTTCTCATCGCCCTTGCGCGCGCCGAGGATGGTATCGCCGCGGCTCTGGTAGACCACGCTGCCGTCCTCGCCGTAGAGCTCGTAGCGGCTTTCAGCGAACCGGATCGCCGAGTTCATCACGTTCATCACGACCGCGCCGCCGGCTGTCTCCGAGATCACGCTGGTCTCCTCCGGGTAGGGCGCTTTGGCCAGCGGCCCGCCCTCGGTCTTCGGCCGCTCCGGCGTCCAGGTCGAGCGATGGGCGATGACGCGCGTCGCGGGGCCGGTCCAGGGCATCATCGTGTCGTAGGCCAGGCCGATGGAGCTGCCGTGATACGGCCCGTAAAGCTCCAGATCGTTACGGCCCACGGTCAGCGGCGTCTCCGCGTCGGCGAAGCTGGCGCTGAGGTTGAAGGCCATGACCTGGCGCAGCTTGCCGGTGTAGCCGGACTCGACCAGGTGCTGGACGAAGCGGCGGCCTTTGTAGAAAGGCCCCGGCGGGATCAGCATCGTCAGGATGCCGCGGTCTTTTGCCGCCTCCGCCGCGTCGTGCATGGCGAGAGCGTCCTCCGGCGTCGGCGCGATGCGTGTCTGGCAGAGGACGTGCTTGCCGGCGGCCAGCGCGGCGAGGGTGATCTCGCGGTGGACGTTGGGCGGCGTGCCGATCAGCACCGCGTCGATGTCCTTGCGTTCGATGATCCGCCGCCAGTCGTCCAGGGCCTCCGGGATGCCAAACTGGTCCGTTACGGCCTTGGCGCTGGCGACACTGCGGTTGGCGACCGCGACCACCTCGACGTCCGGCAGCTTTTGGAAGCCGGGAATGTGACGGCTCTTGGAGTAACCACCGGCCCCGATGATGCCGATGCGGATTTTGTCTGCCATGACGGATCTCCAGTCGTAGAAATGCAGAGCGAGATAGAGACTGCGCGAGTATAGTCGAAGTGGCGGGCGACAAGTAACCAACAAGTAACAAGAAGTTGACACGGGCAGCGCTGGTGCACAGGGTCTGACGCTATACTGGCTGACAAATGACTTCTCCTCAGCCCATCCGCCAACCCGACAAGAAGCGCGAAGTCCGCCTAGGCGACCAGGCATGCCCCCGCTGCCACGAGAGTTTCACGGTCAGCTACTGGTCCGGCGATACCCTGATCCAGGCCCGCTGCCTCAGCTGCGAGCTGAAGTGGCCGCTGCCCAACGTCGTCTGAATCCAGTCACGAGTCCATTGTTAAGGCGGTAGTCGCTAGCGTACTATCGGCTCACGATGCGGAATTTCCTTGCGGGCGTAGCGGCCATGGCTCTTGTGATTGGAGCATTGGGAGCCGCTTATGCCCTTGGCAGCAGTGGTGGCATGGATGAATCCCGAGTGGCTATGGCCACCATATCGGAGGCAACCCCGACTGGCATCCCTTCTCCCTCTACGTCCATGCCTAGCCCTGAGACGCCAATACCTCCTCCACCCACATCCGAGCCGGTAATCCAGCTCTTCGATAGGACGACCTGCGCAGAGATACGAGGAACAGATTACAGAAGCGATTCGGAGCGTCTGTGGTTCGTTGTCAACTGTCGAGTGATGCCAGCTCCCGAACCCCAGCCGGAAGCCTTTCAGCTAGAGCCGGAAGTGTGGTGTCCGCTTGGCATGCTGCCCAGACTGGCCACGCTGGATCGTACTCGCGAGGCCTCTCGTTATTACACGTACTCGTGCGACACTCCTGGTGTGTATTCAGCAAGTTGTGCGTTCGCGGGTCTGGCTGGCTTTGGCCTCTGTTCTGTGGGAGCGGCAAACGGTACTTATCTGTCGTGCTCTCATTTGGGATATGCGGACTGGACGTGTCAGGCCACCCTGCGGCCCGCTCCAACCCCTGGCGTTCTCGGCCCTTAGGAGGGTAGGTTGCCGCTGCCCAACGTCGTCTGAATCCGTAAAAGCTTTACACTCGTTTAATTGGTAGCCGATAACCCCGCAACCTATGCCGGCGATGTTACTGGCGAATAGGACCGTTGGGTCTTTCTGCAACATTGGCGCGGGAGGCACCGCGATGAAGCCAGACGATCGCAGCGTTGAACTGCCAGCACAGCGCCGGTTGTCGCGCCGGGCTCTGCTGGGCGGCACGCTGGCCGCGGGCTCCGTCGCCGTCGCCTCCGCCGCCCTCGGCGACAAGCTCAATCTCCTCGGCTCCAGCTTGGACGCCACTACCGAAGCCGATGCCACGGCGATCCAGCAGGAAAGCGTCCGCATCAGCCATCTTCTGCGTCGCGCCGGCTTCGGCCTGACGCGCGAGGAGCACGATCGCTACCAGTCGATGGGGCTCGAAGCCACCATCGACGAACTGATCAACTTTACCGGCGTCGACGACTCAGCAGCCGACCGCCTCGCCAACCTCGTCCCCATCGACCCCCGCAACCGCGCCAGCCCCACGGCCTGGTGGCTAACACGCATCGCCAACACCCGCAGGCCTCTACAGGAGAAGATGACCCTCTTCTGGAGCGGCCTCCTCACCAGTCAGATCAGCGTCGTCCGCGACCCGGTGGCGATGGTGGCCCAGAACGAGTTGTTCCGCGCCCACGCCCTCGATAGCTTCGGGACCATGCTGCGGGCCGTGACCATGGACTCGGCCATGATGGTCTACCTCGATATGGACGGCAGCCAGCGCAGCGCCGCAAACGAGAACTACGCCCGCGAGTTGATGGAGCTCTTCGCCCTCGGCGTCGGCAACTACAGCGAGGAGGACGTCCGTGAGGGCGCGCGCGCGTTCACGGGCTGGCGGGTGCCGCGCAACCGCCTGGAGCAGAACGCCTTCGCGCTGCAGGAACCGATCTTCCTGCCAAACCAGTTTGATAACGGCGTCAAGACCTTCTTGGGCCGGCGCGGCAACTTCCGTCCCGACGACATCATCGAGATCGTCCTGGAGCAGCCGGCCGCCGCCGCATACATCACCAGCCGGCTCTTCTCATTCTTCATCTACCCCGACCCGGACGAGGACGACCTCGCGCCCTTTGCCGCCGTCTACAACGAGACCGGCGGCAGCATCCGCGCCGTGGTCGAAGCAATGCTGCGCTCCGATGTCTTCTACTCCGCGAAGGCTTACCGCGCGATGGTCAAAAGCCCTCTGGAGTACGCCATCGCCGCGATCAAGGCTCTGGGGGCGCAGGAGAACGTCGTCGCACTGCTGGCGCAGCGTGGCGGGGCCCGCGGCGGCGGCGTCCTGGGCAACATGGGGCAGGCGCCCTTCGAGCCGCCCAACGTGGCAGGCTGGCCCGGCGGCGAGTCCTGGCTCAACAGCGCGACGATTTTCGCCCGCCTCAACCTGCTCAACGCCCTCACCGGCGGCGGCGCTCAAGGCCGCAACCGGCGCGACCAGCAGGCCCAGCAGCTGGCCGGTATGCGACTCGGCAGCCCGGCGGAGGCGATCGCTTACTACCTGCCCTTCCTCCTGGACGACAACCTGCCGGCAGACGGGCGCCAGGTGCTGATCGACTACGGTGGTGGCGCTGAGTCGCAGCTGCTGCCGGAGCAGTTACGCGGGCTGGTCTATCTGATCCTGGGCTCGCCCCAGTTCCATCTCGCCTAGGAGGACGCCATGATCAGCCGCCGCGACTTCCTCAAACAAAGCCTCGCCGTCGTCTCCCTGGGCGTGAGCGTCCCGACCGTGTTCAGCAAGGCCGTCGTCGCCTCCGCGGAGGAGAAGAGCGACGCTTCGGTCTCCGGCAAGACGCTGGTCATCGTCCAGCTCGCCGGCGGCATTGATGGCCTTAACGTCCTCATTCCCTACAAGGAGGGCGCTTATCGCAGCCAGCGGCCGTCACTGGCCATCCCGGAGCAGGAGATGCTGATCGTCAACGACCGCATCGCCTTCCATCCCTCAATGGGCCCGCTTAAGGAGCTATTCGACGGCGGCAAGATGGCCGTGATCGAGGGCGTGGGCTATCCCAACCCGGACTTCTCCCACTTCAACTCGATGGACATCTGGCAGAGCGCCGACCCCGGCCGCAAGGCGCGCGAAGGTTGGCTCGGCCGCTACTTCGAGGGCCTGACGGACGCCGAGGGCCATCCACTGGCCGGCCTCAACGTCGGACGGCGGCTGCCCGCTGCCTTCCGCTCCGACACATCCATCATCACCTCCATGGACAGCCTCGAGACCTACGGCCTGCAACCCGCCCTCAACGACGCAAACCCGGAAGCGCGCCAGGCCAGCCTGCTGCGCCTCTACGACGTCTACAAGCCCCGTAACGCGAGCTTTTGGCGCGCTCCTGGACACAACCCTCGATCAGGCAAACCAGAGCGCTGTCGACCTCAAGGCGGCGCATGCTGCTTATCAGTCTTCGGCGGCGTATCCGGATACATCGTTGGCCAGCGGGCTGCAGCTGCTGGCGGAGCTGATCGATTCCGGCGGCGCGGCGGGCAAGACGCCGCTGCGCGTTGGCCACGTAATGATCGGAGGATTCGATACTCACACGCAGCAGCCCGGCAATCTGGCGCGCCTGCTGACCGAGACCAGTGAGGCGATCCACGCCTTCTGGCAGGATATCGAGGCCCACGGCCACGCCGATGACGTCCTTGTCATGACCTGGTCCGAGTTCGGCCGCAGAGTGTCTGAGAACGCCCAGCTGGGTACCGATCACGGGGCGGCGGGACCGATGTTCCTCTTTGGCAATACGATCAAGGGTGGCTTCCACGGGGAGCCGCCCAGCCTCTCACTGCTGGACAACGGCAATCTGGGCTACACGACGGACTTCCGCTCTGTCTACGCCACTATCCTCGAACGCTGGCTGGATGCCCCTGCCGACGACGTGCTCGGCGCCCGCTTCGACCCGATCAACATCTTCGTGGCCTGATCATGAAGCTACGCAAGCAAACTCCGGCAAAGGCGCTCATACTGGCCGCGACGATCGGCCTGCTCGCCGCCCTCTTCGGCCTCATCCGTTCCGCGCCGCGGATTGAGGCCGAGTCCACGCCTTCATCCGAGGGTTCTGCAGTGAACTACGACCGCTTCTTCGCGCCCAGCGCCGGCAGCGCGCCATCACCGGCGACCGCACCGCACACGCGCACTCAAGCCAGTTGAGGACTTTGTGCAGAGAGCCCGAAGCGTGAAGCAGGGACGAGGCTTGGTCAGAGCACGTACGGGGCATGAATGAAATCGACCACACCTACTGGTATCTGACGCGGGCCTCCGGCTTCGTCGCCTATTTGCTGCTCTTCCTTTCCGTGAGCCTCGGTCTGAGCATGACGGGCGATGTCGTCGAACGCTGGCTGCGCCGCCACCGCCTCTACGACTTCCACCGCTTCCTGTCGCTACTGACGCTGGGCGTCGTCGTCTTCCACACGCTGATCGTCCTGCCGGACGCCTTCATCGGTTTCTCAGTGGGCGAGTTGCTCTTACCATTCGCGTCGCCATACCGGCCGGAATACATGGCGCTGGGCGTCTTTGCGCTCTACCTGACGGGCTTCATCGTCGCCAGCTTCTATCTGCGCCACCTGATCGGCTATCAGATCTGGCGCTGGCTGCACTACGCGACATTCGTGGCCTTTGCTATGGCTCTGGTCCACGGCATCGGCGCCGGGACGGACACGGAGGCGGCGTGGGCCCAGTATCTCTATGCCTCGACGGGCCTGATAGCGTTCAACCTGCTGATCTACCGGGCGCTCAAAGGCTCCGCCAGGGGCATCCGGCACGAGGCCGATCAGCGCCCTCGTGAGCCTAATCGAATCTAAAGTTACCGATCGGGCCGTGGCGGGCGTTAATAGAGATGAGAGTCCTTTGACAGGGCTTTGACTGAAAGACTTCACTGCCTGAGTATGTTCTTACATTAGGCTTGGTCGCGACCTCGCCCGCTACCTATGACGACAGAAAAGCCTAACAGCCGCCGCCTTGCGTACTTCTCGATGGAAGTCGGGTTAGAGGCGGCCATGCCGACGTACAGCGGCGGCCTGGGCGTGCTGGCGGGCGATACGCTGCGCGCCGCCGCCGACCTGGGCGTGCCGATGGTCGGGATCAGCCTGCTCTACAAGCAGGGCTTCTTCCGCCAGCACCTGGACATCGAGGGCTACCAGAGCGAGTCGGCCTACACCTGGGACCCGCGCCAGTTCCTTGAACCGCAGGACCTGCGCGTTACTGTCCGCCTCAGCGGGCGGGAGGTTAGGCTGACGGCCTGGCGCTACCTGATCGAGGGCATCACGGGTGCAACGGTGCCGGTCTACTTCCTGGACGCCGACCTGCCGGAGAACAGCTTCGAGGAGCGGGCCCTTACGGGCCAGCTATATGGCGGCGACCCGCTGTACCGGCTGCGCCAGGAGGCGCTGGTTGGCCTGGGCGGGCTCGCCCTGCTGCAGGCCCTGGGCCATACCGAGATTGAGACATACCACCTGAACGAGGGCCACTGCGCCCTCCTGACGGTCGGCCTGCTGGCGGATGGGGTCGCGGACGGCGACCCGGCCAAGGCAACCGAAGAGGAGATCGAGGCGGTGCGAAGGCGCTGCGTCTTCACTACCCACACGCCCGTCTCGGCCGGCCACGATCGTTTCCACTTCGACTTGGTGCGCCAGGTGCTGGACGAGCCGCTGGCCCGGACGATAGAGAGCCTACCCTTTGCCGCGGACGAGACGCTGAACATGACCTACCTGGGGCTGTTCTTCTCGCGCAATGCCAACGGCGTGGCGCGGCGTCACGGCGAGGTGGCGCAGGCGATGTATCCCGGCTACGACGTCAAGTCGATCACCAACGGGGTGCATGCGGCATCCTGGACCTCGCCGTCCATGGCGGCCATGTTCGACCGTGAAATCCCGGACTGGCGCACCGACAATGCCTATCTCCGCCAAGTTCTGGACGTCCAGACAGATCACGTCCTCGAAGCGCACAGCGATGCCAAACGCGATCTGCTGGGCGAAATCATGCGCCGCACCGGGGTAAAGCTCGACCCGTCGGTGATGACGATTGGCTTCGCACGCCGCGCTGCCACTTACAAGCGCGCCGACATGATCTTCTCGGACCTTGACGCCCTGCGCACCATCGCCCGTGAGGCGGGGCCGCTGCAGTTCGTCTACGCCGGCAAGGCCCATCCACACGACGAGCCAGCGAAGGCGCTGATCCGCCGCGTCTTCGAGGCGCGCGACCAGCTACGCGACACGCTGCATGTCGTCTACGTCCCCGAGCACGATATGGCGCTGGGCAAGCTGCTTTGCTCCGGTGTGGACCTCTGGCTGAACAACCCTCAGAAGCCGCTGGAGGCCTCCGGGACCAGCGGCATGAAGGCGGCGCTCAATGGCGTGCCTTCGCTCAGCGTCCTGGATGGCTGGTGGCCGGAGGGCTGGGTCGAAGGCGTCACCGGCTGGAGCATCGGCAACGGCGAGATGGAGAGTAACCAGGAGGATGAGCTGGCTTCGCTCTACAGCAAGCTGCGCTACGTCATTGTGCCGCTGTTCTACGGCTCGCCCACGGGCTACGGCCGCGTCATGCGCTCCACTATCGGCGTCAACGGCGCCTACTTCACGGCGCAGCGGATGATGCAGCAGTACATGCGCAACGCCTACCAGGTGCCGGGCAACAAGTAACATTGTCCCCCGGCCGTCTGAAACCGGAGCCCTCTGGCGGCGCCCAGGCAGCCTCGTGCTATAATTCGCCGGCAAACTGATACAGGGAGGGCTAATGTCGTCCGTCGTCAAGAAGCGGAAAAAGAAGATCCGCAAGCATAAGTACAAGAAGATGCGCAAAAAGACTAGATGGGCGCGGATGCACAAATAGCCTGAGTCGCCGTCCTGCCCGGGACGGCGCTCTTGCGTCCAATGCCAGAAGTCGAATTGCAGCTACGCCAGGAAGACGCCAAGCTCATCTTCCTGGCGGTAGCCTATCATCTGGGCCGGCCGGGCTCCGAGCTGGACCCGATCACGAAGCAACCCGTCGAGCACGGGCTGGCGGAGATTGCTGCCGAATTGCAGCCGCAGATGCGCATGGCCGTGGCCCGGATTTTCCTGCGCGACAACCAGCTCAAGCGTCTGCTGTCCGGCATGCTGGGGTCGATAACGGAGCTGAAGGCGTATCCGATGCTGGACCTTCGCGCCGACGAGGACGGCTCCGGCCGGCGCAGCAGCGTCGCCGGCTTTGACCGCTCGCTGCTGCACCTGTTCCCAGAGGTCGAAGAGGACCCGGAGAACGCCCTCGATATCGCCGAGCGCATGCTGATGCTGAAGCGGAAGATGGACCAGAAGATGGCGGAGCTACCGCCGGAGATGCCGCAAGACGAGGACCAGGGTAAAAAACGCGGCTGGTGGCCCTTCAAGCGATAGGTTTCACAAACTTAACGAGAAAAGATGCGCGGGGCGTCAGAAGTGCTTTTACACAACGGTAAGGCTTGTTTAGAATGGATGACGGGGCAGAAAGGTCAAGCCCAAGGAGGTTAGAGTGACCTTTGTTATTACCGACGCTTGTATCACAGTCAAGGACAGGTCCTGCGTAGATGTATGTCCGGTGGACTGCATCCATGACGAGGGGGACGTGGACGTCAAGCTCTATATCGACCCGGACGAGTGCATCGACTGCGGCGCTTGCGAGCCGGCTTGCCCGGTCACGGCGATCTTCGCCGAGGATGACGTGCCGGACAACATGAAGGTCTACATTCAGATCGATGCTCTCTGGTACAAGGACAAGGACGCCGCCCGGGCTCAGGTAGAAGCAGCCCACGGCGCCTAGGCGTCAGACCAAGAACTCGCGCGAGAGGCCGGTGAATTCGCCGGCCTCTCCTTTGCGTCCCCAGGCAGATGACGCTCGGGTTGTCGCGGATTTGGGTAGCCTCTTATGCCCTATGCTTTACGCGCCCAGTCCGCCAACTCCTCCATAGACCAGGTGTTCACTACCCGCTCCGCCGTCACGCCGCACTCGGCCGCCATCCGGCAGCCGAGGACCTGCCATTGCGCCTCCTCCGGCGTGTGGGCGTCCGTGTTGATCGCGAACTTGCAGCCCAGCGACACCGCAAGCCGCAATAGCTCCGGCGGCGGGTCCAGGCGCTCCGGCCGGCAGTTAATCTCGACGGCCTTGTCGTAACGGACGCAGGCGCTGAACACGGCCTCGGCGTCAAACTCCGACTGCGGCCGGTTGCGACGCCCCGTCAGCAATCGCCCCGTGCAGTGCCCCAGGATATCTAGGTTCGGGTCGGCGATGGCCCGCAGCATGCGCTGAGTCATCGGACCGGCCGCCATCCGGAGCTGGCTGTGCACGCTGCCGACGACAACGTCGAGCCGCGCCAGCATGTCCGCATCCTGGTCCAGCGTCCCGTCTTCAAGGATGTCCGTCTCGATGCCGGTGAGGAGCCGGAAAGATCCCAGCCCATGGTTCAGCGTTGCGACCACCTCTAGCTGCTGCTCCAGGCGCTCGCGCGTCAGGCCGTGGGCAATCGTCAGGTGCGGCGAGTGGTCGGTCAGGACGGCGTAGTCGTGGCCGAGCCCTTGCAGCGTCCTGGCCATCACCTCGATGGGAGCGCGGCCGTCGGACCAATCGGAGTGGGTATGGCAGTCGCCGCGCAGGGCCGCCAACAGGGCCTTCGCTTGAACCGGCGTGGCATCTTCGGCTTCCTGCTCCAGGCGGCGTAAATAAGCAGGGCGTTGACCATCCAGCGCTTCGAGGACGGCCCTCTCGACTACCGGCCCTACGCCTTCGATGCGCTGCAGCTCACGGTCGTGCGCGGTCTGAACCAGCTCAGGTCCTGTCAGCTCCCGCAGCGCCTTCGCCGCGCTACGGAAGCTCCGCGACCGAAATGACGGCTCGCCCGCTATATCGAGGAGAAAGGCGATGCGGTCGAGGGCGGCAATCGGGTCGATGGGGTCTTTGCTGATCACGTGTTCAGATGACTCCAGTGCCTGTTACAGCCCGCGGTATGCCTCACGGCGATGACGGATGTAGAACACACTTATTAATTCAGCCACGCCGTCAATTTCATGGCTTTTCACTTAAGCGTTTTACTCGATCGAGGATGCCAGGAATCAGCTTGGCGTCGATTCTTCTTAGATCGCGCTCGGCAGATCGACGACTCAATCTTGAAGGAGGCCATCAGTCTGCAGCTTGGCTTTCAGTTCCTCCAAAGAGAGGGATGACTCGTTTCGACGCTCCGCCACAACCTGCAGGTCGTGCAGGTCTTCGAGCAGACGTTCATAGTCCTTAATCGGTAGGACTACGGCGGTCTTCTTGCCCTGCTCGTCGATGATGTACTGCTGTTTCATCTCAATCTCCCAGCTTCTCCCGCAGCGCTGCCACCAGCTCTTCGATTCGCACCCGTGATTGCTCCATCGAGTCCCGCTCCCGGATCGTCACGGCGTTGTCCTCCAGTGAGTCGAAATCGACCGTGACGCAGAGCGGCGTGCCGATCTCGTCCTGGCGGCGGTAGCGGCGGCCAATCGACTGCGCGTCGTCGAACTGGGTCATGAAGTGCGGCCGCAGCGCCGCGTAAAGCTCACGGCTGAGCGGCGCCAGCTTCTCGTTGCGAGAGAGTGGCAGGATTGCGACCTTGATCGGCGCAATCGCCGGGTTGAGGTGGAGGACGACGCGGGTCTCGTCGCGGACCTTCTCCTCCTCGTAGGCGTCGTACATCATCACCAGGAAGCAGCGGTCAACGCCTAGTGCCGGCTCGACGACGTAGGGGATGATGTGCTCGCCCGACTCCTCGTCGAAGTAGGTCAGGTTCTTGCCGCTGTACTCGGAGTGGCGGCTGAGGTCGAAGTCTGTGCGGTCGGCGACGCCCTCCAGTTCCGACCAGCCCATGGAGGCGTAGCGGTACTCGATGTCGTAGGTGCCGGTGGAGTAATGGGAGAGCTCTTCCTTCTCGTGGGCGCGAGCACGCAGGTTCTCCGGGCGCACACCGAGCGACTTGAACCAGTTGAGGCGTTCTTCAACCCAGTGATCGAGCCAGTGCTGGTCGGTGCCGGGTTTGCAGAAGTATTCCATCTCCATGACCTCGAACTCACGGTCGCGGAAGATGAAGTTGCCGGGCGTGATCTCGTTGCGGAAAGATTTGCCGATCTGGGCAATGCCGAAAGGCAGCTTGCGCCGCATGGAGGTGACAACGTTATCGAAGTTGGTGAACATCGCCTGCGCCGTCTCCGGCCGCAGATAAACCTGGCTGGCGGTGTCTTCCACGGGGCCGACGAAAGTCTTGAACATGAGGTTAAACGGCCGCGCTTCGGTGAACTGGCCGACGGCGCCGCAATCGGGGCAGACGTTGCCGTCGAGGTGGTCGGCGCGGAAGCGGTGCTTGCAGCTCTTGCAGTCGACCATTGGGTCACTGAATTGGGCGACGTGGCCGCTGGCCTCCCAAACACGGGGGTTCATGACGATGGCGGCGTCAATGCCGACGATGTCATCGCGCTCCTGGACCATGCTTTCCCACCAGGCGCGCTTGATGTTGTTCTTCATCTCGACACCGAGAGGGCCGTAGTCCCAGAAGCCGCCGATGCCGCCGTAGATTTCGCTGCCGGGGAAGACGAAGCCGCGGCGCTTGCAGAGCGAAACGAGAGTGTCGAAGGTTAGCTGAGGTTCAGATTCCGCCATAGATGTCCCTTGTCGTGGTTAAGCGCTTTTCTACGTAGCCTAATCGAAGCGGGCGTATGGAGGGACACCCTCCGCGTGGGCCCGGGCAGCGACAGACGTGATCTATTTGGCCGTGTGGCTTCGGGGCGGCGATGGCGGGGCGCGGCGCCTACCCCTCGGTCTTCGGCGGCAGGTCTCGGTTGGCCACCGGGTTGGTCCACTCGGTGGGCCGGTCCGGGTTGGGCACGGCGTGGGCAGGGCTGCCGTCCGGGTGCAGCAGCTCGCCTGCCGGTCCGTAGGTGTGCTCGTGGTCCCAGTTCGCCTCGTCCAGGTCGCGGTACATGTCGTCGTTTTGCGCCTCGGTGTCCATCCAGAGGATATCGACCTCGTCGCGGTCACCGAGGGCCTCTCCCAGGAGCTGGAGGAGGGCTGGCTCGGCGCCCTTCGCTTCCAGGGCGGCGTACATATCGCGGTTGATGTAGTAGTCGCGGTCGTAGGACCACTCTTCTTCCAGGTTCGCGACCAGGAACTCGAGCTGCTCAGGCGAGAGCTGACCGACCTGTCTGTAGAGCAGAAGCATTAGCGCGCCGCCTTTCCTCTGAGGTATGCCAGGGCCACGAAAAACGCCCCGAGGCCGGGGCGCGACAAGCGGGACGGCCTCGCGTAGCTAGGTAGTCCCGTCTCCGTTGGCGCTCCGCCTGGCTTTCATGGCATCACCGTAGGCCAGGCCACTGGAGATGTCAATCGCCGCCTTCGTTGCTTCAAGAAGCGGGTAGCGGCCCCAGCGCCTCGATCTCACTCAGCCGCTTTCTTGCGCCCGCCTACTCCTGCCGCGACAGGTACCGCAGCGCTGTCGCCGTCATCAGCGCCGCGCCCAGGGGCAGCGCCTCCTCGTCCAGGTCGAAGGCGGAGTTGTGGATCGGCCGCTGCTCCGGCCAGGAGGCGTGCCGCACGCCGAGGTGCACCATCGCCCCCGGCACCCGCTGCAGGACGAAGGAGAAGTCCTCCGCGCCCATCAGCGGGTCCTGCACGACCGGCGCTTCTGGCCCCAGCACCTCACTGACGGTCAGCTGCATCAGGTCGATGCCCTCCTGGTGGTTGACCACGGCGGGGTAGTTGCGCTTGTACACCACCTCCGCGGTCGCGCGCATGGCGGCGGCGACGCCCTGGGCGATCTCCGTGATCCGCTTCTCGATCAGGTCCTGGACCTCGGGCTTGTAGGTGCGGACGGTGCCGCGTAGCCGCGCCGTGTCCGGGATTACGTTGAAGGTTGTGCCGGACTCGATGTTGGCGATCGTGATCACGGCCTGGTCGAGGGCGGCGACTTCACGGCTGAGGATGGTCTGCAGGGCCGTGACGATGTGCGCAGCGACGACGATGGGGTCGACGGCGTACTGGGGCCGAGCGGCATGACCGCCCTTGCCGTGGACGGTGATGGTGATGTGGTCGGCGGCGGCCATGACGGGACCGGCGCGCAGGGCGACCTGCCCCGTGAAGTGCAGCGGCGAAACGTGCTCCGCAAAGGCCGCATCGACGTGCGGGTCGTCCAGCAGCCCCTCTTCGATCATCCGCAATGCCCCCGCCCCGCCTTCCTCAGCCGGCTGGAACATCAGCTTGACGTTGCCGGCGAAGCCGCCGCGGCGCTCGGCCAGCAGCCGGGTCGCCGCCAGCAGCATCGAGGTGTGGCCGTCGTGGCCGCAGGCGTGCATGACGCCACGGTTCTGCGAGACGTAGGGCACATCGCTCATTTCCTCGATTGGCAAGGCGTCCATGTCGGCGCGCAGCAGCACGGTCTTGCCCGGCCGCGACCCCTCGATCAGCCCGACGACGCCGGTGCCGCCGACGCCGGCCTTGAAGTCGAGGCCCAGCTCACGCAGGCGGGCGGCAACGAACTCGGCCGTCCGCTCTTCCTCGTAAGCCAGCTCCGGGTGCTGGTGGATGACGCGCCGGTCGGCGACAATGCCCGGCGCGATCTGGCGGGCAGCATCGAGGATCTCGTTGTCATGGTCAGCGAGCAGGACTTCCTGGCTGCCACATCACCAAGGATTACCAGCTCGTGCCAGGCCGCCATCTCAATATTGGGCGTCATGCCGCGCTTGAGCGTGACCGTCGGCGGTGTGCGCTTGCCTGGGAGCCTCCGCGGAAGGCCCTCGCTGATGTCGATGGCGCTGAGGATGCTTTCGAGTTGGTCGAAGGCCGCGATTTCGTGGCCGTCGATCGAGATCGAGAAGCGGGCGGCCGTAAGCGCGTCGTTCGGCTGCGTCTGGGCGTTCACGGTTGGGGGTCTAACGACCTCGCTACCGAGCGCCGCTACGAGGGCCATGCCGCCGGCCGCTGCCGCGCCGCCGAGAAGAGATCGGCGGCTGATGGCCTCGGCCGCCACGCCCGTAGAGTCCTGGTGGATGTCCTTCTGCACGTGTGTTTCTCCTTGACTTGCCTCGCCATGGCATCATCTTCCACGTTTAACGGGGCCAGTCAAGGGATGAGTCTGAGGGTAATGGGTCAGTTTGAGGCGCGCATGAATGCAGTTGGATGCTTCGGCTGGTAAAGACCGATTTCGCCTCCACCCGGAAGCCGGACCTTGGTCACCAGACCCCAGCGTGCTTCTTCTACTTCCGAACACCGGACGTTCTTCTCTTCGAGTGCCGCTATCTCGTCGCTCAGAGCGTCACACATGAAATAAAGTTCGTGGCCATCCTCGTCGGCTGGATGTACGGCGACTTCCGATGGAGGCAGCGCGAAGATCAGCCAATCGTGACCAGCATCTACCGATGAAAATCCAAGGACATCTTGGAAGAAAGCCCGATCTGCCGTCGCATCCCTGCTGTAAATGATCACATGGGCACCAAAGATCATGAGCTTGTTCCCCTTCGCACGGTCTAGTTTTGCAAGACGAGTTGTTCCTTCGGATCCCGCTGCAAGCAGAGCGGAAGCTCCGCCAGCACTTCAGAATCCTACCTGACCCACCACCGTCTGAAGCGGTGTTATCGGGAAGGGAAACGGGCTGGCTCGCAAGCCGCTCTACAGGACGTATCCCTACAGGGCGTCGATGGACGACGACGGCTGCTCCGCGTCGAACTCCTGGCGGCGGACGTCCATGAGGATGAAGTTGTACTCGCCGCGACGAGAGGCGCCGTAACGGTGGAAGCCGGCCTTCTCGAAGCACTTCTGCGCGCGGTGGTTCCAGTCCAACGTCTTGAGGTAGATGCGCTCGAAGGAGAGCTCTTCGAAGAGATAGGCGATGAACGTCCGCATGAGGTCGGTGCCGTAGCCGCGGCTCCAGTAATCGCGCAGGCCGATGGTTATGCCGATCTCAGCTTCGCGGCGGCCGTAGTCGGCGTTGTAAAACATGACGTTGCCGATGTGGCGGCCATCGAAGTCCTCAACGGCGATCGTGCGGCGGTAGCGGCTGGGATAGGCGATCTCGTCGCGGGCGATGGCGAGGTACTCGGGAAGGCTGCCGCCGTAGGGCTTGGCGGCGTCGAAGGTAGCCAGCTCAGGGTCGCGGCGCCACTCGTAGTCACGCTCGGCGTCGGTGATGGTCTTTTCTCGCAGGACGACGAGCTGGCCGCGGGCGAGCTCGCCTTCAACGACTGCTGTCACGAAGCCTTTTCCTCCTCGCGCTCCTTCAGTAGCTCGAGTGCCTGGCGCAGAATCCGCGCTTCGTTTTGGTAGGTTAGCATCTTCAGCGCTGCCTGAGCTGCAACCCAGCGCACGTCGTCGAACTCATGGTCGTGCAGGCTGGTGTCGCCGCCGATGGGGTGGAAGAGGTAGTGCCGAACCGTCTTAAGGAAGCGCACGCCTTCTTGCGGCCGCGAGAACCAGTAGCGGATATCACCGATGAGGCCATCGACCGCCACGTCTACACCGGTCTCTTCGCGCACCTCGCGCAGGGCCGTCCTCTCCATCGTCTCGCCCGGCTCTGGTGTACCTTTGGGCAGCGCCCAGAGGTTATCGGCGCTGCGGCCGCAGATCAGGACGTCGTAGCCATCGGCGCCGGGCCGGACGACGACGCCGCCGGCGGATGTGACTCTCTCAGTACGCAGGTTGGAAGCGGCCATCGACTAGAGTCCCGGGCTCATGGGGTCGTCAGCGAAGGCGATTTCGGCCAGGGCTTCTGCGACCGGCTCGCGCAGCGAGTCTTCGCCCTCATAGAGGACGCCCTGCAACGCCACCCGCGCCTGCTGGCCGCCGATCTCGCCCAGAGAACGGACGGCTGCGAGCCTCACTTCGCGATCCGGGTCCTCGATGGCGGCGCGCCGGAGCAGCGGGATTGCCTCCTCATCACCGATCTCGCCGGCCGCGAAGGCAGCGGCGTGGCGCATCTCCGGGGATGGGCTCCCCATTTCGAGCAGGATCGTCGGTAGCCAGACCTCGTTGCAGCTGCGGCCCATCGCGTCCACGGCGCCGACCTTGAGCCAGACACTGTCCTCTTCCTGGTAGATGCTCTCGATCAGGTTCTCGATCTCCTCGTCACTGATTGCGCCCAGCGCCTCGATGGCGCGGGCTCGGACGCGCTCGTCCTCATCGAGGTCTTCGGCGGCCTCCGTCAGGGTTTCACGCAGCGAAGCGACGTCGCTGGGGCCGAGATAGCCCAGCTCGGCGGCGAGAGCATAGCGGCCCAGGGCAACGGCGGCCTCGCGCCGTACTTCGACGTCCGGGTCCTCGCGCAGGAGCCGGCAGAGGACGCGGATCAGGTCGCGGCCCTCGTATTCGTAAAGGCCACGGATGGCCGCCGCGCGTAGCAGCGCTTCCTCGTCCTGTAGCGCCTGCTTGAAGATAGCGTCGAAGTTGAGGTCGACGTTGTCTTCGGCGAGGTCGATCAGGTCGTTGATCAAGCGCAGACGGCGGTCGGTTGGCATCGAACCCCAAGCGTCGCCGAGGCGTTGCAGGGCTTCGGAGTCGATGTCGGTGAGGCCGGCTAGCTGAGTGGATGAGAGGCGTTTGGTCGGGTCAACGAGGTCGTCCAGGGCGGAATCGAGGGTCATTTATCCAATCTACCACCCTCGTAAAGGGTGTCAAAGCGACGTAGCAAGGACGTAACCCGCAAGTAAGACGAGCGCTGAGAAGCGAGGTTGGTTGGCTTACGCATCCTTCGAGAGCCTGGGATGAGCGGTTCATGGGACGTCCGATTTGGAGCCGGGGTCGTGAATAGGCGCGGATAACGCAAGGTTAAGCCCGGTACAGCGCTTCCGTAGCCGGGCTTCCCAGCCGCTGGCAGCAACTGTCAAACAGCGCCCTCAATCAAAACTCCGGTTTGGCAGCCCGCGACATCAGCTCCCGCACCGCCTCGCCGGGAGGCTTGCCCTCGTACAGCACGGCGTACAGCGACTGGCAGACCGGCAGCTCCACGCCGAAGCGGCGGACGAGGCCTGGTATCGCGCGGGCGGTGACAGCGCCCTCCACCACACCATCGATTGAAGCGAGCGCGTCATCCAGCGCCATACCCTTGGCCAGCGTCAGGCCGAGGCGCCGGTTGCGCGAGACATCGCTGCCGCAAGTAAGGACGAGGTCGCCCAGGCCGGCCAAGCCGAGAAAAGTCATCGGGTTGGCGCCGGCGGCGATGCCGAGGCGGGTGATCTCGGCTAGGGAGCGCGTGATCAGGCCTGCCTTCGCATTCTCGCCATACCCCAGCCCGTCCGAGAGGCCGCAAGCCACCGCCACCACGTTCTTGAGCGCGGCGCCCAGCTCGACGCCGGCAACGTCCTCGCTGGTATAGACGCGGAAGGTTGGGCCATTGAGCAGTGCCTGGGCCTGGCGGGCGCGTCCAGGGTCGGCCCCGGCGATGACGGTGGCAGCGGGAAGCCCGGCCGCGATCTCGCCGGCGAAGTTGGGGCCGGAGAGGACCAGGATGCGCTGCGCTTCGACGCCAAAGGCCTCGATAACCTCCGACATGCGCAGGCAGCCCTCAGGCTCCATGCCTTTGACGGCGCTGAGGACGCTGGCCTCGGGCGCGAAGGCGGGCGCCAGCCGCGTCAGGTTGGCGCGCAGGCTGGCGGAGGGCACGGCCAGGACGATCAGGTCCGCGGTGGCCAGGGTCTCGGGGTCGATGGTGGCACGGAGGTTAGTGGGGAAGCGCAGGCCGGGCC
Organism: Dehalococcoidia bacterium; assembly: GCA_009377745.1. Classification (GTDB taxonomy): domain Bacteria; phylum Chloroflexota; class Dehalococcoidia; order DSTF01; family WHTK01; genus WHTK01. The sequence goes on from WHTK01000030.1 coordinate 27,562, forward strand.
GGTGACGCGGATTCTCGCGCGCCGCGTCAAGGCTATCGGCTTCGGCCGTCGTCCGGGCTATAAGCGCCACGTCATGGCCGTTACGGGCGAGGAGGACGGCAAGGGTCGTGCCCCAGGAGGTCGTGCCGATGACGGCGATGGAGGACATAGCGCCTAGAGGATAGGACATAGAGCACAAGGCGCTATGTCCTATGTCCGATCTTGCGCTCCGTGCCGGAGAGCAGCCGCCCGATGTTGTCGCGGTGGACGGCGATGATCAGGGTTGAGCCGGCCACCGCGGCGGCAGCGTAGGCCCAGGGATGGAGGTCCAGGGCGGCGAAGGCGACGAAGGTCAGGGCAGCCACCGCCGCGCCGCTGATCGACGCCAGCGAGAGGTACTTCGTCAGATAGACGATCAGGCCGGCGATAGGAACGACGGTCAGCGCCACCAGAGGGTTGAGCGCCAGGAGGACGCCAGCCCCGGTCAGGACGCCGCGCCCGCCCCTGAAGCCCGCGAACACCGGCCAGACGTGGCCGATGACCGCCGCCAGGCCGCCAGCCGCCCGCGCCCATGGGTCGTCCGTGTAGAGGAGCGGCAGAGAGGCCGCGACGGCCCCCTTGATCAGGTCACCGAGGAACACCGGCAGCGAGCGGCGCAGGCCCAGCACCCGCAACGAGTTGGTGAAGCCGGTCTTGCCGCTGCCGAAGTCGCGCACGTCGACGCCGCCGCCGATCACGCGGCCAGCTATGAGGCCGATCGGTATCGAGCCGATGAGGTAGCCGGTAACGGCGGCGATCAGGATCGGCATGAATGTTGCCTCATTGACGCCACTGTAGCGTTGTGGAGGTCCCGCCGGAAGCACGGATGCCAGTCAGCCCGGACAAGATCCCTCGTGCCTCGGAATGACAAGAACGGACGCTAGTCTTGCTACACCTCTGCTCGCTCCCTCTCCAGGAGAGGGAGCGAGCAGAGCTCCTCCGAGGGTTGTGCGCCCGGAAAGCAAGAGGCTAAAGCTCCCCAGCGCTTTGCGTTATGTCCCTGAATAAGAGCTCGTCAAACGCAGCCAGGCCATTGCTATTTGAAACGATCGAAGGGCGAAGAAGATAGGAGTGAGAGATAGGAAGAGTCTAGAGCGTGTCTTTGGAGGCTTCTTCCTTACCTATTGCGTATACCGTTGCCTTTTGTCCTGACACAAGTGTTTCATACTTGCTCTTGAGTATTAGAGGCAGATCGTGCCAAACGCTCACATTTGCCTCGAAAAGTTCCTTCTGCGCAGTCAAAACTACTGCCATCCCATCCGGGGTGAGAACTCGCGCAAGTTCTTCCAGGAAGTCTGAATACAGAGTCGCCAATTGTAGATCGGATTCGAAGTAGCCCCATGGTGGATCAGTGACGATCCTCGTAATGGATGAATCAAGGAAGGGTAATGCTCGCGCGTCGCACTGCGCTAAACCAGAACTCGACTTCAGCTTAGTACGCGTCTTCAATACTTCCGTATATCTGATATCAGTGGCCAAGATCTTTCGACAGAGGCCCAGTCTGCTTCTAGCATCTGGGATCGCTCCGGAGCCACAGAACGGATCAAGGAAGACATCGTCGCTGGTTGGACAAGCCAGGAGGCAAAGAATATAGGCAAGCTCTGGCCGGACCTCGCCGCGCCGGCGGCGATCGCGTTCGGTATTCTTCCGTAATCCGACTAAACCAATGTTCTCGCTGCGAGAGAGGATCAATATCTCCAGGTCGGGCATCGTCCGATCCAGTCGTAGCTTGGAGTTTTGGATGATAGCCTCTTCAAGGCTCTCTCTTAATTCGGCGCTGACATGTGACGGTACATTCTGGCGTGAAGCCACGATGCGAAATGAGCAGTTCGTACAGTCAGCCATATGAAGCCGTTCAAAAAAGGCCTTGTTTCGAATAGCTTGGCGGAGCATGTATTCATGAGAGGTTCGCTTTGGACCATCAAACCTTGCCAGGAGAAGATAGGTATTATTGAAGAATGGCCAACTCGCTAATGGTGACCTGCTAGTTTCGCTCTGTCTGTAGAGAACAAGGCCATCGTAAATACTATCAATCTCGCAACCAGGAATAACCCTCTCCATCTCGGTCGTGACGGTATCTGCGAATCCCGAGATGAATGTTGAAAAATATCTAGGCCCATTGCGTATGAGGTCCAAATGAGATCCAGCACCTCTCCTGGTCCAGTGCTTCTTGAATTCGTATGTTGCCGCCGGAGAGCGAAGCCAGATGCTCTCTGCTAAGAGTCGGCGCGGGAGCGGAAGATCAGGCGAAGGCCGGCGCCGCGGAAGCCGAACTGTTTGCGGAGAATATTCTCCAGGTAGCGTTGATAGGTCGGCGGGACCAGACCGGCATCGTTGACGAAGAAGACGAACGTCGGCGGCTCGGTGCGTACCTGCGTGACATAAAGCAGCTTGAGACGGCGGCGGCCGATGAGGGGCGGCGGCCGTCGTGCCATGGCGCCGCGCATGATTGCGTTCATCTCGCTGGTCGGCACGCGCTTGCGACGCTCCTCGCCGGCGGCGCGCACCTCCTTGAGCAGCTCATCCAGGCCCGTAGCCTCGATGGCGGAGACGATTACCACGGGCGTCCAGGTGGCGAAGCGCAGGCGGCGGCGTACGGCTGTGAGGAAGGCGGTGCGCTCCCATTCGTCCTTGATCAGGTCCCACTTGTTGGCCGCGACGATCAGGCCGGTGCTTTCCTCCAGCGCCAGTCCAATGATGTGCAGGTCCTGGGCCCGCAGCCGCTCCGAAGCGTCGAAAACGACCACGGCGACATCGGCGCGGGCGACCGCTTCCTTGGAGCGCATGACGCTGTAGTGCTCGATTGATCCCTCGACGCGGCCGGGACGGCGGATGCCGGCGGTGTCGATCAGCGTCATCGGCTCGCCCTCATACTCGAACGGCGTGTCGATGGCGTCGCGCGTCGTGCCGGCGATGTCGCTTACGATGACGCGGTCCTGGCCCAGCAATGCGTTGGTAAGGGCAGACTTGCCGACGTTGGGCCGGCCAATGATCGCGACCCGCAGCGGACTGGGGGCGCGGACCTCGGCCTCCTCCGGCAGGTACGGCAGCAGGTCACTGATCATGTCCAGCAGCTCGCCGACGCCGGCGCCGTTGATGGCGCTGACGGCCTGTGGCTCACCGAGGCCGAACTCGAAGAATTCGGTCGCTTCTTCGCTGCGGCGGCTGTTGTCGGCCTTGTTGGCGACCAGCAGGGCCGGCTTACCGGAGCGTCGCAGCATCTCTGCTACTTCATGGTCGGCCGCGGTGCCACCCGCCTTGGCATCGACGACGAAGAGCAGCAGGTCTGCCTCCACCACAGCGGCCTGCACCTGGGAGCGGATGTGATCCATGTACTGGCCGGAGCCGGCGACGCTGGTTGGTTCAGCGAGGCCGCCGGTGTCAACGATATCGAAGACGCGGCCGCGCCATTCGACCTCGCCGACCAGCCGGTCGCGCGTGGTGCCGGCGATGTCCTCGACGATGGCCCGGCGCTCTCCCACAAAGCGATTGAACAGCGCCGACTTGCCGACGTTGGGCCGGCCGACCAGTGCCACTATCGGCTTCTTTTCAGCCTTCTTCTCCGCCAGCTCTGTCATCGTTCTAGCACCACCACGACCTGGCCGGGGTCGCTGGACAGGACTTCGATACCCTCAGGGGCCGAGATCGTCGGGTTGAGGACGTGGACGCCTTCGGTGAGGCCGCCGGCGTTCACCGTAACCCGGACCTGGGCCGGCGTCAGCGCCCGCAGGGTTGGCAGCTCACCACTGACTCGTACTGTCACCGCCATTGTTTGCAGCCTCGCCCGCAGGCCGTCCGGCACGCTACTAACCTGAGGGGCGACGCTCATGAGGATGTCGCCGCGGCCGGGTGTGACGCGGATGCGCACGCTGACGCTATCGCGGGTGGTCTGGACGCCGGCCGGGACACGTATGCGCACGGTGCGTATCGCGTCGGCTCGAAGTCCGCTGATGTCGATCGCCTCGGTCTGGAGATAGGGCAAGGCCTGGAGCGCTTCCAGGGCTCCCGAAACCGGGACGGCGGGAGGGTCGCTGGTGATGCCCACGAGGTTGTAGCCGTCGGCGACCGTCCCCTGCACCTGCGGCACGATGGTCACAGCCAGCGTCGTCTGCTGCTGGGCGACACCAACGCGGATATCAGCGCTGGTGGGCGCAATGCTGACGCCGCGAATATCGGCGCCGCGGGCGTCGCGGGCCACGAGGGGGAAGCGCTGCTGCAGGCTCACGCGGAGGCCAGTCAGATTGACGTCGGCGCTGGCGGTGGCTACGAGCTGGACCAGGCTTGCGGCGCCGGTGACGCGGACGTTTGCAGGCGAGGTCTCGATGGCGTCGCCGGGTACGGAGAAGCCCTGCGGCGGCGAGCCTACCAGGTTGGCCTGCACCGGCACTAGCTTCGAGGAAGCTTGCTCCAGAGTGATCGTAACCACGGACGGCGCGACTTCGATGATCTCCACCCCGCGCTGGTCGACGACGAAGCCCTCGACCACGACGTCGCCGCTCTCGCGGATGCCGCTGAGGTTGACCTCGGCGCGGAAGTCAGCAGTCGTCAGCCTGCGGAACGTGTCATCGTCCGCGGCTATGCGCAGACTGACGGTGGGGTTGCGGATGCTGGCGACGGCCAGGTCCTGGGGCACGTTAACAGCCTCGATTTCGATGGCGCCGCTGAATACGGCGATGCGGTTGGGGTTCTCGGCATCGGTTACGGCTACCCAGAGGATAATCGCCACCAGGAGCGAGAGAAAGGCGAGGGCGATGGGCGTCGCCGTGCGCCGCCACTGCGGGGGTACCGGCCGTTGCATTAGCTGGCCTGTGCCGCCGGTCGCAGGCCTGTTCGGCGCGAGGCGAGAGCCTCGAGGGTAGACCGGACGCGGGTGTCGTCGCGCAGGGGTATGAGCCGGCCCTCGGAAGCCACCGAGATCGCCCCCGTTTCCTCGGAGACGACGATGGCGATGGCATCCGTCTGCTCGCTGACGCCGAGGGCGGCGCGATGGCGCATGCCGAGGCGCGAGGCGCCGGCGCCGGACGCGACCGGCAAGGTGCAGGACGCCGCCACAATGCGCTGGTCGCGGATGATCAGCGCCTTGTCGTGCAAAGGCGAGTTGGGGAAGAAGATGCCCTCGATCAGCTTGGCATTGAGGCCAGCGTCTATGCGCACGCCGCTTTCGATGTAGTCCTCCAGGCCGGTGCTGCGCTCCATGACCACGATCGCGCCGTGGCGGAGGTGCGAAAGCTCAGCGATGGCAGCCGAGACCTCGGCAATCGCCATATCCTGCTCCGTATTCGAGAGCCAGCGGCGCATGCTGGTGCGGCCGGCGCGCTCCAGGGCGCGGCGGATCTCCGGCTGGAAGATGACGATCACGCCGAGGACGAGGCCGGGGAGGGAGTTGCGCACCAGGAAGTTCACGACGCTCAGCTCCAGGATGCGGCCGAGGAGGAACAAGACGCAGATGATCACCACGCCGCCACGCAATAGCGTCATGGCGGTGGTGCCGCGCAGCGCCATCAGGAGCGCGTAGATGATCGCGGCGATGAGGAGGATGTCGATGGCAGCGGCCGCGTCCAGGCGCTGCAGGGAATCACGGACGTCGGTGAGTATCTGGTTCATGGGTCGCCGCCGTTAGGACGCGGCCTCGTCTGCCATGAGGGCAGCGAGCAGCGCCTTCTGGGCGTGGAGCCGGTTCTCAGCCTGGTCGAAGACGACTGACTGCGGGCTCTCGATGACGCTGTCGATTGTCTCTTCGCCGCGGTGGGCCGGCAGGTCGTGCATGAAGATCGCGTCCGGCTTGGCCAGCTTCATCAGCGCCTCGTCCACCTGGTAACCCTGGAAGGCCTCCTGCCGCTCCAGCCAGGCTGCTTCCTGCCCCATCGAGGTCCAAACGTCGGTGTAAACCACGTCGGCGCCTTTGACGGCGTCCTCCGGCGATACCACCTGCTCGATGGCGCCGCCGCTGTCCCGGGCTGAGGCGCGCGCTGCATCGACGATGGCCTCCGGCAGGCCGTAGCCGGGCGGCGAGGCGATGACGAACTCGGCGCCGCCCAGGGCGCATGCGAGGGAGAGAGACGCCGCGACGTTATTGCCATCGCCGATGAAGGCGATGCGCACGCCATCGACGCGGCCCTTCTTCTCACGAACGGTCAGCAGGTCGGCAAGGGCCTGGCAGGGGTGCTCATCGTCGGAGAGCGCGTTCACGACGGGTTTATCGGCCGCGGCGGCCAGGTCTACCAGCGATTGCTGGGCATAAGTGCGCACCACAATGCCGGCGACGTAACGGCTAAGCACCCGCGCGACGTCCTGCACGGGCTCGCGCTGGCCCAAACCCACCTCGGCCTGCGAGAGGTAGATCGCGGTGCCGCCGAGCTGCTTCATGCCGACCTCAAAGCTGACCCGCGTCCGCAGCGAGGGCTTCTCGAAGAGCATGGCGATAGTTTGACCCTCCAGGACCGGCCTTGAACCGTCCCGCTTCATGGCGAGAGCGCTGCGGATCAAGTAGTCGAGTTCCTCGGGCGTCAGGTCGCTAATCGAAAGTAGGTCGCGGCCTCGCATTTACGCCGATCTCTGAATCAAATTTGAATCGAGTATATAGTATTCATCCAACTCGTTAAGCCCCGCCAGAGTCGCCAGCCCGGGAGTCAGTGGCAACCATGACGCTACGCGGTGCGTCCCTTGGCCTCGTGTTTCTGCTCTTCGGCGGCTTCGTGATCCTGGGAGCGTCATATCTCTCTGCTGATGAAGCGAAATCACCTTTCGCCTCTGCGCCGACACCGACGCCCGCGCCTCGCCCGAATGAAGGCTCGGCGATGTCTATAGCCGCGGCGAGACAGGCTTTCAGGAGTACTCCTGCCCTCGATGCAGTCGTAAAGGCGGCGGAAGCTGGCGATGCAAGATTATTAATCGGGATGGCCAAGAGTAGCGATGTCTGCGATCAGGTCTTCCGAGTGGTTCCCGAACCTTGCAAAGGTGGCAAAGAGGTTCCGGGTGTCTATCGCAAGCTCATGAGCATGGATCCTCTGCCTAACTCAATAGAGAGGGTTGAGGAATGGTTGACAGCCATACTCTCACGTGGTCCTGTGACTCTCGAATTCGCGTCTCGTGATTCTCGTTATGGCGTCGGTAACGGGGGAGAGTACTACCTCCTTTTCCGCTCGGCGTCGCCGGTCAGCATAGATGGGAACACGACTCTCCACGAAAGGGTAGGGATGCTCGTGAAGCCTGGTAAAGCTGACCCTATCCAGTGGTTCATCCTGTTGACTAAAAACGGTAACGGCGTCGTTTGGGTGCAGGACATGGTGGACACCGCTCGCTATCAAGTGCTTATTGCGCCTCAATCCGTAAAGGACTGGCCGGGCGTGCGGGAGTTGGGCGAGTAATAGCTACCCGCCCGCTTAAGAAGAAGTCGTCTTGGTATCGGCGGCTCTCTTCATTTGATCTTGACGGCCACGGCAGCCTGGCTTAAACCTAAGCAGCCCCGCGTTGACTAGCCAAGGAAGGCAACGGCGTGCTCGCCTGGCTGGAGCGTAATCACCTGCTCATCCTCGGCTTCGCCGGGCTGGTCTTGCTGGTGGGCGTCCTGTTCCCGCGCCTCGCCGTCAGTCAGGAAGCCGGCCCCATCGTCTTCAACGAAGGCTCCGGGCTGCCGGAGGGCACGCCGATCCGCGTTCATGTCGCGGGGGCCGTCCTCGCGCCCGGCGTCTATGAGCTGCGAGAAGGCGACCGCTTTGCCGAGGCCCTGGCAGCCGCCGGCGGCCCCACGGCGGACGCGGACCTCGATGGGGTAAACCTCGCCCGGCGCGTGCGGGACGAGGGACAGGTGCTGATCCCGCGTCCCGCCGGCGCCGCGCTGCGACCCGAGCCGCTGGCGCCGGGAGCCAAGCTGGACATTAACGCGGCCTCCCAGGCCCAGCTCGACCTGCTACCCGGCATCGGCGAAGCCTACTCCCGCCGCATCGTCGATTCGCGCACCGTCGACGGCTTCTTCAAGTCGCCGCAGGAACTCGTGACTCGCCGCGTCCTGCCCCAAGCCACCTTCGACATGATCCGTGACCTGATCATCGCCGGCCCATGATCCTCTTTGCGCTGGCGACGGCCTGGCTGATCGGGATTGCAGCCGCTGCCCTCGACCTGACGCCGCTCTGGCCGCTGCTGACGATGGCCGGCCTGGGCGCCTGCCTTGGCTTCGTCATCGCCAGGGACCGGCGGCGCGCTTTGTGGGTGGCGGCCTGCCTCGCCCTGGCGCTGGTCGCCGTCCTGCGCTACGAGGGCGAGAAGCCGCCGGCCAACCCGGGAGGCATCGCCGCCTTCAACGAAGGCGCGGCCGTAACCCTACGAGGCGAGATTACGGATGAGCCGGAGCAGCGCGAGCGCAGTCAGCGCTTTACGGTGCGGGTTGACGCTTACGAGGACGGCGATGGCTGGGTAGCCATCGAAGGCTCCGTGCTGGTGACGGCGCGACCCTTCCCGCGCTTCGAGTACGGCGACAAGCTGGAGCTGCAGGCGCGGCTTGAGACGCCACCGGACGACGCCGGCTTCGACTACCGGGAATACCTGGCGCGACAGGGTGTCGTTAGCCTGGCGCTATTCCCCCAGATCGAGCGCAGCGGCAGCGACGGCGGCGATTTCCTGCGGCGGGCGCTGATCGAGGCGCGGCGGCCCTTTGATGACGCCCTGGTGCGCTCGCTACCGGAGCCGGAGGCCTCCCTGGCGAGGGGAATCCTCCTCGGCCAGCGGGCCTCGATCCCAGCCTCCGTAACCGACGATTTCAACCGCGCCGGCATCTCCCACCTGATCGCGATCTCCGGCTGGAACGTCACGCTGATCGCGGGTTTCGCGGTTAGCCTGCTCAGGTGGCCGCTGGGTCGAAGGCAAGCCGTGGTTGCTGCCATGGCGCTGATCCTCCTTTACGCGGCCTTCGTTGGCGGGGGGCCGGCTGTCTGGCGGGCGGCGTTGATGGGCGAGGTGATGCTGGGCGCTGTGCTGGTTGGCCGGCCTGGGAGCGCCCTAACAGCCGTCACCCTTGCAGGCGCCCTGCTGACGCTGTTCAACCCCCTGACGATCCAGGACGTCTCCTTTCAGCTCAGCTTCTGCGCCACCCTCGGCCTCGTGATCTCCGAGAAACGCGCAGAAGAGACGCTGCAGGGCTTGGCATCCTGGCTGCCTAACGTCCTGACGCAGTCCTTGGCCGTGACCATTGCCGCCTCGATTGCCGTCATGCCGTTGATCGCGCTGCACTTCGGGCGCGTCTCTTTCGTCGCCCTGCTCAGCAACCTCGTCGCCGTACCTGCCTTCCCCTTCGTGATCGCGGCGTCGTTTATCACGGCGTTGGCCGGCGCTGTCTCGGCGGAGCTGGGACGGCTGATCGGCGAGGTGGCCTATCTGCCGCTCGCCTATCTCGTCTGGCTGGCGCGCGTCGGGTCTTCGCTGCCCGGCGCCTCCGTCTCCGTTGCCAGCCTCAGCGTTATCGATGGCTTTACGGTCCTGGGCGTCCTCGCGGCTGGCGCCTTCACGCTCCGGCATCTGCCTCGCGGCGAGCGAGCCGAGCCGTCCCGGTCGCCGCGACTGCGCTGGACGCTGGCGGCAGCGGGCGTTCTCGGCCTGATGGCGGTCTTCGCCTGGTCTCAGACGCTCTCGC
>WHTK01000008.1 GCA_009377745.1 Dehalococcoidia bacterium
CCTTGGGGTACGTCCCGCCGGCAGAGTACGAGGCGTCTTGGTACCCCGCACCCCTCCCGGCCGGTGCCGGGACTCAAACCTAAGAGTCTCCATCAAACCCGGGGCGGTTCAAGTAACCGAGGCGCTGAGCGTTTGCCAGCAGGAGCCGGTTGGCTCCATCGATGTCGCCTCGGTTGAGGCGCTCCTCGACCTCGTTGAGGTCAATGCTTGTTCTCATCTGAATTCTCCTTTCAGTAGCTGCATCGCCTTATCGATGGCCGTAGGCTTTCGCTCCGACAGGCTCATCGGTGCGATGCGTTCGAGTGGCGAACGCTGGTCGTCGTCGCCACCGCCTACCCAGATGCCAGCGAATACCTCTGGTTCGCTGGTCACCGGCACTGTTGTGGACTTTTCGTCCTGACCAGCGCAGGCGACGACAAGTAGGATCGCGGTGGCCATGAGGACGACGCCGAGCGCGACCAGACCGAGTGCTGGATGGACCATGAACAGCGCGACCACAACCAGCGCCGCTCCAGCCAGCGCGAGGACGTCGCAGGCGATTCCTAGCGACACCGTAAATATGCGGCGGTGCATGTTCACCTGTCACGCTCCTTGAGTCTCAGATTCGGCGCCAAGTTTTTGACCTCCCTATCGTCCATTCGCCTTTGCTTCCTTTGCTTCCTTTGCCTCAATTGAGTCTTTGGAATCTTTGGAAGTTAGTCTGTATTCGCGCTCTTTCGAGCCCTTCACATTCCTGCTCTCCAATAGGCCCTCCTTAACTAGGGCGTCGGCACGGCTCTGCGCGCTTCGCCTTCCTAACTCAAGGACTGCTGCGAGTCCTCTGACTGTGAACCACTCGCCTTCGATGGCACCCTTCTGAATCTTCTGTAGCGTGTCCTCTACGAGCTTTTTGGAACCTCCTTCTGTTCTCAGCAGCTCACCTCCAGACTTATCGCTAACGCCTATCCACCGGACTCGTGAGGTCGTGACGGGCGGTCCCGTTGCTATCCGCTGCTCGCCATCGACCTCGTAGTCCGCAACGACGCGCTCCTGAATCTCGTACTCCAAGTGAGGCGGCCTTGCGGCCATGTTGTTCTTTTCAACCCAGAAGACCAGGCGCTCATCAACAGGGTCGCGGGCAGCCATCAGCAGGAACCGCGGCGCACCGGCGAAGGCAGAGCTGTCCATGATCCGCTGCATGGCGGTCAGCTCACTCTTCTTGTTGAGATGGCTGACGCCGAAGATGGTGAAGTCGAAGTCGTCGGCGAGCTTGGTCAATTCGGCCAGCGAGCTATAAGCCTCGCTGTAGCCACGCCAGTTGCCTTGGCCGAGGAAGAGCGTCATGGGATCCAGCACCAGGAGCGCAAGGTGGCTATCACGTCGCTCAAGCGCTCTACGTAGTAGTTCCTCGTGGTCCTTGAAGTTGAAGCCTTTGTCACCCTTGATTTGAGCCTCGACCGCGATGCGCCCAAGATCGGCGCCGGCCGCGATAAGACGCGGGACGACCAGCTCTTCGATAGGGTCCTCTGACAGGAGCATGACGAACTCGTCGTCTTCCAGATGACCTCTGGCGTGGTTTGGCATTCGACGGCCACTTGAGAGCGCGGCCGCAATATCGATGGCGATCTGGGACTTCCCGATCCCTGGGTGTCCCGCCAGGACGCCGAGGAAGCCACGAGGTATCCAACCATCCCAGAGCCAGGGCACCGGCTTGATGTTGAACTCTGAGGCGAACCTGAACTCAAGCTCGCTCATCTCGCCGCCGCCTTCTCGGCGATGATGAGGTACTGCTCTGGCTTGTCGACATACTTCGGGCCCGCGTCAGTTGCACCGAACAAGCTGATGTCGCGCTCGTGCAGGTGCTCGGCAATCTCCTCAGCAGCCAGACCCTTCTTAGCGAGTAGGCACCCAATCGCCCACAACGTCCGTGAGCGATCGACCTTGCCTTCCCCTGTGGTAATGGCTCTCCGGCCCAACCAGATGGCATCTTCGAGGATGTTCAGTTGCGTAGGAGGTCTGCGCTTGCGGTTGGGTTCAACGTCCGGCAGCGCGATTGAGGCTGTACCGCGCACAAGCGACGGTTCTGGTAGCACTGGTGGCGGGCGATAGCGTGGACCATCAGACCACAGCAACGAGACCGTGAACGGCTCTGCTCGTTTGTGGTTGACGCTCCCTGGCGGTCTGAGCAGTTGCGTAACATCCCACCCTGAGTGGTCAGCGCCCACCTTGTACGCGATACGACGCGATAGCTCTGAGGCGACGGCAGCGTCGATGGTCTTCGTCAGACGCCACAGTGCCTGATAGCGACCTGGACTGGTCTCCCACGCTATCGTCGGTCGCGGCTTGATCTTGCGCGGGTCAGCTTCGTCGAGGTCAGACCAAAGCCAGCGCGTTGGAAGGGCATGCTCTTGCGTGCGGCTAGGCTCATCAAACTTGACTGGCGTGAAATAGAGGTCCCCGGCGTCGCGTAGTACCTTCGCTACATGGAGCTGGGCTCCTGAGTATGCGTACGGCCACTCGAAGAGCGCAGGCTCCTTCCATCGACCACGCGCATCCTTGAAGGGCAGCGCGACCAGGGCTTCGCGCTCGCCCCACACGAGATGGAGGAAGGCGAGAATCTCGTCGGTAGCCATTACTCGTCCGCCCCAGGCGCGCCTGGTACCGGATGGTCCCGCTCATCACCAGCACGTTGCCAGCCAGCAGCACAGATTGCGGCGTCGTGCTCAAGGCGAGCGCCAGGCTGAATGAACTCGCCGCCGTCAGCGAAGACAACGACCTCGGCGTCATGGTGGAGTACACCAGGACGATGGATGACTCTGCCTTCGACGACTCGCACGCCATGGAGATGTAGGGCGGCGCAAAGCGACTCGCCGGGCCGGTACTCAAGCTTGAGGTAACCGAGTTGACAGGGCGTACCTTGACGCGTGTCGAGACGTGGACTTATCGTTGATCTCGTCATTGTTATTTTCTCCTTTCGAGAGCTGATTGAGGGCGTTAGTAGCGCCCTCGATTGGCGTGTGCAGTATCTCAACTAACTCTTGCTCATCCACGAGACCCTACGGCTTTCCTAGACGCTTTCGGAGCGCTCTTAGCAACGTCTGCTCGTAGCAAGACTCGCCACGCTGCTGGCATCGGGCAATTGCCACTCTCTATCATCGACACATACGGCTGAGTCACACCAACAATGTCGGCGAATTGTCTCTGCATTAAACCAAGAGCACGTCGTCTTTTTCGTAGATTCCTTAAACCCTCTTTATCAGATACTGATAAGCGTAGTTTATGACGCTTGTCAAGGTATGTCATTAATGGGCGTCTTCTTAGATACAAATGTGTAGCAGCAAGAGGCGCTTATTTAGAAGATCTGATGTGTGGCTAGGGTAATCCGTGCTGCTCCGCGCTAGTATCGATTCCGTTATGAACAGAGGACGGCCGCGATACCCCGATGTGTTGACGCCACGCGAGTGGCAGGTGCTCGACCTGATTAAGGACGGGCTGACGAATGAAGAGATCGCGACGCGCCTCGGCATCTCGATTCACGGTGCCCGCTACCACGTCGCCGAGATCCTCTCCAAGCTGGGAGTCAGCTCTCGAGCCGACGCGGTCAGGATGATCCCTGAGCTGCCCAGGAGGCCGCGGTCCTTTGCCTTCCTGTCTGCGCTCCTCGGCAAACCCGTGTTGGCGGGCAAGGCGAGCGCGCTAGTTGTCGCTGGCTCGCTGGCAACAGTCGCCGTTGGACTCGTCCTGGTAGTCGTAATCGCCACAGGCTGGCACTCCTCGGAAAGAAGCCCGCACGTGGAGACTGAAGGAGCGGTTGGCCTTGATGTTTCGGCGGACCAGGAACAGGGCGCGGCAACGTTAATTTCTCTTGGCGAGGAGGTCTCTCAAGCGGTGCAAGCTGCCTATCCAGAGGCCGAACTCAAGCAAATCGACGTACATGGGACCGGTCAATGGACCGAGTTCCGCTTCCTCACCGCGACGACAACCTGCGAAAGGGAGTTCCCGCCCCCAGATGACCTGACGATTCGCGAGTTCTACGCCGACAAGTGCGATGTCTTCGTCCGTGTACCTAGGGGTGCATCGCCGGCCCAGTGGCAATGGACCACACGCGATCCCTGGCAGGGCGACATGCACAGCAGCGTGGATCTGAGCTCCGTGCATGTCGGTCCCATGCAGGTCCTGGAAACGGCCGCCACTCGATGGCCGGGCTGCAAACCGCAATCGGCAACACTGGGCGCAGCGCAAGGATTGACCTGGACAGCTTTCTGCACGCAGGCCGACGGCGGGATGTTCTCAGGCACTGCCGACCCAGAGACGGGCGAGTTCAGGTCTATGCTGGATATTCCCTTATACCCACCGCCCGTAGCGCCAGAGCGATAGCCTCGCCGCACTCTCGAACGTTCGCTCACAAACTGCTTCAGGCGCACACACGACGCCAATTGTTCAGATCAGGGTAGGGTCAGAATCGCGACACTCTGGTAAGTTCGAGTTGCTGTGGCAGATGGCTCCCGATCCCCTCACCTGACGACTCGCGAATGGCAGGTGCTCGCCCTGATTTACGAGGGTTTGACCAACGAGCAGATCGGCGAGCGTCTAGGAATCTCCAGAGACGGCGTAAAGTATCACGTCTCTGGCATCCTCTCGAAGCTGCAGGTTACAGACCGACTGGACGCGGCGCGCTGGTATGCGCAGTCTGGCGGACGACAGCAGTCGTTCGCCGCCATCCCTATGGTACTGACGCTGACCCGGCTCTTCCGCCAGCCACGCTCCGCTATCCCGCTGGCGGCAGCCACTCTGATCGGGATAGTCGCTATCGTTCTCGTAACTCTGGAGAGCCGCTCCTCTACGGGCCCGGCGGTCGACGATACGGGGAGCATCGTAGCGCTCGACGTCGCGCCTGAGCAGCCGGCCGAGGAGCGTCGTACACCACCACCCGCGCCTATGCGCGCGCCGCGCTACGTGACGGTCTGGAACCTGCCTGACGCGCCATCGGGGTCACATGCAAGCCGCGACGGCACTAAGGCCATCGAGCCGGCGCTTATCAAAGCAACGTTGGCGGGCGACGCGGGCGCGGTGCGGCGTCTTACCGCTGCTGGCCCGGGGCCGGCAATTCTCTACGACGTCGAGAGCGAGTCCAGTGCCTTCTGCGAGACGCCGGAAGACCTTTGCTTCTGGGCCTTACCCCTCCTCGCAGTCCATGGCCGCGATTACTGGGCCGTGATCAGCAGCGGCCTTGCCGTGGACGACGAGGGAGGACCGTACGCTCAGTACGTCTCGGTGTACGAGAAGCTACCTGATGGTTCCTGGTCGGACGAGCTCGTCCGGCGTTCGCTGACTGAGCCTTACTGCGGTGTGGGTTGCTCTGGCGAACTCTTCGGCGTCGCATGGACGTGGCAGGGTACCGGGGTTCTATCGGCCGCGCCCGGCGAACGCATCCGCAACGGCATCACCTCCATGCCTGTCGCCGCGTCCGAGGGCGAGACGCGTGGATGGCTGTTCCTGCAGGGTCTGCCGTGGATGGCAACGTCCGGCTCTGTCTTCTACGCCCTGCAGTACGACCCGTCTGAAGTGACGTTAAAGATTGTCGCGTCGAACCTGCACCGGCGCTGGGCTGGCGAGCTGCGGGACCTCGACGGCGACGACCTGCCGGAGGTCGTCATCAACGAAGGCGACGCCTACGCCTTCGGCGGCGCCTCCGGCATCGATGAGCAGTTCATGCGACTGCTCCGCTGGCGCGATGGCGACCTTGTCGAGGTCGATCTCGCCCTCCCAGGGGGCCTACCCAGCGGGGTGGCTGAAACAGTGCGCGAAGCACTGAGCTTCGCGGAAGCAGGGCTCTGGGTCGACGCCAGGATTAGTGCCTCATCCGCCGCGGCGAGGGTTCCTAAAAACGAAGACGTGCAATGGCTGGCAAGGCGCATCGGCCTGATCACGTCGTCGCGACTCGATCAGACGGCTCGTGCGGGAGAGCGCGCCGAGGGTCGGAACCAGCGCTACGACCATGACGTGCTCATCGCCATTCTCGTTATGGCAGGTGACTACGACGGCGCACTGGCCCACCTAGAGTCGCTGCCTGTGCGCGAGACCTGGCTGCCAGGAGCCAACCTCGGGCCGAACGGAGATCCGTTGCGCGATCCGAGGGCGGGTGGGCACATCCTCAATTACACGACCCGTGCACTTGAGATCGTATCTAGCAGAGCGGAAGTTCACGCCCTGCGAGCGCTGGGCCTGGTGATGAGCCAGAAACCGGACTACGCAGCGGCCGTAGATGAGCTAGAGATCGCCGTCGAGCTAGATCCCACATCTGCCTTCTTTGCTGAGGTTCTGGGTCTACTGCGCGACGAAGCAAACCGCTGACTACGGAGAAGCGAGGCCCGCGTCACCTGCGGCTAGCGGACTGATCGGCGGGATCGGCGAGCGGCTCGCGGCGGCAAGCACGTTGTCAACCTCGTGGCCTGCAATCCGGAAGGGACGGGCTACCTCGTTTCCGTTGAAGTGGCAGCAGACCTCCGGCCCCGGCCAAGCAGAAGGCGCTGTACGAGGCGATGTGCCTGATCCAGGCCGTCGTCGCCGAGCCGGAGCGCTACAGCGCTCTTGCCTCGTCTCTGCGGCACCGCCTGGACCCTACGCGACTTCTATACGAGTGGCGGTCTGCTGCCGTACCTGCGCAACGAGGAGCTGGGCTGCGCATCGTTACCTCGAAGACTTCGTCGCCCGCGCGAAAGCGAGGGATACTTAAGTGCCAGCGTGGATATAACGGACGATCTCGTAGCGGCCGACGTTCGTCTCGATCGTGAAGGTCCAGCAGCCGCTGGCGGAATAGAAGATGTAGCCGCGCTGGTCGTCTCGCATGCCGTGCGGCGAATCGATGACCAGATCAGGCCCGCGCACATCGATCAGGAGCGCGCGGCTGGCGTCGTTGTATGCGTCGGCCTGTGCCTGGGTGGCGTTTGCCGGCGGTTCAGGGAACGGGACGTTGTAGGCGAATAGCGCGACGGCATTGCCTCCGGCCACGCCGCCGCTGATCCGAACCGGACCAGCGATGTCGCCGCTGACGAGCCAGATCGTTTTCAGCGGGGCGTTAGCGTCGAACCCACTCACGACGGACGGCGCGATCATCCACACCGGGCCGGCGTTGAGCCCGGGAGCGATATCGTTGCGCATGGCGCCGGACTCGAGGCGAACTGGCTCTGTCTTCGTCACCGGGCACGACGCGGGCACCTCGATGGCGGCGACCGGCGCCGGCGTTGCCGTCGGTACGGTCGCTACCGGCGCGAGTGAGCTATCCGAATCGCCGCTGCAGGCGCTCAACCCGACGGCGATGAGGGCTACGATCGCGACGCGCTGGAAGTACATCGCGCGCAATATAACCCCAGACTCGGAGCGCCGTCGAAATAGATACCTCATCTGCCTTCTTTTCTGAGGTGCTGGGCCTACTGCGTAGCGAAGCAAATCGCTGACTACGGACGCGAAGCAGCGAGGCCAGCGTCACCCGCGGCTGGCGGGATAATTCCGGTGCCTTGAGGAGCGCGCGAGCGAGCGCTCTCGGTCGTGTTCTGTACACCGGGAGGCGTCGGTGCGAAGTTGGTCAGGGTAACGCGGATGCCTTTCGTCAGCGTGTACTGAACGGTGAGCTGGCGGCCTCTGCCATCGACGAGGTAAACAGGGGCGCCGTTCGTCCCACATTCGGCCGGCTGACCTGGGAGGCCGATCTGCAGGAGAACGTCGCTGGTCGTGGCCACGTCGACCGTTGTGCAGGCGGAGAAGTTCGCGTAGACCGTTAGCGAGCCGAGTGACTCACCCATTGTGTTGTAGCCCGTGGCAGCTACGCTGAGGGGTGAAGCCAGGCTTGTGCCGGGCACGAGTATCTCGAATAGGCCCTGCTGAGAGGCGGCCGCCTCGGTGCGCGCGCGTTGGGCCGGGCCCTGCATGTCTGGTGGTAGCGGCGCCAGGTTGGTGAGCGTCACCCTTGTACCCTTGGCCAGTGTGAACTCCTGGGCGAGTTGGAATTCATGCACGTCCACGAGGACAACGCGCGCGCCGTCTGTCGAGCAGGCGGCAGGCTGTCCGGCGAGCCCGAGTTGCAGGACGACGTCGCTGCTCGTGGCAACGTTAGCACGTGTACACTCGACGCCGTTCGCATAAGCACGCAGCTCGGCCATCCACTGGCCGAGTGTCTCCGGGCCGGTCGCAACCCTCGAAAGGCTCTGTCCCGGGATCACGATCTCGAACGCGCTTGCCTGCTGCGCCGTAACGCTGCGGGCAGGCATCTGGCTCCCAGCGACCACCACGACACCAATGACGAGCAAGGCGACGCTTGCCAAGTGCAATCGAAGTCTCACAGACGAACCTCCCTTGAAACGCCGGCAGCCAAGTAAACCGGTCTTCTCAGAGGGTAAGGGCTGCCCTTTCAGGATTTCCCTACCCGATCTAACGTTCTGCTCTCTCTCCATCTTTAAGGGTTGGGCGGCGGAATGGCTCCAGGAGGGAGACTGCCCGGCGTCGGCTGGATCACAGCAGGAGTGGCTGGAGGCGGCGAAACAGATGGTCCTGTGGTCGGTGGCTCGATAGTAAACCTGTCCGGACCGGTTACGGATGCGACCCGGACGCCACCGGAACCGTCGGACTCGATGAGCAGGACGTATTGCAGAATGACTGTCATGTCACGAAGCGTTACCTGCCGCGCCCCAGGCAGCTCCTCGATACGCACGTAGCAAAGGCTCCTCGTCGGAGTGTCACCACGACATGGTCCGTCGAAGGCGTATCCTCGATCGCTCGCGAAGCGGGCAAGGAATTCCATGACGTCTTCGGTCTCAATGGCCTCCGCCTGCTGAGTCGAGGCGGTCGCTCCGCGACGTTGCTCCATCACTAGCAAACCAATGACCAATACGGCTATCGCCGCTAAGGCACCCACGACGAGAACGACCGTGGCTGACTTTGTCACAAGTGTCGAAGGGACGCCGCGCTTAATCCGTCCAAGGAAAGGCAGCACAAGCATCGGAAGACGTCGCATGCGCTCGTCCCGCATCCAAGCCGCTGCATCGTGGCGACTGTGCAAGCTCAGCTTTGAAAGGATTTCCGCGACGTGGTACTTGGCACCGTTGTGACTTATATCGAGTCGCTCGGCGATCTCCTCGTTTGTTAAACCTTCCTTTGAGGAGAGATAGCACTTCCCACTCGCGGGGCGTAAGTACGTCGGGGTAGGGTGGCCGGCCGCGGCGCATGGCTCGAAGTCTACCGATTGTGGCGTGGACTTACACTACCCGCCCTCAGATTACACGGGAGGAGCTCACCGCAAGTATCCTGCGAGCTCCACCAGATCCTCGACGGAGAGTTCAGTGCTTTCGAGGGTAAAGTAGCGCTCTCGATCGTCACCTGGCTCCAAAGCAGCCCAGCTAATAGCCGCTACCTCTGCTTGACCGAAATAGGTCGACCTGTCGCAACCGCCCGCGCTGATTAGTGCGCGACAGTCGACCCACAAAGCCGCGCTATCGCCCAGCTCGAAGCGCCCAGTATGGGTGAACGGAAGGATGTGGAGCAGGGAACGCGTGTCGATCTCGTAACCACCGGCGGTTTGTTTCATCTCTGTCTGGCTCACGCTGCCCAGCCTGCTGAAGTACCCCTGAGTAAGAGTGAAGGAGCCGCCGCTTGGTGCAGCATATCTGGCCTCGACCCAGTCGGTTCCCTGCAGGCACGTCCGATTACCGACTGGGGGACAGAACCTCTGAATGGACACGAGTGTGTTCTCGCTTGGCAGCGCCAGGATCGGGAAGGCGACCGCTGATCTTGCATCTTCGAGGGAGGCCAGACCCATCGGCGTCGCCAGGTCAGGTACGACTTGGGGACGGAACTCGAGGCGGACGATCTGGTTCGTCGATATCAGCCCTCCTGTCGCGCTACCAGCCTGCTCGGTCCATTTGGTCACCGCGTAAGTCCCAGCATCAATCCAGACCGTCATGCGATTGCTTTGCGTACCCTCTGCACCGCAGGCGTATTGGCCGAGATCTATTACGTAGGCGTCGCGCCCTGCAACGACGTCCATCCGCAAGAACCGGGGGCTGGAGCACTCCGCGTGATTCGCAAGGAGGCTCGCGAGGGAGTCGCTATCTCGGAAGCGTTCCCAGTTTCCGACGCTGGGGAAGGTGCTCATAGCCCACCGCTCCGAATAAGGGCTGGTGGTCACCTGACCCGTCCTGGGGTCGTAGGACCAGACAACCTCGCCGTTGCTGATGGTTGTGAACGATGCAGGAGGCAGCAGCGGCGCCGGCATTCCTGGGCCGGTGGGCGGCCCGGCTCTCATGGCAGGCACGTTTCGCGTGATGCTCCACTCGGACGGACTGGCCACCTGGATCGTGACGCTGGTCCGAAGTCGGTCACTGCGCGTGTCGGACGGATCGGCGGGCACGATCTCATGGACCGATTCCATGACGAAGGGCTGAAAGGGCGTGTTCGAGGCAGCTGCCTCGCGCGCTCGGCCCAATATCGCCTCGGCATTCACAGCGGACGTGCCAGCCAGTGGCCCCAGGATAACCAGCGCGCCGGCCAGAATGATGCCGGCCGCGGCGGCGACGAGGGCAGGCGCCTTTAGCAGTCCCAGCCGTGGCGTGGTTGCAGAATCGCGTAGCACGGCGACGCTGGGAGTCGACGGCGCCGAGGTCGCCTGATCCAGCGACCGTGAGATGCGCGTTATCGTCTCCCCTAGGAGGCGATGATCGACGTCGACCAGTGTCCTGTCCTCCACGACCTGCGCCAATCGTGAGTCCAGCCGTTCGGGCCGGGACGTATATCCAGCCAGTCGCTGCTGGATGTAGCTATCGAATAGTGGGCCTTGATCGTGTTCTCGTCCTTGCTGGTTCACTAGTTCACTCCCTTGCCCGGTGCGTCTGACCGTTCGCCTAGAGCACTCCTCAAGTTCGCCACAGCGCGAGCACGCAGCATCTTCACGGCTGCAGCGCTGCGCCCCATAGCGGAAGCCGAGTCCTCGATGCTCCAGCCGGCAAGCTGCAGCTCGATGGCGGTTCTCTGATGCTCAGAAAGTGCAGCCAGCGCCCGATGGAGCCGGTGGACCTCGGACCTGGTGACCGTCAGCTCCTCAACGGTTGCTTCACCATCGACGAGAGCGTCTTGCACGTTGCCACGTCAATGTCGGACCGCTGATGGCGGAGAAAGTCCGTCGTGAGGTTGCGCGCGATGGCGAACAGCCAGGCGGTGACACCTTCACCGCGATATGCGGACCAAGCAGCAAACGCCTTTAGAAAGACTTGGCTCGTCGCGTCCTGGGCCTGCTCCACGTTGCCCAGGCGGGCGTAACAGTAGCGTAGGAGCGGCTCCGCATGCCGCCGATAGACCTCCTCAAAGCTCAACTCGAGGGGCACGACACGGTCAGGCGGCCTTAGGCGATGCGTCTGGCCTCTATCCGTGCGACCGATGTCAACGACCCTCAAGTCCTGCTCTTGCTCCACACCTATTAGACGCGGGCGGCGCGCCAAAGTATCATGCGACCTGTGAGGTATCGTTTCTTACAGTGCGCGTCTCGTCCTGCGGTGAGGGAAGATGTTAGGTGAATAGCGTCGATGCCGTGCTCCGACGATGGCCTCTACTCGCGATCCCTTTGCTGGTCATTGCGGCACTCGTGGTGATGATCGCATTCACCGGCCGTGGGGACTCATCTCAGAGGCTGCGCTCGTTTCACTTTCTCGCAATCCTCGAAGTTGACCACGATCTGGACTCCGATGGCGATGCGTTCGATCGAATCGAAGCTTGGGGTAGCGACGCCCGGCGGCGCTGGGACCTTTCCTATGCTGATCCGCGCCTGCAAGACATGGGAACGATGATCCTGTTCGACGGCGACGCCACTTGGTACTACGAAGGCCGAACCAACACCTATTCAATCACGACCTCAACTCAGCCGTTTGCACCCTCCCTACCAACACTAGGCCAGATACCGACCGGAAGTTTCGAGTCGTTCATTGCCAACTGGCAGGACACGCAATGGGAGAGAGTCGGCATAGAGACCGTGCTCGGGCGTCGCGTTGAGGTCATCGAGGTTAGATCTCAAGGCAGAGGGAAGACCACCTTCTGGATTGACCCTGAATTCGACTTTGTCCTGAGACACGTCGTCGAGGGGGATGGCGTCTCCCTCCGCGCCGAAGTAACTGAAGTTGCTTACAACAGCGACCTCCCCGGGGAACTCTTCCAGTTCAGGCCACCGCCCAATGCCCTGGAGCTCAGGCCTTCGTCGGGCACCAACTCGGGCTCCAACTCTCTCGGCCCGGTCGGCGGGCCCGGAGTCTCGCCACCCGCAGGCTTCTTGAACCCCGGCTATATTCCTGAAGCCTGACCAATTCCGGAGAACGCAGCACTCAGGCGGCGGATGGGCGGGTAACGATGCACGAAGTCCGCCTAACGCGCGAGCGTAACGGCCCTGTGGAGCTCGTTATCCAGCAGCAGTTTCGCGCCGGTGGGATGCCGCAGTCGTTGACCGGCGGTTCGCTGGTCGATATAGCCGGCAGCAACGGGTACCGGTCGACACAAGGCGGGCAGGAAGTCCTCACCTGGGCACGCGGTGACGTCATCATCACCTTGAAGAGCCCGCTGCTTCCTCTTGAGGAGCTGGTTCGAATCGCCGAGGCAATGCGGTGAAGTCAGCCGATTGCCAAGCTCACTGAGGACGCGTCGCCTCGTTCGACCTAGGGGGGATAGATATGAAGCGACTAAGCGACCTTCACCCGTCCCGGGTGGCCGCCTTCGGTTTAGCACTCGCAGCCATCGTCTTGGATGAACTGATCGAAATCGCAGGTTCCGTCCACTTCGAGTGAACGGGACAGACTTCCTCACTGACCCATTCCAGCGGTCACTGAAGTCCTTCTTAGAGTAATTCTCAGCAGGCGTTAGGTGGCCTGGGCCGATGCGACCGCAACCTCAGGCTTCCTCACAGCCAAGAAGGGAAAGCTTGAATCTGAGCCGGGTAAAGAACACCGACGCCATCGAGCCGCGCAGTGAAGCTGCTATCGAGCGAGGTCAGCGATCGGGATTCTTATTTGAACGGTGCGGAAGGCCGACTGCACTCGCGGTGCTGGTGTTGGTGGGCAGTAGTTACCGAGAGCGGGCGCACCGCCGCCGGAGCCCAGGCAGTCAGGTGAAGCTGGGCTGACCTGAGCTTCCGGCCGTTCGGGCAATAGAGCGCCGAGGACAACGGTATTGTCAGACCCTGGGTTGCAGTAGCTAATGATGATCTCGGGGACTTCGGTGTGCGGGACGTCCGCTACGAGTTCTCTTTTAGCAGCCGAGGCGAGCTTGGCTTCATCATAGGTGCAGCCCATGCCTTGGTTAGCGGATATCCGTTCCTCGGGAAGTTCGGCGATCTTGAAGTATGTTGGAGGTGCTTCGAAGTAGTTGTCCATGTCGTGACTCTCTAGTTCGGCCTTAAATAGGCCTTCAAACAGGTATCTCTGACTACCGCCAATGACATAGCCCTCTCGATGCTGCAGGGTGCTGTAATAAGGCTGCCCATCAATCGATGGGTTTCTGACACCGGGAAGGGGAGGACCGGCGGGATTAGTTCGAATCGCGTTAACGAGGCCT
The DNA here is from genome assembly GCA_009377745.1 of Dehalococcoidia bacterium. Classification (GTDB taxonomy): domain Bacteria; phylum Chloroflexota; class Dehalococcoidia; order DSTF01; family WHTK01; genus WHTK01. Next base: position 13,561 of record WHTK01000008.1, read on the forward strand.
GCGTGATCGGAGACTTCGCGCAACTCCGCGTTAGTGATGTTCAGTCCAATGATGGCGCGTCCCTCCCGCAACTGGCGATGAAGGATGTCTGAGGAACGGACATCCTCCAGCGAGCTGCGATCTACGACGATGACTCTTGTACTCGTGGTGAGCGCGGAATCAAGCTCGGCGGGAGTGGTTACCCGACGCATACTCTCTATCGTGGATGACTCGCTGCCAACGTTCTGCGGAGAGTGCCTTGCCAGGAGCAGCGTGTTCTCAAGATTTGTTAACGCAGGCGCTGGCTCCTGATTCGCTCTTTCGTCCCTGCCGACATCGAGCCCAATCTCTGGGTACGAGTCTGAAGTAGGCGTGGGGGTGCTGCGCCCGCCAGGGCTCAGCACAACAAGGATCAGCATTGCGACACCGACCAGAGACGCCGAGGCGAGCGCGAAGTGTGCGAGACCAGATGGACCGATCTTTGCCTTCTCCCAGAATGGCAAGAGCAACAGCGACATCTTGCCGCGCCTATGATCGACATTCTCAAGAAACCGGACTGCATCCGCCCGAGTACGCACGTCCAGCTTCGCGAGAATCTCAGACATGTGATATTTGGCGCCATTCAAGGAGATTCCCAGGCGCTCGCCGATCTGCTCGTTCGTCAACCCCTCTCCAGCGAGATGGAGCACTTCCCATTCGCGGGGCGTTAGCACGTCGTTGTGCTTGGGGCGGCCGGACTTCATGGGAGTAATTTAGCCGCTCTCCAGGGCACTTACCCTACCCGACCTGCAGTTTGCCGGAGCCCGCTTCTCCCTCGGACTCCCTTCAGGCACTCCTGCGCCGGCATCTCCCGGCCGATCGAACCCAGTTAGAGAAAGCCGTTCAGAGGGATAGACAGGAGCAGCGCTAAGGTTTTCTTGATAGGGCCTCATGACATCTGGCTCGCAAGCTCATCCTGAATTTCCGGAGAGCAGGGGGAGGGAACCAGGAAGAACATCGCGGCATATCTATCATCGAGGCTGTGCGCGCAGTGGACGCTGAAGAGAAGAATTGAGAGGCGACGTGAGCGAGTCGGAGAGCAGCGCGATCGAAGAACGCGACACCGTCTTGCGCTGCCTGGCCGGCGAATCGGCCGCTTGGGGGTTCATCGTCGAGCGCTACAGCTCGCTCCTGTACGCGACCGCCTACCTGATGTCGCACGACCGGGGACTGGCAGAAGACGCCACGCAAGAAGCTCTTCTTGCGGGATGGCGCCGTCTAGAGACCTTCGATCCAGCTCGTCCCCTACGACCCTGGTTGCTCCGAATTCTCGTCAATGAAGTTCTGCAACGTCGTCGACGCAGGATGCTCGCCTTCATCCCCTTGCTCAAGTCACACGAGGGGGTTCGAAGCGCAGACCGCACGCCGGAGTCGCAGGCAGAGAAGGACTGGGAGCGTGAAGAGATCCGCCAGGCGCTGAGGAGTCTGCCGGCAGATAGCGCTCGCGTGGTCCTGCTTCGGTTCTTCGCCGAACTGAGCCCTGCCGAAATTGGTGAAGTGTTGTCGCTCCCGGAGGGGACGGTCAAGTCCAGGTTGCACCGCGCGCTCAAGAAGCTCGGGAAAGAGCTGGCGAAGCGCCACTTCGTTGACCTACCGAACGAAGACGGCGGGACAGAGGAAGCACGAAAGGCGAGGTCTTTGTCATGAGCAATGATGAACAGACGGGTCCAGTAGAGCGCTCGCTTACAGCGTTCTTCAGCCGGGTGCGGGCTGTTGAGCAGACGCCTACCCGCGTGGCGCAAACGGTGACGACCACCATTGAGGATTCGTCCGGCGCCACCAGACCACGGCGGACATCAGCGAGGGCGTCTGGACGCCGCACCGGAATTGCCGTAAGTCCAAGGCTAGCCGCGGCCGGATTCGCTATGGTTGCCGTCTCACTGCTCGCGGTAGCCGTCTTCCAGGGCACCAAGACAAGACCGGTCAGCGCGGCACAGGTTCTCGAGCGGGCCAGGACCGCGGCTGAATCTCCGCTCTCCTCCGGTGTCAAAAGCCTGGTCCTGACGCAGACGGGTGTGACCTATTTCCTCGACGATGGTGCGGCGCGAACGCAGGCCTCTCGCGGCGAATGGAAGGTCTGGTACGAAGCGCCGAATCGACAGCGCATCGAAGTTGACTACTCACAACTGGAGCCGGATGGTCGCGTACTGTCTCAGGACAGTGAGGTCAGCGTCTGGGACGGCACCGACTACTGGAGACATGACGTCGATGAAGGGAGCGTTCGCGTCCTTCGGCAGGACCCGGGCGCGGATACCTATTCCCAGGGTGTGTACCGTGGTGCGGCCCCTGGCGACAGCGACATGCTGCGTACGACAAACTGTCGAAGCGTCGATCTCCGCGGAGAGGAAGCCATCGCTGGTCGCACGACGTATATCCTCGAGTTTGGCCGAGCCAAGTGCGGATTTTCCCTACCCGGGTCGGATGGCCGCAGCATGGTTTGGGTCGACAAGTCCACAGGCCTTGTCTTGAAGTCCGAGATGTACGCGGTGGATGGGCGTCTCTATGCGTTCCGTGAGGTGACAAGCATCGAGTTCAACGCGCCGATTCCGCAGTCGCGGTTGAGCTTCTCCGCCCCTGCTGGTGCACAGATCCGGGACGATCGTCGCGACCAACCGATTGGCGTAGGCGTAGCATCACCAGCCCCGGAACCCAAGCAGATCTCACTGGCCGAAGCGCGCAAGGAAGCGACCTTCGAGGTACTGGTCCCTTCAAGCATTCCTGCTGGCTTCGCGCTTGAATCGGTCGAGCATTACTGGAGCAGTGATCTGGCCAAGGAGCACCGCTCCCACGCCGACTATGTATTCCTGCGCTATGCCGACCCTCAGGGTAACTGGCTGCTGATTGGTGAAGGATTCGGCGCACTCCTACCGGGCATGATCCTGCAGGCACCGCCGGAGGCGCGTCAGGGAACACTTGAGATTCATGGCCAGCCGGCCAAGTGGATCGATGGCAGCCCCACGAATCAATGGCGGCCAGGCGGCATGGTCGGACTGGCCTGGGAAGTCGGCCGCTTCGGTGAGGGCTGGGGGCTCTCGCCCGATCGCAGAACTGTGTCCTACGGTAGCCCCATGCACGTTGGCATCGCGAGCAACAGCCTCGACTTAGAGCAGCTCAGAATCGTGGCAGAGTCGCTCCGCTAAAGCTGCCTTGGCGTTTATCCAGGCTAAGAGGCGTCCGCAGCGAGTGGGCCGCTGGGCTCCGTGGGCCATGTAGCGTCGGGTGGTCTCCGCTGCCCGCTCGAGGACCGCCGGGGCGCGTGCTGAGGTCTCGCGCGTCCCTATACTCGGGCCGTGGTTCCAGGGTCGATGGAAAGAAGCTCGGTCCTGTAGTGCGCTCTCGGGCGCAATTGAGAAGCTACTGTCCTTCCATCTGCGTCCCACCGCCCACCAAAGCCCCACTACGCGTAGTAGGACGGCGCTTGGACGTCTTAGAGATGTCCTAGAAGAAACTTAGAGATGGGAGGCCGGTTTCAGAAACCGAAGCCTCCCGGCTTAGAAATCCTTTAGAAACGTCGCGGTCAGAGTTGGCTGCATCCCACCCCAAGGAGGCGATGCAGCGACTTGAACCGCCACGAGATCCCTACCCACCTCAACGTTGAAGACAAGGCCATAGCGGGCCTCACGATGAGGCAGCTCATGACCGTGGCCATCGGTCTCGGCCTGTCCTACGGAGCGGCAAACCAGTTGCCCCTGCCGATGCCCGTCCCGGCCGTGCTTGGCGCCCTGATCATGGCGGCCATCGCCGTTGCTGCCCTGTGGCGGCCCGGCGGCCGGCCGATGGAGGACTGGGCATTCGTCCTCCTGCGCTACTGGGCTATCCCCCGAGTTGCCGTCTGGCGCGTGCGGCGGAGCGACCCGTCGCAACGCCGCAAGGACCAGACCTACGAGGTCGTCCTGCCCGACAGCGCCTGGACGACCACCGTCACCGAGGAGCGCTCCGATGGGCGCTAAGCGGATGGCCAGCGTCCAGGACTTGCTGCCGATGGAGGACGTGATCGGCGACGTACTCTGCCTGCGAGGCGGCGACTACCGCGCCGCGCTCGAAGTCCACAGCATCAATTTTGCCCTCAAGTCCGAGGCGGAGCAGGAAGGCATCATCGCCGGCTACCGCGCCTTCCTCAACGCCTTGCCCCATCCCTTGCAGGTCCTAGTCCGAATCCTGCCGACCGACGTGGAGGTCTATCTCGAGACCGTGCGCAGGCGTCCGGCCCTGCGCGGCGACGACATGCTACGCCGCCTCGCCCTCGACCACGAGTCGTTCGTGCGCCAGCTCGCCCGCGAGCGGGCGCTGCTGGAGCGCCGATTTTTCCTCATTGTCCCCGCCGGCCTTGAGGGCGTGTTCGAGCACCGGGGCATGCGCTGGCCCTGGCAGAACGGCCCGAAGGACGTGAGGCGAAACCTGGAGGCTGCGTCGGAGCAGCTCGACTTCCGTTGCAGGGAGACCGCTCAGTCCCTCGCCTCGTTCGGAGTCTCATCCCGCCGCCTGAGCGGCGATGAGGTAATGCAGCTCTGGGGCGACTGCCTCCGGCCGGAGGCCGCTGCACCGGGTTTGCTCGGCGGCCGCGGCCCGGTTGTCACCGCCCGGAAAAGAAAGGAGCACAACGATGATTAAGCTCTTGCCCGGTCGCCGCCGGGATTCAACCAGGCCCTCGGTCTCGGAGGAGCGTTTCCACCAGGGCACGCGCACCTCGCTCGACCTGGTGGCGCCAGCCGGCATCGACGCCGCAAGGTCGCACCTGACGCTGGACGGACGGTATTTGCGCTGTCTGGCCTTATCGGAGTACCCGCGCTACGTGTTCGCGAACTGGCTCGGCCGCCTGATCGATTTCGACGCGCCAATGGACTTGAGCTTGCACATCGAGCCGCTGGACTCGAACGCGACCATCCGTCAGTTGACGCACAGGCTGGTCGAGTTTCAGTCGTCGCGCATGCTGGACGCCCGCAGCGGGCGCATCGCGAACGCCGAGCGCGAGGTGGCCTATGAGGACGTAGAACGCCTGCGCGATGCCCTGCAGCGCGGCGAGGAGCGAGTGTTCTCGGCCAGCCTCTACCTCTGTCTCAAGGCCGCCGCTTTGCCCGGACTGGACGACCTCACCCGCCGCGTCGACGCGGCGCTCAGCGGGCTGCTGGCCTCGGCCCGCCCCACGCTCTACGAGATGCTGCCCGGTCTGCTGTCCTGCCTGCCCGCGGGACAGGACCACCTCGCGCACTGCCGCAACCTGGAGACCACCAGCCTGGCCACGATGATCCCGTTTACCTCTAGCCACCTCTCGTCCGAGACGGGCGTACTCTACGGGACAAGCGTCCACAACAACTCACTCGTGATCTTCGATCCATTCAACCGGCAGCTCGAGAACGCGAACAAGGTGGTGTTCGCCAAGAGCGGCGCCGGCAAGTCCTATGCCTGCAAGGTCGAGGCGCTGCGGGCGCTCATGCTTGGCGTCGAGTACTACGTCATCGACCCCGAGGACGAGTACCGCAGGGTCTGCGAGGCCGTCGGGGGCCAGTACATCCGCCTCTCCGGCGCCTCGCCCCACCGCATCAACCCCTTTGACCTCCCGCCGGGCAGCGATGACAGCGCCGACCCGCTGACGGAGCGGCTGCAGAGCCTCCAGGGTCTCCTTGGTCTCATGCTCGCCGACCGGGCCTCGTCGCTGACTCAGCGCGAGAAGGGCGCCCTCGACGCGGCGCTGATCGAGACCTACCGACGCGCCGGCATCACTCGGGAGTCCAGGACTCATGGCAACCCGCCGCCGGTGCTGCGCGACCTCTACGGCTTGCTGCGTGAGCAGGGCGACGAGCACGGCCTTGCCGACCGCCTGGAGCGGTACGTCGATGGCTCCCTGGGGCAGGTCTTCTCCTCGCGCACCAGCGTCGACCTCGACCGCCCCTTCGTCGTGTTCAACGTGCGTGACCTCGATCAGGACCTGCGGCCCCTCGGCATCTACCTGATCGCGGACTACATCTGGAGACAGGTGAGGACGAAGCGCCGGCCGCGAATGCTCCTTATAGATGAAGCCTGGTCGCTGATGCAGCACGAGGAGGGTGCCCGCTTCCTCGCCTCAATGGCCCGTCAGGCCCGCAAGCATTACCTCGGCCTCACAACGGTCACTCAGGACGTCGAGGACTTCCTCGGCACCTCGGAAGGTCACACCGTGCTGGCGAACAGCTCGGTGCAGATGCTGATGCGCCAGGACGCCTCGACCATCGACGCCGTCACTCAGACGTTTCGACTGAGCACAGGCGAGCGGGAGTTCCTTCTCTCTTGTCGCAAGGGTGAAGGCCTGTTCTTCGCCCAGGGTAGCCACGTCGCCCTGCGGATCGAGGCCAGCCCTATGGAGCACTCTCTGGTGACCACCGACCCGGCCGAGATCGCCGAGGCGGAGGCCGCGCGATGAGCCGCTATGACGTCGAGCAGGTCAAGCAGCGTAACCCGATCGAAGAGGTGATCTCAAGGCACGGCATCGTCCTGCTCCGGCACGGCTCCCGTATGAGCGGCCTCTGCCCCTTCCACAAGGACACGCACCCCAGCCTCGTCGTCTACCCACAGACCCGCAGCTTCTTCTGCTTCGCTTGCGGCGCTAGCGGCGACGTGATCGACTTCGTGCGCCGGCTGGACGGCCTCGGCTTCCGGGCAGCAATCGAGCGGCTCAACGATGCCCCTTTACCCGCACAAGACGTGCAGCGGGACGGCGATTACCTCGTGAAGGTCGCTGCGGCGGTGCCACGCAGGGAGCTGTCGCTGGACGACTGCATGATCCTCACGGCGGCGAGCGCCGTCTACCACAACCTCCTCTGGCAGACACCAGAGGCGCTGTCTTACCTCCTGAGCCGCGGCATCGGCGAGGTTGCGATCCGGCGCTGCCGTCTCGGCTACAGCGACGGCCACGCTTTGCGCCGCTATCTCCAGCGGCATCGCCTCAGCCTGCGCCGGGCGCGTGAGATGGGCCTGCTCTGGAAGGACGGCGGCGAGCGCATGGCCCGCCGCATCGTCGTACCGGAGCTGCGGGGCGACCAGTGCATCTGGATGACCGGCCGCGTCATGAACGACCACACTGAGCCGAAGTATCGAGGACTGTCCCTGCCCAAGCCGCTGCTCGGCTACGAGCGGGTCCGAGGCAGGCAGCGCGTCTACCTGACCGAAGGAACGCTCGATTACGTGACAGCCGTCGGCTGGAACCTGTCGGTCTGTGCCCTGCAAGGCAACAAGGTTCGACCCGAGCGCCTGTCCTTCCTGGAGCGCGCCCGGCGCGTCTTCCTTGTCTTCGACAACGACGAACGGGGGCGCGAAGCGACGGCTTTCCTGTTGAACCTGCTGGGAGCTCGAGCTGTCAGCGTCGGACTACCGCCGGGCATCAAGGACCTGAACCTGCTCGGGCAGTCCCCGGACGGCAGGGAGACCTTCTTCCGGCTTGTGCGAGAGGCGGAAGCCAGGGAGGAGGTGGAGCATGCTCTTCCGGCGCCCTAATCAGCAGCCCTATCTGGTCGAGGTTAGACCGTCCCAGTGGGACGACGAGTCCATGCTCCGCTCCCGCGCTATGCTCTCCGGTCTGGCCTGGCACGAGCCCCTGGCGCTTGAGTTCGTCACACGTCCCGGTGAGGTGCGCTTCTTCATCCGCGGCCTCTCCGAGGACGGTCTGGAAGCAGGGGTGAGCCAATTTCGGGCCGCCTACCCGCAGGCGGGAGTGCAGTGGCTCGATCTGACGGACCGTCCATATCTGGACCACTGCCGGACCGGACCAGGCGAGGTTCATCGCGGCGCGTGCTGCCGCCTTGGGCGTGACTCCGCCTATCCCCTGGCGACCGACCCGCGACGTGGCGATCCCTTCAAGGCAGTTCTCGCCGCCGCTGCGTCCGTGCATCCCGGCGAGCGAGTGGTCGGACAGCTCGTCCTCGCGCCTCCTCCTGTCGCATGGGCAGACCGGTTACGCGCCCGTACGGAGGCCCTTCGTGATTCCCGAAAGGAAGGAGCGAGGCGCGAGACTTCCGGCAGCGCTACGCCGGTGCTCGGCCTCCTCGCCGTGGCCGGGATCGGCAGCCAGGGCTACCGCTGGTACGAGGCAGGCGAAACGCTGCTTCTGGCCGCGAGTGGCGTAGCCGTCGTGGTCGGTCTTCCACTCCTGGGCGTACTCGCGAGCAAGCTACTCGGTGGCGAGGAGGAAGTGGCTCCGGAGCTCGTCAAGGAGAAGCTCGCCTTTCCCCTGTATGGGGCCGGGCTGCGAGTGATCGCTTACGGTCCAGGCTCCACGCCTCGCCACCGGCTGGACTCCCTCGTGAACCGGGTCGTGGATGCCTACAGCGGCTTCGGTCATGCGATGGGGAACACGCTCATTCCCGACCGGCCGCGTGGCGACCTATCCACTCTGGCCACCCGCAGCTCTCTGCAACGAGCGGGTGTCATTAATGCCGCCGAGGCCGGGGCACTGTGGCACCTGCCGGACGCGCCGTCAGGGGAGCTGGCCCACCCAGGCCCATCGGCCCACCATGTCCTGCCGGCCAGGCAAGAGGTCGAGCGCGGCTGTCGCGTGGGCGTCTCCCGCCACCAGAGCATCGAGGTTCCGGTTCACATGCCGGCGGCGCTCCTTTACCGCAACCAGCTCATCGTCGCCAAGACGAGACGCGGCAAATCGACGCTGCTCGTACATGAGGCTGCTTACCTGATGCGGCGCATGATGCGGGAGAAGCTCCTGCTCGTGGTCATCGACCCTCATCAGGACCTCGCCGAAGCGGTCCTGGGACAGGTGCCGGACGGTCTCGAAGAGCAAGTCACCTACCTGAACCTCGCCGACCAAGAGCACCCTATCGGCCTCAACCTGCTCGATGTAGTGCTCTTTCCCGACCGTGACAGGACGGCCGAGAACGTGGTGACGATGATGCACCGCCTCTGGCCGGACAACTGGGGGCCGCGCATGGAGCAGGCGCTACGCTCCTCCCTTCTCTGCCTGCACCAGGCGAACAAAGGCAGGGAACGGGATGAGCAGTTCACGCTCCTGGACGTCCTTCCCATGCTGGCCAGTGAGGACTTTCGCCGTGCTGTTCGTGTCAAGGCGCCGGACCCCGCAATCTGGGTCTCCTGGCGCGACAACTACGAGAAGCTGAGCCGGGTCTTGCAGCAGCAAATCGCGAACCCTGTGACAACCAAGATTGGCCGGTTCCTCGTTACGGAATCCACCCGGTTTGTCGTTGGCCAGCCGCGTTCGACCTGGAACCCGCGGCCGCTACTGAGGGATGGCGGTGTCCTAGTCGTCAACTCGGCTGTGGGAGTGCTCGGCGAAGGGCCGGCGGCACTGATTGGCGCCACGGTGCTCAACCTGCTCGCCTTGATGGTCGAGGAGCAGGTCTCTCTACCGCCGTCACAACGCACACGAGTCGTCGTGCTCGTGGACGAATCCACGACCCTCGGAGCGGCGGATTATCCGCGCATGCTCAGCGAGCTCCCCAAATACGGGGCGAGCTTTACCCTCGTCACCCAGTCCCTGTCGAAGCTGGACGCCATCGACGACGCTCTGAGGCCGACGATCTTCTCGAACATAGACGGCCTCACCGTCTTCCAGGTAAGCGCCCAGGATGCGCGCTACCTCGTTCCGGAGGTCGGCGGCGAGCTCGATATCGCGGACCTTACGGCCCTCGACGACTACGAGTGCTATGCCCGCTGGTGGTCGGATGGACGCCGCCTGCCGCCCTTCTCTCTGCGGCTGGACCCACCCCGGCCGCCGGCACCCGATAGGCCGCATGCGATTGCGCGACGGTCGGCCCTGCGGGTCGGCCGGCCTCGCGACGAGGTCGCCGAGCAAATCGATGCGATCCTCGCGAGCTGGGAACCCGCGAAGCCGCAGAAAGGCGGCGACGCAGGCTCCACAGCCAAACCCGCTGAATCCAAGCCTGATCCCCAGCCGGCCGCAGCCCAGGCTTCGACCAGGAACGGGTCCGTTGCTCAAAAGCAGGCGCCGCCAGCGCGAAACGAGAACCGGGACAGGAAGGCGTCAACATGAGCCTCTCCTCTGACCGGACCCTGATTGCTCTCAACTGGTTCCTTCGTATGCCGTTGCTCGGCGCCTACGAGCTGGCGATGCTCATGGGCGAGGACGAAGAAGCCGCTCGCAGCCTGATCGGCGAACTGAAGAATGCCGGATGGCTTTGGTACGGGATCGCGTCGTCGCCCGAAGTGGAGCCGGATCGCCTTTTCTACGTCTCCCCTGCCGGGGTCAACTCGATAGCCTCCGCCCTTGGGTGCTCCGTCGAGTCGCTCACTGCCCGTCTGCCTGTAGGCGAGGAGGACGTCCGCCAGGGCTGGCAGCGTCTCGAGATCACGGTTGGCGTCAATCGCTGCCTGGCAGAACTGGTCGCGGCGACCAGGCGTTCGACTCGAATTCGCATCGAGTCGTTGCAGGTGCTGCCGCGCAAGCGGCGAGATTCCGTCTGGTATCCCGGAGAAGTGGAGGCGTACGGCTGCCTGCGAGTAGGTCAGACGTTCGCCCCGTTCTTCCTGGCGTGGGACCGTGCCGCCGCGCCCGTCGTCCACCGAAGAATGCGAGTCAATGGCTGGTACGCCTTCAGGCGAAGCGAGCAGCCGTGGGGCTACGACGGCCTGCCGTCGATCCTGGTCCTGAGTGCGAATCTCGCCGCGGCCGCCCAGTGGGAAGCGGCGATCCTCTCCGCCGCGGAGAGGAGGAGTGAGTCACCCTTGCCGGGCCTCATCACGGAGATCGACGCACTGTTCTCAGGCGATCCGCTGGACTCGATCTGGTGGACACCCGGTGGGTCGCGGTTCCTGACACTCGCCGAGCATCTCCAGTGGCGAGGGAGCATCCCAGTCGAGGCTCATCTCCCACACCTTAATACGCTGCCGTGCCTGTCCAGCCCGGCGACACCTTCCCGCACGACGATGCAGGAGATCTCCTCGTATCCGCCGTCTCTCGCGGCAGACCGCTCCCTGGGAGCAACCGAGATGCGCATCCTGGAGTGGCTTGGGTTCCACCCCCTGCTCACCAACTCAGACCTTGTCGCGTTGACATCTCATCGTCTGCATCAGGTGCGAGCTTGCCTTGAGAAGCTGCTCTCGCGAGGGTTCATCGACTTCACGCACCGAGGCACGAATCCAGGAACGACGGCAGACGACTACTACTTCCTCTCTCGCGAGGGCCTGGGCGTACTCGCCGCTCGGGATGGCGTCCCGGCCCGGCGGCTTGCCCGCTACGGGAGCATCGCGGCGGAGGTGCCCGGCTGGAAGGGCGCGGGGCGTTTCGACACGCTCCTGCGAGAGTTCGAGCACACGGTAGGCATCAACCGCTTCTTCGTTTCCCTCATGACTGCTGATCAGCGGGCGCAAGCTCGGGTCGTCAGGTGGCTCGGTGCGTCGGATGGCGCCACGACCTTCACTCGCCACGGGGCCAAGCACTGGCTCAGGCCGGACGGTGTGGCTGACCTCCACACGCCCGCGGGAATCAAGAGGGTGTTGCTCGAATGGGACCGGGGAACCGTACGCCCGGTGGTTTTGCGCGAGAAGTGGCCGCTCTACGCGGAATACTTTGCATCTCTCCTCGCTGCAGGAGTCGGCGATGAAGCCTTGCCACGACTCCTGGTCGTCACTACCACGTCCCAGCGCGAGCAGCGTATCTGGGAGATGGCTGCCGCCTCCTTCGAGGCCGCAAGGGTGCCTACGGGATTGTGCGCCACCACACTCATACCTCTCGTAGACCGGTACGGGCCGTGCAGTCGCATCTGGCGCACTGGGCTATCAGACGTGCGTCAATCGATGACTTCTGACGGGACTGTGTGGGCGAGTACCTGGCCCCGTCAGGTAACAGATGGTGAAGGCCATCGTCCCTCGCAGAGGAGCCCTGATCATGACTGAGGACGGACTCCCCACTAGCAGCGGAAGGGATGAAAGAGTCTCTCGGTCAGGCAAGGATTGGTTCCCTCGCAGCGACAAGCATATTTCCGATCCACTCCGCATCTATGTTGATGGCCCGAGCGCGGGCTCGAGTTCTTCGAGGGCGTGGCGGCTACTCTGGAGTCGATTGCTAGTCAGGACTGGATTGACGCCTCCCAACGATGCCTCGCCCGAATCCAACCATGACTCCATGCCCTCCGATGACACTTCTGATAGAACACCTGGTCTATAATCTTAGAGAAACAGCATTAGGAGGGCGTTATGCGAGCTGCAGTCTACTGCCGTGTTTCGACATCAGGCCAGGCTGAAAATGGCACCAGCCTTGAATCCCAGCGCGATGCCTGCGTTTCCTTGGCCATACGCGGTGGGTACACGGTGCAGGAGGAAGACGTATTCATCGAAGACTGGAGCGGAGCTGACCTCGAACGGCCGAAGCTCGAACGTGCGCGTGAGCGAATAAGAACATCGGCGGTCCAGGCGCTAGTCTGCTTCGCCGTCGACCGTCTGGCCCGAGATCCTATCCACGTAGGCATAGTGGCCGAAGAGTGTGCCAAGCGGGGCGCCGAGTTGATCTTTGTCGTGGAACCACTCGACAACTCGCCGGAGGGCGGCCTCATTCGATATGTGAAAGGCTACGCCGCACAGATCGAGCGCGAGCGCATCAAGGAGAGGACTCTGCGCGGAAAGCGAAGTCGCGCCCGGATGGGATACATGGTTCAGGCCACTGGCAAGGGAATCTATGGTTTCCGCTACGTTCCGGAGGCCAAGAAGAGAGTGATCTACGACCCTGAAGCTCAGGTCGTCCAGAGAATCTTCCAGTCCTTTGCCGACGGCGATTCCTGCTATGCAATCGCGGTCCGACTGAACGAAGAGTCCATACCGGCCTTTAGCGGCGGCCTTTGGCATCCGCTCACCATCAAACGGATGCTGCAAAACTCTTCATACAAAGGGTCCACGATCTTCGGAAAGACCAAGCGAGTGGCTTTGAGTGGTAAACGCTACCGCCTAGAGGCACGGAGCCAGGACGAATGGATCGAGATTCCCGGTGCGACTCCAGCGATAGTCAGCGAGGAGGTATTCGACCGCGCGCAAAGGCGCTTTGCTGAGCCGCGGCGAGCGACGACCAACGCTTCAAGAACTTATCTTCTTACGGGTTTCGTTCGTTGTTCATGCGGAGCACCCATTGTCGGAACCTGCTTGAACCGAAGATACCGGTACTATCGCTGCCGCCTAACTTGGCCAACTTCGACGCGCCCGAAGAGCTGTGACCAGCCCTACCTCCCAGCAGACAACCTTGAGAGCAACGTCTGGAAGGCGGTACGCGAGATCCTGGAGACTCCCGACATCATTCTCGCTGAAATCGAGCGGCAGCAAGGGGAGTCTGGCTATTTCGATGACGAACGAGCTCGCCTACGCGCCGCTATACGGAGGCTCAAGGAACAGGAACGTCGGTTGATCCGCCTGTTCAGCCTCGGTGACGTAACCGAGGAGTATCTGACCCAAGAGATACGACAGGTCAAGCAAGCTCGGGAGGGCTTTGAGACGGAGCTCACTGTGTTAGACGCGGAGCAGGGGCGGTTAGAGGACCTTCAGGGACTCGGTCAGCGCGTCCGTGCCTACTGTGATCAGGTTGCTGGCCGCCTGGACGAATTCGATCACGATGACAAGAAGCTCGCCTTCCAGGCGCTTCAAGTTGAAGTGGTTGTTGATCGCGACGGCGCCGTACTGAAGGGATCAGTCCCTTACGATTTAGCTACCACTGAACGAACATCGGCATGATGACGTGGACGTAGTTGTCGTCGCCGACGGGCTTGAAGACGCCCTGGCTTGAGGGGCCGCTGGTCTCCATAGCTAGCTGGCCGCCGTCCAGGGCCTGGAGAACATCCTGCAGGTACTTACCGTTGAAGGCGATCTTGACCCCTTCGCCCTCAACCGCTGCATCGAGCGTGCCTTCGTTGTCGCCGATCTCCTCAGCTCGAGCTGAGATGACGATCTTGCCCGGCGTGACGCCCTCGCCGGGTGTGACGACGAGACGGACGATGCCAGAGCCATCGCGCGCGAAGACCGAGGCAATGCGGGTCTCGCGCAGAAACTCACCGACTTCGGCGACGGCCTTGCTGCTGTAGCTGGCCGGGATCAGCTGGCCGAAGTTGGGAAAGGTGCCCTGGATCAGCTGGGCAATCATTTCGGTGTTTTTGAGGCGAAAGAGCACCTGGGTCTTGGCGGCATTCGTCCGCAGGGTAATCGGATCCTCTTCTTCGGAGAGCAGGCGATTGAGCTCCCCGAGGGCACGTCCCGGCACGACAATCTCTGTCATCTCGGACACCGCTTCTTCAAGCGGCAGCTTGTAGACGGAGAGCCGGAAGCCGTCTGAAGCCGCCAACGTCAGCATCCGGTCTTCGAACTTCGTGTCGACGCCTGTGAGCACGGGGCGGGAGTCATCGGTCGCGGCGGCAAAGACCGTCTGGGCGACCGCCTGGCGCAATCCCTTCGGGTCGAGTTGGACGGAAACCCCGTCCTGGACGACGGGCGCCGGCGGAAAGTCGTCCGCGTCCAGCCCACCGATGCTGGCCTCATTACGGGCGCAAGCGAGACGCACCTGACGAGAGCGCGGTGGCACCGTCAGCGAGATGCGGTCGTTGGGCAGCGTGTTGACGAAGTCGCTGAGCAACCGGGCCGGTACGGTGATCGCACCCTCTTCGTCGATCTGAGCATCGATCCAGCAGCTCATCGTGATCTCGAGGTTGGTTGCCGAGAGCTTAAGGCGTCCCTCGTCGCTGGCGATGAGGACGTTGGACGTAATCGGCAGGGGGCTGCGGCTCGCGACCGCGCGTCCGACGATGCCCAGACCGCGGGCTAGAGCTTCTTGAGTGCAGGTGATCTTCAATTTGCTCACCTATCTAAGCATATTACTATAGGGCTGGCGGCAGTATATCCCGCGCCGACGCGAGGGACAAGACTGCAAAGACAAATGCCCGGCAGCCGAAGCCGCCGGGCCGAGACAGAGATCTCTACTGAGTAGGCGCCGCGGGTGGACTGGTGGCCGGAGCGTTGAAGTTAGCGTGAGAAAGCAAACGCCATTCGCCGTCCGTCCAGACGAAAGTGGAGAGGCGAGGCGCCGGCGTGCTCGCGAAAGACTGTCCGTTGATTACCTCATCCACCGTGAGAAACCAGCGGACGACCAGCGTGTCACCGGCCTGCTTGGCCGACACGTTGGCAATGGTGAACTGGCCGATGGAGGGGATATTCGTCAGATAGTCGGTCTTGGTGGCAAAGCTGCCGTCAGCGCGCTGGATCATAAAGCCGTCCGAAAGGAACGACTGCAGGCCGCTGAGGTCCTTCTGCGCCAACAAAGTGATGTACTCGTTGGTCAGACTCTGGCCGGCCTGCTCCGGTTGCGACAGTGAGGGCGCCGGATCGCCGTCTGCGCTGCAGGCCACCAAGCCAACTAGTAGAGCAGCGCCAGCCATCGCCACGAGGAGAGAGCGCCCGCAAGCGCTGCGAAAGTTAAGCATTCGTATCCTCAACCTTTGGGTTGCTCAGGACGCTGGAGAGCGCCCAATTCGACGGTGCCGCCTCCCGAAGAGGCGTCACATAAGTATCGGTAACCGGTGATGTGCTGGATAGCAGGTGCCACCTCCTGGGCAGGAGGTGGCACCTCGGCGGCTGTCTGGACCAGATGCTAGCGGCGATTGGCTTGTAGGTGTAGTCGTTGTATTGCCAAGCGCCGTCCACGTTCCGGTTCAAGACGGACGGAGAGGCTGCGGCCATCCCACGGCAACCCAGATACCGAGGCGCTGAGGCTCGTGCCGCGCGACCTGGCGTAAGATTCTTGCCGCCAGCGCTGGCGCCGACGTAAAGGAGATACTCCTGGGCGCCAGAGACGCTATCCCACTTGAAGGTCTCGGACGAGCCACTGAGGGTGGAGCCGGGCACCGGGCTGGTGCTTGCGGCCTTGGCTTCTACCGGGCCGCTGGAGGCGGAAGGATGGCGCCGCCATCGGCTGAGCCGCCGGCGTTGGTGCCGTCGTTTGCGGTGGAGAAGCCGGTCACCCAGTACCACTTGTACTTGGAGGAGCTGTTGTAAGCTCTGGCGATGCCGATCTGCTGGTAGTTGCCGTTGAGCATGTTGTCGTTGTGTCCGGAAGAGGCCTTCCAGGCATCGAATGCTTCCTGAGCCGTGTCGCGCACCGTGCCCGCGGCAATGTTCTCGCCGGAGCCGGGGACCGTGGCGTCGCAGTCCTCCATGCGGGTTCTGGAGTCGCGGCCGGCGGAGTCGGCATGGGAGAAGTAGTTCTTCGTCGCCATGTCGACAGCCAGCCAGGAGGCGGCGCGGTTGAGGTTCGCCGAAGCCGTCAGCGCACCGGCGCCCTGGGACGCGCGGTAGTCGTTGATCAATTGGAGGAAATACTGCTCCTCGCTATCGAAGGTGTTGTCTGCGACGGTGCAGTTGCTCAGGGCGTAAGCGGGTGCAGCGCCACCGCCGAGACTCGTTGCCGCGACGAGGGCCAGAAATCCGGACAGGGCTATTGAACGGGCGGGGAAGAGTATTCGCATGCAACCACCTAAGGCCAAGATTTGGGGACACCCCCAAACCTAGGTTTGGACGAGTGGCTGGTCAAGTAAATGGCATTACAAATGAAAACGGAGTTATTTATGCGATTCCGAAAGCGTCATGGAAGGCAAGGATGGTCGCCTCGATATCGCTTTCTTCGTGCGCGGCCGAAATGAAGGCTGCTTCAAACTGCGAGGGCGGGAAGTAGACGCCATGATCAAGCAGGGCGTGAAAGAAGCGCGCGTGGCTCGCAGTATCGCTGCGCTTGGCGCTGGCGTAGTCCGTAACCGGCCCGTCCGTGAAGAAGGCCGTCAGCATGGAGCCAACGCGGTTAACCTGAAGCGGTGTCCCCGCCTGACGCGCCGCGGCCTTTAGGCCAGACATCAGACGCTCCGCCTTCGCCGACAACGCCTCGTAGAAGCCGGGATCGCTCAGAGCGCGCAGGGTGGCGAGGCCGGCTGCCATTGCCAGTGGGTTGCCGGAGAGGGTGCCCGCCTGGTAGACGGGACCCAGAGGCGCGACCATCTGCATGATCTCGCTCCGGCCGCCGTAAGCGCCGACGGGCATGCCGCCGCCGACAATCTTGCCGAGGCAGGTCAGGTCCGGCATGACGCCGCAGAGCGCCTGGTAACCGCCGAGGCCGACGCGGAAGCCGGTGATCACCTCGTCAAAGACCAGCAGGGAACCCGCGTTACTCGTCAGGTCTCGCAGCCGTTCCAGGAAGCCGGGCGCGGGAGGCACAACGCCCATGTTGGCCGCGACGGGCTCGACGATGACGGCAGCGATCTCGGCGCCGCGTTGCTGGAAAAGCGTCTCCAGAGCGGCTACATCATTGTAGGGGACGACCAGCGTCTCGGCGGCGTAAGAGGGTGGCACACCGGCGCTATCGGGCAGAGAGAGAGTGGCGACGCCGGAACCAGCCTGGACGAGAAGGCCATCGGCGTGGCCGTGGTAGCAGCCCTCGAACTTGACGATCTTGCTACGGCCGGTGAAAGCGCGGGCGAGACGCAGGGCAGACATCGTGGCCTCCGTGCCGGAGTTGACGAAGCGCACCATCTCAATTGACGGGACGCTGTCGCAGACGAGGCGCGCAAGCTCGACCTCGGCCTCGGTGGCGGCGCCATAGCTGAGGCCGCGACCGGCCGCCTCGCGCACCGCCTCGATGACCTCCGGCGCGGCGTGGCCGAGGATCAGCGGCCCCCAGGAGCCGCAGTAGTCGATGTAGACGTTGCCATCGATGTCCGTCAGGCGGCAGCCGGAACCGGATGCGATGACCACCGGGTCGCCGCCGACGCCACGGAAGGAGCGCACGGGGCTGTTGACGCCGCCGGGCAGGTACTTCTGCGCCTCGGCGAAGACGGCGCGGGATCGGTCTGTCTTACGCGGCAAGGCTAGTCGTCGTCCAGCTCGAAGAGGTCGTGGACGGCGTCGAGGTGGCGTTCGCTACCGCCCTGCCGCAACCGCGTGACGGGCGCGTGCAGGAGGCGCTTGACCAGCGCCTTGCTCATCGCCTCGACGCGCTGCCGGTCATCGTCGCTGAGGTGGCCCAGGCGCGCCAGGGTGCGGTCCAGCTCAGCTCGACGTGTCAGCTCGGCGCGCTGACGCAGGGCGGCAATCGTCGGCGTGACGCGGCGGCCGGAAAGCCACCCCTGGAAGCGGCGCACCTCGTCATCGACGATCGTCTCGACAGCGCCGACCTCGCGCTTGCGGGCTTCGAGGTTGGCGCCGGCTGCCGCCTGCAGGTCGTCGATATCGAAGAGGTGCACGCCGGCGACGTCGCGGGCGCTGGGCTCAATGTCACGAGGGACGGCGATATCGACGATTACCAGGGGGCGTTCGGCGCGCGCCGCCATCGCACCAGCAATGTCAGCGGCGCTGATAATCGCGTCGGGAGCGGCGGTGGAAGAGATTACGACGTCGGCTTCCGCCAGGACGGCCGCAAGCTGCTCGAAGGGGACCGGCACGCCGTTGAGCTCGCGCGCAACCTCCTCGGCCAGCCCGGGACGGCGGGTCGTCACCAGGAGGCGTCCGACGCCGCTCTGAGCCAGCGCACCGGCGGAGCGCTTACCGGCCTCACCGGCGCCGACGACGAGGACCGTCTTGCGTCGCAGGTCGCCGAGCACTTTGCGGCTGAGCGAGACTGCAAGGGCGCTAACCGAGAGGCCGTGGGCGCTGATCTCGGTCTCGCTGCGGGCGCGGCGGCCAACACGCAGGGCGGAATGGAAGAGTCGCGCCAGCACAGCGCTGCCGCTTCCGGCCGCGGTCGCCGCGGAGAAGGCCTCGCGCACCTGGCCCAGGATCTCTGACTCGCCGACCACCAGGGACTCGACGCCGGAAGCAACGCGGAAGAGGTGACGCACGGCTTCGGCGCCATTGTAGTGGTAGAACTCTACGCCCTCGGGGACCTCACCGCCCCGGGCAGCGTTCAGGGCAGCGGCAGCGGCCTCCCGGTCGAGTGGCTCTTCGGTCGCCAGGTAGAGCTCGGTGCGGTTGCAGGTCGAGATGATCGCTGCGCCGCCGAGGTCCTTGGGCAGGCGCTGCAGCGCGGGCACGACAGCATCGGCGCTGAAGGCGAATAGCTCTCGCAGCTCAACCGGCGCCGTCTTGTGGCTCAACCCCGTAACAGAGATGTGCACCGTTCCCCCGCTTCCGGCCCCATCAGGTTAGCCGCGAACAATCTTGCCTTTCTCTGGCGCTAGCTGACACCCAGAGAAGGCAGCAGCCCCGCGCCCTCTGCTTTGATGCAGGTAAAGATCGGCGTGTCCCGTTCCGTGTACTGGCTCGTCTCCGACTCCCTGAGCTCCATGACGAGGTCGAGGAAGTCGGACGGGTAGTCGGTCTCGAAGGCGAGGACGAATTCCTGGTCGTCCAGGCCGAAGGAGTAAGTCGTGTTCAGGCGCACGCGTGGGTATTTGTGGCCGACGCGGATATGGTCGTTCATCATCGCCTGCCGCTCTTCCAGGGGCAGCTTGTACCAGGGTCGCGTCTTGACGAAAGGGTAGACGAAGAGATACTTCGCGCCCACCGGGGCAATGCGCAGCCGCGTGCCCTCCTGACCCTCGTGTTGGTGCTCACGGACGTAGATCGAGCGCTTGGTCAGGGAGAGATAGGCGTAGACGGTATCGAGGTAGGAGCCGATGCCGCTGGAGGCGATTTCGAGGCCCAGCTCGTGGATCTCATCGACGCTCTCCGCGGCCTTCCAGAGCATGATGTCGCAGTCGGCGCGGATGCCAACGAGGCTGTAGGAGACCATTAGCAAACGCTCGTCCCAACGGGCCAGCAGGGAGATAAAGTCCTTGGCAATGCGACGACGCTCCGAGGCCTCGAGCTGGTACCAGGCCGGACGCAGCTTGTAGAAGGAGAAGTGCACCGCCTGCTGGCCGATAGCGGCCTGCGAGCCGGCAGCGTCGCGAGTCTCGGTCTGGGTCATCGCGCCACGGTCTCCTCGGTGGCGGCACGCTCGCGCTCACGGCGCTCCCAGCCATCCAGCTCCTCCGTGAAGTAGGTGAGGCGGATCTTCTTATACTCGGTGCTGCTATAGAGCATGGCGCGCTCGCTGACGCCCGTAGCCGCGGCGATGGCGTCGGCGGTGGCCTCGCACTCGGCTTTGCTGCGGGCGTGGATCATCGTGAAGATGCTGTAAGGCCAGTCCGGGTAGACGGGGCGCCGGTAGCAGTGGCTGACGGAGCGGAAGGAAGCCATCACCGGCCCCGTCTCCTCCGTATCGGCTTCCGGCACCGCCCAGACGGCCATGCCGTTGGCCGTGAAGCCGGCCTTGCGATGGCGCAGGATGGCGGCAAAGCGGCGCAGATGGCCCTGGCGCTGTAGGCGCAGCGCTTCATCCAGGAGGCGTTCCTGGCTGAGGCCGGCGCGCGCTGCCGGGGCCGCGAAAGGCTCCTCTGTCAGCTCGATGTCGTCCTGGAGGGCGCGGACGAGGTCGCGGTCGAAGTCGGTCACGGCAATGCGGGAGGCTTCCTGACGGCGGTCGTCGCTGTACTCCGGCGCGCCGCGGGCATCGAGGGGACGCTCACCGGTCATGTCCAATGAGACGCCGATCTTGTAGAGCTTGAGGGTCGGTAGGCGGCGGACGGATTCAGCGCCCGATATCTGGCCCAGACGCTCGACGGTCCATTCCAGGGAGGCCTCCGGCGGCACCGCAACCGTGAACCAGACGTTGAAATCATGGTTGCGGCGGTAGTTGTGGCTGACGCCGGGGTGAGAGTTGATGATGGCAGCGCCCTCCGCCAGTCGCTCCGGGGCGATGCGCGCGGCGACAAGGCTGCTGCGGTAGCCGAGGGCTGTCGTGTCGAAGATGGCGCTGACCTGACGCAGGACACCGCTCTCGCGGGCGGCCTGCAGGCGCTCCAGAACGGTGCGCTCATCGATGCCAAACTTCTCGGCCAGGACGGCGAAGGGTCGCTGGGTTAGAGGAAAATCGTCCTGAATATGGTTGAGGATGGCCCCATCGAGGGAGTCGAGAGTCTGGGTGGCCGTCACGATTTCACCTCCACCGGCGTAAGGCCGAAGTTGGCCTGGTACAGGGCATCGACGCGCCCGATTTCGTCCTCAGTCAGCGGCGGCGAGTCGCTGGCGGCGGCGAACTCGCGCAGCTGGGCTTCGTCATAAATGTTGGGCAGGACGCTGGCGAACATCGGCTGGGCCAGCAGCCACTGGATCGCCGCCTGGCCGAGGTTTCGGTCCTCGCGCTCAAGGAAACGTAGCTGCTCGACCTTCTGCACGCCCTCGATCAGCCACTCGCGCGGACGGTGGTTGCGATGGTCGCCCGGCGGGAAGGTCGTCTCAGCAGTGTAGTGGCCTTCGAGCAGGCCGGAGGAGTGAGGCACGCGCGCGACGAGACCGCCACCACCGGCAACGGCCGCGTCGATGAAGTCGCGCCCTGGCTCCTGCTCCAAGAGGTTATGGATGACCTGCATCGGCAGCCCGCGCTCGCGGCCGGCGTAGACACCCTCGTCGCGCCAGCCAATAGCCGGGCCGAGGGCGGCGCCCCACCAGCGCACCTTGCCCTCGCGTTGCAGGGCTTCCATCTCGGCGAAGAGGCCATTGTCTTGCAGGGCTTCCATGCGGGGGTTGTGCAGCTGCACCCATTCGATGCGATCGGTCGCGAGGCGCTGGAGGCTTTGCTCGACTGCAAAGCGCACGAAGCGCGGCGAGTAATCCTGGGGGTGCTCGCGCTGGCCGCTCTCACGCTGGTTGTTGTACCAGTCATAGCCGATCTTGGTGGCGTAGACGCAGTGGTCGCGGACCGGCGCCAGGGCCTTGCCCATGATCGTCTCTGCCTGGCCTTCACCGTACACGTCGGCGTTATCGAAGAAGGTGACGCCCAGGTCATATGCCAGGCGCAGCATGCGGACGACTTCGTCTTCTTCGTGCTCGCCCCACCAGCCGGTGGTCAGCGTCCAGACGCCGAAGCCAACTTCAGACAGATCGAGGTCGGTGCCGCCCAGCCTGCGATACTTCAATTTCTGCCCAAACCTCTCATTTCTGCGCGGCTTTATTAAGAATCGTAGCGGCGATTCACCTTAGGGGCTAGAGAGGTTCAGGTAGGTTTCCGAAGCTTTGGCGGAATGAGAGGCCGAAAATTTCTCGCTCCTAAGCGTAGCCTTCGCGCCGCATTCGCTCCCGTGCGATCGCCGCCTGGCGCTCGGAATCGCTCAGTTCGGAGTCAGTCAGCTCTTCATCCGGCTCAGGGGTCGCCATATCGTCCAGCTCCTGGTGCAGTTGCTTGCCCAAGTTGCTGCGGGCTTTGTCGGCGCCGCCGAATCCCTGCGAACGGTAGAGAGCGTTGAGCCGCGACATGCGATCGCGGGTGTCAAGGAAGCTCAGCGGCCGGCGGCGGGGCTTGCGAATAGGCGGCATCTCTACGTCTCTTCTAGCATTGCGGCGGGGGTTAACTTAACCAGTCTAGCTAACGCTCGCGGTCATCGCCAGATCCGGAGGACGCTGCTTCATACGCCGCCGCGATCCCTAGCAGGACCTCATCGCCGAGGACGTGGACCTGGCCACAGGCTTCCAGCGCCTCGTCCGTAGGCAGCGATTCGCGGGAGGCGGCTGTACGCGTGGTTTCGTCCATCGTCTTGCGAAAGCCGATGTAGGCGCCTACAGCGCTGGGCAGCGGCAGGGCGGCGTCGATCAGCACACGGCCGTAGGCGCCGCCAATCTCCAGCGCTTCATCCAGCAGGGCGCCGCGGTGGGAGCGCTCATCGAGGTATTCACCGACGATCTCGACCAGGCGGCGGCCGAGCTCCCGCAACTCCTGGCGGTTGGCCTCTGAGAGATTCGTGTACCAGCTATCGCCGTGCTGACGGGCGCGTTGTAGCTGGCGGCGAATCTTGGTGACGGTAAGGCGCTCCATCTCGTCGGCGCTGCGATGACGGCCGTCACCGGCAACCATCTCCTGCAGGTTGGAGAGGGAGAACCGGCGGTGGCCGCCGGGGGTCCGGTAGACGCGCAGCCGCCCGGCATCGGCCCAGCGGCGCAGCGTCGATTCATCGACACCCAGGACATCACAGGCGCGGCGGAGCGTCACCCAGTCGGAGGTGTTCAGACGTGACCTTGCTTTCTCGGCTGCTTGTGCCATGACAAAGCCTTCCCTCGGCGCACTGCTGCCATTCTACCCACGCCGTCCAGCGCTACTTCATTTGCGAGGAGAGACCGGTGCCCTTCTCGAAGACGCTGCGTTCGTCCTGTGTCGCGGCGTCGAAGGCGGTGCGTCCGGTCTGGAGGCTGCGCGTCCCGTATTTGCGGCGGACGCGGTCGAAGGCGGCGCTGAGCGATTCCTGCTTGCGCTCCGGCGCCGGCTCCAGGGAGAGCTGGACCGCGTCCGCAACCAGGTTGCTGACACCGATACCGATTAGCCGCGCCGGCCGCTTGTCGCGCTCGCGCAGCTTCTCCAGCAGCGCCGTCCCAGCTTCGAAGATAGCTTCGTTGCTGCTGAGAGGTTGGGGCAGGGTCAGGCTGCGGGAGACGGTGCTGAAGTCGTCATAGCGGAGCTTGAGGGAGACGGTGCGGGCGCGACGGCCATCGCGGCGCAGGTCGGCCCCGACGCTCTCGCTGAAGCCGCGCAGCACGGCGCGCAGGTGCTCCGGGTCGGCCACATCGGCGGCGAAGGTGCCCTCACGGCTGATCGACTTCGCCCGCACGTCATGACCGATGGGCGTCGGGTCGATGCCGCGCGCCCGCTGGCCGAGCACCCGCCCGTGGTTGCCAAAGAGCCCTTCGAGGGCGCTGTCCGCCAGGGCTGCCAGCTGGCCCAGCGTGGAGATGCCCAACGGCGCCAGGCGCTTCTCGGTGCTCTGGCCCAGCATCGGCAGGGCGCGCAGCGGCAGCGGCGCCAGGAACGCGGCTTCCGTGCCCTCGGCAACCTGAAGGACGCCATCGGGCTTGGCCTTGTCGGACGCCACCTTGGCCACGAGGCGGCTGGTCGCGATGCCGGCCGAGGCGGCCAGGCCCAGCTCGGCGCGGATGCGGGCGCGCATGCTGGCGGCAGCTTCGGGGGCTGTGCCGCCGATGCTCTCGCAGCCGGTCAAGTCGAGGTAGGCCTCATCCAGGCCACCGGACTCGATCAGCGGCGTGTAATTGGCGAGGATGGCGTGAAACTGCTTCGAGACGCGGACGTATTCGGCGAAGTCGCCCCGCAGGAAGATCGCGTCCGGGGCCAGACGCCTGGCGGTCCGCAGGGCCAGGCCGGAGTAGACGCCGAACCGTCGCGCCTCGTACGAGGCGGTGGCTACGACGCCGCGGCCATCGGGGTCGCCGCCAACGATGACCGGCAAGCCGCGCAGCTCCGGCCGCCGAGCCTGCTCAACGGCGACGAAAAAGGCGTCGAGGTCTATATGGAGGATGCTCCGCGCCATAGCCAGATTATAGCAACTTTGTTCTAGGCATGATCTACTGTTGCCGGCGCGTTTGATTGTCTGATTGATCGAGCGTTTTTTCCGTGCAAAACAGGCTTTTGTGAATCTGAGGCAGAGGAATTCAGGCACGCAAGGGTATTGATTGACCTGGACGGTCGCCGGGGGTGATGGAGGTAAGCCATGCAGCACGCTCCTTAGCAGGGCAAGGATAGGCCTGAGGTGGGAAAAGTCGAAGGGGGAGTTGGCGCTGGTGGGGGTCGATGGGATCGTGAGGACCGAGGTCCGCGAATTGAAGGTCGCAGTTGTGGGATGAGGGACCCTTATGAGGCGCGAGGGTTTGTTGCGGTTTGGGAGCGATGGCGCGGAAGTGGGGCTATCGTGGAGGGCGAGAACCTTTGATCCTTCGCGACCTGGGCTCAGGATGGCAGATGTTCGGGTCACGTGATGGATCGCGTGAGATATCGCAAGCTGGGACGCGGACTGGGGCGAGATCAGGCTAGTGCTGGGGCCGAGTCTTGGACTTGCCGTTGTTGGGCTTGTCGGGCTTCTGCTTGCCGGCGTTCTCGATCTCGTCCGTGGTGATCTCTGCGAGGATCTTGTCGGGCGACTCGCCGGTGCGCAGACGCCTCGAAACCGCGATGCTGGCCAGCACGATGACCGCAGAGGAGACCACGGCGGCGGTGCCGATGAACTTCTGATAGCGCTTGGTCAGCTCTGGGAACTTGGCGACGGCTCGGTGGGCCAGGTGCAGCGCGGCGAGGGCGCTGTTATCGGGCGCCTCACCCTGGCCGTTGTGCTGAAAATCGCTATCGTCTTCCGCCTGCAGGGGCGGCTCGGGATCGATCAAGGAGACCTCCGGGAACTTCGACATTCTAGCACAGCCTCTCGGCGGCTCAAGCCAGGGCAGTTACGGATTTGTTACGGATCGGAAATCAGCTTGATTGGGGTGGTGGAGGCCTCGCTATCTGGTGGCGGGGCTAGCTAGAACCACTGTGTAGCCGTCGGGATCACGGAAGGCGAAGGTACGGGCACCGTCTGGCGTGGCTTCGACTTCGTTGAGAACCTCTGAGGTGAGGTTGCGCGCCCGCTGGACAGCGGCATCGAAGTCATCGACGACGAACTGGAGCAGGACGCCGTGGCCGTGAGGAGCGGCGTCCGGGTTCGACATCAGCAGGTCGAAGCCCTCAGTACCGGCGTCCCAGGAGTGGATCGAGAGGATGATCTTGCCATCGCTGAGGAGCCGGTCGTACTCCTGACGATGGGGATGGCCCTGCTCCATATCGCGGTCGGCGCCGAGCAGATCGGTGTACCAGTCGCTGCTGGCAGGGACGTTGCGAACTGCGATGAAGGGTTGCGCGTGCATGAAGTACCTCTTCCACTAACTAGAGGCCGTCGACTTATAGGCCTGGGCGATAATTCCCGAAGACCCACAGGTTGCCAGCCGGATCTTTCAGGCCGTACATGCGAGCCCCGAAGTCGGTGTCGTAAGGCATCTGAACAATTTCCAGCCCTGAGGCCTTGGCTCCGAGGTAGTGAGCGTCCACATCCTCAACGTAAACGGAGATCCCAAATCCCGCTTCATCTACTGCCTCATGGCCTTCGGCTACGCCAATCTCGCCGATATTGACGGTCCCTGCGCCGAACTTCACTTCCCCGTGGATCAACCTGCCCTCGGAGCTGTGCACAACCAACCATTCGTCAAAACCTACCGCCTTAAACCAGTCGAGTGCTTCCTTGCCAGACTTGTATCGCAGCGCGGGAAAGATAGTGGGCGTTTCACCTTGAGAAGTGCTTGTCATGGATTGTCCCTCCTCTGTTTTAGTACGGGTTGTGATCTGAAGATTTTTGGCAGTAGCGCCCCAACCGCGGATGGCCATAGCAATCGAAGAGCCTCCCACTCCTTCCCCTGCAAGATTCCAACCAGAATGTTGAAGAATAACTCGTGTTCGCTCGGCAGCAAGAGCACGAAAATCTACTCTGACCTCAGTGACCAGATGAGGCGTAACGAGCATGCGGTGCGAAAGGACAAGTCGCACGCCTGGCTCCCATGTGAGGACTCGACCGATCTCAAAACCTTCACCTGTCTCTGAGTCCCACAGCTCGAGCCAGCGCCCACCAACACCGGGTTCTAACACAATTGCGACTGCTCGTTCGGGATCATTCCAGCCGTAAGGCCCGCCTCGGTACCAGGTGTTCATATCTGCCGTGAACATCTGGAACGCCTGGGCCACTCCGACGGGAACATCAACCTTGACCGTCAGTGAGAGTTCAGTGGTCACGTTCCTCCCCACTGAACTCGCTCAACGTAGTCTTTGAAGGACTCCAGCTGCTCCCCCCAGAAGACCAGTCGCTGCCGGAGCCATCCCTCCAATGCGAGAAATGGCTCCGGCCGGAGGCAATAGATTCTGAGACGTGCATCTCTCTGGTCCTGACGCTGCTCTTCGATGAGGCCACTACGTCTCAATACGCGTAAGTGCTTGCTCATGGTGGCGGCGGTTACGGTCGTCTCTTCTGCCAACTGGCCGGCCGCGCGTGGTCCGGCACTTAGGAGTTCGACTACGCGCCTTCTCGTTGGTTCAGCTAATGCGGCCAGCACCATTCCTTGATTATCATTGTCCATGTCGGCAAATATCTACCCTATCGGCAAAGAAGTCAAGGGTTTGTTGGCTACGAGCCTCCATCTAGACCAGATCGACTAGGTTAGCTTGCGGCGGAGGTTGGCCATGACGACGGCGGCCTGGGCAGCCTCGTAGCCTTTGTTGGTGGAGCCGTCCTCGGCGCGGGCAAGGGCCTGCTCGAGTGTATCGACCGTGAGCAGGCCGAAGATGGCGGGGACGCCGGTAGAGGCTCCGACCTCCTGCAGGCCGACGGCGACGGCGTGGTTGATGTACTCGTTGTGGGCGGTCTCGCCCCTGATGACGCAGCCGAGGCAGATGACTGCCTGGTAGGCGCCGGTCTCGGCCAGGCGGCGGGCGGCGAAGGGCAGCTCGAAGGAGCCGGGCACCCAGGCGACCGTGACGCTCTCGTCCGCCACGCCGAGGTCCTTGAGTCCTTCGAGGGCGCCGGCAAGGAGCCGTTCCGTGACCAGGGTGTTGAAGCGCGCTACGGCGATCGCAATGGAGAGGCCGCTGCCATCCAGATTCTCAGTGTGGGTAACAGCCATCGAGTTAAGTCAGGGCCGGCAGGCCGCAGACCTGGCCGTTTGCCCGTTTGCCTGTTTGCCCGTCCACTAGGGCAGGGTCATGGGATCGGCGCCGAAGATATGGCCCATCTTGTCGCGCTTGGTGGAGAGGTAGCGCAGGTTGTGCTCGTTGGGCTCGATGATGATCGGCACGCGCTCGATCATCTGGAGGCCGAAGCCTTCAAGGCCAGCGCGCTTGGCCGGGTTGTTGGTGAGGATGCGGATGTCCCTCAGGCCGAGGTCGACGAGGATCTGCATGCCGATGCCGTAGTCGCGGCGGTCGGCCTCAAAGCCGAGGGCGTGGTTGGCCTCCACCGTATCGAGGCCGCCGTCCTGGAGCTCGTAGGCGCGCAGCTTGTTGTGGAAGCCGATGCCGCGCCCCTCTTGCCGCATGTAGACGATGACGCCGCGGCCTTCGGCGGCGATCATCTGCATCGACTTCTCCAGCTGCTCGCCGCAGTCGCAGCGCATGCTGCCGAAGACATCGCCGGTGACGCACTGGCTGTGGACGCGGACCAGGACGGGGTCGCCAGACTCAACGTCACCCATGACCAGGGCGACGTGCTCGTCCGGGTCGGTGGTGCTGCGGTAGGCGATTGCGCGCCAGCTACCGTTGGGCGTCGGCAGCACGGTCTCGACGACGCGCTGCACGAGCTTCTCATGGCGCTGACGGTAGGCGATAAGCTGGTCAACGCTGACGATCTTGAGGTGGTGGCGCGTGGCGAAGCGCCGCAGGTCCGGCAGCCGCGCCATGGTCCCGTCCTGGCGCATGATCTCGCAGAGGACGCCTGCGGGCCTCAGACCGGCAAGCCTACATAGTTCGACAACGGCCTCGGTCTGGCCGGCGCGGACGAGGACGCCGCCCTCGCGCGCCCGTAAAGGGAAGAGGTGGCCGGGCATGACGAAGTCGTCCCGCGTCGATTTGGGGTCGGCCAGGACCTGCACGGTGCGGGCGCGGTCGGCGGCGGAGATGCCGGTCGTGACGCCAAGCTTGGCCTCGACGGAGACGGTGAATGGCGTTCCGAAGCGCGAGCCATTGGCAGCGTTGTGGACCATCATCGGGATTTCAAGCTCGTCGATGCGCTCGGCGGTGAGCGGCATGCAGATCAGGCCGCGGCCGTACCTGGCCATGAAGTTGATGTGCTCGGCGGTGACGAACTCGGCGGCGATGGTGAGGTCGCCTTCGTTCTCGCGCCCCTCGTCATCGACGATGATCACGAAGCGGCCGGCCTGGAACTCGGCAATCGCCTCTTCGACGGTCGCTATAACCCTCTCGCGCTGGCGCTTCGCGGCCGGCCCGGCTAGCTGAAGGTCTATATCCTGCTCGGTGGTCGTCTCAGCGCCTGCTTTACTTGTTACTCGCACTCAGGTCATAGCGCTCGTCCAGCAACTGCTCCACGTAGCGCGCGATGATGTCCGATTCCAAGTTTACCTTATCGCCGGGGTGGAGCCGCATCAGGTTGGTGTTCTCCTGGGTGTAGGGGATCAGGCCCACCGAGAAGGTCTCTTGGTCGCGGGCGATCACGGTCAGCGAGACACCGCTGATGGCGATGGGTCCCTTGACGATGACGTAGCGCAGGATCTCCGGCGGCGCGTTGAAGCGCGCGATGACAGAGTGCTCCTCCGGCGTGAAAGAGTGCAGCGAGCCGGTGTGCTCGATGACGCCGCGCAGCAGGTGCCCGCCGATGCGTCCGGCGAGGGTGAGGGCGCGTTCGAGGTTGACCTCGTCGCCCGGTTTGAGGTCGCCGAGGTTGGTGCGGGCATAGGTCTCCTCCATGATCGAAGCGCGGAAGCCGTCCTCATCGAAGTAGACGGCGGTCAGGTCGCAGCCGTTGACGGCGATGGAGTCGCCGAGGTTGGTGCCCCAGGTGACCTTCTTGGCGTCGATGACCAGCCGCGCCGTCCCGGCCTCGCGTACCCTACCTACCTCTTCGACGATGCCAGTGAACAAAGCCTGTTTCCTTTCAGGGCGTGGGGTGATGGTAGCGGGCAAACGGGCAAACGGGCAACGGGCATACGGGCATACGGGCAACGGGCATACGGGCAACGGGCATACGGGCATACGGGCATACGGGCATACGGGCATACGAGACTATAATGCGCGGCATGTCTGAGAACGTGGAAGCAATGGAGATGAACCGGCGCTTCTGGGACGAAGCGGTGCCGATCCACGTGGCGTCTGAGTTCTACGATGTTGCGTCGTTCAAGGCGGGCAAATCGACTCTGGGCCAGGTGGAGCTGAGCGAGGCCGGCGAGGTGCGGGGCAAGACGCTGCTGCATCTGCAGTGTCACTTTGGCATGGAAACGCTCTCCTGGGCGCGAGCCGGCGCCATCGTGACCGGCATCGACTTCTCGCGGCCGGCGATCGAGACGGCGCGGTCACTGGCGGCGGAGCTTGGCATTGACGCGACGTTCGTGGAGTCGAATATCTACGACCTGCCGGAGAAGCTGGCGGGCCAGTTCGACATCGTCTTCACGAGCCTGGGCGCGCTTTGCTGGCTGCCGGACGTGCCGGCCTGGGCGAAGATCGCGGCGGGATTCGTGAAGCCGGGCGGCATCTTCTACATTCTGGACGGGCACCCGGTGGGTCACTCGCTGGACGACGAGGCGCCAGCCGGCGAGCTGCGGTTGCGCTATCCCTACTTCGCCGGCACGCCGGTGCAGTTCGATGGCGAGGGCACTTACGCGGATACGAGCGCGAAGATCGAGAACCGCGGCACAGTCGAGTTCAACCACAACCTGGGCGAGATCGTGACCTCGTTGATCGACGCCGGGCTGAGGATCGAGTTCCTGCACGAGTTCCCGTTCTGCGGCTGGGAGGCGCTGCCCGGCATGATCAAGGGAGATGACGGCTTCTACCACCCACCGGCCGGCAGTGAGCTGGTCCCATTCTTGTTTTCGATAAGGGCGCGGAAGCCAGCCTAAGCGCAGGAGGTAGCGCGGTCTGGGCCGGCTTCGGTTGGACGGGAGCGTCCAGCACCCCAGCCTCGAAGGCCGGGGCATGAGGGTGCCCCGTCCGAGCTTCGTCCGCTGCGCTCCTCGGGTTTAGAGAGATGCAGCCCGCTGAGCCAGGGCACGCCGTAGGAAGGCGTCCAGTCGCGGTTTCACGTCCTCTGCCAGCACATCGGTCAGTCCGGCGTCGTGGTAGTCCTGGAGCCAGATCTCGTAGTAGAGCAGGGCGCTGAGTCCGTAGAAGAGGTCGAAGAACCACATCCGCGGCAGGCGCGCTCCCATGGCCGCCTCATAGTCGGCCAGAAAGACATCCGCGACCTCCATACCGTGGCTGACGACGAGGTCGAGGCGGCATTGGCCCACGTCCATGCGGGGGTCGCCAACGGTCGCCTGGGCCCAGTCGATGATCCCCGTCAGCCGTCCGCGATACCAGACCGTGTTGCCGGGAAAGTAGTCGTCATGCACCAGGCAAGGCGGCAGCAGCGTCAAGCCGTCGGGGGACGTATCGAGCGCAGTGAGCACCTCCCGCGTCAGCGGCTCCTCGGTGGCGACCCGTTCTCTACGCTTTTCGAGAGACTCCCGCATCTGCTCCATGCCATTCGGGGGCAGGAAGGTCAGGTCGTAGCGATCAGGCGTGACCGCGTGCAGCGGCAGGAGAGCGTGGGCCAGCTGCCGTGTCCAAGATCCGAGATTTGTCTGCCGAGACCAGGCCCGCCCCGGCAGGTACGAGAGCGCCATCGCCGGGGCGCCGAAGTAGGCGCCATCGGCATCGAGCAGCAGCGGTCGTGGCGCGGCGATGCCGGCCTCATCGAGGAGCTGGAGTACCCTGAACTCGCGGCGGCAGTCCTCGGAGGTAGATTTCCGGTACTCAGGGATGTAGCGCCGCAACGTCACCTTGAACCGCGACCCGTCCGCCCTCTCGATCAATAGCGCGTGCATTTTCGCACCGAGCCCGCCTCGCAGCCGCCGTGAGCGGATGAGACTGGAGCCTGGAGAAAGCGCCTCGATCAGCGCAGCCATGCCTGACACGGAAGCCGGCTCAGCCTCCGGCGGGCCAAACGGGGTAGCCGGTGACGAGGATGTCATCGCCGAGGCGGCCTATGGTTATGTCACGCAGATGGACGGCGCCGGCCATGCGCTGTGCGCCAGCGCCATCGACAGCCATCGCGCCGGCCCCGACGATCATCGGGGCGATGACGGCCGTGACTTTGTCGACGAGGCGCTGGTCGAAGAAGGAGCCGTGCAGCACGCCGCCGCCCTCGACCAGCAAGCTGAGGACGCCGCGCCGCCCCAGCTCCTCGAGGAGCCGCCTTAGAGGGACGCGGCCGTCGTCAGCGGGTGGCATGACGAGAACCTGCGCGCCGCTGGCTTCGATCTGACGTCGCCATTCTGCCGCAGAGCGATGCGTGGTTGCGATCAGAGTCTTGGAGTCGCCTTTGAGGACGCTGGCCTCGGCGGAGATGCGGCCTGTGCTATCGACCACGACCCGCAGGGGCTGATGCTCCGACAGGACGCCATCGGGACGCGCCGTTAGCTGGGGGTCGTCAATGACGACGGTGGAAGCGCCGACCATGATCGCATCCAGCAGGGGCCGGTTGGCGTGGGCCCAGTGCAGGGTCTCCGGGCCGCTTACCCAGCGTGAGTCGCCGGAAGCGGCGGCGATGCGCCCGTCCAGGCTGGCGGCGTACTTGACGATGACGAAGGGAAGGCCGGTGCGGCGGTGCTTGAGGTAGGCCTCCATCAGCTTTGAGGCTTCCTCAGCGCCGTCGCCGACCTCGACTTCGATGCCCTCTGCTTCGAGCGCAGCCTTGCCCTGGCCCGAGGTGCGCGGGTCGGGGTCGATCATGGAGCAGACGACACGCCCGACACCGGTATCGATCAGGGCGCGCGAGCAGGAGAGTCGCGGTTGGCCGGTGCTGGACGAGACGTCGTGGCGGCAAGGCTCCAGCGTCACGTAGACGGTCGCCCCGCGCGCTGTCGCGCCGGCCTTGCTTAGAGCGGCGACCTCGGCGTGGGGTGAGCCGGGGCCGGCGTAATAGCCCTCGCCTACGACCTGGCCGTCCTTGACAATGACGCAGCCGACGGCCGGGTTGGGGCTGACGTGGCCGGCCTGCCCTGCCAGCGCCAGCGCCCGCTGCATTGGCGGCGAGGGCATCGCTACTCCTGAGAGGGACGCCGGCGACGGCTGGGACGGTGGGGGCGCGCGGGCAGCGCCTGGCGGTAATTGAGGTAGTAGCGGCTGGGTTCCGGCCCCTCCTGGCCCTGATACTTGGAGCCGCCCGACTTGCTGTTGCCGTAGGGCTCGTCGGCCGGGGTGGTCAGGCCGTTGAAGGAGATTTGCGAGACCGGCATGCCGAAGTAGAGGGTGATCGGCAGGTTGGCGATATTGCGCAACTCGAGGGTAAGGCGTCCCTTGAAGCCGGGGTCTACGAAGCCGGCCGTCGAGTGGACGATGAGCCCGAGACGGCCCAGCGAGCTCTTGCCGTCCAGCCGCCCGACGAGGTCCGCCGGGACCTCAACCCGCTCCAGGGTTACGGCCAGGACGAACTCATCCGGATGGAGGATGAACGGGTTGACCTCGTCAATCGTGATCAGCTCCGTCAGGTGCGGCATCTCCTGCTTCACGTCGATGTAGGGTAGGCGGTAGTTGCGGAAGACGCGGAATTCGCGGCCCAACCGCAGGTCAACGCTGGCCGGCTGGAGGTAGCGCTCGTCCCAGGGGTCGATGACCAGATGCCCGGACTCGATTTCGGCGCGGATGCTGTGGTCGCTGAGGACAGACGTAAGGGCGCTCCTGCAGGTTTATTGAGGCGATTCTAGTCCGCGCCCTCACGCTGGGCAAACCTGACATGCCTCACAAAGGAGAAGGGCGGACAGTATGGCGCCGCCCGTCCTTCTTGTTGCCTGTTACTCGATAGCCCAGAGTGCGTTGACGTTGACCACCACCTGCAGCTCACCGGGCTGGATCGGCGTGTCGGCCTGGGTTGCCGAGCCGGTGCGAGGAGCATTCAGATACGGCAAGGGCTGCGGTCCGCCGCTCTCCGAGATCGAGATCAGCTTGCCAAGGCTGACATTGCTGAGGCGGGCAAGGGTTTCAGCCTGGGCGCGAGCCTTCTCAACAGCTTCCTCACGCGCCTGCGCCATCAGCTCCTCTGGATCGTCGATGGTGAAGCTAATGCCGCGGACGATGGTCGAGTTGCCGCCGGCGCGTGTCGCGTCGTCCAGGGTCTTGCTGACCTTCGAGAGATCCTTGACCTTCACCACGATGAGATTGGACACGCGGTATCCGCGGATGACCTGACGGCCCGGCGCGACCGGTGGCGATATGGCGCCCGGAGCGACCGGCTGACTGCCCGCGACATCGTACTGGGGGTTAATCGAGAACTGCTGGGTCTGGATGTCAGGATCGGTGACGCCGTTGCTCTTGAGGGAGTCGATCACCGCGGTCTGCGCGGTCGCCGCCGCGTCACGCACCGCCTCGACCGTTGGCGCTTCGACTTCAACGCCGAGCTGGAGGACGGCTACATCGGGTGTCCCAGTGGCGCTGCCGTTGGCGTTTACGTTGATGCCGTTGACGCCTCCCGGCCCCTGGACAATGGTGTCGCCGTTGCAGGCCGCGGCGCCCAGCGCCAGCAGCGCCACGGCAGCCAGCATGATTCGATACCTCATCGGTCAGGTTCTCCCTTTACTACGCAACAGCGACCACGCGGCCACCACGAGCGATACAACGAAAGCAACAAAGGCGCCGATCTGGAGCAGACGCAACCAGTCAGTCTCGCCATCAGAGGCGGCAACGCCCGGTCGGAAGGAATCGGTGTCTGAGGGCGAAAAGCCCTGGCGCTCTGTGGCGGTGGAGGAGGCTACGCCGTCCGAGGAGGCATCTGCCTGGGGGACGGCAGGCGCTACGGGCGGCGCCGCGGCGCCAGCAGCCTGGGGTTGACCGGTGGCCGGGGGCAGGCCGGCGGTCCGGCCGGGCTGACCGGGCGACGGGACGGGGGAAATGGTCGCCGGCGCACCGAAGGTCTGGCTTTCGCCGCCGGCGCCGCCGGTGGGCGGGAGGCTGTTGGAGCTAGCGGCCTGGCCGGTCACATCGCGGGCAGCCGGCACAGGCGCCCCGGCTGCATCATCAGCGGCTTTGGCGGCGGACTCAGGCATGGCCAGGCGATCGCTCGACTCCGGACTGGAGTCAGAGACCGATGAAAGGTCGACAGCCACCAGGGCCAGGAAGACGGTGAGCGCAACCGCTGGCGCGAAGACGAACGGCGAACGCCTCGGCGCTGCCGGCCGCGGCCGCTCACGAGCGAGCTCCGGGCTAAGGACGAAGGATCTCGATGGCTCAAATCGCGGCAGCTCGGCCAGCAGAGACTTAGTCGTGCCGAGGCTATCGGAATGGGCGGCGCAGGCCTCGCAGCCGCGCAGGTGTTGCGCGATCGATGTCATGGGGCCGGAGGCAAGCTCGCCGTCGATGTAGGCGGACAGCTCTTCTTCGGTTGGATGGTGGCTTCGGCTCTTGAATAGCATCGTCTACACCTTAGGACGAAATCGAGTGGGTAGAAGTTCCGGCTCGCGGAGGAGGACGTCGCGCAGGCGGGCGCGGCCGCGGGCGATGCGGGACTTCACGGTGCCGAGCGAGGTCCCCATCGCCGTGGCGATCTCGACGTAGTCCAGGCCTTCGATATCGCAAAGGACGAGGGCGAGGCGCTGCTCGTCCGGCAGCTCACGCAGCGCTACTTCGATGCGGTCGCGCAGCTCCCCTTGGAGGAGGACCGGCTCCGGCTGTGGGCCGGCGTCCGGCGGTTCCGGCATTCCGTCCTCCAGGGCGTCATCCAGCGAGGTGGAGGGTCGCCTGCCGCGGCGCCGCAGCTCGTCCTTGCAGGCGTTGGCGGCGATGCGCAGGAGCCAGGGCCGGAATATGTCGCCCCGCAGGCCACCGAGACCACGCCAGGCGGCGATGAAAGCCTCCTGGGCCGCATCTTCCGCCTGCTGCCGCTGGCCCAGCAGCCGGTAACAGAGATTGACGACGAGGCCCTGATGCTCCAGGACAAGCTCATTGAAGGCGGCGATATCGCCCTCTCGGGCGCGGCGGAGACGATCGTCCACAAGCGGATTCAATGCCGCCGGCTGGTTGGTGTCAAATCGGCTAAGACCTACTCAGCTCAGGTCGACAACGCCGCTCGGCTCCGGCACCCGCACCGAGTCATGCCAGGGCGTCATCAGCTCCGGGAAGCGCGTGTGGATCGGCACCAGAAGGTTGGGGTTGGCGGCTTCGACAACGGTCTGCAGATCGGCAGGCGAGGCGTGGCCGGAGACGTGAATGACCTTGTATTCGTTGCAGCCGTAGAGACGCAGCCAGTGCAGCATGCGGTCGAAGGAGATCAGCATCTCCTCGTTGAACGCCTCGCTCTTTGAGAGGACGAAGGTCACGTCGCAGGGATGAGCCCGGTAGGCCAGCTCCGGCAGCACACCGACGCAGGACGGCGAAACGATGACGTAATGCTCCGCCATGTTGCGCAGCTCCGACCGGCCGTCGAGGCCCCAGTAGACATCACCACCGTGGGCCGTCCAGTCATCCACCAGCTGCTGCTCCCACTTCTCGCGACCCTTGGTGTAGACCTCGGCGTCGATGGGGTCAGCGGCGCCGTGCGAGTCCTTCATAGTCTGCTCGAGGGCGTCACGGACGTCGTGCTCGGTGGCGCAATCGACCTGCACCGGTTGGGGTATGTCGCCGCCCATGCGCAGGTGGAGATTGGCAGCCATGTCCTGGAGGAACTTGATATCGGGGTCTTCAGCCGGACGCACCCGGGTGCCTTCGCAGAGCAGGATATCGACCGGCTTGGCGCGCAGCTCGTTGAGGAAGTCCTCGCTGAGGTCCGGGCGGGCGCCGTGCATGCGAATATCGCCGGTGTAGGCGATGCACATGCCGCCCGCCTCAACGATGAAGCCGTACGAGGCCGGCACCGAGTGGTCGACGTGGATGGGAATAATCTTGATGTCCGAGTCTGGCAGCTCCACCGCGCCGCCCGTGCGCAGCAGTTGCCAATCGAGGTGGTCGATCTCGCTGTCCCAGCTCGTCTGCATCGATTCGAGGCGGATATCGACCAGGTTCTTTGTATCGACGCCGGTGATCACGGGCGTCCCCGGCGAGAGCAGCGGCACGTAGCCGACGTGGTCGAGGTGGGGCTGGGAGACGACGACGGCGTAGCGGTGCTCTCCCGGCTCGTGGCGATAGAGGCCGGGAATGTCCGGCAGGGCCCCGACGCTGAGCAGGCTGGGGATGTGGAAGGGCGGGTTCCAGGGGACCTCGAAGAACTGGTCTTCGATGGTGTAGCTCTTGCCGAAATCAAGGAAGACGCCACCGTCGCCGGTCTCGACCAGGATCTTGTTGCCGCCGATCTCGCGGTTACCACCGTGGACCGTCACCCGTACGCCCATAACGCTAATCAGTCTACGCTAACGGGCCGAAAGGCTTCTAGGCAGCCGCCAGCCAACCCACAGCAAACAACACCGCCGCCACCACCACGCAGCGAAAGGCGAATACGTCGCCGCCCCGCCCTGCTATGCGCCCGTAGCCAGCCGCCGCTCCGGCGATCAGCGCCGCGTAGACCAGAAGCGTCGCGCCTAGCCAGACAGCATCGTAGCCGGCGAATAGGGAGGTGGCGGCCACAAGCGCCGGCGGCGCGGCCAGGCTCGCGGCCAGGAGCCACAGCGACCGGCTGCGCCCCAGAACGACCGCGATGCTGCGACGCCCGGCCGCGGTGTCCGCATCGAGGTCCGGCAGGACGTTGGCTATGTGGCCGGCCAGCGCCAGCGGCGACGCCACGGCATAGAGCCAGAGGAAGTCGTCCCGGAAGGCATCCAGCGCGGTCCAGACAAAGGGCGGCAGCACGCCGAAAGCAAGCAGGAACGGTAGAGGACTCAGCCGCGTGTCTTTGAGGCCGAGGTCGTAAGTCAAGCCCGCCGCCGTGCCCACCGCCAGCAACGCCAGAGGCGCCGGCCCCAGCGCGATACCGGCAAGGAATGAGACGGCCAGCGCCGCCAACGATGACCAAGGCAGCCATTCCGCCGGCACCAGTCCGGAGGGGACAGGCTTCCAGGGCTGGAACTCGCGGTCAGTGTCACGGTCGCGGTAGTCGTTGAGCCAGCCGATCGCCAGTTGGGAGCAGAACATCGCCAGGACAGCCAGGCCGAGGCGGCTGCCATCCGGGCCGCCATCCGCCGAGACGAAGCCCAGCAGCGCCGTCAGCGCAACGACGACCGCCAGCGGGAAGGGATGGCAGGCCTGCGCCAGCCCCAGGAGCCGCGAACCCAGCGAGGATGCCGCCAAGGCGTCTCTAGAACGTGTCGCTATCGGGGGTCACGGTTGGCTCCCAGACGTGGCGGCGCGCGCGGGGCCGCAACAAAGTCGAGAGTAAGAAGGTCAGGGCGGCAGCCGTCACGGTCACCGCCAGGCTGTTGCGCAGGCCGATCCAGGCGCCATCCCGCAGGATCAGCATCGTCTCCTTGTCTACCGCGGCATCGAAGAAGCCCGCTAAGGTCTGAGTGAGGAACCAGGCAGCCAGACACAGGGCCGCCGAGATGCCAGCGCCGATGGCAATCGGCGTCAGCGGCGATCGGCCGGCCAGCAAGACGCCGGCAACCGGCGCCAGCAGGACCAGCAGCGTTATCGGCAGGGCGGCGCGCCAGAAGCTGTGCCTGCCTTCGTCGAGGGCTTGCACCGTCCAGCGCACCGGCTCGTCGATGCCCAGGGCCTGCCGCTCACCCTCGTCGTTGCGGAAGGCGCCGGTGCTCCGCGTGTACAAAGTATGACCAATAGTGTCGAGCAAGAGGGTATCGAGGGCCTGCGCGTCGATGGCTTCCAGCACCGCGGCCGACGGCAGCACCAGTTCGATAGGCAGGTCGCCGGGACGTACCGTTGCTTCTGGACGGTCGCGGGCCTGCAGCTCGATGTCTTCACGATGCTCCGGCAGCCAGCGGTCGAGCTCGATCAGGGAAGCGCCGAGACGCCCCAGAAGGCGGGAGGCAGCGGTCTCGGTCGTTACCTGATAGCCGGTGAGCGTGAACAAGGCCAGCACCGTCAGGATGACGGTCAGAATTGCGGGCGGCCCGGCTGATCGCTTTACGGCCGCGGCGCGCCGCCTCTCTAGATCGCGGCGGCGCTGGTCCCAGCGGCGGGCGTCGTCATCGAGGAACGGCCGGCGGTCTAGCTCGTCCTGTGCGTCCTCTGCTTCCAGGTCCTGATTGGGTCTGCTTTCGATACTCACGTCAGCTCAGATGGACGACCTTGGCCCCGGCCAGACGGTCGTGCAGGGCGCGGTGCTGCGGGTCGACCAGCGCGAAGATCAGCGCGGCCAGCGGCGCCACGAGCGAGAGCAGCGCCAGCGCCAGGCTGACTATAAACATCACGTCGCTGGTCAGCGCGTAAAAGGCCAGCAGCAGCCAGAAGCCGGCCAACATCGGGTGGAAGAACAACGGATGCAGGGCCAGCCAGTAGACCACGAGATTACGCGCGCTGGGGGGCGACCCATCCTCCATCGCCACCTTGAGCCCCATGACGTACTGGCCAATGGTCTGCCCGCGGCGGCGCAACAACAGTACGTTCACCAGCAACCAGGCCGGCATCGTCGCCAGCAGGACGATGCCGAAGATCGAGAAGGCAGAATCGCTGGGGTTCTCGGCGCCGAAGTCGCTGCTTGCCAGGATGACAAGTGACGCCAGGGCGGCGAAGAGGGTCGTAAAGGCGAAGAGGACGACGCTATCGAGCAGATAGGCGACCAGGCGTGCGCCCAGGCCGGCGCGGTCTTCGTCAGAGCGGGCGACCATGCGCGATCTCATCCCCGACGCCGCCAACCTCTCCGCCATCGTCTGGCGATTATAGCATCGAGGCGCGGCGCGGCAGGTTAGCGGGGCGGGTGTCCTCTGCGCCTTGCAGCCCCGTGGACGCGGCCTGTACGGTGATCGAGTGGAGACGGCGCTTGGGTCTGGCTGGCCGCGACAACGAATTGTGGCGCTGGTCATTGCTCTGGCTCTCGTGTTCGCGTCTCTCATCGGCGCCACGCGGGTGGCTGCTGCACTCGACTTCCGCAATGACCCCTACCGCTACAACGTCATCGAGTGGGAACTGCACAACTTCCCGGCCAAGTGGCTCTACGAGTTCGGCGAGCTCTTCCGCGCCGGGCGTAGCCGCGACCAGCAAGACCGCGACCTGCTGCGCTTCTTTGAGCTGGCGCGTGAGATCGAGGTGCTGGAGCGCGACCTCGGCGACGTCGCGATGGGCGGCGTAGCCGGCCGGCAGCGAGCCGGTGAGCTCGAGGCGCGCTATCGCGAGCGAGGCCGGCTGGAGAACGGCGTTGAGGACTCGATCGAAGGGCGGGTTACGGCGATGCTCAAAGCGGAAGGGATCACGACCCCACTGCCGATCCTGGGCGATATGCTCTGGCCGCCGGTCGATTTCGAGTTTGCCGATTCGCCTCGGAGCCTTGTCGTATCGCCGCGAGACCGCATCGAGCTAATCGATTCCTACCTGCTGCGGGCCGACCTCGACCTCGGTGAGATCGAGCAGATCGAGGACCGGCGAGCGGAGGACGACGGCGTTTCGACCCTGGCCTTCGAGACCGGAGGGATCGGGGCCTACCCGACGATCATTGCCTACTCGGAAGGCTACCGGACAACTCTGGAGCGGGTCGCGCACGAGTGGGCGCATAACTACCTCTTCTTCCAGCCCCTGGGCTTCAACTACTACGACAACAACGACTTGCGCACGATGAACGAGACCGTAGCCGACATCGCCGGCCACGACGTGGCCAACGCGGTCATCGCCCGCTGGCCACTCGAAGCGCCAACCAGCGAGCCGCCCATGGACCGGACGGGGCCACAGGTCGACGTCCGGGCTGAGCTACGGCAACTGCGAGGTGAGGTAGACGCTTTGCTGGCCGAGGGAGCAATCGAGGAGGCAGAGGCGTTGATGGAACAGCGGCGGCGCGAGCTCGCGGACAGCGGCATCTACTTCCGCAAGCTCAACCAGGCTTACTTCGCGTTCACCAACCTCTACGCCGGCGAAGCAGGAGCGCCCGGGGCGACCAATCCCATCGGCCCCAAGCTGGACGAGCTACGCCGCCGCAGCGCTTCGTTGCGTGACTTTATCCTCGTAGTACAGGACTTTACCAGCGTGGCCCAGCTAGATCGGTGGCTGACTGAGGGCCAGTAGCCTCCTTGCTTACGCCAACGAGACGCCAACGAGCCTAGACGCGGGCGCAGGCGGCGGCGACGGCCTCCGAATAGGTGGGGAAGGCATGGATCGTCATGGCGACCTGCTCTGCCGTGGCGCCAAGGCTGATCGCCAGCACCAGCTCCTGGATCATCTCGCCGGCCCGCGGCGCCACGATTGAGGCTCCGACAATGCGCCCGGAATCATCGGCCAGCACCTTGACGAAGCCATCGAACTGCTCCGCCGTCAGGGAGCGGTCGGCCACGTCGATCGGCGTCATGCCGATGCGCAGGTTAATGCCCTGCGCGCGCGCCTGCTCCTCGGTCAGTCCCACGGTGGCCACCTCGGGCAAGGTGAAGACGCAGCGCGGCATGGCCCGGTAGTCGGCATGGCGCTTCTCGTCCGCGAACAGGTTGTGACCGGCGATCTCGCCCTGGTAGGAGGCAGCGTGGGTGTAGAGATAAGGCCCCACCACGTCGCCGGCCGCGTAGACGTTGGGGTTGGACGTCTGCAGCGTGTCGTCAACTACGATGCCGTTATCGTTGTACTTGACGCCGGCCGCTTCGAGATTGAGATCCGTGTTGGGGACTTTGCCGGTCGCGATCAGGATCTCGTCAACGATGAGCTGGCCTTCGCGTCCCTCGCGTTCGATTGCGACGCGCTTGCGGCCATCATCGCCAATCTCGACGGCGAGGGCATTCGTCTCAAGAAGGACGCCGACGCCCTTCTTGTCGAATAGCTCCTGCATCAAGGCGCCGACCTCCGGGTCCTCGTCATGGAGGAGGCGCTGGTTGCGGTCTAGCAGGACGACGCCCGCCTCAAAGGTCGCGAACAGCTGCGTGAACTCGCAGCCGACGGCGCCGCCGCCGAGGATCATGATCATCCCCGGCACTGCTTCCAGGTCGACCGCCTCCTTGAAGGTCAGGTAGCCGGCTTCGG
This sequence comes from Dehalococcoidia bacterium, assembly GCA_009377745.1. Lineage (GTDB taxonomy): Bacteria > Chloroflexota > Dehalococcoidia > DSTF01 > WHTK01 > WHTK01. Next base: position 55,175 of record WHTK01000008.1, read on the forward strand.
CCAGGCCGGGGATCTCCGGGATGCGCTGACGCGCGCCGGTGGCGATGAGGATCTTCGCCGCCGTGTAGCGCTCGCCGCCGGCCTCGACCTCGTTGGGCCCGGTGAAGCGGGCGTAGTGGCGGATGACCTCGACGCCCATATCACGGTAAGGCGCTTCACCCAGAGAGGCGATAGTCTGGGAAACGATGTAGTCCTTGCGCTCCTTGATCGCGGCGTACTCGAACCAGGGCTGACCGCCGCCCTGCACGCCAAACTGGCCGGCGTTGAGGACCGTCTCGAAGACCTCCGCGCACTGCAACAGCGCCTTGGTTGGGATGCAGGCGGAGGTTGGGCATTCGCCGCCCAGGACATCGCCTTCGAAGACGGCGACGCTCTTACCAAGGCGCCGGGCATTGAACCAGCAGGCGCTTGCGGCAGAGCCGGAGCCGATCACGATCAGGTCGAAGTGTTTACCAGAGGTCATCCCTTCTCCTTGGCGCGGTCACAGTCTCGCGGGCGCACGTGGGCGCACTCCTTCGGGGTATTTCGCGTTAACGATAGCGGATTCGCTGTTAGGTCAAAGCTGACAAGGCTACGGCTGGAGCGGCGGGCGCACTGTAGGCGTAGGCTCGGCTTGGGAGATGGCGTCGCCAATCTTGATCGTCACGGTGTAAGTGATGTTCCCACGCGTCCTGTCTTCCACCGTGAGCCGCAGCGTGTAATCCCCCTCCGGCAGGTTGGACGTGTTCCAACGCCCTAGCGTGCCGGAGTCCTCTTCGTCATCGCTGGTCGAGATCCGTGTCCAGGCGGCGGGCGATGAGCCGGGACCAAACTCAAGGCGATACTCCTCGAAGCGGCTGGACGTGGCCCGGCCCGTGATAGTCACCGTACCGCTCACGGTCTGCCCGGCTGAAGGCGAGAAGATGATGGCCGGCAGGTCGCTGCTGCCGCCGTTGCCGCCGGCATTGCTGGTCTCGGTAGGCGCCAGGGGTAGGCTCAGGGCCGCGGCCCATTCCTCAGCCTGCTTCCTGTCTGCCTCGGTTTTGGTCAGCGCCTCGGGCGGCACCAGCATCACTTTCTCTTCCACGTACTCATTGGGCGTGTCGGGGCCGGCCAGCAAGCCGTTGCGCACATCAAGACGGATGAGCTGCCACCAGTTGTCGTCCTCTTTCGGCAAAGCATCCTTGTAGAAGAGGTCTTTGGTCGTCCGGCCGCAGAGCGAGGTCGGCTTCAGGCCGGACGGCACGCAGACCGTCTCCTCGACGACGTTGGCAGGCCGTGGGAATGCCGTTGTCGCCCCGCCGTCGTAAGCGGCGACAAGGGTATCGCGCATGGCACGGAAAGAAATCGAGGTGCTGAAAATGTTGACGACCGGCGCGTTGTCGGCGTTGCCGGCCCAGATCCCGACGACGAGGTCGGGCGTGTAACCGAAAGCCCAGGTCTCGCCGATCTTGCCGCGGTTGGGGCCCTGAGCATCGAAGGGCTCGCTGGTGCCGGTCTTGACTGCCACCTGGCGCCCGGGCACGGAGATACCGCCGCAGCCGAACGTGGCGCACTGGGCCGACGAGTCGCTGAGGATGTTGGAGATTAAGTAGGTGTACTCCTCCTTGATCACGCGCTCTTCCCTGCGCTCCGTCTCCACGTCGAAGCGGACGCGGCCCTGGGCGTCCGTCACCTTGAGGATCGAGATCGGGTCGATCGTGCGCTCGTTGGTGCGGTTTGGCGCAAGCGGCGCCTGGCCCTTCATAACGCCGCCGTTGGCCATGACGGTGTAGCCGTACATCATCTCCTCGAGCGTCACGCCGACACCACCGGTCGCGATGGCCGGGCCGTAGCCGCCGCCAGAGCAGCCGTTGACGCCCTCACGGAACGTCTTCATGAACCCAAGCCTGCGGGCCTCCGCGACGATCCGGTCGGCGCCCACCGCGGCCGCCGTCTTCACGGCCGGGATGTTGAGCGAGTTACCCAGCGCGTAACGGACAGTGACCGGGCCTGAGAAGTTGTGCGATGGGTTTTCAGGAACGAAGTCCGGCTGGCCACCGCCCTGCTTGTAAGACACCGGCGTGTCAAGGATCATCGTGCCGGGTCCCCATCCCAGCTGCTCGAAGGCCGTGATGTAGGCAAACGGCTTGAAAGCCGACCCGGGCGAGTTGCAGGCGGTGGCGTTGTTGTTCTTGCCCTCGATTGCCTCGTCGAAATAGTCGCGGCTGCCGAGCATGACCAGGATCTCGCCGGTGCGCGGGTCCATCACCATCATCGAGCCGTTGTGGCTGTTGGAGATGCCCTCAAACTCGGTTATCCAGCGCTCCATGATGTCCAACGTCGTGTGCTGCAGGTCTAAGTCGAGGGTTGTCGTCACGACGAGCCCATCACGGAAGAGCGCCTCGGTGCCGGCGATGCGTTCGAGCTGAGGTTGGATGTACTGCAGGACGAAGTGGGGCGCCTCGATCGGGAAGCGCTTGACCGCGATCTCTACCGGCGCCTCTCGCGCCGCGGCCAGCTCTTCGAGGCCGACATCGAAGTACCTCTCCTCGCCGATCTGGATATGACCCTTGCGTTCCATCAGATCGAGGATTTCATTGCGGCGCTGGAGCGCGCCCTCCGGGTTGTTGACGGGGTCGTAGGCAGCGGGCGACTGAGGGATGCCGGCCAATAGCGCCGCTTCGGCCAGCGTCAGGTCCTGGGCGCTCTTGCCGAAGTAGCCCTGTGTCGCCGCTTCAATGCCGTTGTAGACGCCACCGTAGCTGATCTGGTTGACGTACCACTCCAGGATGCGGTCCTTGTCATAGCGCTGGGTCAGCTCCATGGCATAGATCATCTCTTTGAGCTTGCGGTTGATGCCTTCGCTGCTCCAGCGCTCCTGGCGGTCCTCCTCCGGGATGTAGACGTTCTTGACCAGCTGCTGCGTGATTGAGCTGCCGCCGGAGCCTTCGAAAGCGCCGCCACCACCGAAGGGGCTGTTCTCCCAGGCCGCGCGCACCAGACCACGGACGTTGATGCCGGGGTTGGTGAAAAAGCTCGAGTCCTCGGTAGCGATGGTCGCCGCCAGGAAGGCCTCGGAGATATTCTCCAGCTTGACCGGGCGGCGCAGGCCGGAGTGGTCATCGACGTACTCGTAAAGCAGCTGGCCGTTGCGGTCGAGGATGCGGGCGCCGTAGGACGGCTGATTGATCGCCAGCTCGTCCGGCGCGACCAGCTCATCGGCGTAGCTTCGATAGACGATGAATGCCGCCGCGGACGCCACCAGCAGGCCCACGAAACCGAGCGCGCCGAGGACGAGCACCGCCTTGACCAGAAACGAGAAGCCGCCGCGAGCCCCGGTGGTGCGGCTCTTGCCGTTGCTCTTGTGGTTGCGCCGTACTCGTCGCCGGTGGGCGTCGAGGCTGCCGTTGCTACGAGCCATGTTTAGATCAGGGCGAATGCGCCCCTTGCCCCTTTGTCAGAATTGGCGGCGGCCGCGCTCAAGAAGACTTCTTCTCCAGCACTAGCAGGTGGGAGAGGCCCAGTCGCTTCAGCCAGGTCTGCTCCAGCGTATAGGTCACGTCGCGCAGGACCTTGCCGAAAGCAGGCTTGCGCTCGATGACATCATCAAAGCCGGGATAGATAACGGTCCATTCGACCCAGCGGCCCGGCAGGCCTCCGCTGATGCGCTCAAGACGCGCTCTCGTGTAAGCGCGGGCGTGGGGCACAAGGCGGTCACGCAACCGGTCCGGCAGGTAGTTCACCAGCGGGATGTTGCCGAAGACGTAGCGCTTGCCGAGGTAGACGCCGTGGGTCTCGAAGGGATAGAAGCGGTTGGGCGCGAAGATCACGACGCGGCCACCGGGCTTCGTCACGCGCAGGGCCTCGCGCAGGGTGTCGCGGTCGTTAGTGACGTGCTCGATGACTTCGTTGAGCAGGACGCCGTCGAAGGAGTTGTCGGCGAAGGGCAGGTACTCACCGACCCCGGCGCAGAGGCCATCGACGCCGCCCATGGCGCCGCGCTGCACTCGCTGCAGGTCTAGGTTATCGTCCGGGAGATGCTGCCGGAAATCGCCCAGCCGCCGGACGTAGGCGCCAATGCCGCAACCGATATCGAGAATGCGGGCGTCTTCCAGCGCCAGATAGCGCCGGATCATATCCAGACGCCGCTCCTGGCCGAAGCGCCAGACATAGCTCGGATTGCCAAGGACGACCTGATCGAGGCTGGTAGCCTGCGCGGCCGTGTTCGTCACGCTGTCTCCCTCACCGCCACCGCGAAACATCGTAGCACAGGGGCACGGGCGCAATTGTTAAGGAAAACAACGTTTTTGCCGCCGTGTCGCAGGTTCCTGCGGTCCCACTAATTGCACCGGATGCTCAATGGCGAATCCGGATGCTAAACTCGCCGCATGGCCCTCACCCGTGAAGAAGTGCTGCACATCGCCCGGCTGGCCCGCGTCGGCCTGACCGAGGATGACGTCACGAAGTTCCAGCAGCAGCTCTCCCAGATACTCGACCACTTCGACGCCCTCAGCCGCATCGATACCGAAGGCGTGCCACCCACGACTCATACCCTCGCCCTGGAGGGAGTGATGGCCGCCGACGAGCCCCAGCCTTCCTTGCCGCGCGACGCCGTCCTCGCCAACGCCCCGGTCGAACAGGATGGCCACCTGCGCGTCCGCGCCGTCCTCGAAGACACCTAGCGGTGGGTGCAGGGCTGCCGCTCTCTCGACGGCCACGGATAATAATCGGAGAGTGCCCACGTGCCTGACGATCTGCCGTTCCTGACGATCACGGAGGCGCGCGGGTTGCTCGACCGGCGCGAGGTCAGCGCCGTCGAGCTGACGCGCGCGGTCCTCGATCGGCTGATAGACGTCGATGAGCGGGTCAAGGCCTACGTCACAGTGACAGACCACATGGCGATGGCTGCCGCGATGGCTGCCGACAGGCGCATCGCCGCCGGCGAGAGCACGCCGCTGCTCGGCATCCCGGCGGCGATCAAGGACGTCATCTCCACCCGCGGCGTACGCACCACCTGCTCATCGCGCATGCTGGAGGACTTCGTGCCGCCTTACGACGCCCACGTTATTGAGCGGCTGACGGCGGCCGGGGCGGTGATGGCCGGCAAGACCAACATGGACGAGTTCGCCATGGGCTCTTCGACCGAGAACTCAGCCTTCTTCACCACTCACAACCCATGGGCCCTCGACCGCGTGCCCGGCGGCTCCTCCGGCGGCTCGGCCGCGGCAACGGCGGCCGGGGAGGCGCTTTTCGCTCTCGGCTCGGATACCGGCGGCTCGATCCGGCAGCCGGCGGCGCTCTGTGGCGTGGTCGGCGTCAAGCCGACGTATGGGCGAGTGAGCCGCTATGGTCTGGTAGCCTTTGCCAGCTCCCTGGACCAGATCGGGCCCTTCACGCGCAGCGTCCGGGACGCTGCCATCGTCCTCAACGCGATCTGCGGCCTCGACGCCCGTGACGCCACTTCTGCCCCGGTCGAGACGCCGGACTTCACGGCCGGACTGACCGGCGACCTGCGCGGCCTGCGCATCGGGGTGCCGCGCGAGTATCTGCCTGACAGCCTGGAGCCCGCGGTGCGGCAGGTCTTCCTGGACGCCATCGAGCAGGTGCGCTCCCTCGGCGCTGACGTCGACTTCGACCTGTCACTGCCCAGCACCGAGGCCGCCCTGGCCGTCTACTACGTCCTAGCGCCCTCCGAGGCGTCAGCCAATCTCGCCCGCTACGATGGCGTCAAATACGGCTACTCCTACCAGGACGGGGCGTCGATGTGGGAGAACATGGAGCGCACCCGCCAGCACGGCTTTGGCGATGAGGTGAAGCGGCGGATCATGCTGGGGACTTACGCGCTCTCGACCGGCTACTACGATGCTTACTACCTGAAGGCGCAGAAGGTACGCACGCTGATCCGGCGCGAGTTCGACGCCGCTTTCGAGAAGTACGGCGCCATCCTGACGCCGGTGACGCCAACCCCAGCCTTTCGCATCGGCGAGAAGGCCAACGACCCGGTGGCGATGTACCTGAGCGACATCTTTACGCTGCCTGTGAACATCGCCGGGCTGCCGGGAGCGTCCGTCCCGTCCGGGTTTGTAGAGGCCGATGGCAAGCAGCTACCGGTGGGGCTGCAGATACTGGCCAAACCGTTCGATGAGGCGACAATGCTGCGCGTCGGCCATGCCTACGAGCAGGCCACGGAGTGGCACAAGAGACGGCCGGCGCTGTAGTAACAATTACAACTAGCCTTCAGCTATATGTTGCAGTCGGGCGGCTGCCTGTCGCACCCAAACCTGTTGAGCGACTGTACTAAGGCTGCGGTTGCGGTCTTGAATAATTACCTCAAAGGGAGGATTTGGCCAGAGTCCGGCGAGTATGTCTCCAACTCTCTTTCCTCCTGCAACGACGGCACGTGGCTTGAGGACGTCAAGTTGAGCCTTCGTCCAAGGCCAACCTGTCCTAATCATTCGAGGTGTTAGTGAGGCATTAGCAATAGTTGGGCTCTGGAAGAGGTTTAAGTAGGCTATATTGCGAGGAGTAAACCCAAGTTGGTTAAGTAATGGCTGCACATACATACTCCAGACTCGCCATTCGCGAAGATCGTCCAGCCAACACTGAAATGCCTTCTCATAGGCGGCTGTCGTGCCAGAATCGCGCCATTTCGCCAGCACCTCATGCCATTCTTGCCACTTTGGCTGGAAGCCTGTACGTGAGAGACGATTGTCGCCATTACCGGGATTGAGACCTAACACCACTAACCCCTTATATTCCGTCCCCATGAACCCAGGCTGCGCAAGGCCAACCGATGGCGCATTGACAGCGATACGCTGGAAGTCGAAGCCAAGCGCAGCGCGACGATCCCACGCGATAATGCGTCGCCCCAGGTCGATAAACTCGCTCAGTAAGTCATCCATCACGGTTTGCATTGCCTGTGAAGTATAACTCTTGCCGGAAGGTAACGACTTCGAAATTTTAGGACTGCGCAAGGCCTGAGAGACGAATCCTATACGCGGCTTCTGGCGATAAGCGGCGTCCTGACCGTATACTCCGCCCATGCCCCAAGAGCATCGCGCCCAACGAGGCGCTATCGCCCGGCGCCTCGACGCGGTTTCTGCCTCGGGCATCCGCGCCTTCTTCGAGCTGATAGCGACGACGGACGGAGTTATCTCCCTCGGCGTCGGTGAGCCGGACTTCGCCACGCCGAACCGCATCCGTCAGGCCGCGATTAAATCGATTGAGGACGGGCTCACCGCCTACACCTCCAACTACGGCCTGCCGGAGCTGCGCGAGCAGATCGCCAACCACCTGCATCGGCTTTACGGTGTCTCGTACGACCCGGACTCCGAGATCATCGTCACGACCGGCGTCAGCGAGGGGCTCAACCTTGCGACCCAGGCGCTGATCGATGATGGCGACGAGGTCCTGGCGTCCGACCCGTCTTATGTCGCCTACATGCCGACAGTCGTTTTTGCCGGCGGGCGCTTCGTCTCGGTGCCGACCAACGCGGAGCAAGGCTTTCGTCTCAACGCCGAAGACGTCGAAGCACGGATAACGCCCAACTCGAAGGCGATCCTGCTCGGCTATCCCTCGAACCCCACCGGCACCGTGATGAGCCGCCCAGACCTCGAGGCGATCGAAGCGGTCGCTGAGCGCCATGACCTTTTTGTCATTTCGGATGAGATTTACGACCGACTGGTTTATGGCGTCGACCACGTCTGCTTTTCGTCATTGCCCGGCGCCAAAGAGCGGACGATCCTCCTGGGCGGCTTCTCCAAGACCTACGCGATGACCGGCTGGCGCCTGGGTTGGGTCTGCGCCCCGACGCGGGTGACAGACGCGATGATGAAGGTGCACCAGTACATCATGATGTCTGCGCCAACGGCCGCTCAGCACGCCGCCCTGGAGGCCCTGCGTTCCGGGGAAGAAGATGCCCAGGGCATGATCGGCGAGTACGCCCGTCGCCGAGAGCTGGTGATCAAGGCCTGTCACGAGATGGACCTGGAGCTGGTAGAACCGAGCGGCGCTTTTTACGCCTTCCCCCGCGTCACGAGCACCGGCCTGGACGACCAGGCATTCGCCGAGAAGCTGCTGCTGGAGGAGAAGGTAGCCGTGGTCCCCGGCTCCGCTTTCGGGCCGGGCGGTCGCGGCCACGTGCGCATCTGCTACGCCCAGACTTACGAGCTCCTGGGCGAGGCGTTACAGCGGATGTCGAACTTCGTCACCCGCCATCGCAACGGCAGGCACTAAATCCTGGCAGACCGCACCATGAGCCTCCGGGCCGTCATCTTCGATTTCGACGGACTGATCCTGGATACGGAGATGGCCGACTTCGTCTACTGGTGCGAGATATACGAGGCGCGCGGCCACGCCCTGGACTCGGAGACATGGGCTCGCGGGATCGGCACTCGCGGCGGCTTCGATCCCTATGTCCACCTTGAGACTCTCACTGGAGCGGTGATCGACCGCGATGTGATCCGGGCCGAAGGGCGGCCGCGACTTGAAGCGCTGCTGGCAGATCTGATCCTGCTGGAGGGCGTCGAGGCGCGGCTGGACGAAGCGCGAGAGTTGGGGTTAAAGATCGGCCTGGCTTCCAGCAGCGACCGCTACTGGATCGAGCCGCACCTGGAACGCTTCGGGCTGGCCAGCCGCTTCGACGTAATCCGGTGCGGCGGCGAAGGCGGCGGGCTTGATGTGCATTGCAGTGCCGAACTCGATCACTTCGGTCCTCGACCTGTCAGCGGCAGACACAATCGTGACCAGCCTGGCGGCCGTCTCGTTGTCGCGCCTGAGCGAAGCATGGGAAAGCGGGCTACCTCCGCTCTCAGCCACCCCATGACAGTCGGGCAATCTGGCAGTCGGGCAGGAAGAAGGCAGCTGCTTGCCGGGATGCTGGGCTTGGGGTTACTGATGACTTTGGTAATGGGATGCAGCGGCGACGATGAGCCGAGCCGGTTCGCTAAGCCGGGAGCGCACGTCCTGGGCGAGTGGCTGGGTGTGCCCGAAGACTCCTTGCGGTTCGAGCAGGCCGAAGAGGCTACTTGGCCCAACGGCTGCATGGGCGCCGAATGGCCGGGACGGGTCTGCAGCCAGGCGCTGGTCTCGGGGCATAAGCTGACGTTCCGGTCGGCGAATGACCAGCCGCATTTTGTCCATGTCAGCGACGCGGGCGACTACGTCTGGGCGCCGATCTGGGAGACCGAGACGGAGATCGTGAGCATCAGTGGCCAGTCGATTCGCTTCACACCGACACGCGGCGGCTTCTCTAGCCAGGGCCGGATCGTGCCGGGGACGACGATTGAGGGCACGCCACGAGCAGGCGCGCGCGTGTTCGCGGCGGAGTCTTCCGGAGTTACAGATGCGGACGAGGCGCCGTTGGTGCTGCTGATTGTGCTTGAGTAGAGTAATTCGCAACGGTCGTTGCGCCCACGCTCCCCGTGGCGACCTAAAGGTCGCCGCTACAGCGCCCAACGGGACGTGCTACTGAGCGGCGTCCGGGTAGCGTAGATAGTCCGCCACCACCCAGCCGGTACGGCCTTCAATCTGCCACCACTGAAAGTTGTCGCCGGGGGCGGGACCGCTTCCCAGCCGCACCGTTGCCCCATCGCAGATGCTGTCGACCGCCTTCTGATTGAGCGCCGGCCCCTCGCGCACATTGACGCAGGGATCGGCCCCCACTACGACGAGATCGACGCCGACCCGCAGCGGCCAGGGGATGCCCGGCACACCACGATTTTCCGAGGTTAGCTGGAGGCTGTGGACCACGCTCCACTGGCCGCCGTTCTGGCCCAAGATCGCCCACTGCAGGCCCTCCGAGAACGTCTGGCCCAGGACGTAGGCGCGCAGACCCTCGCGTTCGCCGCGGAAGACGGAGCAGATCTTGCCCACATCACGCTGGGCATCCGCCGTCGAGCAGTCCTCTACAAAGTCCTTATCTAGCGTCGTTTCCACGTATAGCGCGAGGGCTTGGTCGGCCGGGCCGGAGCCTAGAGGCGCCGCGGTTGGCTCCGGGGTTGGCTCCGGATCGCCGCCGCCGCCACAGGCGAGACTCAGCAGCATGAGAAGGCCAGCTAACCCAGACAGGAGGGGGCGCGCCGTAAACACCATCTCAGCTTAGCCGATTTCTTGCGGGCTCGTCGTTACGGCTCGATGCCTAGGAAGAGCTCCCGTCCTGTCGCGGCGGCGGGGCTGAGCTGCCGTTAGACGCGGCCACGGCGATGTTGCGCGCGAAGCCCTGGACAAAGCCGGTCAGCTCCATCGGCAGCACCCACTTCGTCGATGGGCCGGCGGCAAGTTCCTTCATCATATCCAGGTATTGAAGCGCCATCGTCTTATCGTCGACGCCAGAAGCAGCCTGGAAGATGCGCTCCAAGGCTATCGCGAAGCCCTCGGCGTTGAGGATAGCCGCCTGGCGATTGCCCTCGGCTTCCAGAATGGCCGACTGCTTCTGGCCTTCGGCGTTCAGGATCGCCGAATCACGGTTTCCGTTGGCGATCATGACAGCGGACTCGCGGGTGCCGTCGGCTTCGGTGACGGTTGCGCGACGGAAGCGCTCGGCGGACATCTGGCGGCTCATTGCCTCCTGGATATCGCGTGGCGGCAGGATTTCGCGGATCTCGACGGCGTTGACCTTGACGCCCCAGCGGTCCGTCACCTCGTCCATGCGCGCCTGCATGATGCCATTGATGTGCTCGCGTTTGGCCAGCACGTCGTCCAGGTTCATATCGCCGACGACAGCGCGCAGAGTCGTAACCGCCATGCCGCGGCCGCCAGACGGTAGCTCTGCACCTTCATGACGCTCATCTCGGGGTCCACCACGCGCATGAAGACGAGCATGTCGACCGTTACGGGCGCGTTGTCCTTGGTAATGCAGGTCTGCGGCTCCACGTCGAAGACCTCTTCGCGCAGGTCGACCGTGATGTTGGAGTGGATAAACGGGATGATCCACACCCAGCCCGGTCCCCTGGGCGACCCATCAAAGCGGCCCAGGGTGAAGCGGACAAGGCGCTGGTACTCGGGCACAATCTTGAAAAACATGGCTGGCGCCACCTCCAGTGCTCTAGAGAGAACCTCTCGTTGGCATGGTAACAGGGGGGTTACGCCTGTCAACGCGCGTCACGGAGTCCGCCTCAATGCCGCGGCGTCCGGCGTGGGGTCGTAGAACCTCCCTCAACGATCCACTTTGGGTGATGTGCCGCTCTGGTGTGAAGCTGAAAGCTACTGGCCGTCTCGCCGGGCGATTGCCTCGAAGATCGGGTCTTCCTCGAAGTAGTGCTCGTAAGTGCGGCGGCCGACGAGCATCCGAATCTCGCCCAGCCTGACGTTCGAGGGGTCATAGACAACGATCTTGACCTTGGAGAGGTCGCCGCTGGGCGCGGTGCGGTAGACCTCGAACCAGTCCGAGACGTCCGAGTGGAGCGCCGAGAAGCCGTTGTCCAGCAGCGAGACCTTGATCTTGCGCACGGGATCCGGCCGCAGCGTCTCACCCTCCTTGTTGCCGGCGTAGGGCGTCAGCTCGAGGATCGCTACCTGGTCGAACAGGCGCAGTATCTCGTCCATCGCGAAGCGCGTGCGCGTCGTGTAGGGGACGGTCTGCTGCTCGTACTTCCGGCCCAGGAAAGCCAGCTTATCGAAGAGGTCCATGGTCACCTCACGGTCGTCGTGTCATCCGCACCCCGTCGAGCGCGCCAAGCAGCACTCTACCACCGCCGGGCGCGACGGCTCCAGGCTCAGGGCCATCCGTCGTCCAGAAACGCGAAGCCGGACGCTGTCAACGGCTCGTCGATGCCCCAGGTCATCTCTTCGGCCAGGAAGACGAGGGTGGCGCTGACGGCCTCGGTGTCCGGCCCGGCCCCGGCGGCTGCCTGGCGATCCTCATAGATGAAGGCGGCTTCGATCACCAGTGTTTCGAGCTGCCAGTCATCCCAGTCATCGATTGCCGAGGTCAAGGCGCCCTCGATCTCCTCCGGCAAGCCGAAGTGAAACTCGGGCGGGTCCGATTCGCTCACATGCGCTCCGGCGCCGTCATCCCCATGAGTTGCAGACTACGCGCGAGCACGACCTTGGCCGCCGCGGCGAGACGGAGCCGGGCCGCCCTGAGGGCGGGCTCTTCGTCATTGAGGACACGGCACTTCTCGTAGAAGTCGTGAAACGTCGTCGCCAGGTCGAGCGCGTAGTGCGGCAGGTGGTGCGGCTCGTGGTTTTCGGCGATCGATTCGACCAGCTCCGGCAGCAGCAGCATCTTGCGCACCAGCGTCAGCTCCGCCTCGTGGCGTAGAAGATTGAGGTCCGCCTGCTCAAAGCTGATGCCGCGCTCGGCCGCCTGAGTGAGGATGCCGGCTATGCGCGCATGAGCATACTGGACATAGTAGACGGGGTTCTCACTGCTCTGCTGCTTGGCCAGATCGACATCGAACTCCATTTGGGCGTCCGCCGAACGCTGGAGGAAGAAAAAGCGGCAGGCGTCAGCGCCGATGTCATCAACGATCTCACGCAGGGTTACGAGGTTGCCGGCGCGCTTGGAGAAGCGTCCCAACTCGTCGCCGCGGCGCAGACTGACGAGCTGGCCGATGATGATCTCCAGGCGGCCGTCTTCTACGCCGAGGGCCTGGACGGCGGTCTTGACGCGGGAGACGTGGCCCTGGTGGTCCGCGCCCCAGATATCGATCACCTGGTCGAAGCCGCGCTTGATCAGCTTGTCATAGTGGTAGGCGACGTCGGAGGCGAAGTAGGTCGGGGCGCCGTTGGAGCGGATGAGCACGTTGTCTTTGTCCTCACCGAGGGCGCTGCTGGCCAGCCAGACGGCCCCCTCCTTCTCGACGACAGCGCCCTTCTGTCGCAACCGGTCCATCGCGACCTTGTAGGTGTCGCTCTCTTCGTAGAGGGAGGACTCGTAGAACCAGACGTCATAGTTGACGCCGATTGCCGTCATATCGGCGCGGATGCGGGCGATCATCTTCTCGATCGAGATGCGCTTGAGCTCGGCGGGCGTCTCAGTGGCGTCGAGGAAGCGGTCGCCGTGCTCGTCCTTGATCTCGCGAGCGAGGTCGATCACGTACTCGCCGGGGTAGCCGTTGGCAGGGATCTCCGCCTCGTGACCGAAGAGCTGGCGGTAGCGGGCGAGGACGGTGTCGGCGAAGATCAAGGCCTGGGTGCCGGCATCGTTGACCAGATACTCGCGCTCGACGCCGTAGCCGGCGGCAGCCAGGACACGCGCCAGGGAGTCGCCAATCGAGGCCCAGCGGCCGTTGCCGACGTGCAGGGGTCCGGTGGGATTGGCGCTGACGAACTCGATTTGCACCCGCCTGCCGCGACCGAGATCGCTGCTGGCGTAGTCCGCTCCGGCAGCGATGATCGCGTTGACCTGATCGGCCAGCCAGGCGTCGGCGAGGCGGATGTTGACGAAGCCGGGGGGCGCTACCGAGACCTCGCCCAGCGCCGCGTGCCGTGGCATCCGCTTCGAAATCGCCTCCGCGATGGCGATCGGGTTGGCGCGCGCCGCGCGAGAGAGGCGCAGGGGCAGGCTGGAGGCGTAATCGCCGTGCTCCGGCCGCGCGGGACGCTCTACCGAGGGCTCAGGCAGCACCGCGGGCGGGATCTCGCCCGCCGACTGCGCCGCCTTGGCCGCGGCGTACACGAGCTCCGCGATCTCCTGCCTGACGCTCATCCCAACTCCCAAAGCGAAAAGACCGCCCTTCAGAGAAGGACGGGCCAATGCAGCGAGTTTATGACCTTACGCCCGCGAAATCAAACACGCGAAATCAAACCGAGGGGCTTGGAGTGCGCAAACGAGAAATGAAAAAACGTCCGCTCATGGCGAACGTCCATCGTTGCACCAGCTGGCTCGGAACACTTGTGGAATCTTTAGCAATGACTCCACCCTTTGCGGGGCCGCCCTTTTGTTCGCTGATGCCTCTATACGATACCACAGCAGACGAGACTTTTCAATCCCCAAATCGACAGCGCTCATAGAGCAGCTTGACACCTTGACGCTCCACGCCTAGCTTGCGGGCATGACTTCAGATAACGGACCAACCCTGGCGGACCAGGTCACGCGGCTCTACGACATCATCGGCGGCTACCATGCCACCAACCTGCTGGAGATCGGCCGTGAGCTGGGTGTCTGGACTACCCTGACGCGGTCGCCGGGCCTGTCGTCACAGATACTCGCTATGCGGCTGAAGACGGACACGTTTTACACGGACGTGCTCTGCCGAACGGCCCTGGCGTTCGGGCTGCTGGACCGCGAGGGCAACGGCTGGCGCATGGCGCGCACTTCGACCAGATCCTGGGCGACCCGGACTCGACCTTCTACCTGGCGAGCGCGGCGAAGGTGCACATGACGGTCGGCGCCGACTACAAGGACTATCCGCGCCACTTCCGCGCCGGCACCGGCAAGCCGTACCAGGAGCACACGGAGAGCTTCATGGTCGAGGTGGCGGAGGCAACCAAGTCACTGCCCCGCATCTTCATCGATTTCGTCTTGCCGCGGCTTCCCGCCCTCGCCGCAAAGCTGAAGCCCGGCGCGAATTTGCTCGATGTCGGCTGCGGCGGTGGCTGGGCCGTCGTCCAGATCGCCCAGCGCTTCCCCGGCGTGCATTGCGTCGGCATCGACATCGAGCCCTACTCCATCGCCGCGGCGCGCAAGCTGATCATCGAGAACAGACTGACCGACTTCTGCGACGCTCGCATGGAGAGCGTTACGCGCCTGGACGAGCCCGGGGCTTACGACATCGTCACCAGCTTCCTGACCGTGCATGAGATCGCGCCGCGGGCCAAGCCGGCGGCATTCGCCGCGATCGCGAAGGCGCTGACGCCAGGCGGCTCCTTCCTGATCTTTGACGAGGCTTACCCGGAGACGGACGAGGACCTGCGCAAGATGCCCCAGCGCTTCGCAGCTTTGGCCCAGTGGTACGAGCTTACCTGGGGCAATCGCGTCAACACGCGGACTGAGCTTGTGAAGCTCTGTGAGGACGCCGGCCTGACCGTCACGGAAGAGACTGAGTTTTCGCGCTTCCACATCCTCGTCGCGACCAAAAGCTAACGGTAGCGGAGATTGCTGATCTCCTCATCCTTCGAGAGCCTCAGGATGAGCGGATGAAAGCTAGACGCCCTTCTCGCCGCGCCAGCGCTTGATCCAGCCCGTATGCTCGGCTTCGTGGGTGCTGTGCAGGCCGGCCTCACCGTAGAGGGATGCATCGAGGCCGCGTGGCGTGGCTGTGGCGATGGCGTCGAGGAGGCGCTGGCGCGACGTCTCGAACTCCCATCTGACCTGCTCGACAGAGAGGCCGAGGCGGAGGTCGTGGCCGATGGCGTTGTAGGCGGCGTCCTGCTCACCGTCAATGCGCCAGGCGGAGTCGTGGCCGGCGGAGATGCGCAGCACTTCGCCGGCGCGGATCTCATCCCAGAGGGAGAGGTGGGCGAGGTGGTCCTTGACGGACCAGCCATCGAGCGAGGGTTCAGTCATCAGCTCGTCGCTGAGGCCATCGATGGCGGCAAGGATGTCCTGCCGCATCTTGCGGTAGTGCTGTAGCAACGCGTTTTTATCCTCGGCCATTCCGGTCTCCTGGAGGCTACTCCCCAAACGGGAAAGCTCTCGCCTCCACCAGCGCGATGACCTCATCGACGGCCTGGCGGCAGCGGGCTATCAACTCCTCAGGGTACTCGTAGCGCTCGCGGGCGGCCTCGAATTCGTCCTCATCCCAGATTTCGTAGCGGTAGCCGCCGTCCGGCTCGGCGAAGACGCGCACGTCGAGCTGGAGATCGACGTAGCGCAGCGTCTCGCCATCGAACTGAACCGGCGTGGCGATGTTGCAGTAGAAGCCGCTGAGGCCGTAACCCGGCTCCTCCAGCCGGATCACGTTGAACCACCTATCGGGCCAGTAGTGGCCGTTGGTGTTGAACGGGGAGACGAAGATGCCACCCTCGGTCTGCACCTCGAGGCCGGCGGAAGTGCTCGTGATGACGATATCGTCGTTCGCCTGGACGAGGCCCGCCGGGTGCTGCCAGTGGTCGGAGCCGTCGTAGTTAGTCGCGTGGATGCGCACCTGACGCAGGGAACCCTCTCCGCCTTGCCCGGCTACCAGACTGCCCGGCCGCATGCCTCAGCTCACTTCGCCGGTGACGGTGCGCTTCGCCTTGGCCACGGACGCGGCGAGCAAGGCGTGCTCCGGCTGCCGCAGGCCGGGGTCGGCTTTGAGAAGCGCCATCGCTTCTTGGCGGGCCGATTCGATCAGCTTGACGTCGGAGAAGTCCGCCGCCTGGAACTCTGGCAGGCCGCTCTGGCGCGTGCCAAAGTAGTCGCCGGGGCCGCGCAGACGCAGGTCAGCCTCGGCCAGCGCGAAGCCGTCGCTGAGTTCTTCGAGGAGCTGCAGCCGCGCTCTCGCCCCCTCAGATGGGTCGTCTGAGAGCAGCAGGCAGAAGCTCTGGCCGGCGCCACGGCCAACGCGTCCCCGCAGCTGATGCATCTGGGCCAGGCCGAAGCGGTCGGCGCCTTCGATGACCATGACGGTGGCGTTGGGAATATCGATGCCAACCTCGATCACGGTCGTGGCGACGAGGATATCGAGCTCGCCGCGACGGAAGGATTGCAGCACGGCCTCCTTGTCCCTGGCGGCCATGCGCCCGTGCAGTAGACCAAGCCGCAGCTCCGGGAAGACGTGGCGCGCCAGCCGCTCATACTCCTGCGTGGCTGAGCGGGTCTGCAGGGCGGGCGACTCGTCGATCAACGGGCAGACGATGAAGACCTGGCGACCCTGCTGCACCTGCTCTCGCACGAAGCCATAGGCCTCCGCGCGCTCGTCCGGCCCGACCCAGCGCGTCGATACCGGCAGACGCCCCGGCGGCATCTCGTCGATGACGGAAACGTCGAGGTCGCCAAAAAAGGTCAGCGCCAGGGTACGTGGGATCGGTGTGGCGGACATGACGAGGAGATGCGGTGTCCGCGGCCTGGCAGCCGATGCGTCTGCCTCAAGGCCGGGGTTCGGCCCTGAGCTCACGTGATCGACGATGCGCTCTCGGAGGGCGGCACGCTGCATGACGCCGAAGCGGTGCTGCTCGTCGACGACGGCGAGACCCAGCCGCCGGAAGGAGATTCCTTCCTGGATCAGGGCATGGGTGCCGACCACGACATCGATCTGCCCGGTTGCGACCGCCTCCGCGACCTCCCGCTTGGCCCTCGCCGTCATCGAGCCGGTGAGAAGCTCGACGCGGAGCTGGCGGTGCTCATTTGAGGGGCCTCGCAGCGCCAGCCCGCCGATCAGCTTGCTCAAGGTGCGATGGTGCTGCTCGGCCAGGATCTCTGTCGGCGCCATCAGAGCGCCCTGGTAGCCGTTGAATGCGGCGATGACCAGCGCCGCCCCGGCCACGGCCGTCTTGCCGCTGCCGACATCGCCCTGGAGCAGGCGCGCCATCGGCCGCGTCGTCTGGATATCGCTCACGATCTCGGTTAGCACGCGCTCTTGCGCGCCGGTGAGGGCGAAGGGCAGGCCGGAGCGGTAGACCTCCAGCACGCCATCGAGCGCGAAGGCGGGCGCGCGGCCCTCCTCCCAAGCGAGACGGCGCTCCAGGACGGCCAGCTGCACTCTCAGCAGCTCCTCGAAGGCGATACGGCGGCGAGCAATCTCGTGCTTCTCAGCCGATTCGGGGTAGTGCATCTGGCGTAGGGCCTCGCGCAGGCCTAGGAGCTGATGGCGCTGTCGCAGGTCCGCAGGCAGGGGTTCCCGCACGAAGGCAGAGAACCGATCGACGGCCTCCTTTACGGCGCGGCGCAGCAC
The DNA here is from genome assembly GCA_009377745.1 of Dehalococcoidia bacterium. Lineage (GTDB taxonomy): Bacteria > Chloroflexota > Dehalococcoidia > DSTF01 > WHTK01 > WHTK01. Next base: position 72,895 of record WHTK01000008.1, read on the forward strand.
CCGCTGGCTCAGCCCCTGCGTCAGGGGGTAGACCGGTACGAGGCGGCCGGTGTGCGTCAGGTCGTCCGACTGCAGCCGCTCCCATTCCGGCGACTCCATGGTCTTGAGCCGGTTGAAAAGCGTCACCTTGCCGGCGAGGACGATACGGTCGTTGGTCTTGAGCTGGTCCGCCAGATAAGGCTGGTTAAACCAGACGACGCGCATGGTGCCGGTGTCATCGCCGACGACGGCCTGGGTGCCCTCGCGGCGGCCGAGGCGAACCTTGGTGGCACTCCAAACGCTGACCAGCGCCGTCTGCTCTTCGTCCGGCTCCAGCTCGGCGATAGGACGGACGTTGGCGAAGTCGTTGTGGCGGTTGGGGAAGAGGTAGAGGAGGTCGCGCACGCTGCGGACGCTGAGCTTGGCGAGCTTGGCCTGTAAAACGCCCTTGACGCCTTTGACCACGGTGACCGGCGCGTCGAGCGGGTCTGAGGACGCGGGCGCTGGTGTCACGATCTCAGGGCCCGAGTCCGCCCGTCCTGAGGCTCTCGCAGGCCGCGTTGACGAGGCGGTCTTGGCTGTGGATGGCTTGGTGGCCAGGAGCGAGCGCAGCCAGGCAGTGCGCTGGGCTGCAGTCATCTCGGCGTAGGGTTTGCCAAGGCTGGGCGCGGCATTGATCAGGCTGATGACGCCCTTGTCCTGCTTCGCAATCGATAGGAAACGGTCGATGCCGCCGATGACGGCGCCGTCGTCGCAGCCGCGCCGCAGCTCCAGATCGAGGACTTTACGGAAGCGGACGAGGCCCTCGCTCTCGGTGGAGCGCGATGCCGGGCCACGCCGGGCGGGGGTCTGCCGGTTGGCGACGCGGTTCAAGAAAGCCTCAGCCGTAGTTTAGTGCATCTGAGCTAAGAAGCAGTCCCCGTGTTATTGCCGCTTCATACGGTCGACGATGCTGGCTACTGTCGGGCTGGCGCCGTCGGACTCGATGAGGGCGACTTCCTGGCCGGACTCAACCAATCCCTCTTGCACGACGCTACAGTAGTAGCCGGAGCGGCCGCTCTCCAGGAAGCGGCGCAAGAAGCGCTGGTTGCTCATCTTGATCCCCAGCTTGAAGCAAGGCAACCGGGGTTGGGTGACCCTGAGCAGGGCCTCGCCAATAGCGATGACGTCTCCAACTCGCACCTGAGTCTCAGTCAAACCGGTCAGCGTGAGGTTCTCGCCGAACTGGCCGAAGGGCAGCTCGCGTTTGAACTCCGCGCTCCAGGCTGAGTAGTGCTCGGCGGGATAGACGTAGACTGCCTTGTCGATGCCGCCGTGGACGCTGAGGTCCGCCTGACCATCGCCATCCAAGTTCAGGCGTCGGACCATGACCGGTCCGCTCACGGGAGCCTTGAAGATGCCCGTCTGAACCTGCTTGCCGCGGTAGCTGACAGGCTGGGGTTGGCCGACTTGGATGGAGAGGAGCCGGCCGGTGAGGAGCGGTGGTGAGGGAGTTTCGGGACTTGAGGTCATGGGAGCAATTGTAGGCGGGATGGAGGCTGATATAAGGACGGGGGCGATGTCATACCCCCAGGTTAAAACCAGGGGCATGATCGCGGGCAGGACGGCTACGCATCGCTATCGCGCTGCTGCCTACTGTGAGGGAGGAGGCGAATTCACCTGAGGATCAGATTCTTCGCTCTGCTCAGTATGACAAATACGTCGGATAGTGGATTGCTTGTCCGAAGGCTCGCGGGCCTGATAGACTGCTCCAGTTATGGCTACGAAATGTGAAGTCTGCGGCAAGGGCACAACCTTCGGCCGCAACATCCGTCACAAGCACTCCGGCCGCTGGCAGCGCAAGGCGCCGCGCACCAACCGGCTCTTCAAGGCCAACGTCCAGACCAAGATGCTGACCGTCGGCGGCGAGACGAAGCGCTTCCATATCTGCACCCGCTGCCTGCGCACCCAGAGCAAGGTCAGCTGACACCGGGAACACCGGCATCCAGCGCCCGAAGATGCCTCGGCTTCGGCCGAGGTGTTTCTTTGTGTGCCGAGGGTTGGTTGCACGCGCCGGGACTGAACCGCACGAGCGATACCTGTTGCCTGCTTGAGGCACCCATCCACCAGCCTGCTCCCGATGGATGTCTGTCGAAGACAAGGGGTTAGATGCTTCGGCTGGCTTGCAGCCGCTCAGCATGACAAGGGAGGTGGCTTTGGCTTCGCTCTCCGGGCGGATACGTGGCAGGTTAGGGCTTAACGACGGCGAGGGCGCTGCGTAGGGCTTTGACGTTCTCAGCGACCGAGGCTTTGTCGTTGTAGACGAAGCTGCCCGCGACCAGCACGTCGGCGCCGGCCAGGGCGCAGCGGGGGCCGGTCGAGAGGTTGACGCCGCCATCGACCTCGATCTCGACGCTGAGGCCACGGCGGTCGATCTCGGAACGGAGCTGCTCGACCTTGCCGAGGCTGGCCTCGATGAAGCTCTGGCCGCCCCAGCCGGGGTTCACGGCCATCACCATGACCTGATCGATGTCTCCCAGAACTTCGTCGACGGCGCTGGCGGGCGTCGCCGGGTTGAGCGAGACCCCGGCTTTGGCCCCGAGACGCCGGATCTCGCCGACGCAACGGTGAAGGTGGTGCGTCGCCTCGTAATGGATGTTGATGATGTCGCCGCCGGCCTCACGAAAGGCGGCGATCTGCTCCTCCGGCCGCTCAATCATCAGATGAATATCGAGAGTAATGTCTACAGCCTTTCGGACCGCCGCTACCAATGCCGGGCCAAAGGTGATCACCGGCACGAAGTGGCCGTCCATGACATCGAGATGGAGATATTCGACGCCGGCAGCGGCGGCCTCCTGCACCTGCTCCGTGATCCGGCCGAAGTCAGCGGTGAGGATGGAGGGCGCGATCTTTACTAAAGGGCGGCTATGGGTGGACTCTCGCATCGCGCGCCCATTGTAGCCCTGGCGCATTGACGAGCAACTTATCGAGGAGCCTCAACTGCGCTGCCAGCGCTCACCGTAGTCTATCTGATTCTAGAAGTCGTCAAAGTTTCGGAGCCGCCAGCCTCCGTCTCCCGAGGCGACGGGTCAACGCTTGAGCTGCGACCTCACGAGGTCTAAGAGGGCCTTCTCGCTGAGGCCGTTCAGGCTCCGACCGAAATCGCTTGCCTCGATGGCCATGACCCGGCCACTAGAGAGGAGATATTCGCCGGAGTAAGGCTGCACCCACAGACCATCCGTCTGCGGCTCGTACTCCAGGAGCAGGAGCGCCCGGTCTCCGGGAAGGAGCGGCGGCACTGGCGGGTGGTATGCGAGGAACGCGGACGCGTATCCATAGTCCTGCCTTGGGAAGGGGCCGCCCGGAGTCCAGAACTCTAGCGTCGCACCCCGGTATCCGTCACCCTTCAACAAGACATCGATCCGCAGCTTGGCCAGCGTTCTAAACTCCTCGTACCGCAGGCTTTCCACGGTGCCGAGTACAACAACGTCCGCCGCTGTCAGCGCCGAAGCCAGATCACCATGCGCTGGGCCGCGGTAATCGGCCATCGATTCACTTGGCTCCAGGCAGCGCACATCGACACCGCTCTGAGCGAATCCAGCCAGCCACTCACGGTAACGCATCGCAAAGTCCTGCCGCGCCTGATTATGGTATTCGGTTATCTCATCTGGCGTCATTCCGGTTGTGGGGTTCTGTCGCACAACGTTCTTCTCTACAACAGGCGTGGGGGGCGCGGCATCGCAGACGGCAGGAGCGACAGCTACATAGCCGGACTCCTCAGCACGCGTGACTTGGAGGAGGCTAACGATAGCAATGACCGACACAGCCAGTAGCCCAATGCGACTGAGGGAGCGGTTAGTCCATAGCCTCATGGCTCTACATTCTACTGCCGATCCTGCGTCACTGAAGGATACAGGGAAGGATGGTAGGCGCGGTCTTTACGGCCATGGTAGTCGCGGAGACTCAGGCTTCGTCTTCGTGCTGGCGCAGGATCGTGCGGGCGCGACGGATGGCCTGGGCCACTCGGCGCGGGGCCGTGCCGCCGGGGACATCACGCGCCCGCAGCGACGACCAGACGTTGATCCGCAGCACTTCTTCATCGAAGAGGTCAGAGAAGCGGCGGTAATCCTCCAGCGTTAGCTGCCGCAGCTCGCGGCGGTTCGCCTCGCAGTACTGGACAATGCGCCCGACGACGTTGTGGGCCTCCCGGAAGGGCATGCCCTTGCTCGTCAGGTAGTCGGCGACGTCGGTGGCCAGGAGCATGCCGCCGGCGTTGCGCCGGCTCTGCTGCGAGCGGAAGGTCAGGCGCGGCACCATCTCCGCCATGATCGTCAGGGCGGAGTTGAGGGTGTCGTAGGCGGCGAAGAGCGGCTCCTTGTCCTCCTGCATGTCGCGGTTGTAGGCCAGCGGCAGCCCCTTCATCGTCGTCAGCACCGAGACCAGGGCGCCGTAGACCTTACCGGTGCGGGCGCGCGCCAGCTCGGCGACATCGGGATTCTTCTTCTGCGGCATGATGCTGGAGCCGGTGGCGAACTCGTCCGGCAGGATGACAAAGCCGAACTCGGACGTGGACCAGAGCACGATCTCTTCGGCCAGACGCGAGACGTGCATCATCGAGATCGAGGCCGAAGCCAGGTACTCGAGCACGAAGTCGCGGTCGGACACCGCGTCGATGCTGTTGGCGGTGACGGCGCTGAACTCCAGCTCGCCGGCGACCATCTCGCGGTCGACCGGGTAGGGCACGCCGGCCAAAGCGCCGGAGCCGAGGGGCATCACGTCCATGCGGATGTAGGCGTCCGTCAGCCGGCCGATGTCGCGCTCAAGCATCTCGAAGTAGGCCAGGAGGTGGTGCGCCAGGAGGACGGGCTGGGCGCGCTGTAGGTGGGTGTAGCCCGGCATGACGACGCGCCGGTGCTCGGACGCGGTCTCGACCAGCGAAATCTGCAGGTCGTGCAGCGAGGCTATGGTCTCAACCACGGCCTCTTTGAGCCACATACGCAGGTCGGTCGCGACCTGGTCGTTGCGGGAGCGGGCCGTGTGCAGCCGGCCGGCCGCGGTGCCGACGATCTGCGCCAGCCGCGACTCCACGTTCATGTGGATGTCTTCCAGCGCCTCGTTGAGAACCAGCTCGTCGCGCTCGATCTCACCGCGGATCTGCAGAAGTCCGGCGAGTATTTCCTCGGCGTCGGCGGTGGAGATGATGCCCTGATGAGCCAGCATGCGGGCATGGGCTATCGAGCCGCGGACATCCTCCAGCGCCAGGCGCCGGTCAACCGCCAGTGACGAGGTATAGGCATCGACCAGAGGGCTGGTGGTGTCGATGAAGCGGCCGCCCCAGGGCTTGGCAGTCTCGGGCGGGCCGTTAGCGGCGGGGTCGCGCTCTTCGGTCACGGCCACATAGTAGCAAGGAACGCCGGGAAGAGAACTAGGCGCTCTGCGATAATCAAATATCGAGGAGTCATCATGCTGACACGAATTGAGGAAAGGCTGACCACGCTTGAGCTTGGCAGCATTGCCCGCGCCCTCATCGTCACGGAGCTGGCCGGCGCTGCCCTGCTTCTAGCCTTTGACGGTGCAGGCGGCGCCGGCAGAGCTATCCTGCTGCTGGCAGGAGCAGGGATTGTCGCTTATGGGCTCTTCGTAAGCGGCCGAAAGCCCTTTCTGGCGAGATTCCTCGTCATCTTTGGCGGCATGCCCGTCCTTGTCCTGGCGTCGGTTCTGGGGCCGTTCGGCGTGCTCGTTGTGGTGGATTTACATGGTCGTCGCCTTCGTGGCGTTGGTGCGCTAAGTTGGGCAGACTTAAGCCGCGATGAGGTGTGGCGGCGCCAGCTAGGGATGAAGCCTGACGGGAATTGACCTCAAGGTCTCGGCCGCTTTACGCAACGGCGCAAGCCATGTTCTCGGGGTCGTAAGACGGATGATCATGTCCATATTGAAACGGTCAGCCACGTCATAGCCAAGCTGTCTGCCGTCAATGTCGCGCCTGCCTCCTTCAGCCGCGGCAGCTAGATGGCGCGTGAGCCAGATGAGACTGTTTTCGATGTCATAGAGAGCGCCCTCTTCTTCCAATTCGGCAAGCTCCAGGCTTCTTCCCTCTCGCCGAGCTGTACTCACATAGCGTTCGCGAACAGCGTTCGGCTCTGGGTAACGCCATAACTCGAAGAAGGCCCGCGATGCTAGTCCCAGGGCTGGCCCGCCCACATCGACGAAGTGCACTCGCTCATCACGAATAACTGCGTTCATTGGATTGGCATCGCTAAAGCCGAACACCAGGCCATGTGTTTGCAGCTGGCCTAGCCGCCGCTCTAATTCCAGCAAACACTCTCTGAGCTGAAGGCGCTCTGCCTCTTTGAAGCGGAATGCCCGTGTTCTATCAGCGACATGATCCAGAATTTCGAGCAACTGATCCGCCGTGCTGATCACGGCCGTGCGGGGTTTCTCAGGCGCGTAAACCGCATCTAGCCGTGGAAGCTTTGAACTTGCGCGCGCATGCACTACGGCGAAAGCTTCCGCCCATAAGAACCACGCACCAAGACCCTTTGTAGGCGCCGAGCGGCATCTCGTCGCCACCGTCTCCGATCCGAGATCCTCCAGTAAGATCGCGCCTTCGCGGCTGGAGAGGACGGCGGCTGAATGCTCTGGGGCCACCTCCTGCAAGAAAACCAGATTCGCCAGCTCTTCACGCCAGTGACGCACTTCCTGGAAGGTTTTCAGGACGGCGGTTTGGCTGCTGTCAAAGGAGACGCGGAAAACACTAGTGCTTGAATCCACACCACCGAATTGGCCCTGACTGGCCTTCAGAGAATCGACTGCCAACGGCGCCTGGTTGGCAAGAGAGCGAACAAGCTCAGCGGCTTCGATTGCATCCATCGTGCATGCTCTAGAATAAGACCACTGATGCTTCAGGAGATTCAGACATGTCCCTCAGCAGTCAGCTTTTTATCCGGACCGGCGGCTATCTCTACGATCGGCTCAGCCTGGACGAGCTCGTCGAGTGGATTCAGGACGCCGAGGAGCATTGGGCCTCCCTGTCGGAGAAAGACGAGTCGCGCCGCCTTGCCGACACGATAATGCTGGCCGCTTATGAAGTACAGGCCGGCGCGCGTGACGCCGCTTCCGCCAAGGACCTCATTCGTCGCGCCGCGCTTGAACCCGCCACCCTCTAGCTTAGGAAGCGTTATGAGTGAACAGCACGAAACGCCACTGATCCTCAGAGTCAAAGAGATTCCCGTCATCGACCGGGGGGCCGGCGTGAAGACTACGCCGCTGGTCGGCAAGTGGAACACGCCGGGACACAGCCTGACGACGGGGATGACCCGCTTCGAGCCGGGGACTGCGATCCCGCTGCACACCCACAACGTCGAGGAGACCGTGATGCTGCTCGAAGGCAGCGCTACAGTCGTGGTGGGCGACCAGAGCTACGAGCTCGAGGCGGGAGAGGTGACATGGGTGCCGGCGGACGTGCCGCACTACTTCAAGAATCGCGGTCCGGGACTGATGCGCATCTACTGGGTCTACTTGGGCCAGGAAGTGACGCGGACGATCATCGCGACCGGAGAGACCTTCGAGCATCTCTCGGAAGCGGACCGGAATTTGGCGACGAAGCCCGAGTAGGTTGAGGCTGGGTTCACCTGCAAACCGGCTTGTGTGACCGTTGGGAGATCAAAGATTGCCACGGCCTCGCCTGCGGGTGATGGCCTCGCAATGACAGAAGGCAGCCTCGTAGGTCGTGATGCCTTCGGATAAGCGCTGACTACCCCACTCCACCCCCCTGGCGACCGTGAAGGTCGCCGCTACACCTTTGCGGCGGCGGTCCGGCGGCGCCAGCGGTTGAAGTCTTCGGCGCGGTTAACGATGGCGACGCCGAGCAGGATGACGCCGCCGCCGGCCAGCGTGTTCCAGCCGATATGCTCGTCCAGGACGATGGCGCCGGCGGTGACGCCAACCACGGGGATGATGTAGGCAACGAGCGAGGCGCGCACGGTGCCCACGTTCTCGATCAGCCAGTAATACGCGATGTAGGCGACGCCGGTGCCCAGGACGCCGAGGCAGGCAATCGCCAACCAGACGTCCCAGGCGAAGTCGAAGCTGGGCGTGCCGGTGGCAAGCACCAGGGGTGTCGTCAGGACGGCCACAATGCTGATCTGCACCGTGCTCAGCGAGGTCGCGTGCCAGCCGCGCAGGGCGACGCGGGTCACTACGGCCGACACGGCATACAGAGCCGAGGACGCCAGCATCGCCGCCTGGGCTAAGAGGCTGGAGCTCGCCAGGTCGCGCAGGTCACTGCCGACCAGGATCAAGACGCCCAGCAGGCCCATCGCGATGCCAATGGCGCGTCGCGTCGTCAGGCGCTCGTCCGGCAAGAACGCCGTCGCGATAACGATGACGAAGAGCGGCAAGGTCGCGTTGAGGACGGATGCAGCGCCACTCTCGATCTCCTGCTCGGCCCAGGCGATCAGGAAGAAGGGCACAAGGGTGCCGGCCACCGCCAGGAGCAAGCCGATACGCAACCGGCCGGCATCGAGATCGAGCGATCTGCGCTGAAGCCTTGTTATCGCCAGCAGCGTAAGAGCGCCCGGCACGCTGCGTAGGAAGACGAGCTGCATCGGCGTCACGTCTTCGACCGCGATGCGGATGAAGAGGAACGAAGTGCCCCAGATCAGGCCGACGCCGAGGAGGGCCAGCGCGGCCTTGGTGCTCATGGCTACTTGCTGCCGCCCAGCGTCCTTCGCTGGCGCATCTGCGCCTGCTGCTCGACCGACTGGATATCGATGAAGCCGCGCGCCTTCATCGGGTCGTAGTCCTTAGAAGCCGTATCGAAGGAGACCAACGCCTCGCTGTAGAGCGAATGCGGGCTCGAGCGGGCGACCGGCAGCGCCTGGCCCTTGAAGAGCCGCACTTCGCTCCAGCCGGTAACCCGCTGCTGCTCGACCGCGTTGGCAGCCAGCCAGGACTCCATCTCCTGCGTGAACCACTTGCCCTGGTAGACCGCCTCGGCCACATCCAGCGCCCGCTTGCCTTTGTCATGCAGGAGGCGATGATCGTGAACCAGCGACTCCAGGTCCTCATGCGCGGCGAGCAGGATTGCATGGGCGGGCGCCTCGTAGACGCCGCGCGACTTGAGGCCAACGTAACGCGACTCGACCATATCGAGTAGGCCGACGCCGTGACGGCCGCCTGCCTGGTTGAGGAACTCGACCACGGGCACGACGGAATCGTTGCTGCCGACATCGACGCTCTGATGCAGAGGATTGCGGTCTTCATCCAGCAGCTCAGCCGCCACCGGCCTGCCCTTCTCGAAGTGGACGCGGACGCGCTCGGGCTTGTCCGGAGCCTGGTCCCAGCGCTGGATGTAAGTGAAGAGCACCTGGCGGTGGTCATCTTCTGGCTTCTCGAGCGCCTTACCTTCTGAGCTTATGTGAAGTATATTGGCGTCTTGCGAATAGGGCGGGCCCTCGTCCGTACCGCCAGAAGGCAGCGGGATGCCCTTCTCCCGCGAGTAGGCGGTCATCACGCGACGCCCGCCATCACCGAAGCGGCCGAGAAAGTCGGCTTCCTTCCAGGGTGCGTAGATGCCGAAGCCCTCCAGCGTGAAGGCCGGGTCCTCTTGCAGCACGCGGTAGACCGTCTCGAAACGCACCTGATCGTTGCCCTTGCCGGTCGAGCCGTGGACGAGGATGTTGCCGCCGATGCGCTTGGCGTAGCGCATCTGGCCTCGTGCCGTGGGGATACGGGCGATGGATGTGCCGAGCAGGTAGCGGCCCTCGTAGCGGGCGTGCATCTGGAGGATAGGCAGGAAGAACTCGTCCACCAGCTCGGCGCGCAGGTCCTCGATGTGGGTATCGACGGCGCCCATCGACCTCGCCTTGGCCGCAGCGGCTTCGAGGTCGGCGTCCGGCTGGCCCAGGTTCGCGGTATAGGTCGCCACGTCCCAGCCGTTCTCGCGCAGCCAGTGCAGGATTACCGTCGTATCAAGGCCGCCGCTGAATGCGAGCACGGCCAGAGGTTTTGCCAAAGTGGTCCTCCCGTAGCCCAGAGCTTACGGGAGGATGATAGCCCGTCCTCAAATTGCGAGCCATGGCTTAGGGAACGGCTGAGAGGGGAACAATCAAGGCGTTACCGCGGAGCCCCTGGCGCATGAGTGTTAGCGAGCGTGGGTCGCTAACGGTTCGGCCGGAGGGATGATCGAGGGTCGGGCTGCCTAAAGGTGCTTTGTCGCTGATCGATCCTCGCAAGACCGGTCAAACGGACTATTTCCGCTTCAGCGCCGTCACCAGCTCTGATTTCGTCATGGAGCCACGGCCGGCAACCTCGCGCTCCCTGGCGATGTTGTAGAGCTCGTCACGCGTGCGCTGCTCCAGGGCTGTGTTGGGATTGCCGGTACCCATTGTCCGGCGATTGGGCGTCCTGCCCTCGCTGCGGCGTTGCTTGTTGACGGTGCGCGCGGCGATCTCCTCAGAGCGGTCTTCGCTCCTGCCGCTTTCGAGGTTGCTCTCCTTCACGTGCTCGTACTGGCGTTCGTCTTTGGCGCTCCAGGCTTTCGGCATCTCTAACCTCCAGGTGTTGTAGCCGCAGCCTAGCCGCCCCCCTGTCAAGCGCGCGTAACCGGTCGCCAGACAGCCATGACGGAAACGTGAAGCCCTATACGGGCGATGTATCGCCCACCTGAAGGGAGGAGCAGCGCTGAGCTTAGATATCCGAGTCGCCGTCCTTGTCGCGGCCGGTGACAAGCTCCTTGAGCCGATAGAGGTTAATTGCCCAGCCAACACCGAAGTCCCGCGGTGTCAGCAGACGAGGGTCGTCAGGATTCCACCAGGCATCGCGCAGCCGCTGAAGGTTGGGCGGACGAAAGTCGTAGGGTACGCCGAAGATCGTACCGTGCCAGGTGCGCTCCTCCGGCGGCCGCTGCAACTGATCGATCACGGCGGCGGCGCTTACGAGCACGGTGAACAGAAAGAGGAGCCGCTTCAGGTCTTTCATCGTCATCAGCCTACGCCGATGCGGAAGGGCTGGGAATGTCCTGACTCTTACGATCTCGTTTCGTAAGACGACAAAGCAATGCTACGCCTCAGCGCTGGCCAGCGCCGTTTCGATGACCGCGACGGCCTCATCGATCTCCGCTTCGCTGACCGTGAGGGGTGGCGCCAGGCGGACGGCATTGGGACGGACGTTGTTGACGATCAGGCCGTTGCTGAGGCACTCCATGGTCACGCGCTCCGCCACGTCCTTGGTCAGCCCAATCGCCAGCAGCAGGCCCTTGCCACGCACGCCGCTGATCAGCGGCTGAGAGGATTGCAGCGTCTCCAGCTTGTCGAAGAAATAATCGCTCAGCCTGGCGACGCGCGCCGGCATATCGTTCTCGAGCATGTACTTCGTCACGGCGTAAGCGGCGGCTGTCGCCAGCGGGTTGCCACCGAAGGTCGAGCCGTGGTCGCCGGGCGTGAAGATCGACGCGTCCTCCTTGGCCAGGATGGCGCCCACCGGCACGCCACCGCCAAGGCCCTTGGCCAGCGTCATTACGTCCGGCTCAAAGCCCATGCCCTGATAGGCGAAGAGGGGGCCGGTGCGGCACATCCCGGTCTGGACCTCGTCAACCATCAGCAGGATTTTCTGCTCGTCGCACCACTCCCGCAGTGAGGGGAAGTAGCTGGGATCAGGCACGTTGACGCCGCCCTCGCCCTGGATCGGCTCCAGGATGATGGCGCAGGTGTCGGGGGTCGTGGCCATTTCTATGGCTTCGATGTCGCCGAACATCACTTTCGTGAAGCCGGCCGGCAGCGGCACAAAGGGCTCGCTGTAACGGGTGGTGCCGGTAGCGGTGACCGCTGCCAGCGTCCGGCCATGGAAGGAATCGACGGCGGAGATGATCTCGTAGGCGCCACGCTTGCGCTCGCGTCCCCACTTCCGCGCCAGCTTGATCGCAGCCTCGTTGGCTTCCGTGCCGCTGTTCTGGAAGTAGACGCGGTCGAAGCAGCTGTTATCGATGAGGAGCTGCGCCAACTGGAGCTGTGGCACCGAGTAGACGGCATTCGAGACGTGGATCAGGGTCCGCGCCTGCTCCTCGATGGCCTTGACGAGCACCGGGTGGCAGTGGCCGAGGCTATGCACCGCCGGCCCGCCGAAGAAATCGAGGTAGGGTTTGCCGGCGTCGTCCCAGACGCGGGTGCCCTCGCCACGGACGACCACGACGGGCATACGGCGGCCCGTGGTCATGAACACGCGGCTCTCGATCTCCCGCCAGTCAGTCGTCATCTACCGCTCCTTCTTGAATACAGCTCGCTCGGCCTCGCCGAACAGGAAGGCCCGATTGTAGCACGCATATCTAACAGGAACAGACCATTCAGAGCTGACCGGCGCCTTACTGCGACCCGCTTTGCTCCACGATCTGACGGATCAGCTCCTCTACGCGCGCGATCTCCTGGCCGTAGGCCGCGAAGTCGTTACCGCGCAGGGCTTCCTCGGCCCGCTGGTAGGCGGCCTCCGCTTCCCGTGCCAGCTCTGCCACGCTGCCCGGAGTCCCAGCAGGACCGGGAGTAGCCGCGGGAGGAGGTATAGGTGTAGGAGCCGGCGGCGAAGTGCCCGTCGGTGGTGTTGTGCCGCCGGGAGGTGGTTCGGGGCCGGGCAGTGTGGGCCTCTCTCCGCCGAAGATCACGGCCAGGCTGCGTTCCAGCGTCGGCTCCATAGCAATGCGGTTGCCGTTCGCTACCACCACGCGCTTTAGCTCCGGTAACTGGCTCGTCTCGGCCTGCAGGTAGATCGGCTCCACAAAGAGATTACCGCGGCCAATTGGCACCATCAGCAGGTTGCCGCGGATCACGTTGGAGCCGGTCCGGTTCCAGAGGCTGAATTGCTCTGAGATCAGGGGGTCCTGGTCAATGCGGGACTCTACCTGCCGCGGCCCGAAGACCAGGGAGTCCGTAGGGAAGCGAAAGGCGAGGAGCTTGCCATAGTTGGCCTCATCCGAGCGCGCCGCCATCCAGGCGATTGTGTTCTGGCGTCGCGCCGGCGTCAGCGGCAGGATCAGCGCGAACTCCTCTGTCGCCTCTCCGGGGATGCGCATGATCACGTAGTACGGCTGCACAAACTGCTCGCTGCCTTCGATGATCTCGGTCGGGATGTTCCAGATGTCCTCGCGGTTGTAGAGGACGTTGGGGTCCGTGATGTGGTAGGTGCGGTACTGGTTGACCTGCGCCAGGAAGAGGTCCTCCGGGTAACGCAGGTGGGCCCGGAGCGAGGCCGGCATCTCCGAGAGCGGCGTGAACATGTCTGGGAAGATGCCGGCGTAAGCCCGGATCATCGGGTCGTCAGGCTCCATCAGATAGAAGGTCGTCGTGCCGTCGTAAGCATCGACGACCACCTTGACGCTGTTGCGAATGTAGTTGGTCCCGTTGAGGGCATTGTTCGGGTTGCCGGAGGCTGGTCGCGAGTAAGGGTAGTGAGTCGTTGTCGTGTAGGCGTCCTGGATCCAGAACAGCCGGCCCTCGGCGATGACTATGTAGGGGTCGCGGTCTAACTGTAGGAACGGCGCCAGCGTGTTGATACGCTCGCGGATGTTGCGGCGGAAGAGGATGCGACTCTCGCTCGTCAGGCTGTCGCTGATCGCGATGTTCAGGTCGGCGAACTCCCAGGCGAAGACGAGCCGCTGCAGCATCGAGCCCAAGCGCACACCGCCCTCGCCTTCGAAGACGGACTGGACGGTGCCTTCGCCATCCGGGTAATCGAACTCCCGCGCCTTGGTATTGACGACGACGTAGTGCTCCGGCTCTTCGCCGTAATAAATGCCCGGCTGCGTTACGGGCAGCTTGCCCGTGACCGGAATATTGCGCAGGAATAGCTCCGGCAAGCCCTCTTGCACCACCTCATTTACCGGCGACATGACGACGCCGTATCCGTGGGTGAACTGCAGTCTCCGGTTGACCCAGCTCTGCGCGTCCGTGGGCAGGCGGCTGGGTGAAAGCTCCCGCGCAGACACCATGACCTGACGGCGCACGCCGTCGATGACGTATCTGTCGATGTCCACATCGATGAACTCATACAGGGGCCGGATCGTCTGGATCTGGCTATAGGTCTGGAGGAGTGGGCCCACGTCCAGCAGCCGGATGTTGCGGATTGTCTCCGGGTTGTCGGCGATCTCCTGCGCCGTCACTTCCGGCGCCGCCGGAAACGGCCGCTCCTCGATGCTGTCCAGGCCGAAGGCGCGCCGCGTCATCTCGATGTTGCGGTCGATATAGACGCGCTCCTTCTCGAGCTCGTTGGGCTGCACCTGCAGGCGCTGTACCGTCGCGGGGTAGGCGATGCTGCCAACGACCATGATCCCTGCCCAGGCGATCATGGCAGCCACCGGCAGCATGATCCCGGGCCGAAACGCCGAAATAAGGAGAGTGACTGCCGTGATCGCGCCCAGTCCCATACCAACGTAGAAGAAGGGCAATCGGGCGTGGATGTCCGTGTACGCGGCGCCAAAGACGACGCCCGCGGTAGAGAAGTTGAGGTCGAAGCGGTCCAGCCAGTAGCCAAAGCTGAAGACGCTAACGACAACGACCAGCAGCAGCGTCAGATGAATCTTCGCCTGCTTCAATCCGCCACCATCGAAACCAACGACCAGCGTGCGGAACAGATAGAGACCCGCCACCGCCAGTGTCGAGAGAATTGCCATCGCCAAGAGCCAGCTATGGAAGAACCGCAGTGCGGGCAGCGTAAAGACGTAAAAGCCGACGTCTTTGCCAAACTGCGGATCGGTCACGCCGAACGATTCGCGGTTGAGGAAGCGAAGCACCACGTCCCAGTTGCCGGCCGCGATTGTCCCGAAGATCACGGCGAAGAATAGCGTCCCTGCGATCAGCGCCAGCAGATAAAGCCGCCGCAGCGCCGCCGCCTCCGACTCCGCCAGCCCCGGCGCGGGCGTCCTCAATGCCAGGCGACCGGCATAGAAGAGATTTGCGCCGAAAAAGGCTATGAACAGCACGGCTCCCCCAAGGAAGAGGAAGACGCGCGCCCGCAGCACGGTCCCGTAGACAGATCGATAGCCGGCTCCATCGAACCAGAGCCAGTCGACGTAGATACCCTTGAGTGTATTGAGAGTTATGTAGAGCAAGATCAGACTGACGCCGAGGATTATCCAGCGGTTGGCGCCGCCCAGGGAGCGAAAATCGAAGCGCTGGCGTCTGATCCGGAACGGCGGTGGCGGCGGGCCAAAATCGTCTCCCTCCCGCCCGGGGAAGCGGCTGAAAGACACCCTAAACCGTCACTCGCGTGCCGAGTTCGACGCCATCGAGGACGCGGCGCAGCGCATGCGCCTCTCGCCCATCGATGATGGAGCAACCAACGCCCGCCTCGGCAGCGCGCGCGCCGGCCCGTAGCTTCGGGATCATGCCTCCGGAAGCAGCGCCACCGGCGATCAGCCCTTCGACCTCGGCGGGGCGCAGCTCCTGCAGGTTGTCGCCCGAACCATCGCGAACGTAGGCAACGTCGGTCAGGAAGACCAGCGCCGCCGCGCCCACGGCCGCCGCGACCTCTCCCGCGACCGTATCAGCGTTGACGTTCATCAGCCGCGTCTTGTCGCCATCCTGCCAGAAGCCGACCGGCCCGATGACGGGCAGATAGCCGGCGTCGAGCAGCGTCTCCAGCGGCCGGGCGTCCACAGCGCTGACCTCGCCTACAAAGCCTAGGCGCTGGTCAAGCTGCCGGGTTTCCAACAGACCGCCATCGACGCCGCAGAGTCCAAAGGCCGGGGCGCCAAGGCCTCGCAGGTCCGCGACCAGTTGCTTGTTGACCAGACCAGCGAACACGGCTGTCACGACATCGATGGCATCGGCGTTGGTAACGCGCAGCCCATCCACGAACTCGTTGGCGATGTCGTGGATCTTGAGCCACTCCGTCCCCGTGTTGCCGCCCCCATGAACGACGATGATCCGCCGCCCGGCCGCGTGCAGCGCCGCTATATCCTCGAGGGCCGTGTCGTGACTGCCGAGCGTGCTGCCGCCCACCTTGACGACCAATGGTTGTGTCATGTGCCCATTGTATGCGCGCCACCGCCCCAGCGGACAATCGAGGCCGGAGGTACGGCACGTTTCTTGTTACCTGAGTGGCTACGTCTTGCTACGTCCGGTAGTCAGCGTTGATGTGCACGTAGTCCACCGTCAGGTCGCAGCCCCAGGCCGTCGCGGCGCCGTCGCCCAACCCCAGGTCCAGCTCGATGCGCACCTCGGGCGCGTCCATCGTCTTCGACACCGCGGCCTCATCGAAAGCCAGGATTGACCCGCGCTCGTAAAGTGACTCCCCTTGAAGTCGCAGGCTCGCCCTGGTTTCGTCCAGAGAATTCGCTCCTGCACGGCCCGCGGCGACCAGGATGCGGCCCCAGTTCGGGTCGCAGCCGGTGATCGCCGTCTTCACGAGGGGTGAGTTCGAGATCGTCCGCGCGATGCGGCGCGCATCCTCTCGCGACGCCGCCCCGGTCACGGCAACCTCGATGAGCCTCTGCGCCCCTTCGCCGTCGCGCGCCAGCTCCCTGGCCAGGTGGGTCCCGACTGCCAGCAGCGCCTCGCGGAAGCTGTTCGCTTCGGGCGTTCCGGCCTGGATACGCGGTAGGCCCGCGGCGCCGTTCGCCAGGAGCAGGAACGTGTCACTGCAGCTGGTGTCACCGTCGATGCTCACCATATTCAGCGTCCGGTCAGCGACGTCGCGCTGGACGTCACGCAGGAAACCCCGCTCCACGGCAGCGTCCGTTGTCACGTAGCAGAGCATTGTCGCCATGTCCGGGTGAATCATCCCGGAGCCCTTGCAGCAGCCGCCGATGGCGTAGCTACCCGCCGAGGTTGTAACGCTAACGGCCGTCTCCTTGGGGCGCGTGTCGGTGGTCATGATCGCCCGGGCAAACGCGGGGCCGCCCTCGGTGCCGAGCTGGATTTGCGGCAAGCCGGCGCGCACCTTGTCCATCGGCAGCCGCACCCCGGTGACGCCGGTCGACGAGACCGATAGCCCTTCCGCAGTCAGGCCCAGCTGCGCCGCTGCCAGACGAGTCATCTCGATCGCATCCTCGACACCACCGGCGCCGTTGAGGGCGTTGGCGCAACCGGAGTTGACCACAACACCGCGCAGACGCCCGGCCGCGACACGTTTGCGGCTGACTAGCACCGGTGCGCCCTTGACCAGGTTCTGGGTGAACACGGCTGCCACGTCGCAATCGCGCTCCGAGTAGAGCAGGGCCAGGTCCAGCGCCCCGGCCTTGGTCTTGATCCCGGCGCTGGTGGCGCCGGCGAGAAAGCCCAGCGGCGTCGTAACATGGCCGCCGGAAACGAATTCGATAGTCATCAAAGCCCTCCTTCACGAAGGCGGAAGCGCTGCCGGCCGGTCAGACGGCGCGCGAACTGGATGAAGAACGATGCCTGGCTAGAGCCCGGTCAAAGCGCCGGGCTAGAGACGCGCGCGGCGCATGTCAGGAGCCAATGTCTTCGAGCCCGGCCGACTCCGGCAGCCCCAGCATTAGATTGAGATTCTGGACGGCCTGCCCGGCGGCGCCTTTGCCCAGGTTATCGAGCACGGCGCAGATCACGGCCTGCTCGCGTAGCTCACTGCCGAAGACGTGGATCGTCAGGCCGTTGGTGTCGTTTAACGTCTCGGCATCCAGGCATTCCTTGAGCATCGCCGTATCTTCCAGGGGCGACACCGTGACGCCATGCGCGCCCTTCCTAGCGGCGTAGTGTTCGGCCAGAGCAGCGTGGATGTGACTTGGCTTCGGGTTGCCTGGCAGCGACCAGAGCTGGAGAGGCAAAGAGACGATCATGCCCTGGGCGAACCGGCCCACGCTGGGCACGAACAATGGCCGCTGCTTTAGTGAACCGTGGACCTGGATCTCCGGCACGTGTTTATGCTCCAGGTCGAGGCCATAAAGGTAGTAGTTGCTGTCTGTCGCGTCCGGCGCCTGCGGGTCCTCGAATCTGGCGATCAGCTTCTTGCCGCCACCGGAGTAGCCGGAGACAGCGTTGATTGTCACGGGGTGGTCCACTGGGAGGATGTCTCCCTTGACCAGCGGATGCAGCATGGCGATGGCGCCGCAGGCGTAGCAGCCGGGGTTGCTGACCCGGTAGGAAGCGGCAATCTCATCCGCTTGCGTTGCCTCGTACTCGGGGAAGCCGTAGGTCCAGCCGGGCGCCGTCCGGTGCGCGGTCGAGGCGTCGATTACGCGCGCCCCGTCTTCCAACATCGAGACAGTCTCGCGGGCGGCGGCGTCCGGCAGGCAGAGGATCGAGACATCGGCCTCGTTGAGCAGCTCGGCGCGGCGGCGAGAATCCTTGCGTTCGGCGTCGCTCAGGTGCAGCAGATCGATGTCGCGGCGGCCGCTAAGCCGTTGAGAGATCTGCAGGCCCGTCGTCCCTGCTTCGCCGTCGATGAAGACCTTTGCCGTCATAGCCGCATCCTGTTTCGCGATTACTAAGAGGCGTCAGTATAGCAACGCAGCCTAGGCTCGGCCATAGGAGAGCGCCCTCGAACCCGCGCCCGGTAGCGGAAGGGTCTGAGGGGTCAGGCGGGCTTTGGCTCCCCCGCCAGCGTCTTGGAGCTGACGCCGCGGTGTATCCAGCGGATCGAAAGCAGGTTCCACAGCTCCATGGCGCTCTTCATGTTGAGCCTGAGGTGGGAACCTTCGACAGCGTGCCAGCGCACCGGGATTTTCGTCACCTTGAGGCCCAGGCGAGAGGCCAGGAACAGCAGCTCGGCGTCGAAAGACCAGGTCTCGATCTTCTGAAGGCGGAAGAGGCGTTGAGCGGCGCTACCCTTGAATGCCTTGAGGGGGCACTGGCTGTCCTCAATGCCCGGCAGCAGCCAAGTCCGCATCGTAAGTGAGAAAGCGCGCCCGGCCAGGCGCCTGGGCAGGCTGCGCTGATTGCGCATGTCTGAGCCGTCACCCTGGTTGCGCACGCCGATAGCGACGTCGGCGCCGGCATTCAACGCATCGAGCAGAGGTAACAGGTCCTCCGGAGGCGTAGCCAGGTCGGCATCGATGAAGGCGACGTACTGGCCTCGGGCCGCGAGGCAGCCGGTACGCACCGCCGCGCCCTTGCCCCGGTTCACCTCATGGCGGATGAAGCTGCGCCCAACCGCGGCGGGAAGCCTGGATAGCGCATCTTCAGCAGCCTTCCTTCCGGGCTCGCGGCTGCCGTCATCAACGACGATGACCTCGGCGGGATAGCCAGTCGCCACCAGGAACTCACCGACACGCCGCAGTGATTCCTCGATCCGGCCCTCTTCGTTATAGGACGGCATCACCAGGGAGAGTCGTGGCGACGCCTCGCTCACGCCATCTCCCGTGCGACCTTGGGTCGTGTCGTCCGTACTTTCGTGCCGCTCATCTCCGCGATCAGCGAGGCGACCTCGCGCGCCCGCGCCAGTCCCTCCTTGGCTTCCATCCGGGCCACGGTCACGGTGCCGACGGGTATCTCCTTGCCGCTGACCTTGACGATGACGATTTCGTACTGGGCAAAGTCCTCGTGGTGGCCGCGGTAGTCGTGCGGCGTCAGCTCCTGCACCTGCATCCGGTCGATCTTCCAGAAGGGGATTAGCTCCTGGGTGCCGACACCCATGCCCAGGTAGCCCTGCTGAAGCACGGCGGACTGCTTCGCCCGCTCAATGACCAGGTGCGCCCCGGCGATGCTGTAGACGAGGCCGATGCCGGAGATCGGCACCACCAGGATCGCGGCGAGGGTGAGGCCAAAACGCAGGCCCAGGGACAAAGAGCCGCCGAAGAAGTAGATGACGGGAAAGATCGTAAGGCCGAGGATCAGCGTCGTCAGGGGCAGAAAGACAATGCTGCGCGCCGGATGAACGTCGATGCGGTCCGGCGTTACACTGCAGATCCGCCGGTCGATGTAGACCTCGCGCCGGGCTTCCGCCGCCAGTGTGCTAGCTGCTGTCACGTCTGCTCCTTGAACGCTGTCGCCATTATAGGAGCGCGTTCCAGCAGGGTCTAACAGCTGGTTTCCGCGCTCGATATTGCAGAGAGTTATCAGTCCCGGCCGTTGTTGACAGATTCAGTCACTGACCTGCTAGACTCAAACGTCATTAGTCGGAGGCGGGCCGACGTGATTGGGAGTGGCAACGACTGATCCACGGCATCGAAAATACGCTGATCGATTTTGTCGGCAGCGTCTACGACTTAATTCAGTGGCCCGGCGTCATCGTCCTGATGGCCTTAGAGACCGTCATCTTCCTGATACCCAGCGAGGCGGTTATGACCCTGGCCGGCTGGATGCTGATCAAGGACAAGGGCCTTGGTCCAGAGTGGATCATCCTTGCCGGGCTGCTTGGCGGCTTCGGCAGCACCCTCGGATCCGTCTTCATTTACTACCTCGGCGTCTGGGGCGGCCGGCCCATCGTCCAGCGCTACGGGCGCTACTTCTTCGTCTCCCTGGACGACCTGACAGCCGCGGAGCGTTTCTTCGACCGTTGGGGCACCTGGGCCGTCTTCTTCGGACGCATGCTGCCGTTGGTGCGCACTTTTATCAGCCTGCCGGCCGGCACGGCGCGCATGGACGTCCGGCTTTTCACCATATATACATTTGCCGGCTCAGCTATCTGGGCTGGTCTTCTGGCCGGCTTAGGTTATGCTTTGGGCGAGAACTGGCAGCAGCTACGCGACTGGATGGGCCCCGCCGACATCGTGGTCGCTGTTTTGCTGGCAACATTCCTGGCGTGGTACGTCATACGTCACGTCAGAAAGGCATGGGAGGTACAGCCGTCGGGTGGTCCTGAGGCCTAGAAGCGCGCCAGCTATGGCGGGGGGTTGGTCCGCGGCGGACAGGCTAAGTCCGCGCCGGGCCCTGGTCACAGGCACACGATGCAAGCTACAGCAACATCCCCGTCGCGTAGCAATATCGTCCTCTGGGTCCTCGCCGTCCTTGGCGTTGGCCTGCTTGCCGTTTTTGCTTTTCCTCGGGCTTCCAGCCCGGATGCGCCGCTTGCCGGTCACGGGCTGCCGGGCGGCCAGCACGTTGCCTACTTTGCCTTCGGCAGCTCTTCAGACACCCTCTGGCTCGTCGATCCCGCGCAGCCGTCACAGCGGCGCAAGGTCCTTGTGGCGCCACATGCGACCGACTTCGGCGTGGTGCCCAGCCTGGCGCCCGATAGGCGCAGCTTCCTCTTCGCGTCGCTGCCGGCCACCATCAAGGCGCCCTCTCCCGAAACGCCCGCCGATCTCTGGCTCAGCGACGTCACCGGCTCTGCACCCAGCCTCGTAGCCTCCGGCATCGACTTGCTCGTCCCGGCCGTATGGTCCCGCGACGGTCAGAGCACTGTCTTCCGCCGCAGCCGCGCCGCTTCGCAGGCTGCGCCCTCCGAATCGCGCCTCTTCATCCTCGATCTGCAGACCGGCGGCGAGCGAGAGCTGGCTGCTGCTACCGACGCGGCGCTCTTTCCCGTCGGCTTTGCCCCGGACGGGCGCTTCTACCTTGTCCGCCTGGACGGGAGCGGCTCTTATCTCGTGACGATCGGTGCTGCCACCGGTGAGCAAGCCCCCGCTGTCCAGATCGCCCCCGGCCTGACCCGAGATTGGACGCTATCGCCGGCGGGCACTGAGCTTGCCTACCTGGAGATGGAACTCACGCCGGACAGCGTCTCGTCTAGCGCCTTCGTCCTGGACCTCGCTACCGGCACAGTGGAGCCGGCGGCTACCGGCGATGCCTTTGGTCCTATCTGGACCTCGTCAGGCGAGCTTGTGGTCGGCCAAGATGCTGTCAATGACAACATCGCGTCCTTCGCTGAACGTGGTGGCCTCAGCCTGCCGCGCCCGGCGCGCGGCTTCGACGTGCCCCTGGCGTTCACCACGGCTGGCGACCTCGCCTTGGTCCGCGCTTTCGAGGGCAGCTCGGCCATGGCGCCGGGCCGCTCGCTTCTGGCCGTCCTGGGGTTGGACGGCTCCCGCACGACAATCGCTTCTGGAGAGGTAACCTTCCTTGGTTGGATTAACCCGTAAAGCCCGCGCCCTGGTGCGGCTACCCCTCGTCTTAGGCGCCCTGGCGCTCGCCTTCACGGCCGTGCTCGTCGCGCCACCAATGCGCGCCAGCGCCGATTGCGTCTTCCCCTTCACGCCCACCGCCTACGAGGACCTGAAGGATCGCGGCCTCTACCTCGATACCATCGAGCTGGCCGCCTTCAACCTGCTCTTCCCCGGCGACAAATACTTCGGCCTGCCGCCAATTGAGTCCGGGCCGCGCAACTCACGTATCACCCAGCCTGGCAAAGTCCCGCCCATCCTGCTCAAGTCGATCTCCTGGATCGAGAGCAGCGCTACCCAGACCGCCGGCGAGGTGCCATTCGGCTCGATCGGCCCCGCCCTCGTCTCCTTCGATTGTGGCCACGGTGTAACGCAGGTCACCAGCGGCATGACGGTACCCCAGGGCGAGAACGACCGCGGTTCTCCCGAGCAGGCTCTCGTTGCCACCCACTTCGCCTACAACATTGCCCGCGGCGCTCGCATCCTGGCCGACAAGTGGAATGAGGCGCCGGAGACCCGTCCCGTCGCCGGTTCTGACACCAACAGCCATCCCGGCATCCTGGAGAATTGGTACTTCGCCGTCTGGGGCTACAACGGCTTCAGCGGCCCCGGGGCTAACCGCAGCAACCACCCCATGGACCCGATTTACGGCAACTGGCCGCGCGCGCCGTACAGCTGCGGCCCCACCGATGATGGCAAGGGCCATAATCGCGGCAACTATCCCTATCAGGAGCTGGTCTTCGGCTGCGCGCTCAATCCGCCGATCGTCGATGGCAAGGCGCTCTGGGAATCTCAAGCGATCAGCCTGCCGGACCTCAACGACTCTGCCTGGCGCAATGCCCTCCGCCTCGATAACTTCGTATTCCCTTACCTGCGGATGGACATCCAGACGCCGCAGCCGTTCCACATAGATGAGACGGGCGCTCCCAGCGCCAGCAATCGCGATCGCATCCTTGGCGACCCGGAGATGGAACTCAATAAGAGCAGCGTCAAGGTCGGCTACACAAAGGACGGCAGCTCCAACGTTGAAGTCGTCCGAGTCAGCAACGACGGCACCGGCGTCCTCGCCTGGTATGCCGTGCCCTCGGCGTCCTGGATCAGCGTCACCCCCTACACCGGGGTCGCTGTCGGCGATGACCTACCTTGCGAGCGCGGCGCTCCCTGCGACCGGGTCGGCAAGCTCGAGATCAGCGTCGATGTCTCCAAAGTGCCATCCGGCCGCCGCAGCGGGGCGGTGACCGTCCACATGCTCGGCTCGGACGAGGAGATTGAGATCAAGGTAGATGCGACTCAGGTCCAGCGCGTCGGTGTGCCGGGGGTCACGCGCAACTAGGGTAGGCCGCTAGCGTCGAGCCTGACTTGATATACTGACCACGATGTTAAGCAGTCTGATTGGCGATGTACGCCGCAACCACGCCCTCGAGCACGCCACCGTGTCGCTGCTGCTCGCGAAGCTCGGCCCGGAGTTGCGACTCGTCGGCCGCGCCACGGGCGATGGCTTCTTCATCTACGGTGACGTCCCGGTTGATGCCCTGGGCGAGTGCGCCAGGGATGGCCTGGCGCGGCTCAAACGCGGCGAAGCCTTCTGGGCCGTGACCCCGCTCTGTGGCACCAACCTCGCGACCGCTGGTGCGCTGGCAGCCCTGTCGACGATGGCCGTGATCGGCGGCTCCCACCGCAGGGACAAAGTGCCGAACGCGATCTTCGCCGGCATCGTTGCGGTCACCCTTGCCCAGCCCCTCGGCCGGCTGATCCAGCGCCACATCACAACCAGCCCTGACCTCTCCGATACTGAGATCGTCGCGGTGGAGCGGCGCGGTAATGGGCGCTACTTCAAGGTCCGCACCAGACGCGATCAGGCCAGCGCCGGTCCGGTGCTCGTAGCCTGACCAGCGTTCGATTTCGAGAATGAAGCGCCCATCCAGGCCGAGCGTCGCTCGTTGGGCGCTTTGCCGCGTAGCGCACGAGAGGATGTCCCTGTAGCTCAGTGGAAAGAGCGGCCGCCTTCTAAGCGGCGGGTCGGGGGTTCGAATCCCTCCAGGGACGCCAGACCTAGTCGCATTCGCGTAGTGGCTAGGGTGCAAAAGAACGGCCACAGGGGCCGCACCTCATTACCCCTCTCGTCACTTCCGCTTAGCGGCGGCCTCGGTCTCCGCGATGCGAGCCTTGACGAGCTTCGTTACGAGCGCGGTGGGGAGGGGCTCGTTGGCCGCGAAACGGATCGTCCCCTTGCTCGTGGCGACCTCGACGAGGGCTGGAAGAGCCTGAGCGCCGCTAATCTCAGAGCCTTCTCCTCTGAGCAGGAGCTTCTTGCGGCGTTCCCAGACCGGATCAAGTCCACAACCTCGAAGTGTTGACGGCTCCTCACGAGGCTTACCTGTTAAGAACCGTACCGGGACGCTTGTCCTGATTGCCTGCGCGAAGCCGAGCCGCCTCAGGTGTCTCGTTGACGCAGAGGTTACCGATACATACTCTAGCGCCAACCTGATCGGAGCAGAGATGAATCGACCTCTGGGTCTATTCCTCGCCTAGCCCTAATGGTGCTGACCCTCGGTTGTGATGAGCCGGCGGCCTCCTCTGACGACCCTGGCTCGATGTCGCCTACCAGCGTTCCCGCCGGCCTGCACGAAGAGCGGCCAACCCAGCCTATCGCTGCAGCAACCGTGCCGCAGGCCCAGCCAATCGCAACAGCAGTGGCGCCTCCGGCCCATCTCACATCCGTGCCACCAACAGCGGTTGTTCAGGCTGCGAGACCAGTAGCGGCTGCGGTCGTCGTCCAGCCCACGACGCCTCCACAGATCGTGGGCTGCCCTCAGGGTTGTACAACCGCACCGCAAGGCTGCGTGATCAAAGGCAACATCAAATCTGCCGGTGTGAAGATCTTCCACGTCCCAGGCGGCGGTAGTTATACCGCAACCGTCATCACGGCATCTGCAGGTAAACGCTGGTTCCGTACCGAGCCAGAAGCTACTGCCAACGGCTGGCGCAAAGCAATGAATTAAATTAGATGTGGGACATTTCCTGGCGTCCGTGTCACAGTATCGGCAACACAGATGACCGTTAAAGCTGTGTGCTCGACGAACCAAGTTGAGGTCATGAGGAGATATAGGGGAATCCGATCTGCCCTACCAATGCGTGTGGAAAGCTACACGATGCCGTTATGGTGACCTGGTCTCGCACCGTTGGCCTGACTCAGGATTCCGAAACTCGCTGTACAAGCAACATCTTGGCAAAGCAGCAATATGAGTTGAATTTGGCCACGAAGGCGAGCCCTATCTAGTAACGCGGTCTGGCTGGGTCGTAGCCAGCAGTTATGAACTCAAGCAAGGCTGGCCGTCCCTCTTGCGTTGCCTCTACCGCGCGCAGGATCGCGGGCCGGATCTCCTCCGGATTCTCGATGCGCTGGCCGTATCCACCCAACGCCGTTGCCATGTCGGCATAGTTGCCGCTTATATCTGTGCTCCGGTAGAGCTCACGCGATACCAACATCCGCGGAATCTCCGATACCATTTCGGAATTGTTGGAGATGACGCTTATGATCGGAATTTCGCAGCGCGCGGCGGTCTCGAAGTCCATCCCGACCATCCCAATGGCCGCGTCTCCCATGAAATGGACACAAGTCTTATCTGGCTCTGCGAGCTTGGCCCCCATGATGAGGCCAAGTCCTGTCCCAAGGGCATGCGCCTTTCCCCAACCAATAAAGCTACGGGGGCCGGCTGCTTCGTAGGTTGAAACAAGCTGCGTTCGCGGAATACCCGAGTCGTTCGTCAGGATTGCGCTCTCGCGGTCGAGGGTTTGATTAAGCTCCCACACGATGCGCCATGGGTTAATCGGCACCTCCTGGGAGGTGAGGCGAGGTATTCTCTCTTCGAGCGCGGAAGCTTTGGCGCCTTTGACCTCGTCGACAACTGCCCCGTTACTATGAGTGGTCTTCGCGCCTCGATCCCGGACGGCGTCAAGCAACTGACGCAGCACAAGCTTCGCGTCCCCGATGATAGGGTAAGCCACGGGATAGTTCTTGTTAATGTCAGACTCATCGTTAGTGATCTGAACGATGGGCTTGCCATCGGGGATGACCACGTTGGAGATATTGTGCCTCGTGAAGCTACAACCTACTCCGACCACAAGATCCGTCTTCTGAAGGAAGTGGCCTACGGCACCACCTCCCGCGCCAGTCGCAGTACCTAGTGCGAGTTGGTGATCCTCCGGGAAGGCGCTCTTGCCGAGAAGACTTGTCATGACTGGGATTTGCAGGAGCTCGGCGAGCTCTTTCAGTTCCTCCGTGGCTTCGGCGTAAAGAACTCCTTGACCGGCGTGAATCACAGGTGCACGTGCATCGAGCAATACCCTAGCTACGTCGTCCACGTCGCGCGCATTCGCCATCGAGCGAGTTATTTTCACCGGCTCGTAGTTCACGGACTCGACGGCCTCGAGGTGCGCCACGTCCTCAGGAAGTTCGATCATGACGGGACCAGGCCGGCCGAGCTTGAGACGGGAGAAGGCGCGCCGCATTGCATCGACAACCATTTCCGGTGAGTTAATCGGCTCGACCCATTTCGTCGCATGGTCGTATGCCTGTGTGGAGTTGAAGAAGCGGGGCCAATGAGCATTACCGCGTGGATATCCCATGGCAACGATCAACATTGGGCTCGAATCACTGAACGCCGAAGCAATCCCCGAGAAGGCGTTTTCCGCTCCTGGGCCGGACTGCATAGCGAAGGCGCCGATACGCTTACCGTTCGAAACCCGGCTAAATCCGTCCGCTATGCCGACGCCCACACGCTCCTGCCGGCAGACGATTGTCCTTATGCCTAGAGCGGCCGTGGATTCAGTAAGGGGAGTGACCGGGTAGACAACCAGGTTTTCGATACCTTCCCGCTTCATCACTTCCGCAATCACATCAATGGTCTTCATCGGTCATCCCTCCATGAGCTCAACAGGACAGGGCGCGGGGCGCGATGGTAAAGCGGATTGAGCCGCCTTGTCAATTTGCCCCCGATTCGGCATCAACTGACCGGGCACTTCCTGAACACAATATGCAGTATTCGACGTAATTTATCACTCTATTGACAAGTTGAGTATTGTATAGGGGTCTGCGATGGGCCGAAACGCGATGGATCATGCCGGCGGTCGCCATCCAAGAAGGAGGAGCCGATGTTAACGCACGAGCAGAATGAGTTATTGACTCGCGTGGGACCGGGAACCCCGATGGGCGACCTCCTGCGACGCTACTGGATCCCAGCACTTCTCTCCTGGGAGCTCGCCGAGCCTGACTGTCCACCCATAACGATCAAGCTGGTCGGCGAGGAGCTCGTCGCCTTTCGCCAGACGGACGGTAAGGTCGGCGTGGTGGGCGCCCGCTGTGCACACCGTCGCGCCCACCTCTTCTGGGGTCGCAATGAGGAGAATGGCATTCGCTGTGTCTACCACGGCTGGAAGTTCGACTGCGAAGGCGCCTGCGTCGACATGCCCTCCGAGCCCGAAGAGTCCAACTTCAAGGACAAGGTTCGCATCCCGGCCTACCCGACCTACGAAGTCGGCGGCGTCGTCTGGTGCTACATGGGCCCGCCGGACAAGAAGCCGGCACCGCCACTCTTCGAATGGACACAGGTCCCTGCGACGCACCGCGGCATGACAAAAGTCTGGCAGCAGTGCAACTGGCTGCAGGCTCTCGAGGGCGGCATCGACAGCGTCCACACTAGCTTCCTGCACACAGCAGTCAATCCTGCACGGGGTGTCCAGCGGGCTCGTTCCGCGGTAGTCGAGGTTGTGCCGGCCGTACACGGCTCGACTTACACGGTCATGCGTGACCTGCCCGATGACTTGCGTAGCGTTAACGGCTACCACTGGGTCATGCCTTGGCACCAGATTCGTAATGGTGGTGACGTTGGCAGCCATGGTCACATGTGGGTACCGATCGATGACGAGAACACGATGGTCTTTAACTTCCACTGGACGTGGGGTGACGAACCGCTTGTGCGTCGCCTGCATGACGGCGAAGCCCCTCCAAAATGGGGTTCGCTCTACGTTTCCGAGGACAGGCGAGGGCCGGGACGCGGGGGCATCCTTGTCGCGGAGGAAGGCGCTGAGCAGCCGATCTGGATGAGCGATGCTCTTGAGCCAATCGGGATGGGCAACGAATTTGGCCTTGATGTCGATATAGACGATAACTTCCGCTCTCGGCGCAATATGGCCAACCAGTACCTCATTGACCGTGACATTCAGAAGCGGGTGACATTCACCGGCATTGAGGGCGTCAACACGCAGGACCGCGCGGTCCAGGAAAGCATGGGAGCGATCGCTGACCGGACGCTGGAGCGACTTGGCACCACGGACCGTATGGTTATCTACGCGCGACGCTCACTACTGAGGGCGATCAACACGGTCCGCGATGGTGGCGAGCCCCCTGGCGTGGCGCCCACCTACTACAAGTTGCGCGCTGCCTCGAAGGTGTTGCCGAAGCAGGTGAACTGGTTCGAGGCACTTAAAGTCGAACTCTACCAACTAGAGGAAGGGGAGGCAGCGCGGTCGTCCTAGTCGCGAGAAGTAGCCATCCCACGTGGCGGGCTTTGTCCAAGAACACGGCGGGTTTGGAATCGTATGGAGCCGAGGCCATCCGGAGGAGGGAGATAATGAAAACGAGTTCGAAATCATGGCTTCCAAGTCGGACGCGCATGGCGGTCAGTCGGCGACGGTTCCTAGGCAGCGTCGCTGCCGGTGCCGGCGCAACCGTTCTTCTCGCATGTGGCGGCGAGGGTGAGACCGGCCTGAAGTTCGACGACGCCAGCAGCTCGCGCGAGCCCGGCACAGTTTGGAACACAAGGAACGATTGGAAGTTAGCGGACGAGACGAAGGAAGCAGTCCGTGGCGGGATCTACCCCGGTCACGTGCTGTCCGAGATGACTGGCAACTTCGATGCCATGACCTTTGTTGGGAGCGAGATTCCCTATGCAGCCCATGTGTATGAGCAGCTTGTCGTATTCAAGCGTGGGCCAGGCATCGATCCTTCGTCACAAGCTGCCAACCTTCCAGTCGGTGCACTCGCAGAGTCATGGGAATTCGCCGATGAAGGCACTACGGTCACTTTCACCTTGCGTCCCGGGGTGAAGTTCCACAATGTTGCCCCAGTAAACGGACGCGTGATGGATATCGAGGACTGGAAGACAAGCCAGGAACGACACCTGCAGATAAACCCGTTCAGAGACTTCCTGGGCGATGTCTTGGATAAGACGGAGTATCCCGACGCCCGCCATATGGTCTGGAAACTCAAGCATGCATACGCGCCGATCTTCCAACGGGCACCCCATGACAACTGGGGCTACCTCGTAATGCCAAAGGAACTTAACGCCAATCCAGACGTTGCGCGTACAAATGCTATCGGCACGGGCTTCAAAATTCTCGACAAGCATCAGCCGGCTATCACGCTCGAGTATCGCAAGAACGCTGAATACTGGGGTGGCGATCCTTTCATCGAGCGTTGGCACACGCCCATCATCCCTGAGCACGCCAACCGCTACGCACAATTC
Source organism: Dehalococcoidia bacterium (assembly GCA_009377745.1). Taxonomy (GTDB): domain Bacteria; phylum Chloroflexota; class Dehalococcoidia; order DSTF01; family WHTK01; genus WHTK01. Next base: position 102,364 of record WHTK01000008.1, read on the forward strand.
GTCACCGGCGGCATAATGGATTTCGCCCCCACCGCCCGTGAGGTGCTGGCCCTTGCCAAGGACGTCCCCAACGCGGTAATCGTCGCTGATCCTCCGGAGCAGGACCGCGCCGCACGTTATCTGTTCGGTGTACTTAATCCTGATGGTCAACCCACGGTGGATCCCCGAGTACGCATTGCCATCCGCCGTTCGGTAGACTTCAAGAGCATTGGGGAATTCCTCGGTGGCAAGACAGCATTCGAGACAGCCGGTGTTCCGATTGAGATACTTCCAATGACTCATGTACCTCAGGACCCCACCTATTGGCTAAATCCCGAGAAGGGTGAATTGGGTAATCTCTCTGAGAACTTCCTCTACGGGCCGGAGGAAGCCAAGAAGCTCACGGCCGCAACTGGGCATAGTGGGTTGGTACCCCTGACCATTGCCGTTCAACTAGCGCGTGGAGAGATTCCAGAGTACGACCAGCTCGTCGTTGATAGTCTGAAGGCCTCGAATACCTTCGACGTTAAACCCATTCTAAGCGCTACGTCAGTTGAGCAAAACAAATACCGTCTTGAGCGAGATTTTGATGGCATGGTCTGGATCGGCGGCAGCAATATCGAGATCGATTACCTTCTTGCACGAAATTACACGACTGTAGCAGCTCGGGATGGCAAGACTGCCTATGGTCATGTAAAGACGGAAGCGTTTCTCAAGGCTCAGCGACGCGAGCTAGACTTCGAGAAGCGAATGAAGATCATTCGGGACTTGCAACTATGGTTCGCGGAGTGGTTCCCGTCTATCCCTGCCCAGCATTTGTCCACAAGATACCGGTTCCGGTGGCCTTGGCTGCATAACTCTAATTGGGGAGGAAGTGAGTCGCCACCGACAGGACGACCGCACTGGGGCTCGCATCTGAACTGGCTAGACGCTGATATGCCCCGCCGGAATGGCTAGCATTTCTCCGGGCGATAAGGCGCTTGCGCGATCACGCAAGCGCCTTTTAACTTCGCTTCGGCAGCCAACAGAGGGCAGTGGCTAGATGAGAAGAAACGCGACGTTCTATGACAATGCCGCGAAGCCTCCCCATCAGATTCTTGTTAGAGGAAGAGTCAATGGGTCAAGGTGACGAAACGGTTTACACGATCATTGGTGAGCCTACCCCGCGTGTCGAAAGCCGGGCTAAGGTCAGCGGCGCGGCGAAATTCACTGCTGACATCGACATTCCTGACGTGCTCTGGGGGAAGGCCCTTCATAGCCCATATGCCCACGCCCGCATCCTTCGCATCGACGTTACGAAAGCCAGGGAACTGAGCGGCGTACACGCCGTTATAACTGGAGCAGACGTGGGCCGTGGCCTCTACGGCCGCTTGCTCAAGGATATTCCTGCACTGGCCCAAGACCGCGTTCGATTCATCGGCGAGAGAGTCGCAGCGGTGGCGGCAGTGGACAAAGAGACGGCAAGGCGTGCCCTGGCGTTAATCGAGATTGAGTACGAAGAGTTGCCGGCCATCTTTGATCCAATCGCCGCTTTGGAACCAGACGCGCCAATTCTCCACCCTGACTTTGGCTCGTACCCAGGCGCACGGGCTGCGGACGAGCCGTCCAACGGCTTCGCCCGCACTCTAACGGAGCGCGGTGATATCAACGCGGCTCTTGCCACCGCAGACGTCGTGGTTGAGAACACGTTTCGGCTTCAACGGATGCACCAGGCTTACCTGGAACCACAATCCGTGATGGTCGCGTTGGAAGCCGGACGTGTGCAAGTCTGGACGGGTAGCAAGACACCTTACAACGCCCGCGAAGCTTTAGCGACCGCCGTTGGGGTGCCTGAAGCCAGCGTCGTACTACACCCGGTTCTGATCGGCGGAGACTTCGGTGGCAAAGGCACGCCTAGCGAGTTTGCCAATTTGCTACTTCCTCGCGAAGGAATCGGGCCGTCCGGTGCGGATGGTCCTCGATTACGTCGAGGAGTTCAGAGCGGATGATCCGCGTCACGAGGTCGTCATCAAACTCAAGACAGGCGCACAGAAAGACGGCGTGCTAACGGCCCACTACGTCGAGTACATCGTGAACTGTGGCGCCTACGCGGGCCACAAACCCCGAGGTACAATCCCGGCGGCCGCTGCAGCAGCCGGGCCATACCGGATCCCAAATACCCGCGTCGAGTCGGTTCAGGTGTACACGAATACCGTCCATGGCGGATACATGCGCGCTCCGGGCGAACCTCAGGCCGTCTTTGCCCTCGAGTCGCAACTGGATGAAGTCGCACGAAGGCTATCCATAGACCCCTTGGATTTCCGACTGAAGAACCTAATCCAGGACGAAGAGGAGGCAGCGAACGGAGAACGCCTTCGCCACGTGCGTGCGGCAGAAACGATTAGTGCGGCGGCAGAAGCCGCCGAATATGGCTCTCCGAAGCCGCCATTTGTGGGACGCGGCCTCGCTATCGGCGAGCGCAGCTCAGGCGGTGGGCAGGGGACAGCTATTGTCACACTCTGCCCGGACGGCGCAGTCCTTCTGGAGACGCCGGTCTTCGACCAAGGTACGGGGACGTACACGACTCTGTGCCAGGTCGTCGCGGAGGAGCTTAGCCTGCCGGTGAACCGGGTTCAGATCAAGGTCCGTGACACAGATGTCGTACCGTTCGACTCAGGGATCGCGGGAAGCCGCGGGACGAGAGTCAACTCGACAGCAGCGTTTCAGGCAGCAGAAGCAGCTCGGCTTGAGCTGTTCCGCGTTGCTCATGACTTTTTGGGCTGGCCGGAAGACCAGATGTCGCTAAGTGGTGACAACCTGGAACGTCTGGACAGCGAGGACGTGATCCTCTGGCATGATCTGGTTAAGAGACTTGGGAAGCCGCTCATAGGCGAAGTCCACGTGGAAGAGAGTGGGCGTTCGCATGTGACCTCCTTCGTGGCACAGGTGGCCGAGGTAGCAGTGGATCCAGAAACAGGGGCCGTTCAATTGCTACGATTCACGACGGCACATGACGTCGGCCGAATCCTGAACCCTTTGGGGCATCAGGGCCAGATCAACGGCGCAGTCGTCCAGGGAATTGGTTACGCCTTGATGGAAGAGCTCCGGGTCGAAGATGGCGCAGTAACGTCCCTGTCCTTTGGGGACTACAAGATCCCGGTCATCCGCGATATCCCTCCCCTCTACACTGTACTGCTCGGTTCGAAGGAAGGAGCAGGGCCCTTTCAAACCAGAGGCATTGGCGAGAGCCCGACCATCCCAGTCGCCGCCGCAATCGCTAACGCTGTCGCCGACGCTTGCGGAATTCGAATACGTGAGCTACCTATAACAGCCGAGAAAGTCTACCGGGGACTAAGGGCAAGGCGTAACCCGAAGGACGCCATGCGCCAACGAGCACACCAATCTCGTAGCGACTCAGTCTATGTAGCTGAGCGCGGACCAGGTGAGGAAGTCGACGAAATCGTCCGCGAGTGAGACATCCTCCATGATCTGGCGCGCGTCGGCGAAGCGGCGGCCAGCGTCAGAAGGTAGCTTGGCGGCCTCTTCATCGATGATCTGGCGCACGAGCTCACGCGTCACTTTGCGTCCGTCGTCCAGGGCAGCGCCGCGGTGAACCCACTGCCAGAGCTGGGTGCGGGATATCTCGGCGGTCGCGACATCCTCCATGAGGTTGTGATCGAGACGGCGCCGAAGCCCTGCAGCCATGCCTCAATGTACTGGAGGGAGACGCTGACGTTGCCGCGTTGGCCATTCTCGGTGATCTTTGCCCCGGGAACCTTGAAGTCAATCAAGTCTCCGGGTTGGTATTGACATCCGCCCGCAGCCGCGCGACCTGGTTAGGCCGCTCGCTCAAGACCTCGCGAAAATGTCCATCGCGACCTCGACGAGGTCGGGATGGGCTACCCAGGTACCATCGAAGCCGTCACTCGCCTCCCATATTTTGTCCTCGCGCACGCGGGCGAGAGCGTTTTCAGTCTCGAAAGCGGCGAGGACGCTCGATCAAGACGGTGGCTTTAATTGCTCCGTGGTCAATTCCCAGTCTCTCCTCGGCAAAATTGAAGACCTTCGTTCACCGCTTCCATGGCGCCCGGCCGCTACTCACCTCGGGCTTCTGTCTGGTGAGTCTCAGCTTCTGGCTCGCAGCAGTAACTGACGTCGGGCCCGGTTACAGCCGGGCCTTTCACGATCCTGTCAATGCGCGAGGCTGGCCCCTGGCTCGCTCGCTGTGCTTCATCCGTACTCCTTTCTAGCCCACTTGAAGTTATGCCCACCAACGATAGCACATTTCCCAATTGTTTAAACAATAAGTAAAATATGTCATGCAGTAATCTACGATTCTCGCTCTTGTGCTTGGAGCACTGGTCCACAACTTTGGAGACGTTCGCGACCCGGACCGACTCGCCAAGCCTTCTTTGTCAATGCAACGGGCCACTAGGCACGGCTTTGTCGAGCGAAGGCAGGCGCACCAGAACGAGAATTTGGCTTTGAGGCATGGCCAGGTAGATGCGTAAGGAACGAACGCCGAGCTCTAGGATTTCCTCACTTCCGTTTCATGGGTTAATGTGTCCTGGGCAATGGCTAGTAAAATAACTGACTTCCGTAGGGTTGAAGATGAAGAACGCAGAGTCTCTTAAGCCTGACGACGGGAGCAGTGTTCCAAACCGCCGTTCGTTATTCTCCCTGGCCGGACTTTTCATATTGATGGCTCTGATCTGCGTCTTTGCAGGCCTTGAAGGACTCGCAGACGAAGGCTTGTCGCTTGTATCTTACGCGTTTGCTTCGGCCCTTCTTTTCATGGGCGTAGGCTCCATCTTGGTTGCCCGTGGGTTTTGGACGACGAATGACTTCGCCAGATGGACGGGCATTGTCTTTTTAGGAGACTTAGCTGTGGTGACATTGCTCTTGGTGGCGGCCGATAGCTAAGCCGGGGGACTAATCCTACGGGGGCTCTATTGAGTAACGAAATTGAATTAGCAGAAGCTCAACTAGTTTGCTTAAAGGCACTATTCCGTGCTACGCTGCGCGCCGCACTTAGCTGGAGAAACTTAGGCATAGCCTATCGGCTTCGGCTCGGCTCTCAAACAAATCGCAACTGGTTCGCGGGATAGCTTGAGGAGAATTTGTTATGTCGCTGGAGGCCTTGAGGGCACTGGAGCTCGGGAAGGTGTTGCCGGATGGCAAACACTTAATTGGCGGCGAATGGGTGTCGGCGCAAGCCGGTGAGACCATTGACGTGATCAACCCCGCCACCCAAGAACTGCTTCTGCGCGTCCCACGTGGAAAGGAGGTGGACATCGACGCTGCCTGTCAGGCAGCAGCCCGGGCATTTCCCGCTTGGCGCGACATGAACCCGACCATGCGGGCAAATCTCCTGAGTCGATGGGCTAACCTCCTGACCGCCCGCTCGGAGGAGATATCTCTCCTCGAGGCGATCGAGGTGGGCCGACCGCATAAGGGACGCACCAATATCGGCATGAACCTGCAGTACTTCGCGGGCTTCGCTGATAAGATCACCGGTACAACGCTGCCTTCCGTCAAGCCAGAGGCGCTAGGTTTCACGCTGCGCGAGCCTTACGGCGTTTGTGGCTGCATCGTTCCTTGGAACGGCCCGACGACGCTGATGATGAACGACACGGCGCCATGCTTAGCTGCTGGCAACACACTTGTTGTCAAGCCGGCTGAGGATGCGCCGCTGGCCTGCCTCTTGGTCGCCAAACTGGCGCTGGAGGCAGGTATCCCGCCGGGCGTACTGAACATCGTGACCGGGTATGGGAATGAGGCCGGTGCGGCTCTGCCCCTGCACCCTGAGATTCGGCGCATGGGTTTCACGGGGTCACCCGAGACAGGGGCTATCGTCATGAAGCTCTGCGCTGAGCACTTAGTGCCGCTGCACCTAGAGCTCGGAGGCAAGTCACCGCAGATCGTTCTGCGCGACGCCGACCTCGAAAAGGCTATCCCAACCATCGTGCGCCAACTCGTCTCGAACAGTGGCCAAATTTGCTACACCGGCACACGCCTCCTCGTTGAGGAAAGCATGCGCAAGAATGTTGTTGCAGCCGTAGCCCAGGAGATGCAGCGCGTGCGCGTGGGCCAATGGAGCGACGATGCCGACATGGGTCCTCTCATCAATATCAAACAAGAAAGACGGGTTCTGGACTACATGGAAATCGGCCGAGATGAAGGCGCCCGTCTGGTAGTGGGCGGTGGCAAGCTAGCGGGCGAAAAATTCGATCGTGGTTTCTTCGTCGAACCGACGCTGTTTGATGACGTTAAGCCTGGCATGCGTATCGCTCAGGAAGAAATCTTCGGGCCAGTCCTGTCCACAATTTCGTTCAGTGACCCAGAAGAGGCCGTCGAGATCGCCAACAGCACCAAGTACGGATTGGCTGCCTCTGTCTGGACCAACGACCTTCGACGTGCTGTGCGGGTGGCTAAGGGCATCCAAGCTGGCCAGGTCTACGTCAACACCTACGGCTGGGGCAGCGTCATCGGTGCGCCATTTGGTGGCTACAAGCACAGCGGCTTCGGACGAACTCACGGCTATGAAACGATCCTCGATTACACGCAGGTCAAGAGCGTGATCATCAACGCAGAGGACTGATTGAATGGTTGATCAAACCCAAGTTGAGCTAAAGGGACCTGTTCAGGGCCGCGCGAGCGAGATATTGACGCCCTCAGCACTGGACTTCATCTCTGAGCTCCAGCGCCGTTTCAATCCGACCCGTCAGCAGTTGTTGGCGGCCCGCGCCGCCCGTCAGGCGCGTTTCGACGCCGGAGAGCGCCCGGGCTTTCTGCCTGAGACTAAGAGCATCCGCGAATCCGAATGGCGCGTAGCTCCGCCACCGGACGACTTACAAGACCGGCGTGTAGAGATCACTGGCCCGAGCGAACGTAAGATGATGATCAACGCACTAAACTGCGGTGCAAAGGTCTTCATGGCGGACTTCGAGGACGCTAATACTCCCACTTGGCACAACATGGTCGAAGGGCAGATCAACCTCGTTGACGCCGTCAACCAGACCATCACCTTCGACAACCCCGATGGTCGCGTTTACAAACTCAACGACGTCACTGCGACTCTCATGGTGCGCCCCCGCGGCTGGCATCTGGATGAGCGCCATGTCGTCGTAGATGGCCAGTCGATGTCCGGCAGCCTCTTCGATTTCGGACTCTACTTCTTCCACAACGCTCGCCCCCTCTTGGCCCGCGGCAGCGGTCCATATTTCTACCTACCAAAAATTGAGGGGCACCTTGAGGCCCGCCTTTGGGAGCAGGTATTCGCCTTCGCCGAGGATAGCCTCGGCATCCCTCACGGCTCTATCAAGGCCACGGTATTGATCGAGACGGTGCTTGCCGCCTTCGAGATCGAAGAGATCCTATATGAACTGCGAGATCACTCGGCTGGCTGCAACGCTGGTCGCTGGGATTACATCTTTAGCATTAACAAGAAGTTTCGCAACTGGTCTGATCTCATTTTGCCTGATCGCGGCGAGATCACTATGACGGTCCCGTTCATGCGGACCTACACGGAGGAGCTTGTCAAAGTTTGCCATCGCCGTGGCGCCCATGCCGTCGGCGGTATGGCTGCATTCATCCCCAGCCGCCGCGACCTCGAGGTCACAGCGCAGGCTCTGGCCCGGGTACGCGAGGACAAGCAACGCGAAGCCAGCGATGGCTTCGACGGCACCTGGGTGGCCCATCCAGACCTCGTTGAGGTAGCTATGAACGTCTTCGATGGCGTCCTAGGAGACCGGCCCAACCAGGTCGAGCGGCAGCGTCCTGATGTTAAAACCAAGAACGCCGATCTCATCGCCTTCCAAGTACCGGGCGGCAAGATCACGGAGGTTGGCCTACGTAGTAATGTCAGCGTCTCGCTGCAGTATGTCGAAGCTTGGCTGCAGGGTTACGGTGCAGTTGCCATTAATAACCTCATGGAGGATGTCGCGACCGCTGAGATTTCCCGCACCCAGCTCTGGCAGTGGATCCAGCGCGGCGCGTCTTTAGAAGACGGCCGCCAGATTAACCGCGAGCTCGTGCGTCAAATTATCAATGAAGAGGTCGCTAAACTTCCCACCGACACTGGTCGCCGTTTTGGCGAAGCACGCGAGATCATCGAACTGGTCGCCTTAGCTGACGAATTCGTCGACTTCCTCACTTGGCCTGCCTACAACTACATCGACTAGTTCTCAAATGCTCAACCGGAAAGTCTCCTGAAGCGCCTGGCACTTCGTACAACTCTCCAAGGCTGTGACGCCTGACTGTCTCTGGGTGATGTGCGACCGCTGGGAGGCGATGATGTCGGCCATGGATGTTGGTCGATACGAGTGGGCATAGGTGGAAGAGCCTCCTGTAGATGGCGCGCATGACCAGCAAGCGTAACTCCGCCGTCGAAGGCATTGTGCCCGGTGGTGGCTACACTGCCACCGTGCGCGCCGAGTACCCCAATAAGCCGGGCATGCTCGGCCGCGTCGCCTCCACCATCGGCGAGGCCGGCGGCGACATCTCCTCCATCGACCTGGTCTCGGCCAACCGCGACGTCATGGTGCGCGACATCACCGTCGGCGCCACCGATTCCGCCCACGCGCGCAAGATCATCGACGCGCTCAAGGCGATCCCCGGCCTCAACGTCCGCAGCGCCTCCGACCGCGTCTTCCTGGCCCACCTCGGCGGCAAGATTGAGATCCACAACCGGCTGCCGCTGGCCACTCGCCGCGACCTCTCGACCGTCTACACGCCTGGCGTCGCCCGCGTCTCCAACGCCATCCACCTCGACCCGGAGGTCGCCTGGACGCTGACGACCAAGCGCAACGCCGTCGCCATCGTCACGGATGGCAGCGCCGTCCTCGGCCTCGGCGACATCGGTCCCGCGGCCGCGCTGCCGGTGATGGAGGGCAAGGCGATGCTCTTCAAGGAGTTTGCCGACGTCGATGCCTGGCCGCTCTGCCTCGACACCAAGGACCCGGACGAGATCGTGCGCATCGTCAAGGCGATTGCGCCCGGCTTCGGCGGCATCAACCTGGAGGACATCTCCGCGCCGCGCTGCTTCGAGATCGAGCAGCGTCTCAAGCACGAGCTCGATATCGCCGTCTTCCACGATGACCAGCACGGCACGGCGGTAGTCGTCCTGGCGGCGCTGCTCAACGCCCTGCGCATCGTCGAGAAGCCGATCGACGCGATCAAGGTGACGATCTGCGGCGTCGGCGCGGCCGGCACCGCCATCGCGGGGGTGCTGCGGGCGGCGGGCGTCCAGAACATCGTCGGCGTCGATGTCAACGGCATCGTCTATCCCGGCCGTCCCGAGGGCATGAACCCGGCCCTGGAGCGCTTCGCCAGTGAGATGAACCCCGGTGGCCGCCCCGGCACCATCCACGACGCCATCGCCGGCGCGGACGTCTTCATCGGCGTCTCCGCCCCCCGGCTGATCACCGCCGATGACGTGCGCAAGATGAACTCTGACGCCATCGTCTTCGCCTTGGCCAACCCGGACCCGGAGATCCAGCCGGAGGAGCTGGAGGGCGTGGCGCGGATCATCGCCACCGGGCGCTCGGACTACCCCAACCAGATCAACAACGTGCTCTGCTTCCCCGGCCTGTTCCGCGGCGTCCTCGATGTGCGCGCCAGCGACATCAACGAGGCGATGAAGGTCGCCGCCGCCCACGCCATCGCCGGCATCGTCGGCAAGAACGAGCTGTCGGAGGAGTACATCATCCCCAGCGTCTTCAACCGCAACGTCGCCCGCGCCGTCGCGCGTGAGGTCTCGGACGCGGCCCGCTCCACCGGCGTCGCCCGCCGCACCCGCCGCCGTCCCGCCGTTTTTCTCTAAGCTCTGCCCATCCTGAGCCTAAGCGTTCCCAGGCCTCGAGAATCGACAGTTCACAGTGATCGTTACTTAATGAGTGACTGCGCGAATTGATGCGGCTGTTTCCAAAGCCTCGTCCGGGCTCAGGAAGTACGACGAAAACGTCCAGAGAGTATCTCCCACGAACCAGTTGATCATTACGCTTGGAGTCCGGAATGGGTAGGTGCTGCCGCCATTGCGCGTAACATATGTACGCAATACGCCTTTGTTACCGTTAACTTCCACCTTGAAGGTTTGGTCGAGGTATACAGCCGGCCCTGGAAGCTGTTGGCTCCGCCTGCTTGCCGGAGTGGTTACAGGGATCACGTAAAAGGGCACGTCTCTTCTCCTCGTCCAACCAACAATGATGGAAGCATCATCGGAATAGCCGGGCGCGACCCCTGGCTAAGCGCTACCGTGCGAAGGCTTGGACGTATGTAGTGGGCCCAGGCATCCCCAGCTCCCGTGCTATCCGAGACGATCGTGAAGCCAAAGAACTCCTCGCCCGCGGGAACCTGCTCCAGAAGTGGTACCCGAGAGTCGCTGTCAGCAGCGGCCTTGCTTGTAGAGAAACTCGATAGCCTGCTATCAAATGGACCTTCGTTCTCCGTAAGGGTGAGGTCTCGACGCGGTCCCTGTCGTTCGACCGTCGGTGTTACCGCGGCCGTGTCTTGAGCGATGACGAAATCACCCCAACGCTCTGGATCAGTTCCTGCTGGAATCATGACCCTCTCTTCGCCTGGCCCGACTCGTTTCTCCGCGCATCCCACAATGCCCAGTAGAATCAATAGGCTGGCTAAAAGGCCACCTGACCAGGTCCGTAAAGCGCTAGACCGGCCAGTTCCAATAACCGTGGCATTTGAATTCATAATATTACTAACGTTCTTCATATCTATTTTCTATAAATGGATGGCTTAAGTATTCGCTGATGGGTGGGCTCTTAGCCTAATTGATCCACAGGCAGCCAGATTTCACATAACATGAGCGCATAGTTGTCCGGGTACTGTTGCTTGCTTACCTGTGGCAATTTTGATTACACAGGGGTAGGTCCTGGAAAGGCGACGAACCCAACTCGCACCTCAGAAGGCCTCACCTCTCCCCTGCCTTTGGCATCCCCTCTCCGTTAACGGAGAGGGGCGAGATTCGAAATGCTTTCAACCTAGATAACCTGGAGAGGTTGCCCCGCTGCTTCAGCCAGGCCCCCGCCCGCGTAGACTAACGGCCAGCGGAGGTGCCCCATGCGCGTAGCTTTTCCGACCCCCTGGAAGCGCGGCTCGCAGACTTCCCGAAGCAGTATCTTGGCGGCCACGAGGTGCTGGTCGCGGATGAGGCCGGCAAGCTACCCGCCGGCTACGAGAGCGCCGAGGCCGTCGTTTGGTCCAGCTATCCCGTCGATGCCGCCTTGATCAACTCGCTGCCCGAGCTGCGCTTCATGCAGCGCATCGGCCTGACGCGCGCTCGCGGCGACGCCCACACCGCCCTCGCGAGGGGCATTCCCGTTTCGGTCGTGCCCTTTGGCGTCTCGGACCGGGTCGCGCTGCACACGCTGACTCTAACGCTGTCGGCGCTGCGCAAGGTCGTCCAGGGCCATCACGCCGTCCACGTTGGCGTCAATCCGGACGGCCTCGAGGAGAAGGAGCAGGTTGGGGCGACTCAGACCGTCAACTGGGTGCGCTGGCCGGACGTCGATACGCTGAACGACAAGACGGTCGGCATCATCGGCTTCGGCGAGATCGGCGCCTGCTTCGCCCGCATGCTGCCGCCATTCAACTGCCGCGTCCTCTACAACAAGCGCAGCCTGCTGACTCCGCAACAGGAGGCCTACTTCGGCGTCGAATATGCGGCGCTGGACGACCTGCTGCGCCGGAGCGACATCGTGGCGACGTTTGTGCCCTACTCGGAGGAGAGCCGCAAGATGCTCGGCGCGCGCGAGTTCGCCCTTATGAAGCCGGGCGCCATCTTCGTCAACACCGGCCGCGGCAATACCACGGACGAGGCCGCCCTGGTCGAAGCGCTGAAGGCGGGCCGCATCCGCGCCGCCGGCCTCGATGTCTTCTCGGTCGAGCCGTTGCCGCTGAGCCACCCGCTGCAGGACCTCGATAACGTCACGCTGACGCCGCACACGGCGGGCGGCATCCAGGGCTGGATGAATACTTTCGAGCGCATCGCCGAGAACCTGCGCCGCGTAGAGGCCGGGCTGCCGGTCTACGCGCCCCTGCATCCGGAGGACCCGGAGCCGTTCGGCAGCCGCTAGAAGCTTAAGCCGATTGGCGAGGCTGAGTCGCGGTATTGCGCTTTTGTGGCAGACGGAACGCGACTGTTCCGGGCGAGCTTGGCTCGCGCTTAAGTCGTGCGTATAAATCCTGACTGAGCTCGTGCGACGCCCACCAGGCACGTTCCTCGTCTTCCGACTTGAAGGTAGGTATCTCATCCAGAGACTTGACGATAGTTAAGGGCAAACGTTTCTTATATTTCATTGCCTGCGGCGGTAACGTCGCTTCTCCCGTTGTCGCATCTCGACCGCGCTTATTGGCCTGATAAATCGGTGACCACCTATCTCACGAACAGTGTAAACGATCCGTAGATACTTACCCGAGGTCCTTGCTCGCCCGAAGATCACGAACCTCTCTTCCTCGAACCGGCTGTGACTGGCCGCAGGACGGGTTGACGAGTCGCCTCCGAATGCTTCTTCAATCTCCCAGTCATGGACACCATGACGAAGGTTCTTGTGGCGATTACCTTCGTCCCAATCGAACTCCAACCGATGGCTTCCTCGCTAGACGGGGATCTCTTCCTGCGCCGGCGCGCTGCCGTTGCCGCCGACGCGCGACTCCAGCTTGTCGAGGCGGTCCTTCAGGGTGCGGTTCTCATCGACCAGCTTGTCGACTTCCTCCCGCAGCTTCTTGACCTCCTCGCCCTTCTCGCCGCTCTCGCGGATCGACTTGGCAGCCAGACGCGCCGTCCGCACAACGCGGCCATCGAGGGCCCGCTGCGCGGTACGTTCGAGATGGGGCAGGGCCTTCGTCGCCTTGAGCTCCTGCAGCCCGCCGATAGCGTTCTGCTGCGACCGGAACCAGCCGTCGTCCAGTAGCTGGATCAGGTGGTCGATGATGTCCTCCTTGACGTGCTCCGGCGCGATCTCGCCCAGCTTGCCCAGCGCCGCCGCGGCCGCGCCGCGCACGTTCTGGGGCTTGCCGTAGCGCGACCACTCCAGCGCGATCGGCACCGCGCGCTCGTCCTTAAGCTCGGCAAAGCCATCGAAGGCGGAGCTGCGGATCGTCTCGTTCATCGAGTCCTTCTGCAAGCTGCGCTCGAGAGCCGCGAAGGCCCGGCCGGAGCGAGTCTTGCCTATCGCCGACGCCGCCGCAGCCTCCACGTAGTAGCTGGCGTCGCCCTCATCGATGACCTTCTCCAGAGCCGCCGCCGCCCGCTCGTCACGAAACTCGCCCAGCGCCCGGACGACAGCGCGGCGCGCCTTCGAGTGATCCACGCCCACCGAGTCGAGCAGCTGACGCAGGGCGCCGCCGGAACGGATCGAGCCCAGCGCCTTCGCGGCTTCGGCCTGCACGCCCCAGAAGGCGTCCTCGCGCACGGCCTTGCCGAGGGCCGCGATCGCTTCCTTGTCGCCCTTCTTGCCCAGCGCCCGCGCCGCGTCGACGCGTCCCAGGACGTCGTCATCGTGCGCCAGTTGCTCGCGCAGCATCTCCCCGGGGCGCTCGAAGTCCAGCGACTTCAGCACCTCGCCATCGATGCGGACGAACTTGGGCTTCGATGCCAGGGGGAAGTAGAAGGTCTGCTCCCGCTCCGTCATCTCGACGCGGGTGCTCATCTTCTGGCCGTCGCCCAGGTTGAACTCCACCTGCAACGGCAGGCGAAAGACTTGCGCCACCTGGTCGCCGGACTGGCTCTGCTTGAGGGAGATCTTCGCCGTCCTGGCGTCGCCGTCCCAGGCGTAGTCGCCCTTCATCTCCGGGTGGCCGGCGCCGTAGACCCACTGGTCGAAGAACCAATCGAGGTTCCTGCCCGTAGCCTCTTCGATGGCGCGCTGCAGGTCCGGCGTCACGACGTTGGTGCTGCGACGGCTGATCGTGTAGCGGCGGATCGCCTTCCAGAACAGCGTGTCGCCCAGGTAGACGCGCAGCATGTTGAGGACAATGCCGCCCTTCTCGTAGAGGTGGCGGTCGAAGAGGTCGATCGGCGCGTTGTAGACGTTGGTGACGATGGGGCGCTTGTAGCGGCCGGCCTCGCCGAAGTAGAAGTCCATCTCGTTGCGCAGGGCATAGAGGAACTCGTCGCGGCCCTTGTTGTGCTCGCAGTAAGCCAGCTCCATGAAGGTCGCGAAGCCCTCGTTCAGCCAGCCGTGCGACCAGTCGCGGCAGGTCAGCAGGTCGCCGAACCACTGGTGGGCGATCTCGTGCGCCAGCAGAGGGTCGGCGTCGGCGTCCAGACGGGCGCGGGAGTCGTAGAGGGCGCTGTCGGTCAGGGTAGTGGCGCTGATGTTCTCCATGCCGCCGAAGATGAAGTCCTGGACGATGACCTGCGAGTACTTGGCGTAGGGATAGCGCACCCCCGTCCGCTCTGAGAACAGCTGCATCATGTCCGGCGTGTTCTTGAAGATCGCGCGTCCGTCCGCCTCGCGGCCGGCCGGTACGTAATAGAGGATGGGGATGCCGTCCCAGTCATCGCGGATCTCGCTGTATTCACCCGCGACGACGCTGGTCAGGTAGGTGACGTGAGGTACGTCCTGGTGCCAGTGAAACGTCCGCTGGCCCGCTTCCGGCCCTTGATCCACGCCCCGCAGCTCGCCGATGGCGATGACGGTGAACGGCTCACGGACGCTGACGTGCATCTCGCTGGTCGCCATCTCGTTGGGGAAGTCGTAGCAGGGGAACCAGTGGCGCGTGTCTTCGTCCTCGCCCTGGGTCCAGGCTTCGAGGCGCTTGTCGGGGTAGGCGGCGTCCGGGCCGATGAAGTAGAGGCCGCGGCGCGGGCTGCCGGCGAAATCGACGACGACCGTCGCTTCTTCGCCGGAGTGGCGCGGGGCGTCCAGCTCGATGTGGAGGCGGCCTTCTGAGAGGCTATGCCCTAGCGGCAGGCCGGAGCTGAGCCGCACGCCGAGGATATCCAGTTCCACCGCGTCCAGGTCGATCGACTCGACGCCGTCGTTCACCGGGCTAAATGTATGCGAGACGCTGCCGCTGATCCGCTTCACGTCCAGGTCCAGATTGAAGTCCAGCCGGACGTGCTTCATGTTGACGGCGCGGTCGCGCGGGTAGTGGGGCTTGTCGCCCGGCAGCGGGAAGCCGCCGCCTTCGGCCAGCAGGTCGCTGTCGTTGTGTCCCCGGCAGGCCATCTCAGATTCGAATAGGTGGTCGGCGTAGCCCATGGCTCTCCCTTCCTTTTCCGGCCGTCACCGAGCCCGCCGAGGGGTCTGACGCATCGCCAAAGCGGCGGCTTCTTGCCAGAATCATGCCCTCGCTCAGGATGACAGCCTGGGCGTCTTTTATTTATCGGCCGTGACGGGGAACTACGCGATAAGGTTAAGTGCTACTTCTGCTCCACGCCAATGTTTGCGGCCCGCCAAGCGCTGTCTTTGCGAGGGCGCGCCCAGCCCGAAGCAATCTCGGAGACACACGGCGTCCTGCCCTGACGGTCGCTTAGCCCGAGATTGCCTCGCTTCGCCGCAGAGACGAGAGCTCCATCGCCGAAGCGTCTACCCCTTCGGGTAATCCGGATGCGACTTGATCTTGCCGATCTGCCGCGCGTGGTCCTCGATGTGCAGCGACTGCATCGCCAGCCAGCCGCGGCAGTTCAGCTCGCCGAAGAGTCGGTGCGGCATCGTCGTGTCCAGCCGCTCTTTGCCCTCGACGCTACTCACCTGCGCCAGGAGACCCATCTCGGCCTCGGCCAGCAGGCCGCGCAGCCGCGATAGAGGCGCGCCCTCGTGCTGGCCCAGACTGCCCGGGGGCTGAGTCGCCGGCCGCTCCGTGTCCAGCGCCAGCGACCGGATGCGCGCCGCCATCAGCGGGTAGATCTGGATCATGTGCCGCGTCACCTCGGCGACGCTGTAATCCTCTTCGCCGTCGCCGCGACCTGGCTTGAACGTCGCCTGGGCATCCGTCACTCCCAGGAGCTGCTGCACCAGCATCCCGTGCGACCTCTGGAAGATCGGCTTCAGCTCCGCGAACGGCTTCTCCGATTGAGCCAGGAAGAAGGCCCGCGGCCCCTCGATTTCGTCGCCCCAGGTGTCGCCCGTGAGTGGTGTTGTCGTCATGCTCTCCTCTTCCTAATCCAGCAACCGCCGCAGTAAGGCTTGCAATCGCGGCGTCTCTTTGAGCGCGCGCCGCAGCCCCTCGATGTCGCCGTCACTCAGCATTAGCGGCGAGCGCTGGAACTGCCCTCGATGATTGTAGGTGCAGAAGCGGATGCTGTGGCCGCCGGCGCCTTCGCCGTCCGTGTACTCCATCAGCTGGATGCAGGGCTCGTGGTGCTCGCCCGTATAAGCCGCTTCTTCGACGATCTCGCCGCGACCCCATGGCATCTCGAACGGGCGTGGTAGCTTGCGTGCCGGCGCCATGGTGTCCTCCTCGCGCTAGTCCGGCTCGGCGGCGCGCTCCAGCGCCCGGCTCAGCCGCCGCACCCCCTCCGGGATCAGGGCTTCGTCCGTGTAGCTGAAGGCCAATCGCACGTAGGGCGCCCTGGCCGCCGCGGCCTGGCCCATCATGCCGGCGAAGAAGCCGCCTCCCGGTCCGTAGGCGACGCCCTCTTCCTCCGTGGTCCGCCGCAGCTTTACAGGGTCGATGGCTTCGTTGAGCTTGAGCCAGAGGAAGAAGCCACCGTCCGGCTCCGTCCAGGTAGCCAGGCTGCCGGCGCGCTCCCGCAGCTCGTTGAGCATCAGGTCGCGTTTGCGGCCGTAGAGCAGGCACAGCTCCTCGATGTGCGCCTCCAGCTGCCCCCCGCCGGCTAACTCGGCGATCGTCCGCAGCAGCAGCGGGCTTGTGCCCATATCGAAGCGAGTGGCGACCAGCGCGTCGATGATTGGCGGCGTCGCCTGTACCCAGCCCGTCCTTAGTCCGGTGGCGATGATCTTGCTGAAGGTGCCGAGCTTGACCACGCCGCGCCCCCGCGACAGCGAGTACAGCGAGGGCGGCAACGGCTCGCCGTAGCCCAGCTCACCGTAGGCATCATCCTCCACGACGAGGATATCGTGCTGCTCGCAGAGGTCGAGCAGCCGCGTCCGCCGTGGCGCCGAGAGCGTGGCGCCGGTCGGGTTATGGTAGTTGGGTATCGTGTAGAGCAGCTTGACGCGCCGCCCACCGCGCTCGACCTGGGCGATCTTGGCCGCGAGCTCGTCGACGTCCAGACCCTCGGCGTCCATCGAGACCGACTCGACATCGCAGCCCAGCGAGCGGATTGTCCGGATCGAGCCGGGGAAGCTCGGCGCTTCGACGATTACGACGTCGCCGGCGTTGAGGAAGGTCTCGCAAACGTTCTCCAGGGCGTGAGCGCTGCCGATGGTCAGGGTGTAATTCGCCGGCGTCAGCTCCGTCCCCTCGATTTGGGTCCAGTGCGCCGCCAGCCAGGCCCGCAGGCCGGCATAACCCTGCGAGCCACCGTAGGTCAGGGCATCGACGCCGTCCCGCCGCAGCACCGCCTGGGTCGCCGCCGCCAGCTCATCGATCGGCAGCGCCTTGGGGTCGGGGATGCCGCCCGTAAAGGCGATCGGCGGCCTCAGCTGGCGCGGCACGTCGTTGCCGGAACCCGGCCCCGCGTAGGCCACGCCCGCGTTTTGCGCCCGCCCCGAGAGGCCGTGCGTTAGAAATTCCTCTTCCCAGTTCGTGGACCGGGCCGGCGCCATAGACCCTCCAAAGGCTTCGAGACGTGGATCTAATTCTAGGCGGTGGCGCTCCGCCCCAACAAGGCAAGCCAAACGTCGGCTTGCTGGCCTAAAATGCCGACCATAGGAAGGACGCACCCGGACATGCCACTGTGCGTCGCGGCCGGGCGTTTGGCGGAGGATCACCGTTGAGCATCGATAAGACGCTGTTTCGCCTGATTGCCGGGTCGTTTGCCACCGGCGTGACCGTGGTCACCACCGGACGCGCTGGCGCTTATCACGGCATGACCGCCAGCTCCTTCGCCTCCCTGTCGCTCGACCCTAGCTACGTCCTCGTCTGCATCGACCGCCAGGCGGAGACCCTGCCGATGCTCCAGGACACCGGCGCGTTCAACGTCAACATCCTCACTGAGGAGCAGGAAGAGCTCTCGCGCCAGTTCGCGATCAAGCAGTCGCCCCAGGCGCACGGCCTCGAAGGCGTCGATTACAGCCTCGGCAAGACCGGTCTTCCCGTCCTCAAGGGCTGCCTCGCCTACTTCGAGTGCCGCATCGCCCAGCAATTCGACGGCGGCGACCACATCATCTTCGTCGGCGAGGTGCTGGACGGCGGCCTCGTCGTTGATGCCGCACCTCTCGCCTATTACCGTGGCGTCTACCGGCGTCTCGCCCAATAGAGATGAATAACCACGACGAGGCGGCCGTCCAGGTCAGAACGGTCGAAGGGGGTCCGCGTTTTGGATGACCGTTTTGACCACCCGAAAGCGGCCATGCTAGAGTGAAATGTGTTTGATTTGATATCCGCGGCCTGCGGAGACTATCCTCAAACGCATGCGTGGTGGGCGTGGCCTAGCGGTTAAGGCGCCAGGTTGTGGCCCTGGAGATCGAGGGTTCAAATCCCTCCGTCCACCCCATTCCTAACTTCCCCGGAGGCAGACGTGACGCAGGAAAGTTCGGCCGAGCCTCCAGCCCCAACAACCGTGACGCCAACTGATCTCCCCACGGAGACGCCCGCGGTTGAGCCGGCGCAGCCTGATACGCCGCCCCCGGTCCGCTCCGGTGGCGGTTTGCCGCCCTGGCTGCCCTTTTTGGCCCTCGCCATCGTCCCGGCGCTGATCGTCGGGCTTCTGGTCTATCTCTTCGCCGGCAGCAGCGGTGGGGGTGGCATCAGCGGCGCCGGCGTCGTCGATGGCTTCATCCGCCTCGGCCCCACCGGCGAAGAAGAGATCACGACCTTCGAAGGCGAGCTGCCTGAGAGCTTTCCCTCCGACTTTCCCGTCTATGACGGCGCTGAGGTCATCGTCGCCTTCGAGATCGGCTCGCCTGAGGGCACCAACTACTTTGTCGTCATTGGCACCGGCGCCTCGGTCGATGACGTCTACAACCACTACCTGACGGCGCTGGACGAGGCGCCCTGGCAGATGGAGATCGCCCGCTCCGGCGATGACTTCACCGGCATGCGCTTCTCCCGGCCCGATAACGCCGAGGTCAGCGGCGATGTAACCCTCCACCACTCGGACCTCGATGACCAGACTCTGCTTTACGTCTCCTACCAGGACCTGAGCCAGACCGCGCAGCCGGAAGCCAAGCCCTTCGAAGCCGGGTCCAGCCGGCCGCTGCCGCCCGGCTTCCCGAGCGACATCCCGATCTACAAGGGCGGCGCTGAGTCCGTCGTCCTCGATACCTACATCCAGAAGTCCGGCGGCAACAACAACTACATCGTCTCCTTCCTCACCAAGGACTCAAACGTCGATGTGGTGGACTTCTACCGAGGCGAGTTCCAGAAGCGCGGATGGACGATTACCGATTCCGCCGCCGAGGGCAGCAGCTTCGCCATCGGCATCGACTTCAACGACGGCCAGCAGGCAGAGATCTCCGGCACCGTCAGCGCCGACTCCTTCGCGGACGACGCCACCTACACCCGCGTCGATCTCCTGCTCGAGGTCAGCGCTCGGCGCGGTCGCGGCAACTAGAGCCGAGCTCGTTAGTCTCCGCGCCGCCGCGGAAGCGCCTCATTCAGAGTCATGAGGGCGCTTGTATACTTCCTTTACGCGCTCGTAGCTCAGCGGATAGAGCACTGGTCTTCGGAACCAGGTGTCGGGGGTTCGAATCCCTCCGAGCGCGCCACTAAATAGATTCGAAGACGGCCCTTCGAGGCCGTTTTTCTTTGTGTCGTTAGGGAGTAGACAATCATCAAACATAGTAGGCCAGAGGCAATCCCGCGAAATCTGCCGTGACATGATCGAACTTCTACGACGGGCGCTTACCGTGTGACGATTCCGCGCCGAGCAGTTCGCGGCTCTCTCGATGGCGCATTGCAAGGTAGCCGCAGTTAGCACAGTTCTTACCGGGCGGAGGCATTTCGTTGTCAGGTAGCTCTATCGGCATTGTCGGCGGGTTATAGAATGACGGTGCTTCTTTGTCGATCTAACACCCCTTCTGCCCAACGCGCCGACGCTGACATCGCCGCGTCCATTTATACCATTCTTAGCCGGTTTAATCTCGCAGCATAAACCTCGTTGCGGAAAGCGCTAATGTACTGCGTGTACGCTCGCGGAAAATTCCCCCCGTGAGGTTAGGTAATGGGGCCGGTATCTTCACGATGAAACAGACCCCCCACTAACGCACACTAACGGCTCCCTAAAGCGGCGCTACTGCCAGAAACGATTCTCAGAACCAATTTGATTGAATCTAAGAACGCCCTTAAACAATCATTCCACGAACACGAAACAATCAACGCTGAATTATGCCGATTAAATGGATCGATATAGAAGCCCATATATCAATGATAATGCGACGTCATTACGCGTTTTAATACGCGCTGAATTACGTTGTGTTATTCGCGATGGCTCTACACTATGATCGATTCAACCCTGACCGGCGCAAGCCGGGGAAGGGTTGCAGTGTTCCAGGTACGTCACGGGAAGCGCCCACGTAAGTTGACCACCCGTATGCTAGAGCGGGTGATCCACGGTAACGCAGAGCGCCCACTTTTAATCCATCGGTGCGATCGGCAACACTACTTGTACATCGTGCCCCAACCGCGGCGCTCTTCCCTCCATGAAATGCTGCCGTCCATACCGCACAATTGACTGGCAAGCCTGAGGTCAGTGAATTTCAGCTTCACATAATTTAGACCGGACCTTGAGGAATGTGGAGTCACGAGCGCAATGACATCGAAACTCCTTCGAGTTCACGCGAAACTTAGAAGAGCCGACGCGCACATCGAGAGTCTGCGGGGACAGCTCTTCGCGGCGATGGGTGGTCCAGCAGGAGAGGCTCCGCTCAGCGAAAGGCAGAGTGATGCGTACCTTGCGCAACCTGTCCAATACGGACAAGCATTGAGTAGTCGCCCCCGCGCTCTTCTTCCCGCTCACCCAGAACACGAAGATCGAGTTCAAGAAAGGGCCAAAGCGGCTAGCACAGGTGGTTCGGATTGCAAGAGGACATCAAAGGCAGCTTCGCTCTGAACTCCTGACTTGGACTTTCTCCGAGCAGCGGGAAATCGTGAAGATCGACTACAAGATCGCTAACTCACCAGGTTTTCATCCCCGGTTGGTGCGACCGGCTCCAGGAAACGACCTCGAAGATGTCCGAGGCACACTCAAAACGATTGCTGCCGTGTGTAGGCAAACCGTGGCTCACTTCGACGTCTAGCAGCAGATGGCGGGACAGCAGAGGAGCTTGGGCTAATGCGTGCCGATTCGGCCTGAGGTGACACGATGCCGTCATCGTGCGGCGATCATGTGCCTCCCAACACGTAACAGCAAATCGCCGGAGTTGGTATGCTGCGGTTGCTCAGCGGCGACTAGAAACCCCAGTGAGGGACCGAGGTAAACCAACGGGTGCAGCAGATCGATGGTCGCCTTGTTTTCTCGGCAACAGACCTCGTCGGATTCCTCGAGTGCCGGCACCTGGCCAATCTCGAACGAGCCGCTATCGAGGGAAACCTCAGGAGGCCACAGCGCGTCGATCCGGTGCTCGACCGGATCGCGCAGCGCGGGCTGGAGCATGAGGCAAGCTTCCTCGAAAGGCTGAACTCTGACGGCCTGACCATCGTCGAAGTCGGGCGCGACGACGCGCTCACTCCCTCAGAACGAGTTGCGCGAGGTCGCGACGCCACGCTCAGGGCGATGCGTGCTGGCGCGGACATCATCTATCAGGGCGTGCTCTTTGACGGTCGGCGTCTGGGATACGCCGACTTCTTGCGCCGCGTGGAGCGGCCCAGCAACCTCGGGGAGTGGAGCTACGAAGTCTGGGACACCAAATTGGCGCGGCACGCGACTAGTTCCGCTGTGCTACAGCTTTGCATGTACTCGGAGCTTGTCGGCGCGTTGCAGGGGCGAAACCCCGAGGAGATGCACCTCGCGCTTGGTGGCGTCCAGCGTGAGACTGTCTCGTTCCGCGTGGCAGACTACGCAGCTTACTGCCGATCGGCGGCACGAGACTTCGAGGCGCTCCTCGACGATCCCTCTCAAAGCTTTCCAGTCCTAACCAGGCCTGAGCCAGTCGAGCACTGCGGGGTATGCCGATGGACTGTCGAGTGCCGGACTCAATGGCAGGCGGAAGATGACCTGTCCCTCGTGGCAAACCTGACCAGCATTCAGCGGCGTGCGCTGCACGCCATAGAAATAACCACCCGGACCGGGCTGGCGGAGCCGAAAGCCACGTTGCCCGAGCGTTTGGACGGTGCGGGTCGCGAACCACTCGCGCGAATCCACGCGCAGGCCAGCATCCAAGTGCGAGGCGAACGCGAGAGCAGGATGATCTCGGAGCGTATCGCGCCAGCGCGCAATCGGGATGGCACGCTGATCGCTAACAACGGCCTGCTTATGCTCCCGGAGCCATCGTCCGGTGATCTCTTCTTCGACATCGAGGGCGACCCGTTCTTTGGTTCCGATGAGGTCGACGGCATCGACTATCTCTTTGGGGTGACCGAACCCGGACGGCCCGATCCAGAAGGCGCGCCGTCATTTCACACCTTCTGGGCGATCGAGGGCGGCACGGTTACCACGAGTGCGGAACAACGCGCGTTTGAGACCTTGATTGATCTCATCATGGATCGCATCACGGCTGACCCAACCCTTCACGTTTACCACTACGCGCCCTATGAGCCAACAGCAATGAAGCGACTCGCTGGCCGTTACGGCACCCGCGAGGTAGAAGTAGACAGGCTGCTTCGAGGCGGTGTATTCATCGACCTCTATCGCGCCGTGCGACAAGGCATTCGCGCATCTGTCGAGAGCTATTCCATCAAACGGCTGGAGCCGCTGTATGGATTCAACCGTATGGTCGACCTGCGTGACGCGGGCAAGAGCATTGTCGAGTTCGAGACCTGGCTTGAGCTTGGCCAGGGCGAGGAGCGGAGCGAACTGCTCGCGCAGATCGAAGGCTACAATCGCGATGACTGTGCTTCTGCCTACCATCTGCGCGCCTGGCTGGAGGAACAACGAGCCGCTCTTGCTGGTGAGCTCGGCGATTTGCCGCGCCTCACAATGCCTGACCAAGCAGAGACTGAAGACAGCGATTCGCAGAAGGCAGTTCAGCAACTTGTCGACACGCTAATGGCCGAGCTGCCTGAAGACCACGGTGGTTGGCTCGACGACCATCGCGGGCGATGGTTGCTGGCCCAGCTACTAAACTGGCACCGGCGTGAAGCGAAGTCATTCTGGTGGCGTTACTTCTTCCTTAGAGACGAGCTGACCGATGCGGAGCGCCGCGAGGAGCCCGACGCCCTCGGCGAGCTGGCCTTCGAACGTTCATGGCCGGACCCTGCTCCTAGAGCTCGCTCCACAATTTACCGTTTTCGATTCCCACCGCAAGAACACAAGATTCGCGCAGGCGATTCGCCTCATGATCCAGAGACTGGGCGGCCGCCAGGGATGATCGTTAATTTCGACGATGAACACGGCATCGTCGACATCAGGCTCGGGACGGGCAAAGTCGCGCCTACGCCAACCTCATTGATTCCGCACGACTACTTCCGCCCGGAGCCGAAACCGGAGAGCCTTCAGCGTCTCGCTCGGTGGGTGCTCGAGCACGGTATAGACGCGCCCGGCGCGTACCGCGCTGCACGCGATCTGCTGATGCGCCGGCCCCCGCGGGCAGGCCAGCGGGACGGCGAGGCTCTGGTGAAGAACGGCGAGGATCCTCAGTACGCTGGCAGGCGTCTTGCCCTTGGCCTAGAAGAGAGCTACCTCGCTGTTCAGGGCCCTCCGGGTTCTGGCAAGAGCTCAGTCGGTGCGCAGATGATCGTGGACTTCGTCGCGGCCGGGAAGATCGTTGGCGTGACCGCAAATAGCCACAAGGTGATCGGGGAGTTGCTGGAAAAGGCCGCAAAAGCCGCAAACGAACGAGGCGTCTCGATAGCCATCGGCCAACGCACGAACGACGACGAGCCAGCCTTTCGTGGCGCAACGCACCTGAAGGACAACGACACAGCACGGGACTCCCTCACCGACCGCTCGCTCAATGTAGTGGGTGGCACGTCCTGGCTCTGGGCGCGAGAAGACATGGCTGCCAGCGTGGACGTGCTGTTCATCGACGAAGCCGGTCAGATGTCACTAGCCGATGCCCTGGCTGCGTCACTCAGCGCCATAGACCTCGTCCTCCTCGGCGACCCGCAACAGCTCGACCAGCCGCTCCAAGGGTCGCATCCGCCAGGCGCCGATCTCTCTGCACTGGCGCACGTCCTCGACCGTGAGCGCGTCATACCGGACCACCTTGGGATCTTCCTCAACGGCACGTGGCGCCTCCATCCGAGCATCACTGCCTATACCTCGGAAGTGTTCTACGAGGGCCGCCTCCACTCCCACCCTGGCCGCGAGGCCATCGCGCTGACGGGTGCTACGCCGATCACTGGCACCGGCATCCGCTACATCGCCGTGGCGCACGACGGCCACTCCAGCGACTCGCACGAGGAGGCCGCGGTGATCGCTACGCATGTACGAGAATTGCTCGCCTCGAACCCGACGTGGACCGATGCTAAAGGCGTCACGACAACACTCACTGAACGCGACATACTGATAATCACGCCGTACAACGCCCAGGTCGCTGCACTCTCCGAGGATCTGCCCACTTTGCGCATCGGCACGGTCGACAAGTTTCAAGGCCAGGAAGCGCCGATTTCCATCTACTCGATGGCTACGAGTTCGGCCGAACTTGCACCGCGCGGGATGGAGTTTCTGTACAGCCTCAACCGACTCAATGTAGCCACCAGTCGAGCCCAGTGTCTCGCCGTTGTCGTCGCGAGCCCAATGCTGCTGCGCGCGCGCTGCAACACGCCGCGTCAAATGAGGCTCGCGAACGCACTCGTACGATTCGAAGAATTGTCCGCGCCCTAGACCTAGTAACTATCAACCGGCCAGACACCAAGCTTCCATTGGCAGGGCGGCGAGGGCATTGGGAAGCCGCCACTGAGCTGAGCTCATTGCGGCGGGAGGCGGTGGCGGTGGATAGGACACGATGTCCTCATGGTGAATGGCTAGGCCCGAGCTTGGCTCGGCTGCGCGTGGTGAGCGCGGTGCTATTCTCACAAGGCAATGGCACGCCGCAATCCGATTCCAGAATCGCCATCTTCAGAGCAACAAACCCGAAGTAAAACCCTTCTAATTCTCGCACTGATGATGGCAGTTTCACTCGCCGCGCTTGAGGGTACGGTCGTGGTGACGGCAGCGCCGTCGATTGCCAGTCAGCTTGGCGGCCTTCGACTCTTCAGCTGGGTCTTCTCTGTCTATCTGTTGGCTTCGACGGTGACAGTGCCCATCTACGGCAAGCTGGCGGACATCTACGGACGCAAGCCGATCCTGGTGACAGGCGTACTTCTCTTTCTTGGCGGGTCGCTTCTGTGTGGTGCCGCCTGGAGTATGGAGATGCTCATCATTTTTCGGGCGGTTCAGGGACTGGGCGCCGGCGCGGTCCTGCCAATCACCATCACAATTATCGGTGATACGTTCTCCATCCAAGAACGTGCGAAGATTCAGGGCTTCTTCAGCGCCGTCTGGGGCGTGGCCGGCATAGCCGGTCCGGCAATTGGTGGTCTGATTACCGACTACGTGAGTTGGCGGTGGGTCTTCTTCTTGAATATCCCGTTCGGCTTAGCCTCGCTTACCCTAATCGGCCTCTACTACTTCGAGCGGACCGAGAAACGAGCACACAGGCTGGACGTGTTGGGAGCCCTGCTTCTGTCGGGCGCAATCGTATCGTTGCTCCTGGCGCTTCTTCACGGTGGCGAAACATACGGCTGGCTGGTTCTCGAAACGCTGGGGCTCATGGGAATCTCAACCTTGCTGCTGATCCTATTCATAGTCCAGGAAGGTCGCGCTGCCGAACCGATGATCTCCTTGGCTCTCTTCCAGAATCGCGTGATCGTCATATCGAGCCTCGCCCTGTTCCTGGCCGGCGCGATCATGTTTGGTGTCTCGTCTTACATTCCGCTCTTCGAGAAGGGAGTCTTTGGTGGTAGCGCCACCGAAGCGGGATTCGTCCTTGCGCCGATGTCGGTCGCTTGGGTGGTTGCGGCAGTGATCTGCGGCAGACTCATATTGCGGAGTGGCTTCTTTCCCTCGGCCGTGATCGGCGGTGTCTTCCTCCTGATGGGCGCAACTGCCTTGCTGCTTCTGGACGACGACAACACGATCTTCATCGCGGTGCTAGCGGCGACGTTCATCGGTGCGGGCATGGGTTTCACGTCGAATTCCCTCACAATCGCTGTCCAGAACTCTGTTGATTGGGGGCGCAGAGGAGTAGCCACTGCGTCCACGCAATTCTTCCGCACTATTGGCGGGTCAGTAGGAGTGGCCGTCATGGGCGCACTCCTCAATGCGCGGATAGCCTCTCGACTGACAGAGATTCCCTTAGCGGAAGGTCAGCAGACAGAGATCCTGCTCGACCAGTCTAGGCGAGCGGGAGTTACAGAGCCCGTCCTCCAAGCGCTGGAATCAGCTCTGGCGGCATCGTTGCATGAGGTGTTTCTCGTCGTGTTCACGGCGGCCGCTCTGTGCCTGATTGTCCTGCTCTTCTTTCCAAGGGGAGCTGCATCGCAGTTCGGTTCATCCGCCTCCGAAGTGACCGCCGACTCATCAAAAGGTCGAGGGTTAGACAAGGTTACCCATACGATTCAGTCCTAGTGTCTCTAGATGACTAGTCTTTCTACCGGGAACTGAATCTCGACGACCATCTCTGGATCAGTCTGGCTGCATCCTTTGTCGGCACCGTCGCGGCGCCTATCAGGCGGGCGACGAGTTCCCCATATGGAACTCCCGCAGCCGCGAACATTCGTGGTACCTGGGACTCGGCTGTCATTCCGGGCATCGTGTTGACTTCGTTGAGGACGAGGCCGTTATCGGTGAGGAAGAAGTCTATGCGTGCGACTCCGGAGCAGCCGAGTGCGTCGAACATTGCCAGTGCCGCCTGTGTGATTGCGGCACGGTCTGAGCTGCCGAGTTCGGCGGGCACCGTGAACCGGGCGGTTCCGTTGTACTTCGTGGCCGTGTCGAACAAACCGCTGGTGTGGATCTCCAGCAGGGGTGGGGCCCAGCGGCTGCCGTCGGCCTCCCGTAGGACGGCGACGTCGATCTCCCGACCATGGACGACGTGCTCGATGAGAATCTGATCGTCGTAGCGCGAGGCTATG
>WHTK01000031.1 GCA_009377745.1 Dehalococcoidia bacterium
GTCGTGCCGAGCCATTCTGCTCCGGCGGCGATTGCGGCCCGCGCGACCGTGATGGCGCCGTGCCCGTACCCATCTGCTTTGACCACTGCCATGATCCGGGAACGAGTCCGCACCCGTGCGATCGCGATGTTCTTGCCGATCGCCTCGGGGACCGTCTGCAGCATGGGCGGTAGGAGGTCGACGGATCTGGGCTGGGATATGCCGAGCATGCTGGTCACTGCTGCATCCTTGGATCGTGCGTAGGGTCGGCGTACATGGGAGGGCAACCGTGATCGATGGCTTCGGGGCGCAGTTCGTAGTGCCAGGGTTCGTTTCTGTAGATCTGGCATAGCCCGTACTTGGCGCCATGTTCGGACAGCCACGCCGTAGCATCGAAGGGCCCAATGTCGACCGCGTCCCCCGACACGTGAGCAGACGTATTGGGGGTGGCAACCCATCGGGCAGCTTCCTTTTCTGAGCCGTACTTCGAGACCGCCTCATGGAGTAGTTGTTCCTGGTACGCCGGGGAACGCCAGCCACTATTGACGAAGAATTCGACCCCGTCGTCCGCGGCATCAGTTGCAGCTTGGCGCAGGGCACCAAGGAGAACTGGATCAAGGTTGGCTACATCCGGAATCTCGTCATCAAAGACCGTCGTGCCGTCGGGGACGGCACCGTGAGCCTCGCCAAGCGCACCACGGTGCTCACTGCGAAGGACGCCAATGGGTGATGCTTGGTGCGCCGCAGGTTGCTCGCGCTGCTCCTCGTTGAGGTAGGTCCTGAGCAGCCGCATCGCCTTGTGCTGGCCTTTGCGGCGGCGGTAATAGAGGATGGTGTGCGGCCGTCGAGGACGAGGACGCCAGCAACTGGTAGCCGGGGGCTGCGGCGATCGCCGCGATGACGACTAGCAGGCCGGCGACAAGGATCCTGGGAATCCGACGGGGCGTTGTTCGTGCTGGTTCGCTGTAGGTCATGCCTCCAGTTAAGGCAGCGTGGTGTTGCCAGCACGTATGTGGTTTTCGATACGCCAACGATATGCGCCATACTCGTTAGTATCTGAGCATGCGTGTGTTGATCGTTGAGGACGAGCCCTATATGGCAGAAGCCATCCGCGATGGCCTACGCCTGGAAGCGATCGCAGCAGACATCGCAGGTGACGGCGACACCGCTCTGGAGCTGCTGAGCGTCAACGCCTACGACATCGCCGTCCTCGACCGAGACGTTCCCGGACCTACCGGTGACGAGATCGCCAAACGCATCGTCGCCTCCGGCCGCGGCATGCCGATCCTCATGCTCACCGCTGCCGACCGTCTCGACGACAAGGCCACCGGGTTCGAGCTCGGCGCCGACGACTACCTCACGAAGCCGTTCGAACTCCAAGAACTCGTGCTCCGTCTCAGAGCGCTCGACCGCAGGCGCGCCCACAACAGGCCGCCCGTGCGAGAGATCGCAGGTCTGCGGCTGGATCCGTTCCGCCGCGAGGTCTACCGCGACGGCCGCTACGTCGCGCTGACCAGGAAGCAGTTCGCAGTGCTCGAAGTCCTCGTAGCTGCCGAAGGCGGTGTCGTCAGCGCCGAAGAGCTACTGGAACGGGCGTGGGATGGGAACGCAGACCCGTTCACCAACGCCGTGCGCATCACAGTCTCGGCACTGCGCAAACGCCTCGGCGAACCCTGGATCATCGCCACCGTGGCCGGCGTCGGCTACCGCATCGACACAGCACCCGGCACCGGGCGTGAGGGAGGGGACCGTGGATAGGGCGCCTGGTTTGAGCGTTCGCCTCAAACTCACCCTCAGCTACGCCGGCTTCCTCATGCTCGCAGGTGCCTTGATGCTCGCCGCCGCGTGGCTCGCCGGCCAGCACCGGCAATCGTTTGAGTTCCTCCTGCGATACGTACCCGACGGTGCGATCAGCACCACCGGTGGCTTAGTGCCCGGGAACAGTTCCTTCCTCCTGCGCGCTTTCGCTCCGGCCGCGGCCATCGTGCTGGCGTTTCTGCTGGTATTCGGTCTCCTGGGAGGGTGGCTTCTCGCCGGCCGGATGCTCGCCCCCCTGACTCGCATCACAGATGCCACACGCATGGCCGCGAACGGATCGCTCTCCCACCGAATCCGGCTACCGGGCCGCAGAGACGAGTTCCGCGAACTCGCCGACGCCTTCGACACCATGCTCACACGGCTCGAAGCACACGTCGCCGAACAGCAGAGATTCGCAGCCAACGCCTCCCACGAACTGCGCACCCCACTGGCGATCACGCAGACTCTTCTCGACGTCGCCAGCAACGATCCGAACCGCGACACCGGCGAGCTCGTCGGCCGTCTCCACGCCGTCAACGCTCGAGCGATCGACCTTACCGAAGCATTGCTCCTGCTCAGCCGCACCGACCAGCGATCCTTCACTCGAGAACAGGTCGACCTGTCCCTCATAGCGGAAGAAGCCACTGAAACGCTCCTCCCCCTCGCAGAAAAACGCGGCCTCACCATCGAGACCTCCGGCGACATGACCTCCACCATCGGCTCACATGCGCTCCTGCTGCAGATGGCTACGAACCTCGTGCACAACGCGATCGTCCACAACCTGCCTGAACAGGGCACCGTCTGGGTCACGACCAGCGTTCACCCCAAGACTGTGGTGCTCACTGTCGAGAACACCGGCGAGAAGCTCGCCCCACAGTTAGTTGCCACGCTTGTTGAGCCGTTTCACCGCGGCACCGAACGAATACGCACCGACCACGCAGGTGTCGGGCTCGGCCTGGCAATCGTCAAAAGCATCACCCAGGCACACGACGGAACCCTCACCCTCACCCCCCGGGCCGCTGGGGGGCTCCGCGTCACGGTGCAACTACCCGCCGCGCCATCGCACACTGGCAGATGACATCAGGGGAATTGCGACGCCCGTCCTTTAGTGCCGTTAGTCGATTAAGATGTAGGTACTGCTCGTAGGTGTAGTAGCGGTAACCGTTGAACTCATCGACGTGGGCCGAGTTAATCAGGCCAAGCTCGTCGTAGTAGCGAAGAGTCTTAATAGGGACGCGACTCAGCCGCGAGAAGTGCCCGATGCGCATCATATTCATGCTGCTGTTATCGGGCATCCAGTGGCGGGAGAGTCAACAACCCCCTAGAAGTTTCTGTTGTTCCATCGGCTTTGGTTTAGACACGATCGTTTCATTGTGTGCCTTGCAGCTACACTGCGCCGGCACGCGTTGGCCCTTGTCGCAGCGGAATTTCCTCGTCGCCTCTGGAGCTTATAGACCGAAGTTCAGCGCTTCGACCAAAACGTATCTGATTTCGAGCAGGATTTCTGTGCTGGTCCTGTTTGCGACCTTAACTGGCCGTGTATAGCCTGCACTCGCCTGTCCAATGTTCGATGCGCTGATCGATTCGTGCACTCCCATTCTTTCGTACAAGAACTCAACCAGCGCGCCTGTGCCGGGATGGGGCTTCCTGACGCTCCAAGTAAAGTGCGCCGAGCAAGACACAGGGAAGCATGCTTCCTGCTCAGGTGGCCCTGAAGGAAAGTCGAGCCATTCCTCACCGTAGGGAGAATCCACATTTCGAGGACAAATGTTGTACTTAGGTGGTTGTATACTTGACACCTCCGGCCATAGTGTCAGATTGACGCTGTCCGGATGACAGTCAACGATTGGCTGCATGGCCGAGAGCCCTCTTTTCTCTCACGAAGGTCAGATCGTCGTGGCGCCGTCTCTAACGACACTTCGCTATCGGGATCTGCGTCTTTTGTCGCTGGCTACGCTGGTAACCGGTGCGGCTTTCTTGGGCGAGAGAGTCGCCCTCGGCTGGCTTCTGCTCGATCGGACAGATTCTGCCCTGGTCGTCGGCCTAGGCGTTGCGTTGTCAGCTCTGCCCAATTTCCTGCTTGGTATTCCCGGCGGCGCCATTACAGACCGATTTGACCGACGCCTCCTGCTACGCATCACCAGCTTTATTCTGGCCGCGGCAACAGCAGGGCTTGGCGCCATCGCCTTAGCGGGAATGCTCAGCGTCGCGGGAATCCTTTTGTTCACGTTTCTTTCGGGAGCCGTTCGCTCCTTAAGCCAGACCGTAAGACAGGCTTATGCCTTCGACGTTGTCGGACCACATCAGGCGGTCGGTGGCATGGCAATTGTTTCACTCGCCCAACGCTCAGGAGGTATTGCTGGAGCGCTCGCTACCGGCGAGATCCTCGTGCAACTCGGAGCGGGTTATGCGTATGTAGCAATTGCGTTGTGCCATTTGGCTGCATTCGTGTTCGTTCTCCTGGCTCGAACCAGAGGTCAGGCTGCACCTGGCCAACAGCCGCAGCTGGCCGAGAGCGTTAAGGAATACGTGCGCGAGGTGCGTGGCAACTCGACCTTACGTGCGTTGGTCTTCTTGACCGCCGCTGTCGAGATCCTCGGCTTCTCACACCAGGCAGTATTACCGAGCCTTGCCCGGGATGTACTCCACCTAGATGCGGCTGGTCTTGGGTTGCTGACGGCCCTGGGTTCACTGGGCGGCTTTGTCTCGGTATTACTCGTCACCTTGCGTCCGGAACCTGTGCATAAGGGTTGGTTCTTCATGGGCGTGTTGCTTGGCTTCGGGCTGGCTCTCGTCATGCTTGGCGCCAGTTCCTCTCTGGTCGTCGCGTTAATCGGAGTAGGAGTGGTTAGTGCGTTGGCTGCCCTCAGTGATTTGCTTTCTCAGACCCTGATCCAATCTTCAGTACCGAATGAACTGCGTGGCCGGGCGATGGGATCATGGATGCTCGCTATAGGGTTTGGTCCTGTGGGTCATTTGCAGATCGGTGCCGTTGCTGTCTCTTTAGGCACTGCCACAGCTCTGATCACCAACGGGCTGTTCCTAATTCTGCTTGCTGTCGTCGTTTTGGTGTGGACTCCACAATTAAGGAAGCTCTGACCTAGGTACCTAGTTTCGACGGACACATGAGGCAATAGTGTTAGTTCGACCGTAAGATGTGTCACGCGCCATTGTTTGGTGACCCAAGCGCCTACGGAGTTCGGATGCTAGAGCTCACGGATGTTCGCATAGTAGCTGGATTCCTAGTCAGCGGTTTTGGTGTCTTTCTGACAGGCGCCAGCCTGTGGAAACCAGACTACGAAAGGCCCTTGCCAGAAGCCCTCGAAGTCATTGCATCGTCTCCGGAAAGGTGGAGGTGGATCCATCTTTGGATGGTCGGTGGAATCATCGTGACCTTGTTGGGGCTTGGCGGGCTTACGCAGTTATTCCTGGTTGCTGGCGGCCTGTTTACAGCTCCTTTGGCCTCCTGCTTTTCGCCACCGGAGCACTGATCTGGCTTGTTGGCGTCGTGTGGCGATTGACCGTGCTGCTGTCGGCCGCAGAAGCAAATTCAGACGCAGTTCCCGCCGAGCTTGGTGCCTGGCAAGACTGGTTGGGCACCTGCATGCCATTCATCTCATCTTGGCTTACCTATCATGGACGGCGCTCGGAGCTTCAATACTTGCGACGGGCATCCTGCCGGACTGGATTGGCTGGACGGGAGTCGGCTTGGGCGCAGCGGAGCCGCAGGATACCTGGCATTCAGGGGTGGCCCATTTTGCTCCGCCGATCCTGGCGCACCTCTACACCCTCGTAGTTGGGGTTGCTCTGTTCACTATGTCTTGAGCCAAACTCAGCCGATTGCGAGTCGTCGAACCGTGTCTAGGCAATCGTCGTCGGGCTCTGTTTGAGTCGCTTCAATCCCCAGGTACTGCAATTCCTCCTGAATCTTGAGCAGCTTCGCGCGGCCGGCATCAAGCATCGCGCGGTGGGCGGGACGCAGGGGATCTAGCCGTCGAACTCAGCTCCGATCTCCTCGATGACTATCTGAACGGCGCGCAATTGATGCCAGTAGTCGCTGAAGCAGGCAGCCAAACTAGCCTGCAATGCTTCCATCAACCGCTTGCGCACGTTGACGGCCCTGGAGGGTCACCCACGATGCCAATGCGCTCCCACTCCAGGGTCGCCAGCATCGCCTCTTGACGGCGGCGTTCCTGCTCTACCTCGTCGGCAAATCGGTCCGGGATGATCCGGTAGCGCAGCAAATCCTGAGGGATGGCCGCCGTCGTGCGTCCGAAAGCATCGTCGAAGGAGCCCATCTGCAATTTCAGTGACCTGCCGTTGCCAAGGGCTCGGATTTTCCTTGGACTCAACCATGGTGCGGAGCCGGCGCTCCTGGACTTTAGCTTCACGGTCCCAGGCCGCGTCCGTGGTGTCACGCGTCTCGAACTCGTCCTCGGCTTCCCAGTCATTCTCAGCCCAGTCCGGCTTTTGGCCAGCCAGAAACTCGGCTAGTTCTAGGACCGGCACCCACTCTTCCCGGGCTCTCGTCACCTCGGCCTCGTAGTCGCTCTCGGTGATCGGTTCCCTGGACGTGTGACTTGCACGATGCGTCGGATGTCATCGATCTGTTCCTCCCAGAGCTTGAGAGCTACATACCAGGCGAAGCGCAGCTCAAGCTTGTCGATGAACTGCTCGATGAGGAGGATGTAGATCGTCCCGATTTTGAGATTGGCGCCGTTCATGAGACCGATGTAGCGGTTGAACTCGTGGGTCTGACCTGAGGGCATGGACCAACGCCACTACGGATCCTCTGGCTTGTCGTCCTTCCAGGACTCGAGGATCAGGATCGCGCGCTCGCGGGCGCTCAGCCCCGGCAACATCCGGTTGAGCCGAGCGTCGATGCTCACGAGTCTGCTGCCGCCACGGCGAGGAACTTGAACGCGCGATCCACTAGGCTTCGGAACCGAGCCCTCATTAATGGCGGTGGTTCCCTCAGTCGCCGCGCCGGCAAACCCATGAAGCTCGCCCGCTCGCGAAGAGTCGTGGCGGTGGCTGCTGCCTGGGCGCGAACATCAGGGTGCACCGGTCTTCGCCATCAAACTCTAGAGCGAGTTCTTCCCATTCGAGTTCTATCGCCCTCAACTCCTGCCAGTGCTGAACAATCCGTAGCTTCACGGAGTCGCGTAGCCCCTCAGCGAGGCCACGCAAGAACTCAGGAACAGTGATGTTCTCCCGCGTCCGCCAGCCTCTGACCTGTTCCGGCGGCTCAAGGGCGCTCGATAGCGAGCTGGCCCTTTATGGTCACGTCACTCCCTCGACCTTCGGATGACCAAGGGCCGGTATTGTTGACCATCTGTTGACCATGTGCCGCTTTTTACTGGTTGGGACAGGCGGGAAGAAACGGGACGAAACCCATCTGGGAGTCCAAGCAAACAGGACTAAACGGGACTCGGAGTGACGCCTTGGGGACCAGGTGTCAGGGCTTCGGAACCAGGTGTCGGGGGTTCGAATCCCTCCGAGCGCGCAACTAATCGAGCATGCTACCGGCCGATGACTGCGATCCCAGAACCCGTGGCCCGCCTGGCCGGGATCATGCCGGCCCTCGGCAAAGGCCGCCTGCCTACGCCCCGCCGGCCTCCGTCGCCGTCGATGCCTTGACCACCAGCGTCCGCGCCACCCGGTCGTGCAGCGTCCGCCGCTTCGGGTCCATGATCATCAGCATCAGGCTCACCACCACGCCCACAATGATCACGTTTTCGACCAGAATTACCACGTAGCGCAGGATCGCCGCGTCCGGCTGCAGCGGCTTCTCCTCCTGGTCGCGGATCACGATCCGCATCGCCATCTTTCCCGGTGTCGCCGCGCGCATTGCCGTGAAGCCGATGTGGTACGCCGCCTGCCACACCAGCAGTGTCACCAGGGAGGATGTGTCCGCCGGCAGGAAGGCGTCGTCCAGCCGCAGCAGGCCCATCCCCGTCAGGGCCAGGGTCATCAGCGCCAGGATAATGCTATCGGTGACGTAGGCCCCGACTCGCAGCAACGGCGAGGCCACCACGACATTCGAAGCCGCCGACTCCCTCATGCCGCGACTATACATCACTGATTACAGCTCCCCTTTACGCCCGGAGTGACATCAATTCTCGAACACTTGCTCTTATTTTCGTGCTAAACTGACTGTCCCATGGCCGCGAAATCGTCCGCCAAGAGCCGCAAGGTCGCCCTGACCGATAACGCCCGCACCGTGCTGGAGCGCCGCTACCTGGCCAAGGACCTCGATGGCAATCTGATCGAGACGCCGGAGCAGCTCTTCCGCCGCGTCGCCAACAACATCGCCGAAGCTGAGAATCTCTATTCCATGATGCCCCGGGGTTCAGCCCGGGGTACTGATGATCCCTCGCCCTCGATGCCGCGTGGTTCAGCCCGTGGTACTGCGTCCGCTTCCCCCTCGCAGCAGACGGAGAGGGGGCCAGGGGGAGAGGTCTGGGCGGACCGTTACTACGACCTCATGACATCCCTGCGTTTCCTGCCCAACTCGCCCACGCTTGGCAACGCCGGCCGGCCCCTGCAGCAGCTTGCAGCCTGCTTCGTCCTCCCCGTCGAAGACTCCATGGCCTCGATCTTCGAGACCGTCAAGGAGACGGCGCTGATTCATCAGAGCGGCGGCGGCACCGGCTTCGCTTTCAGCCGTCTTCGCCCCGCCGGCGATGTCGTCGCCACTACCGGCGGCGTCGCCTCCGGCCCCGTCTCCTTCATGAAAGTCTTTGACGCCGCCACAGAGGCCATCAAGCAGGGCGGCGCCCGCCGCGGCGCCAACATGGCCATCCTCGATATCCGCCACCCCGATATCGAAGCCTTCATCAACGTCAAGGCCGACATGACCACCCTCACGAACTTCAACATCTCCGTCGCCGTGGACGACGCCTTCATGCGCGCCGTCGAGGCCGGCCAGGACTACGGCCTGATCAACCCCCGCACTCGCGAGGTCGTTGGCCGCCGCTCCGCCCGCGCCGTCTTCGACCAGATCGTCGCCAATGCCTGGCAGAACGGCGACCCCGGCCTCGTCTTCCTCGACCGGATCAACGCCGACAACCCCACGCCCGCCCTCGGCGCCATCGAAGCCACCAACCCCTGCGGCGAGCAGCCCCTCCTCCCCTACGAGAGCTGCAACCTGGGCTCGCTGAACCTGTCGCGCTTCTACAAGCGGACCACCCTCGTAAGGGGGCACCGCCGTGCGCCGCTACACGATCCGTCCATCAAGGATGTTGCCTCTGAGTCAGATGCTAACGTCGATTGGGAGGCCCTCGCGGAGACGATTACAGCTGCCGTCCGTTTCCTCGACAACGTCATCGACATGAACCTTTACCCCGTCCAGGCCATCGCCGACATGACCCGCCAGACCCGCAAGATCGGCCTCGGCCTCATGGGCTGGGCCGATCTCCTCTACCAGCTCCGTATCCCCTACGACTCCGAAGAAGCCCTGGCCCTCGCCGATCGCCTCATGGCCTTCGTCCGCCACCACGCCGACGCCGCTTCGGAAGCCCTCGCCACCGAACGCGGCCCCTTCCCCGCCTGGCCCGCCTCGATCTACGGCCCCAACACCCCAACAACCGTAGGGGCGCAGCATGCTGCGCCCCTACACGCTGCTTCCGTTTCCAGTGCTCTATTTCCAGAAGCTGATCATCCCTTAACCTCCACTCCCCCCTCGGAGCCTGCCCTGAGCCGGGTCGAAGGGCCAGCGGAGAGAGGGCCAGGGGGAGAGGTCCGCCCTCTGCGCAACTCCACCCGCACCACCGTCGCCCCCACCGGCACCCTCAGCATCATCGCCGGCTGTTCCGGCGGTATCGAGCCCGCCTTCGCCCTCGCCTTCCAGCGCCAGCACTTCCTCGACCCCAAGCGCCCTACCGAGCCCGTCCGTCTGCGAGAGGTGAATCCCGTCTTCGAGCAGACCGCCCGCGATCAAGGCTTCTACTCGGACGGCCTCATGGACTACCTGGCGGCGGGCGGTCTGCTCGATGCCCGCGATGATGTCCCCGGCTGGGCCAAGCGCGTCTTCGTCACCGCCCATGACATCGCCCCCGAATGGCACGTCCGCATGCAGGCCGCCTTCCAGCGTCACACCGACAACGCCGTCAGCAAGACGATCAACTTTCCCCGCCACGCCACCCCCGCCGACGTTGCCCAGGCCTACCTCCTCGCCTACCGCGAGGGCTGCAAGGGCATCACCATCTACCGCGATGGCTCTCGCACCGGCCAGGTCCTCTCCCACGTTGCCGATGGCGAGGGCTCCGTCGATCCCGCCGCCGTCCCGGACCTCGAATCAGAGCCGGCCACAACCGTAGGGGCGCAGCATGCTGCGCCCCTACACGCTGCTTCCGTTTTCAGCGCTCCATTTCCAGAAGCCGCGGGCTTCAACCCGCAGACCTCCGATTCGGCAGACCAGCCCTCAACCTCCACTCCCCCCTCTCCGATTTCAGAGCAGGGGCCAGGGGGAGAGGTCTCCCGCCGCCGACTGCCAGATGAGCGCCACTCCCTCACCCACAAATTCCGCGTCGGCGACCAGGAGGGCTACGTTACCGCCGGCCTCTTCGAAGACGGCGCCCCCGGCGAGATATTCGTCACCATCTCCAAGGAAGGCTCCACCATCCGCGGCCTCATGGACTCCGTGGCCATGCTCACCTCCTACTCGCTCCAGTACGGCGTCGCCCTGCGCACCCTCGTCGACAAGTTCCGCGGCGTCCACTTTGAACCCGCCGGCTTCACCGCCAACCCGGAAATTCCCCAGGCCTCCAGCCTCGTCGACTACATTTTCCGCTGGCTCGAGCTCCGCTTCCTCACCCCCGGCGATTCTGACGACACCGTATCGGCGCGGCATGCCGCGCCCTCCCCTGTTTTTGCGAAGAACAACGAAGCGACGAAGCAACCTCGGGCTAACGATTCGTCCGCTGACTATGAATCGCCCGCCGGCGAATCCGCCACCGCACAGCATCCTGAGCCTGTCGAAGGACGAACCCCAGGCGCTCAGGGAGCCGCGGGTTTCAACCCGGAGACCTCCGACTCGGCAGGCCAACCCCCGACCTCCACTCCCCCTTCTCCGAGATCGGAGAGGGGGCCGGGGGGAGAGGTCACCCACGCGTCGCGACGCACAACCCGCCGTCCCAACACCCGAGGCCGCTATCTCCCGCCTCGCCCAGCCCTCCCCTTCGCCGAGATGGCGACCGGTCTCCTCTGCCCCGATTGCGGCTCCCAGCTCATCTTCAGCGAGGGCTGCCTTATCTGCCGTTCCTGCGGCTTCACCCGCTGCGGCTAACCGCGACGCAAACCCCAAGCCACGTTGCCCCTAACCTGCCTACCTCGATAAACTTCCCCTAGACGCCAACCGCGTCCGGGAGCAGCGACACGGAAACCCTCTCCTACTTCAGCTTCCTCGCCGGCTTCGTCCTCTGCGTAGTTGCCGCCGGCGCCTATATCCTCAACGCCGTTGGCGGCTGGACCACCTATCGACAGGCCGCCACCAGCGCCGGCAACGTCAGCATCCCCGTTGCCGTTACCACCCCCGGCAGCGCCGCCGCCCTCGCCCGCGTCGCCCTCTACGTCTCGCTCGCGCTCCTCACCTCAGCCCTCGTCTTCCGCGCCATCGCCGTCGAAAGGCCGCCGATAGGCAACCTCTGGGAGTACACCATCGCCCTTAGCTGGGGTATCGTCCTCTTCACCACCGTCTTCGAGACCGCCTTCAAGGACCGTTCCCTCGGCATCGTCATGCTGCCCGTCGCCACGGTCATGATGGCCGTCGCCCTCGCCTTCTTCCCCTCGGAGGTCCGGCCCCTCGTCCCCGCGCTCCAGGCCAACCGCATCCTCGGCATCCACGTCACCACCATGGTGCTCAGCTACAGCGCCCTCTCGATCTCCTTCGGCGCCTCCATCCTCTACCTGCTCAAGACCGCCCGGCCCGCGCCGGCGACCCAGCCCGCCGAAGGCCAGAGCTCCCGCCTGCCCGACTCCGAGACCCTGAGCGAGATCGCCTACTGGTCCGTGCTCGTCGGCTTCCCGCTGCTCACTCTCGGCGTCGCCCTCGGCGCCTACTGGGCCAACTCCGCCTGGGGCCGCTATTGGGGCTGGGACCCGAAAGAGACCTCCGCCCTCCTGACCTGGTTCATCTACGCCGGCTACCTGCACGCCCGGGGCCTGCGCGGCTGGGAGGGCCGCCGCTCCGCCTGGCTGCTCGTCCTCGGCTTCGGCGCCGTGCTCTTCACTTACTTCGCCGTCAACTTCCTCATCTCAGGTCTGCACAGCTACGCCGGCGTTTAAGGTCCGCAGCCTCGCGCGCTACCTTGCCGCCGGCCTCGCCGTCGCGGCCGTAGCCTACATGGCCGCCACCTGCGCCGGCAGCGAGGTCGTCAGCGCCTGCCCCACGCCCGTCCCCGGCTCCCGCGAAGAAGGCATGCTCTCCGAGGCCCGGACTCAGGCCGGCTTCTCCATCCTCTACCCCTGCCAGCTACCAAACTCCCAGCGGCTCTCCAACACCACCGTCATCGGCGAGCCCGGCCGCCAGCAGGCCGAGCTCGTCTTCATCGGCCCGTTCGACCTCACAATCCGCCAATCTCAGTACCCGCCCGCCGTCTCCCCCGACCCTTCCGGCGCCTCTCGCATCACCATCGACCTCTTCCCCAACGTCCGCGCCAGCCTCATCGAGCGCAACGACGGCTCCAGCAGCGCCCTCTACCACCTCTTCTGGGACCGGGACGGCATCTTCTACGAAGTCCAGGCCGCCGGCCCGTCCCAAGAGCGCCGCACCATCCTCCTCATCGCCACCTCCCTCCAGTAACGAGACCCCATCAGCTCACGACAAACGTAGTCGCCAAACGTAGCCGAGGCCTTCCAGCCTCGGCGCCATCCGCACATCGACACCGCGTCTTCACACCCAACGCGTAGGGGCGCAGCATGCTGCGCCCCTACAATCCCGCTCCACCACCCATCCAAATCTCTACCCCACAACAACCCCCACCAACAGCCTCACCCCCACCAGCACCAGCGCCGCGCTCAGCAACCTCGACACCACGGCCTGGCTCTCGCGCTCCAGCTTCTCCGACACGTGCGCCCCGATCTGCGCCCCGATCACCACCCCCACGGCCAGTGACAGTTCTTCCGCTACCACGCCCACGTAGTGGCCCGACAGCAGGTGCACCAGCGCCCCCGCGCCCGCCGTGAACATCAGCGTGAAGGTCGAAGTAGCAGTCGCGATCTGCGCTGGGAAGCGCAGCAGCAGGATCATCGCCGGCACGTAGATAATGCCGCCGCCCACGCCGAACATACTCGAAAACACCCCGACTCCCAATCCCAGGCCCACCCCCAGCAGCGGGTCGAATCCATAGCGATACGTATCCCCATGCGCGTCCGTCACCGTCCGCCGGACATACCGGCCCGGCATCGTCGTCACGATCCGGTTCGGATGCGGCGCCAGCAACCATGTCGCGATTAGTAGCAACGCAAGCCCGAATGCGGCTTCGAAGCTCTGCCGCGGCACAAGGCTCGTCGCCAGCGCTCCGGCTACCGCGCCCGGCAATGTCGCCACGGCAAACAACGACGCCGCCACATAATCGACCCGCTTCTGCCGCCCGTACGCCACCGACCCCGATGTCG
The DNA here is from genome assembly GCA_009377745.1 of Dehalococcoidia bacterium. GTDB lineage: Bacteria > Chloroflexota > Dehalococcoidia > DSTF01 > WHTK01 > WHTK01. The sequence continues at coordinate 13,396 of WHTK01000031.1, forward strand.
CGTTGACCCAAACCACGCTCAGGGAGATCGCCGTGACCACTTCCGGCTGCAGGTCCGGATACAGCAGCAACAGCGCCGGCGTCAGCAAGAAGCCGCCGCCCGCGCCGATTAGCGTCCCGTACGCCCCCACGCCGGCGCCCAGCAGCGCCAACCCCAGCCAGACAACCTCCTCAGGCAACCGACAAAGCCCTCCCGCGCGCCCATGCTCCCAAAGTTGACCAATGTAGTCAACAATCCCCACCACTCCCACCGGAATTCCCCAATTCCCCCTGACAGGCGAACCCCGGAAGCGGTGAGGGCGCACGGCCGTGCGCCCTCACCCGTCCACGAACCCCCTTCCGCCTCGCCTCCTACGTCTCATCTGTCATTGGAAGCCATCACCGCGGCGAGCGTGGCAACCCTTGGCCTTCGTCAGCTCCATCCATCGAGCTTCCCGAGAAACCTCATCAACCTCCAACTACCACGTAGCCGAGGCTTTCCAGCCTCGGCGTCATGCGCCGGACAACGCCTCTCGATACCCTCAACCTGCTGTAGGGGCGCGGCCGTGCGCCCCTACAGCGCCAGCTGTCTTAGCAGGTCATTTGCCGCAGCCGTGCCCTGCCGCTCACCCTTAGAGCTCCCCGCGACCTGCCGTACAATTCCCCCGTGGCCACCTCGCACACTCTCGAACTCATCGCCAGAACCACGGACGGCCGGGATCAATCAAAATCCCGCGTCCAAACACCCCTGCCGCCAGATTCGCGAAGGCCCAATGCGACGAAAAACGCGAATATCAATCCATCAATCAAAACGCCGTGATCATCGACGTCCATACCCACATCTTCCCGCCGGAGGTCATCGCCAACCGCGACGCTTACCTCGCCGCCGATCCCACCTTCGCGACCCTTTACGCCAGCCCCAGGGCCCGTCTTGCCACCGCCGAGGACCTCCTCGCCAGCATGGACGCCGCCGCCATCGACGTTTCCGTGGCCCTCGGCTTTGCCTGGAGGGACCCGGCGACCTGCCGTCTCCACAATGACTACCTCCTCGAAAGCGCCGTCCGCGGCAACGGCCGCATCGTCCCCTTCTGCAGCCTGCCCCTCGCCGCCGGCCCGGACGCCATTGAGGCGGAAGCCCGCCGCTGCGCCGAGGCCGGCGCTCGCGGCTTCGGCGAACTCCGCCCCGGCAACCTCAGCTTCGGCATCGAAGGTCCCGGAGGCGCCCTCCTCGCCGGCCTCGCCAGCTCCTTCAATGCCGTCCTCCTCTTCCATGCTTCTGAGCCTGTCGGACACTCCTATCCCGGCAAGGACGGCCTCCCCATCGACGAGCTCTACGCCTTCATCCAGACCCATCCGGACACGAAGGTCATCGGCGCCCACTGGGGTGGCGGCCTGCCCTTCTACGCCCTGATGCCCGAGGTCAGGCTGACCCTCAAGGACACCCACTTCGATACGGCCGGGACCAGCCTCCTCTACGCGCCTGATATCTACGAGACCGCCGTCCGCCTCGTGGGCGCCGAAAGCATCCTCTTTGGCAGCGACTTCCCCCTGCTCTCCCAGGCCCGCAGCCGTGCCCGCATAGGGGACTCCGGCCTCGATGCCGCGGACGTAGCCCAGGTCCTGGGCGAGAACGCCCGCCGCCTCCTCAACCTCGATGACTAGCCGGGAGGCTCCCGGGCACGGAGTCCGGCCGGGCAAGGAGCGCGGGACGTTGCGACTCTTCGTCGCCATCGAGCTGCCTGACGCCTGGAAGCAGGCGCTCCAGGCCCTGCAAAGCGAGATGCAGGCAGCCCTGTCCACCGACCCTCGCACGGCGGGCACACGCATTCGCTGGGTCCGGCCCGATGGCATCCACCTCACGCTCAAATTCCTCGGCGAGGCGCCGTCAGATCGGCTGGCCGCCGTCCAGGATGCCCTGTCGATAGCCATCGCGGCGCCACCCGCCCTCGAGTTAGCTCTTGGCCGCGTGAGCTCCTTCAGTAGCCGGCGGGCGCCGCGGGTCGTCTGGGCAGGCATCGCTGAGAGCGGGGCGGCGGGCCGGCTATTGCGCATCGTCGAGCAGGTTGAGACTCGCCTCGCGGCTGCCGGCTTCCCGCGAGAGCGACGCGGCTTCACGCCGCATCTGACCCTCGCGCGCCTACCAGATGACCTCTCGCCCGCCAGCCGCGAGGCGGTTGCGGAGGTAACAGCGGGCTTCGCTACGCCGGCCCCAGCCCCGTTCACCGTCGATAAGGTCAGCCTGATGCAGAGCCACCTCGGACCCGGCGGCGCCCGCTACGAGCGCCTTGCCAGCTATCCGGCCTAAGCTTTACAGCCTCCGGCGGGCAGCGTATGATCCATTCGCGCCGAGATTTTAAGACGTGGACTGAGGCTGACGCCGCCTCAGTCTCTTTTCATATAACGACCTCGGCAGTGTTGGCCGAACCAAGACCCAGACTTAGACACCGGGAGTAAAGCGATGGCCGAAAAGGCTCTACCTATGACCAAGGAAGGCATTGAGCGCCTGCAGAAGGAGCTGGAGCACCTGCACGCCGTCCGCCGTCCGGAAGTCGCTGACCGCATCCATCAGGCGAAGGAGCTGGCGAGCGCCAAGAACAACGCCGAGTACGAGGAAGCCAAGAACGAGCAGGCCTTCGTCGAAGGGCGGATCATGACCCTCGAACATCTCCTGCAAAACGCCACCGTCATCGATGAGGAAGCGGCGCATAACGCCAACCGCGTCCAGCTCGGCTCCAGGGTTACCGTCAGCGCCGGCGACGGTAAGACTACCGAGTACACCATCGTTGGCGCCGCCGAAGCCAGCCCCACCGAGGGGTTGATCAGCAACGAGTCGCCCGTTGGCCGGGCGCTCCTCGGTAAGCGCGTCGGCGATGAGGTCCAGGTCAGCGCGCCGCGGGGCGTGCTGCGCCTGACCGTTACCAGCATCGGCTGAGAGACTCAACCAGGAGCAGGCGAGCGGGCTGCGCGAGCGGCCCGCTCTCTGTATTCTTACGACATGCCAAGCGAAGGGGAGCTCCACCAGGAACGTCTCACCAAGCTGGCGCGGCTGCGCCAGCGCGGCATTGACCCCTACCCGCCACGCTACCAGCGCAGCCACAGCGCCCTCGATGCAGCAGAGGCGTTCTTGAAGTGGGAGCCGGTAAGCGAAGGTGAGCCAGCGCGGGTCAGCGTGGCCGGGCGGGTGACCGCGCTTCGCAACATGGGCAAGGCGGCGTTCCTGGACCTGCGCGACGGCTCCGGACGCATCCAGGTCTATGTGCGTCGCGATAAGGTGAGCGAGTCAGACTTCGAGACCCTGAAGGACAGCGACCTCGGCGACATCCTGGGGTCCTCCGGGTCGCTGTTTCGCACCAAGAGCGGTGAGATAACCGTCGAGGCTGAGTCCCTGACCATGCTGGCGAAGGCGCTACAGACGCCGCCGGAGAAGTGGCACGGCCTTTCGGATACGGAGCAGCGCTATCGCCAGCGCTACCGCGACCTGATGGCCAACGAGGAGAGCCGCGAGCTATTCCTGATGCGCAGCAAGGCCGTCTCTGCCATGCGGCGGTTCCTGGACGGGCGCGGCTTCATCGAGGTGGAGACGCCGATCCTGACCGATCAGGCTGGCGGCGCGGCGGCGCGGCCTTTCGTGACGCACCACAACACCCTGGACCGCGACCTCTACATGCGCATCGCGACGGAGCTGTACCTGAAGCGCCTCGTGGTCGGCGGCTTCGACAAGGTTTACGAGATCGGCCGGATCTTCCGCAACGAGGGTCTCTCATGGAAGCACAGCCCCGAGTACACGATGCTCGAAAGCTACGAGGCCTACGCCGACTACAACGACGTTATGGCGATGACCGAGGAGATGGTCGCGTTCATAGCCGTCGAGACGACGGGCAGCGCGAAGGTGGGCGAGGGTGACGAGGCAATCGACTTCACGCCGCCATGGCGACGCCTGAGCCTGCGCCAGGCTCTGATCGACCATTCCGGCATCGACATTGAGGTCTCATCAGACCTGGAGAGCCTGCAGACCAAGCTGCGCGAGCTGGGAATGGAGCCGGAGCGCGGCGCCAGCTGGGGCAAGCTGGTAGACCAGGTGCTCAAGGCTCAGGTGGAGCCCAAGCTGATGCAGCCGACCTTCATCGTCGACTATCCGGTCGAGCACTCACCGCTGGCGAAGCGCAAGCCGGAGGACGGGCGCTACGTTGAGCGCTTCGAGCCATCGGCGGGCGGGCTGAAGTTCGGCAACGCCTACACGGAGCTGAACGACCCGCTGGAGCAGCGGCAGCGCCTGGAGGCGCAGCTACGCCTGCGGGACGCGGGCGACGACGAGGCCGAACTGGTGGACGAGGACTTCCTGGTGGCGCTGGAGCACGGCATGCCGCCGACCGGTGGTCTGGGTATCGGCATGGATAGGCTTGTGATGCTGCTCTCAGGACGGCGGTCGATACGAGAGGTGATCCTCTTTCCGACGCTGCGGGACCGGCGCTGAGGTGCCGGACCCGGCTTTCGTCTCAGCCGCCCGCGACATCTACAGCGACTCGGTGTCTGAAATGCGGCGCACCCTCGAAGGCGTCACAACCGCCGGCCTTAATTGGCGGCCCGTGGCGCAGGACGCCAACTCGCTGGCTGCGCTCGCGGTGCATGCCATGGGCGCGACCCACAATTGGCTCTGCATCGCCTTCGGGGCGACGCTCCCGGAACGCGATCGCGCCTCCGAGTTTCGCGCGCAGGCCGAGACCGCGGATGGGTTGCTGGCCCTCGTCGATGAGTTTGCGCGCCGGTGTGACCAGCTTTTCGACGCCAATCCAGACCTGGACGGGTCGATTTTGCGCGCCACCGGCGGCGAGGGCCAGTCAACAGCCGCCTGGGCGCTCTTCCACGCGATCGAGCACCTGCGCGAGCATCTCGGTCAGCTATATCTGACGCGCCAGCTCTGGGAGCAGTCAGCTGGCCGCTGAGCTCTACGAAGCCGTCATCTTCGATATGGACGGGGTACTGGCCGACAGCGAGCCGGTTTACCACGAGGCGATGAACGTTGTGCTGGCAGGCCTGGGCAAGGAGGTCACGCCGGAGCTGCAGCGCTCGATGATGGGCCACGGCGTGGAGGATAGCTGGGCGATCATCCAGCGGGACCTGAACCTGGAGGGGCCGCTGGGCGGGCTGATCGGCCGGTACGACCGGGAGCTGTGCCGGCTGCTGGCCGAGGTGAAGTCGCCGTTGCCGGGCGTGAGGGAGCTAATCGACGAGTTGCGGGCGCGTGGTGTGCCGATCGGGCTGGCTTCGTCGTCATGGCCGGGATGGATCGAAGCGCTGCTGGGCGGCATCGGCCTGAGCGGGTGCTTCGACGCGGTGGTGTCGGCGACGATGGTGGAGCGGTCGAAGCCGGCGCCCGACATCTACCTTTTGGCTGCTGAGCGACTGGGCGTGCCGCCGGGGCAGTGCATCGCCATCGAGGACACGCCGACGGGGATGGCGTCGGCCAAGGGCGCGGGGATGCTGACGGTGCAGGTGCGGTCGGCCAGCACGGCGTTTGGGCCGCTGGCGGAGGCGGACATCGTTCTGGGGTCGCTGTTGGAGTTTGATTTGGGGTTGCTGGGATAGGGACGAGGCGCCTAAGACGCAACCGGAGCGTCTGGTGAACAAGCGGACGCAGACACCCTCCCGACGCCCTCCCTCAAGGAAGGATTTATTGTGGCGGGCTCGGCCTGGATACGCATCGCATCGGTTCGAGGCCGGTGTGTAGGGGCGCACGGCCGTGCGCCCCTACGTTGAGGTGGGCGTCGAGAGGCGTGGGTTGGCGGATGACGCCGAGGCTGGAAAGCCTCGGCTACGTCCTTGGGCTTGCCGTTGGTTAGACGTGCTACTACGGCATAAGGTCTGCAAGTCAGACAGGGGATCGCATAGAATCGGGGGATGGAGCGGGAGAGGCACCTGACGGTCTCCGGATTTGTGGTGCACGAGGGCCGGGTGGCTCTGCACTGGCATCGGAAGATCAGGGCGTGGCTGCCGGCCGGCGGGCACATCGAGGCGGGGAGGACCCGGTGCAGGCGACGCTGCGGGAGATCGCGGAGGAGTTTGCGATTGAGGCTGAGGTGATGTCGCTGGCGCCGCGGGTGACGTACGCGGGCGGGCCGCAGCAGCTGGAGCCGCCGTTTACGATCCTGGTCTGTCCGGTGGACGGCTGTGGCCGGACGGCGGACGGCAAGGCGGTGCACATCGACAACGTCTACTTCTGCCAGGTGTTGAGCGGCTATCCGGGGATGTCTTACGACGAAGAGAACCCGATCGTCTGGCTGGATAGCGAGGCGCTGGAGAGCGGGTCGGTGGAGCGCGATGGGGTAAAGGTTGACCTGCTGCCGGACGTCAAGGCGCTGGGCATCGAGGCGGTCAGGGTGGCTTCACGGATAAAGGCCGGAGTCGTCTAGGGATGCTGGACCCGCGTCAGATCAGGGCGGAGCCGGAACGCCTGAAGGAGATCGTGCGGCTGCGGCGGGTTGACCCGCGCAAGGCGGACGTCGACCGGTGGCTGGAGTTGGACGAGCAGCGGCGGCGGCTGCAGAGCGAGATCGACAACCTGAACGCGGAGAAGAAGCAGGTGGCGGCGATTGGCAAGAGCGACCCGCAGGCGGCGCGCGAGAAGGGCCAGGAGCTGCGAGAGCGTTCGCGGGAAATAGACGGCCAGTTCGACGAGGTGACGCGGGAGTGGAACGCGATCCTCGAGTGGTTCCCGAACTGGATCGACCCGGATATGCCCATCGGCGCGGGTGAGGAAGACAACGTCGAGGAGCGCGCCTGGATCCCTGTCGCGGGCTACCTGCCGCCCGAAAAGCTGGGCCGCGCCAACGACTCGGCGAAGCACATGCCGCAGACGCCGGTGCACGCGGAGGAGACGGAATTTAAGCCGCTGCACCACACGGAGCTGGGTGAGCGTCTGGGCGGCATAGACACGCTACAGGCTGGCAAGGTGTCGGGGTCACGGTTCGCCTACATCATCGGCGATATCGCGGTGATGCAGATGGCAATCCAGCGGCTGCTCACGGATGAGCTGCTGAGGCGGAGCTACCAGCCGATCGTGCCGCCGCTGCTGGTGCGGGAGCGGGCGCTGTTTGGGACCTCGCACTTCCCGGAGGGGCGCGACCAGGTCTACGAGATCAAGACGGACAATGTCGAAGAACCGCTGCCGCTGTTCCTGGTGGGCTCGTCCGAACCGACGAACTTCAGCTACTTCATGGACCGGACGCTGGACGAAGCCGAGCTGCCGGTGCGGCTGTTCGCGGTGACGCCCTGCTTCCGGTCGGAGGCGGGATCGTGGGGTAAGGACGTCAAGGGCATCAAGCGGGTGCATCAATTCGACAAGATCGAGATGAACGCGGTGACGGCCGAGGGGCAATCGGCCGGCATCTACGAGGAGTTTCGAGAGATCAACGAGTGGCTGCTGCAGCAACTGGAGCTACCGTACCGCATTGTGGACAAGTGCACCGCTGACGCGGGCTATCTGGCGACGTACCGGCAGCGGGATGTCGAGGTGTGGTTGTCGGGGTCGCGCGAGTTCATGGAAGTGATGACGGATACGAACGCGACCGAGTACCAGGCGCGGCGGCTGAACATCCGCTATCGAACCGCGGAGGGCGGCGGGCTGAAGCATGCGCATACGGTCAACGACACCGGCGTGGCGATGGGCCGGCTGCTGATCGCGATTTTGGATAACTATCAGCAGCCGGACGGGAGCGTGAAGGTGCCTGAGGCGCTGAGGGGGCTGGTAGGCAAGGAGAGGCTGGCCCCGAAGCAGGGGTAGAGGCGGGCTCAGGGGCATGGTGGAAGCCAATCAACCCGCCACCACGGCACAGCGCTGGACCGCTGTACCCCAGCCTGAAGGCTGGGCATTGTCTGCGGGCAGGACGGCTGCGTAGCGCTATCGCGCTGGTGCGCCTGCTGCCATTTAGGGGTTGCACACGCTAATTCAGCGTTGGGAGTTCCAGATACGTGTCGGCCGGAAACTGGATAAGTCGCAAGGCCCGGCCTGCGACGGGACGTCGAAGGTTGCTTCGCCTCGTTGCGCGATGGCTCGCAATGGTGTTCTCGGGTCTGTGGCATAGACGTTGCCTTGACTTTCCGAAGGGCGGGCCTATAGTGAGGCCGACTCGACGGGTCTAGAGGAGGCGTTGAATGGCGACTTACGTTGCGTTGCTGAAGTTCACGGATTCGGGTGTCAAGAATGTGCGCGAGGCCCCGAAAGACCTGGACAATGCACGGCAGGCTTTCGAGGCGGCGGGCGGCGGCATTCAGCAGTACTACTTGACGCTGGGTGAGTACGACGCGGTGGCGGTCATTACGGCGCCGGATGACGAGGCTTACACGCGGACGATGCTGATGATCGCTTCGCGGGGGCATTTGTCGTCGGTGACGTTGAAGACGCTGTCGGAGTCTCAGTTCCGGTCGGTGATCAGCGGGCTGCCGTAGCCACCACCCCACCCCTGCCCCATACGGGCATACGGGCATACGGGCATACGGGCATACGGGCATACGGGCATACGGGCATACGGGCATACGGGCAGCCCATCCGTTTTCTTGATTGGAATCCTGGAGGCTGGTCTGACTACCACCTCACTCCAGCCCTCTCCTGGAAGGCTGAAGGAGAGGCGTACCTGATTGTGACGGCCTCGGAGCCCCTCCATGGACGCAGACTTGGACTTGTCTCGATAACATCGGGGCTTGCACGACTGATCGAGGAGCGATTCATTGAGCAACTACGGCAAAGCGGAGGCCGAGCAAGACTACAACGAAACGGGTGTCGCCTTTTACACGGCGCTGGCAGAAGAAACCGGCGGCCCGGTGCTCGAGATAGCCTGTGGCACGGGCCGCGTAAGTATTCCAATTGCGCGCCTTGGTTTGACCGTAACCGGCCTGGACATTGCCCCTGAAATGCTGGAGCTGGCGCGCCGAAAGTCTGGCGGCCTACCAATACGGTGGATCGAGGCTGACGGGCGAGCTTTCAACCTCGGCGAGCAATTCCGCCTGATTCTCGTCGCGGGCAATGCCTTCCAGATGTTTCTAACGAACGCCGACCAGGAAGCCCTGCTGGGACGCGTCCACGCCCACCTGGACGAGGACGGTCTGTTTGCCTTCGAGACGCGTAACCCGCTCTGGGGAACGCCCCTCGATCGCGCCGATCTGGAGGCTGTGCTAGAGCGAGCCCGCCTCCGCACCGACCTTTTTACCTTCCTGGAGTCCCGCGATCAGGAAGAGGTCTGGCAGACCTACACAGACAGCAGCGGACGCGACGTGACGGAGTTTCTCAGCCAGACATACGACCATGCCGCCCAGATCCTGCACTTAACGAACTACCATCGTTGGCGCGAAGGGGATCAGGAGCAAACGGAGATCGGGCGCGAGTCGTTGCGCTATACCTTCCCGCAGGAGCTCGCAGCGCTGCTCCACTACAACGGTTTTACCATCATCCGGCAGTTCGGAGACTGGAATCTTGAGCCGCTGACCGCCACCAGTACGAGCATCATTGTGGTCTGTCGTAAGCGGGCATAGAGCCGGCCGGGACGAACGGACGATGGACAGGGACCGTCTAGCGCAGGGGGTTGATGTCGATGGTCTTGAGACCGGTGATGTTGCGCCAGGTGCGGACGGCGACGTCTTTGATCTTGGCCTTCTTGAGCAGGCGCTTGGCCTGGGCGGCGTGGCCGGCGGGGACGTAGAGGAAGAACTGGACGCCTTCGAGGCGAGCCTCGATGGCCCAGACATTCTCGGCGTTGTCGTCGGTGAGCATGTCGGGGGTTACAACTTCGGCGAGCATGACGGGTAGCTTTTCGGGCCACTGGAGGACGACGATGTCGGGCTCAAGCTCGCGGCCGTAGTTGGTGTAGATCTTCTGCTCGGTCTCAGGCTCGTTGACGAAGGTGCGGAAGTGGGGATAGTCGGGCGTGGGGAAGGGGAAGAGCTGCTCGGCGATGTTGCGGACGGCCTGAAGGTGGGCGTCCTCGTAGACCTTGGCGCTGGGGCGAGACATGGCGCCGCTGAGCTGGCGTTCGTCGACGATTTCCCTGACCACGTGCGTTGCCTCCTGAGCGAGCTTTGTTCCTAGGTGAAATAGTAGCGGGGCGAAAGCTGAGGGTCTAGTTGGAGGTGAGGAGTTGGAGGTTGGACTGAGTGCAGGGGTAGGGGTCGAAGCATTTTGTGAGAGAGAGAGAGAGAGAGAGAGAGAGAGAGAGAGAGAGCATACCCCAGCCCTGAAGGCTGGGGCATTATTAGCGGGCAGGACGGCCGCGCGGCGCGATAGCGCCGCTGCGTCTGCTGAGATGGGCGAGAACGTTTTGAGGATAATGAGGGAAGGTGGGTCCAATTGTCGGGGGCGTGGTGAAAAGGCCGTGGTGGATGGAGATATACCGCGAGCTGGACCCACGGAATGCGATACGCAGACGAGGTGGGCTAACGGCGGCTTGCAGCGAACGGCGTTAGCTTCGAGGGCAGCGGGGCTTTGATGGCGGGATCGGCTGTGGCCGGTGATTGAGGGAGGCCATCGATGAAGAGGACGCCTCGGCCGGAGACGGCTGACTGACGGTCGCCCGGCATCACGATGCCGACAAGGTTGGCGGGATCGGTGGCGGCGACCCAGATGCGCTCGCCGGTGCGCTCCTGGCGGCGGACCCAACGCAGGGAATCGACGGCGTCCGGAAGGGCGTATTGCTCACCGTTGAAGCCGGAGACGAAGCGGCCGCCGCGGACGAGGCCGCGGGCTTCGAGACGGCGCAGGGCGCGGAGGACATCCCGCCAGGGGAGGGAGATGCTTTCGCGCGGGTAGAGGTCGCGGAAGAGGACGCCGTAGCGCTGGAGGAGGACGCGGGCGATGGACTCGGCTAGGTCTTCGTTATCGACCTCTCCCCCTGGCCCCCTCTCCGCCGGCCCTTCGACCCGGCTCAGGGCAGGCTCCGAGGGGGGAGTGGCGGCCGGATGCTGATCAGCCAAGATGGGGGCACGGCCTTCGACCCTTAGACCCAGCTCAGGGGAGCCAGGCTCAGGATGCCGTGACGACACGTCTTGAGATAAGGCGGGCGTGGGGACGAGGGCCCAGCGGCCGGCGGGACCGCTGCCGGTAAAGAAGCCGGAAGCGGAGTAGGCGGAAGCGCCGGCGTCCTTGCGGCTGATGGCCTGCCGTCCGTGCGGGGTGCGGCCGGAGAGCTGGCGCAGACCCTGGAAGCCGTCCGAGGTGACGATCCCCCAGGCGATTAGCTCCCGCAGGCCGCGCTCGACGTCCAGGCGGAGGCGGCGGGTGGCGTTGACGATCTCGTCGAAGAAGAGGGCGCCGCGCTGACCCAGCAGGCCATAGATCTCGGCGGCGGCGCCGGCTTTGGGGACGATGATGGCAGCATCGCCGCGGACGGCGGTGAGCAGAGTGACGAAGTCGGGACGCAGAGTGAGTGAGACCGGCGTGGCGCGGGTGGCCGTGGCGCTGGCGGTCGAGCCGGTGGTCTTGCGCGGCGTGAGCCGAGCCCAGGCGACCTCGCCGGCGAGGCAGAGCTCATCCAGCCAGGAGGCGTGATAATCGGCGACGCGGGCGGCGAGCAGCTCTCGCTCCCAGGCGGCGGCCGGCGCTTCGTAGCCCTCGAGACGGGCGATCGCTTGACGGACACCCTGCTTGCCGGCGAGGCGGGCATCGGGCGTGAGGTGCTGCCAGCGCAGGAGGAAGCGCATGTAGTCCTGGGCGGAGACGGGGTCGATCTCGCGCCGCAGCCGGTCGAGGGTGTAGCGATGGATACGGGCGAGGAGGCGGCGGTCGCAGAACTCGTCGTCTTCGACCTCAGGCCCTTCGACGTGGCTGAGGACAGGCGTAAAGCGGCCGCGGAGGACGAAGCCGAGGCCTTCGAGCATACGCAGGCCGCGGTCGATGTCGGCGGCGGTGAGGCCGAGACGGGCGGCGAGACCGGCGGCGGTGATGGGGCCGGTGGCCTCGGTCCAGCCGCGGAGGAGGCGGGTGCGGGCTTCGTCGCGGTCTTCGATGCAGGTGAGGGCGGCCTCGGGCGGGTTGAGGTCAGGCGAGATGGTGGCGTCCGGGTAGAGGAGGCGGACGAGGTTGAGGTTCTCGGCGGCGAAGAGGACCTCTCCCCCTGGCCCCCTCTCCGCTGGCGGAGAGAGGGAAGTGGAGGTTGGTCTAGATTCGGGGGTTGGTTGAACTCGTCCTTCGAGTGCCTCAGGATGAGCGGACGCGTTGCTCACCTCAGCCGGGTCCTCCGCGTGGAACGAAGCATGGGGGATAACTGGTACTTCGACGGCGGGTCCGGCGTCCATCTCACCCCGGCCCTCTCCTGGAAGGAGAGCGGATACCTGATCAGCCTTGAGGGGCGCGGCTGTAGAAGACTGCGTCTGTAGGGGCGCAGCATGCTGCGCCTCTACAGACGTGGGGTTGAGGCGGGCTGCCCTGCCGGCGGCGATGAGGTCATCGATCTGCCAGGTGGCGGTCAGGGATTCGGGGACGGCGACGAGGCTGAGGAGGGCGTCGTGGGTCTCTTCGATGTCGCGGGGAGCCGGCCAGGCTTCGTCGCGGACGCGGTTGATGGCGTCGAGGTCGAGGGCGCCGAGCTCGCGGGCGCTTTCGGGAAGGGCGCGGCGCAGGGTGACAGCGCGGGTGCGGCGTTCTTCGAGAGGGGCGTCGTCGAGGTAGGTGTAGGGCCTGCCGCTAAGGATCTCGTGGGCCATGGGCGAGGGCTCGAGGGTGTCGATGGCGTGGAGGCGGATTTCGCCGCTCTCGATGCGCTGGAGGACGTCGACGAAGCCATCGAGGTCCATGGCCTCGTGCAGGCAGTCGGCCACGGTCTGGCGGATGAGCGGGTGGTTAGGGATCTCCAGGGGGCCGGTGACGTTCTCCTGGCAGCCGACCTGGGCCGGGAACACGGCGGCGAGGAGGTCGTCGGCGCGCATGCGCTGGATGGGTGGCGGTACCTTGCGGGCGCCGGTATAACGCGGCACGGCGAGGGCGCGGCCGGCGTCCCAGCGCCAGCGGACGGGGAAGACGGGCGCGTAGAGGATGGCCTGGCGCAGCGACTGCTCGGCGTTGCGGGAGGTGACGTAGCCGAAGCTTTCCTCCAGCGGGAAGCTGTGCTGCGGACCGAGCGAAAGGACGATGGAGTCGTCCGAGGCGGCGGCCTGGAGCTCGAAATCGAAGCGCACGCAGAAGCGCTTGCGCAGGGTTAGGCCCCAAGCCTTGTTGATGCGGGCACCGAAGGGGGCGTGGACGACGAGCTGCATGCCACCGGTCTCATCGAAGAAGCGCTCGAAGACGACGTCGGTGTCCGTAGGGACGAGGCCGAGGGAGTCGCGGGTGGCGCGCAGGTAATCGATGATCTGGACGGCGCCAAGGTCGTCGATCCCGGCTTCATCTTTGAGGCGCTGACGCAAGGCATCGGGGTCGTCCAGGCCGGCCACGACATCGCTGCGCAGGCGGCCGACCTCCTGAGAGAGCTCGCGGGTGCGGCCGGGGGCCTCGCCTACCCAGAAAGGGATCGTGGGCGGCGCGCCCTGGGCGTCCTCGACGCGGACCTCACCGGCGGCGATGCGCTTGATGCGCCAGGAGTGGCTGCCGAGGAGGAAGATATCGCCGGACATGCTCTCAATGGCCCAGTCCTCATTGACGGTGCCGACGACGGTGTTATCGGGCTCGGCGACGACGCGGTAGTCGGCCATCTCCGGGATGGCGCCGCCGTTGAGGATGGCGCTCATGCGGGCGCCGCGCCGGCCGCGCAGGACGCCGTTGATGCGGTCGCGGTGGAGGAGGGGCGGGGCGCGGCCGGCGCCTTCGCCGACGCCCTCGGCGAGCATATCGAGAATGTCGTCATAGTCATCACGGTCGAGGTCCCGGAAGGGCCAGGCGCGGCGGACGAGGTCGAAGAGGGCGTCTTCGGTCCAGTCCTCGCAGGCGGTCTCGGCGACGATCTGCTGGGCGAGGATATCGAGAGGGGCGACCGGTTGCTGGATGCGGTCGAGGCGGCCGGCGCGGACGGCGCGGACGAGGGCGGCGCATTCGACCAGCTCATCACGGCTGGTGGGGAAGAGACGGCCCTGGGGCTTGAGACCGAGGGCGTGGCCGGAGCGTCCGACGCGCTGAAGGAAGGTAGCAACGCCGCGAGGGGAGCCGATCTGGCAGACGAGGTCGATGCTGCCGATGTCGATGCCGAGCTCCAGGGAGGCGGTGCAGACTAGGGCCTTGAGGTCGCCGTTCTTGAGGCGCTGCTCGACGCGAAGGCGGCGGTCGCGGGAGAGGCTGCCGTGGTGGGAGGCGACAGAGCCGTCGTCGATGAAGGCGGCGTCGGCGGACCAGAAAGCAGCGTCGGGGTCTTCGGCAACGCCCTTATCGTTTGAAAGAAGAGCGCCCTCCCCACGTCCTCCCTCCGCCAGCGCTCCATTGGCGCCGAGACGCACGCGCAAATTGTGGGCCACGCGCTCGGAGAGGCGGCGGGTGTTGACGAAGACGAGGGTGGTGCGGTGGGCCTTGATCAGGCCGGCGAGACGGTCGTAGATGTCCGACCACTGCTCCTTGGCGGCGACGGCTTCGAGGTCCGAGGGCGGGACTTCGACGTGGAGATCGAGGTCGCGCTGGTGGCCGAGATCAACGATGGAGACCTCTCCCCCTGGCCCCCTCTCCGCTGGCCCTTCGACCCGGCTCAGGGCAGGCTCCGAGGGGGGAGTGGACGTTGGGAGCTGGTCAGGCAGATGGCTACCCCGCGGGTTGAAACCCGCAGCTTCTGGGGACGAGGCACCTGCACCTGTAACGGGAGAGTCGTCCAGCACTGTTACTTGTTGCTTGTTGCTTGTTACTCCTGCCAGGAAGGCGGCGATCTCTTGGATCGGCTTCTGGGTGGCGGAGAGGCCGATGCGGTTGGGTCGCTGCTCGGCGACGTGGTCGAGGCGGGCGAGGGTGAGGGCGAGGTGACTACCTCGCTTGTCGCGGGCGAGGGCGTGGATCTCGTCGACGATGACGGTGCGGACGTGGCGCAGGGTCTCGCGGCTGCGGGCGGCGGTGAGCATGAGGTAGAGGGACTCGGGCGTGGTAATGAGGATGTGGGGCGGCGTCTTGATGAAGGCCTGCCGGTCCTTCATGGGGGTGTCGCCGGTACGGACGCCGGTGCGGATGACGGGGAAGATGGCGACCTCTCCCCCTGGCCCCCTCTCCGCCGGCCCTTCGACCCAGCTCAGGGCAGGCTCCGAGGGGGAAGTTGAGCTGGTTGAAGACTCGGGGCGAGTGGTTGATGTGATGTAGCCCATTTCGGCGGCGACTTCGGCGAGCTCGGCGAGGGGGGCTTCGAGATTGCGCTGGATGTCGTTGCTGAGGGCTTTGAGGGGCGAGACGTAGACGATCTGGGTCTGGGCCGGGAGATCGCCTGCCTCGGCTTCACGGACGAGGGAGTCGATGCCGGCGAGGAAGGCGGCGAGGGTCTTGCCGGAGCCGGTGGGGGCGGCGATGAGGACATCGCGATTGTCACGGATCAGGGGCCAGCCGGCGGCCTGGGCATCGGTGGGCGCCTTGAAGCGGCGCCGGAACCAGGTCTGGATGACGGGGTGGAAGGAGGCGATGGGGTCGGCTGGCTTAGGCATAGCACCTCGAACGGGTGTGCGTATTCTAGCGCAACGAGATAGGCGCGACAAGGCTAAGCGGATACAAGAAGCTTGGTTTGTTGGTTTGATGGGACGTTCGTCCGATGTGGCGCTGTTGTGGCGGCGGTGTAATGGGACACCGCCGGTTGGGCGGCAGTACCGAGAGGAGCAGGACTATGGATGCAGAGCTGAAGTACTTCGAGAAGCCAGACGAAAAGACGGAGTTTCCGGGCGGAGAGGTGGCAATCGTCAAGGTCGCGGGGACGCCGGTCGGGAAGTTTCGCTTCGAGCCGGGCTGGAGCTGGTCGAAGAACGTGAAGCCGATTGTCGGCGGAGAGTGGTGTCAGGAGACGCACCTGGGCTACACGATCTCGGGCCGTCTGCACGTGAAGATGTCGACGGGTGAGGAGTTCGAGTGCGGGCCGGACAGCGTGGGGATCATCCCGCCGGGCCATGATGGCTGGGTAGTGGGTGACGAGCCGTACGTGGGGGTGGACTGGACGACGTCGAGCGAGTACGGGAGGAAGAAGTAGGCTTCGGGTAGGGTTTCCGCGGGCGGATTTGGTCATACCGCGGGCTGAACAGGGAGGAGGGGCCACTGATCGAGGGCGAGGTGCTGGAAACGGCGCCTCGTCCTCTTTGATCATGGGGACCAGATCGGAAGACCACCACCCCCAAGCCGCTCCTGGAAGCAGAAGGGGCCGGATAGGAAAACAGAGTTAGGGGGCGGCGCCGGCCGAGGCAGCCGTGGGTACGGCTTGTGCGGCGGCGTTGGCCTGGGGCTGGGGGGTGCGGATGATACGGACGCGTTTGAAGGTCTCGGTGCGGCGGCCGGAGCGGAGGCGCTTGATCAGGGCATCGCGGTCATGGCTGGAGATCTGGCTGTGATGAGCCAGCATGGCGTCGGCCTTCTTCTCGATGTAGGCGGAGACGTCGACGAAGTAGTCTGGCTTGTCGGCGCCGGTGAGGAGCATTTCATTGACGCGGTGCTCCGGGGCCAGGCCGGCGGTCGCGTGCTCCGGGTAGTAGAGCCGGTCGCGGGTGGCGGGATAGACGGCGTCGCGGACGGCGATGCCGATGTTTCGGTGGTCGTTGTGGTTGAAGGAGGGGCGGAAGCCGTCGAAGGTCATAACGACGTCGGGCTTGTAGGTGCGGAAGAGCCGGACGATTTGACCTCGTAGCTCGGGCGTAGCCTGGAGGAAGCCGTCCGGGTAGCCGAGGAAGATGACGTCTTTGACGCCGAGGACGCGGGCGGCGGCGCGCTGCTCCTCTTCGCGCAGGGCGGCGAGCTCCTGGCGGGTCATGTCGGGGTCGTGGGTGCCTTTGTCGCCGGAGGTGGCGAGGACGTAGTAGACGGTCCAGCCTTCGTCGCACCACTTAGCGATCGAGCCGGCGGAGCCGAAGTCGATGTCGTCCGGGTGGGCCATGACCGCCATGAGCGTGAGAGGGCCATCGGCGCCGAGGGGCGGAGCTTTGGCGTTGTCGCCTCGGTTACGACGGCCGTTGTTGGGTCTGAGGAAGCCGGGGAGGGGGAGGTTCATGGGTGGCGCCGCCTTTGGAGGTTGGACGTTTGAGATTAGAGGTTGGATTTGAGTTTAGAGGGCGGGGGGGTGGAGTGGAAGAGCCCAGTATACCCCAGGTTAAAACCAGGGGCATGCTCAGAAGGCAGGACGGCTACGCAGCGCTGTCGCGCTCCTGCGCCTGCTGCGGAGATTGGGGTCAGTGTGCCAGTAGGCGAAGGGCATCGAAGTTTGTGACTAAATCCTTCGCTATCGCTCAAGGATGATAGTTGGCGGTCTAGGGGTTCACGATGCCGAGGAGTCTGGGAGTCTGGGAGTCTGGGAGTCTGGGAGTCTGGGAGTCTGGGAGTCTGGGAGTCGGGGAAGTCTGAAGGCCGGTGGCGGCGAAGCTGTACTGGACGCGGGCGTAGCCGAGGATGGCGCAAGCGTGGCATCCGTCCAGCAGGCGGTAGCGGAAGATGAAGGACTGGCCGCCATCGGCCGCGGTTGACATGGATTCGAGCTGAGGGCCGGAACCCCAGAAGATGACGTCGGGGTTCCGCGACTGCAGGGCTTGGAAGTCTGGATTCGAGTTAGCAATGGTCGTGCGGATCTCCTCGGGGCGGACGACGGAGGGGTCACCGCCGAGGAGGATGGGCTGCTGGTTCTCGTTGGCGCGCCATCGGTACATGATCGTCCCGAGCTTGACCTGCCCATCGCCTTGGAGGTCGATGAGAAAGCCATCGGTGAGCTTGAAGAACTCGAAGGCGTCTCGTGTGGCGTTTTCCCTCTGCATGACGGCCCAAACGCAGTCGCGCCAGGCCAGGTCGTTGGGGCCGCAACGGCCGAAGTCGGCGATGGCCTGTGACGAAGGCTCCCAGATCTGAGATGGGCCGAAGCCGACAGAGATCAGGGGCGAGTCCATGGCTTCGGGAGCGGCGGGACCGGAGTCGGAGGCAGTGGTGCGACCGAGGAAGAAGGCGGCGCCGAGCGCTAGGACTGCGAGGCTGACGAGGACGAGAAGTCGGTTGCTAACAAAGGCCATCAGGATACAAGACGCTCTGACAGCGGATGAGGTTCCTGGTCATTGGTCATTAGCTGCCAGCGGCGGCGAGCTGGGGAGTGGGGTTGGTGAGGGACTCGTAGACGGAGAGGACGGCGGCGGCGACGTTTTCCCAGCGGTAGCGGCCGACGGCTTCGCGGGCGGCTTCGCCGAGGTTGCGCCGCAGGGGCTCGTTATCGAGCAGGAGCTCGATGCGCTCGGCGAAGGGCTCCGGGCAGAGCCAGGGGATGAGGTAGCCGGTCTCGCCGTCTTTGATCGTACCCATGAGGCCGCCGACGCGGGAGGCGACGACGGGGACGCCGGAGGCCATGGCTTCGACGGCGACGAGGCCAAAGCTCTCGTAGTGAGAGGGGACGACGCAGATATCGGCGGCGTTGTAGTAGAGGGGCAGCTTGTCGTGGTCGACGGCGCCGACGAAGGCGACGCGGTCCTCGATGCCGCGGCTACGGGCGATACCGCGGAGGCGGTCGACCTGGACCCTGGACGACTCGTCGCCGCCGACGATGAGGACGCTGCAATCAACGTCACTTTCGAGGGTGGCGGCGGCGTTGATCAGGATATCGATGCCTTTGAGGGGCTCGAGGCGGCCGACGAAGAGGATGATGCGCTCGCCGTTGAGTCCGAGGGCGTGGCGGGCGGCCTCCTGGTCGGCGGGCCGGAAGCGCTCGAGATCGACGCCGAGGGGGATGACGCTGACCTTGCCGGCCTCGGCGTGGTAGAGCCGGCGGATGAGGGTGCGCTCGGCTTCGGTGGCGCAGATGACGCGGTCGGCGCCGGCGATGATCCGGGATTCGGAGTCGATGCGGAGATCGGTTTCGTGCTCGGAGAGGCTGGCGCGGTTTTTGATCTCACCGAGGGTGTGGAACATGGTCACGTGAGGTATTTGCCAGCGGGCCTTGAGCTGCTCGCCGACGAGGCCGGAGAGCCAGTAATGGCTGTGGATGAGGTCATAGGTGGCGTCTTCGTGGGCGGCGAAGGCGGCTACGGCGTCAGTAAAGGCATCGAGACGCTTGTGGACGCTCTCGGGGGAGAGGTTGCGAGCGGGGCCGGCGCGGAGGTGGATGGCGCGAAGGCCGGGGCCGATCTGGGTGATTTCGGGCATGTCACGCTGGGTGGCGCGGCTGAAGATATCGACGTTGCAGCCGCGGGCAACGAGCTGACGGGCGAGCTCGAGGACGTAGACGTTGAGACCACCGGCCTTGTTGCCGCCGGGGCGGGCGAGGGGCGAAGTATGGGCGCTGATGACGGCGATGCGCATTACCTCTCCCCCTGGCCACCTCTCCATCGACGGAGAGGCGGTACGTTGTTGGGTGAGGTTAGAACCAGGGGCATGCTAGCCGGGCAGGACGGCGCAGCCGCGCGACAGCGCCGCCGCGCCTGCTGGGAGGCCGCAGACATTTTGTAGGAACGAGAAGTGGCATGGAAACGAAGCGCCAAAGGTTGCCACGCCTCGGCTATCGCCGATGGCTCGCAACGACATAGACCAACGCCGAAGGGGGCGTCTGTCTTCAGTTGGGACGCGTTTAAAGCGATTCGTATCTCGGGGGTGTGTCCGAAAGCCACCTCACCCCAACCCTCTCCTGGAAGGAGAGGGGGCAGGTCTGTCTCAATGAGGTGGGTCGGATAATCAGACCACGTGTGGGAGGGCGCACGGCCGTGCGCCCCTACATAGATTGCGGCGTGAGGTGTGTGTGCAGTACCCCGGCCTGAAGGCCGGGGCATCGGCGAGGCATTCGCAAGCGACCGGTTAGGGGCCAAGTAGTTGGCTGGCCAAAATCGTCCTTCAAGAGTCCTTCGATTCAACTCAGGATGAACCTCAGGACGAGCGGATGCCCTATGGTCTAGGTGCGCATCGAGCGTCATTGGGGGCGCCGGATGCGGAGTCGGTAGATCTCCTGGTCGCGGGCGCCAAGGTCGTACTTGTAGGGCTCGTTGCCGCGAAGGAAATCGATGCCGGTCTTGCCGTTTTCGATGGCCCACCGGAGGCAGAGGGCTTTGGAGACAAGGCCGACGGAGAGCGCAGAAAACTCCGGGTCGTAGCCGGAGTTGTAGAGGTAGAGGTGGCTACCGGCGTCGAAACAGAGGACTGAGGCAGCGGGCCGGTTGTTGATGTTGAGCATGAAGAGGCGAATGAGGCCGGCGGCGGAGAGGGCGGACGCCATGCGGAGGAAGAAGGAGGTCATTTCATCCGTCATGAAGTCGGTTTTGTCCTGGCGGCTGCGAGTGTGGAGGTCGAGGAAGGTCTCCATGGCGGCGACGACATCGCTCTGCTCAGAGAGGACATCGTGGTGGACGCCGCCGCCGCTTTCGAAGAGGCGGCGGATCTTGCGGCGCAGCTCGTGGCGATCCTTCTTATTGAGGGAGGCGAGGTAGCTCTCCCAGTCGGCGGGCAGGGCGAGGCGGGGGGCGACGGCCTCGGCCTCCTCGGAAACGGCGAAGCCGGCATCGCGGGCCAGAGGGGGCAGGTGCCGACGGGTGAGAGAACTCGACATAAGGCCCCAAAGGTCGAGCTCGGACCAGTCGAGGGTGGTGATCTGGCGCCAGATATCGGCGCAGGCGGCTTCGGCGTGGGTCGGCGACTTGAGGATGTCCATGAAGTCGCAGATATTGGGGTCGCCGATGAAGGTAAGGCGGTCATCGAGGAGCATTAGGGGCGCTACACCCGTGACTTCGGGATTGATTTGAAGCGGCGCCGCAACCCCATCCAGCCCAATGCCGGCAGCGTCGCGGGTCGAGGCAGTTAGGAAAAGGGGCTCACAGCGGTCGCCGAACTCGGAGAGCCAGGTGCGGAGCCAGACGGGGTGGAGGAAGGGAAGGCGCTCGTCTTGTTGGGCGAGGAGCTCTTCCATGGCGAAGTCGATATCGGTGATTTCGGGGGGCGCTTGCAAGCTGACCTGCCTTGGGCGGCACTAACGTTTACGTACGCAGTAGATATTACGGTGGGGGTTAGGGGGCGTCAACGAAGAGAGGGTGGGGGTTAGGAGCTAGAAGTTGGAAGTTCGAGATTGGAGGTTGGAAGTTTGAGACGGAGGGCGTCGGCTGTTGAGTGGCGGTACCCCAGCCTGAAGACTGGGGCATGGCGGGGAGGGCAGGGCGGCTGCGCATCGCTGTCGCGCTGCTGCGCCTGCTGCGTGGGCGTTGGGTGTTCGTACGCTGGCTGAAACCCGGCGGCATGAGGCTTGGCGTGGGGAGTGGAGTACCCCACCTGAAGACTGGGGCATGGCTAGGAGGGCAGGACGGCTGCGCATCGCTGCCGCGCTGCTGCGCCTGCTGCGTAGGGCGGGGCGTTGGTGCGAGTGCTGGTGGTTGAGCGTGGATAGGAGTGGGCCTTCGACGTGGCTCAGGATGTACTTCGCCCTGGCGGTTGATCGCCTCGCAAAGAGGAGGAGCTCAGGGCTATTCGGTGAGGGAGACTTCGATGTGGTCGCCGGCGACGCGGACGTGGTAGATGGGGAGGTCACAGATGTTGGTGGGGCCGCCGAGGCGGGCGCCGGTCTCGAGGTCGAAGATGCCGTAGTGGATTGGGCACCAGACTTTGTCTTCATCGACGACGCTGAAGTGGAACTGGAACTGGTTGTGGGGGCAGAGGTTGCTGAAGGCGTGGAAGCGGCCTTTCCAGTAGGAGACGCCGATTTCCTGGCCTTCGAGGAAGTAACGGCGGATTTTGCCTTCGCGCAACTCGCCTCTGCCGGTTAGGAAGTCGGAGATGGGCGCGATGGTGACGTAGCCGGCCATTGAGGTAGTTTAGCGGGTCGGAGGTGTTGAGGACGACGGGGGAGTGGGCTCAAGTCATGGGGCTTGGTGGAGGACAGGATGTAGGGGCGCACGGCCGTGCGCCCCTACGTTGAGATGGTGCCTAGAAGAACGTGGGTCATATCGCGGACGTTTGGCTCGTCCTTCGAGTGCCTCAGGACGAGCGGAATGGGAACCGGGCGCATCCCCAATCGCGGGGCCGTGTATTAATCAGCGTTGAGGTGGAAGGCGCCGGCGAGGAGGCCATAGGAGTGCTTGCGGGCGGCGTGGTCGTGGATGACGGTGATCAGCATGAGCTCTTCGAGGTTGAGCTGGCCGGCGATGTCCTGGAGCTGGTCGTGGACGTGGTCGATGCTGCCGACGAGGACTCGGGGCCACTCTTCGCCTTCGTTGGCTGAAGGGGTGTCGGGTAGGTCATGGAGGCGGGCGAGGGCGTCTTCGGGTGTCGGGATGGGACCGCGCTCGCCGAGGTCGCGCAGGCGGCGGCGAAGTCGCTGGCTGGCGTAGAGGCGCTGGGCTTCGGCGTCGGTTTCGGCAACGATTGCCCCGATGGCGATCAGCGCTTGAGGGGCAGAGAGGTAGCCGGACGGACAGAAGTTGGCCTGGTAGTGCTCGATGCTGGCGCGGGTGGCGACGGGGTTGATGAAGTGCGCGGCGGCGTAGGGCAAGCCGAGCTGAGCGGCGGCGGAGGCGCTCCAGCCGCTGGAGCCGAGCAGCCAGACCTCGGGGGCGCCGGGCATGGCGGGCGAGACGTGGACGTTGCTGAAGGCGTGCTTCTCCGGGAAGAGGCCGTGGAGGAAGGCGAGGAGCTCCGGCAGCTGCTGGCCAACTT
>WHTK01000032.1 GCA_009377745.1 Dehalococcoidia bacterium
GTGGCGCCCGGTTGCGTCAGGCGACTTTGCGCGCGAACACCACGTTGCGGTGGCTGTACTCGCCGGCGGAGAAGGTGCCGTTGCAGGTGATGATCGTCAGGTCAGCGGTGCTGGCAGCGACAATCGAAGCCCAGTCCGAGCTCGAGTTGTAGTCGGAAACCTGGAAGACAGCGTAGCGGTGCAGCTGGCCGCCGCTGTAGTACTGGATCTCCGCGTCTATCTGCAGGTTGCGCGTGTTGTAGAAGACCGCCTGGCCGGAAGCGCCGTTGTGGCAGCGCGCGCAATCGACGTGGCCGGCCATGACCAGGTTGCCGCCGTTCACGTAGCCGCCCAGACCGGGGATTGAGGCGAAGTTGTACCAAACAGCGTTGAAGTAGCCCGCCGGGTCCGGCATAAGCCCGTCCGACGCCACATCCATGCCGGTGACAACAGCGTTCAGGCTGATCGACGGGATCACGAGCTGGTCGCCCAGGGCATACTCCACGCCGACCACGTGTCCGCCGGCCGCCGGGGGTGCGCCGGCGGCGCCGCCCTGAGTGCCGCCACTGGGTACCGTGTTGCTGCGCGGCGCTGCGGAGCCGGCCGCGCCGTTGGACGCGGCGCCCTGGGCCGCATTGTTGCAGTTGCTCTGGAACCAGTCGCGCTCGGCGGTGGAGCGATAGTCGGAGCCGCGGATGGCGGCGCAGTCCGTGCGGATGGCGATGGCCGTCGCGGTCGGCTGCGGCTGCGGTGTCGGGAGCGGCTGGTTGCTCTGGACCTGCACCGCGATCGTCGGGATCGCGCTGCCTTGTGGGTCGTCGTCATCGTCACCGCTCATACCGAGGGTGAAGCCCACGGCCACGAGGAACGCCAGGAGCGGGAAGGCGAGGATCAGGACGATTTTTGGTACACCGGCGAGGAATGCTGGCAGCTGCAAGGCTTGCCCCCTTGTCTTCTGTCTGGGCCGCTAGACGATACGGACCGCCGTAACGACCTGTCGGCTATTGTACTCGCGTGTATCGCGATTGAAATCCCCGCCGCAAGTAATTAATGTTATTGACTCCTCCGCCGTGGCAGAGACGATCTGGTCCCAGGGTCCCGTGGCCGCGTTCACCGGCTCATTGGTCGTGACTCGGTATTTGTGGCTCTCACCACTCATCTGAATCTCAATCTCATCGTCAATGCGCAGGCCGTTGATGTCCCAGAACACTGCCTGGCAAGGGGGCGGCACGCTGCCGTCCTTGCAGGCCACGCGGCCGGAATCGACGTGGCCGGAGAAGATGATGTTGCCGCCCTTACCCGGCGCGCCGCCTTTGCCCGGCCAGGCCGAGAAGTCGTAGATGACGACGTCGTCCGGGCCGTTGGGGTTGGGCATGACGCCGTCCAGGCCAACCGTCTTCAGGGTCAGCGGCGCTTCGACGCCGAACTTGCTGATCACCATCCGGTCGCCTTCTGAGACGCTCGTGGGGTTGGTAATCGAATCGACCGTGGCCCGCGCCAGGTCGATGGTCGCCTCGATGGTCGGCTGGACGACGGTCGATGCCAGACCGGCGTGCTCCGGGTCATCTTCGCCGCCGCCATCGCCACCACCGCCGCCGCCAAGGGCGACAACGACGAGGATCAGGCCGATGACGACCACGCCGCCGAGGGCGCCGATCAGGGGGAGGGGGAGAGGGAGACCGCGCTTCGCGGGCGGCTGATTCTCAGGCGGGTTTTCCTGGACCATTTCCGTTAGACCTCTGACATGATTACGGCCCCTTCTGCGAGAGCCGCGATCTCAGGATACGGACGCCTCTCACGGGGCGCAACCGAGACGGCCTGGAGCCGGGTAGGGTGCTGGTTAGCCAAGAGGGAGGCGGTCCTGCTTGGACCGCCTCCCTGCCTCACAAGAGCTATTTCGCCTCTTAGGGGCTAGCCGTTAGGCGCGCACCCGCGCGAAGGCGATGGTGCCGAGGAGGACGCTGGCGATGAATGCCAGGCCGGCGTAGCCGAAGCTGCTGCCGTTGTCCGCCAGACCGGCGTCACCGGTGTTGGGCGGCTGGATGCCGCTGCCACCGGCCGGAGGCGGCGGCGGGTTCGTCGGGGCCGGCTCCTGCGAGCACTCCACCGCCACCGAGGTGGTGTTGGTGATGCCGCCGGCGCTGGCCGTGATCGTCGCGCTGCCGCCCTGGTTGGACGGGCCCGTGTAGAGGATCAGCACGCCGCCGCCCTGGGTGGTGGCGTTGCCGGGGTTCACGGAGCCGAGGTTGGTGCTGACGCTGACGGCCGTGCCGTCGGCGACGTTGTTGCCCTGGGCGTCCTTGACCACGATGGTGATGAAGGAAGAGCCGCTGCAGTTCACGCTGTTGGGGCCGGCGGAGATGGTAACGGTGGAGGCGTTGCCGCCCTGACCGCCGTCATCAGTCAGCTCGTTGGTGAAGGTGCACTCGACCGTGTCGTCGGCTTCGTTGAGCTCGATCTCAACCGAACCCTCGTCTTCATCGATCGCAACCTCTGCGTCGCCACTGGTGTCGCAGTCGATTGAGTCGACTGCCCAGCCGGAGGGAAGGGTCTCGGTCACGACGTAGTCGCCGGGGGTGTCGCAGGTGAAGCCTTCTTCGCCGCCATCTTCCAGCGTGAAGTCGTCGTCACACTCGGTGCTGCTGCCGGAGATATCGAAGTCGAATTCGCCATCTTCGCCATCGGCATCCTTGCTGATGATTACGTTGCCATCGGCGCTGCCGCCGTCACCGCACGTCACGTTCACGCTATCAGAGCCACCGCTTGCCTGACTTACATCAATGTCGATGTCTGTCTCTTCTTCGCAGTCGGCGGTGATGGTGAAGTCAATCTCCGTGATGTCGCTTTCTTGGACTTCGATGGCGTCTTCATCGTCGTCCGCGTCGTCGCAATCCTCATTGCAACCTTCGAGATTGAGCTCGATGTTGGTGGCATCGCCGGGCTCGCCAATATCGATCGCGATGTCGCCACTTTCTGCAGTCAGGGTGACCGTACACGCGAGTTCATCCCCGCTGTCGAAGCCGTTATCGTCACATTCGACACTCTCCACGTCGGCGCGGGCCAGATTAGGGGAGAGACTGCCTCCCGGGACGAGGACAAGCGCCATCAGGGCGACAATCGCCCCTAATGGCAATAGCTTCCAGGGTCTACTAAACATCTGCACCTCCACGAGGGTACTAGAGCCCACGCTCACTGCGTGAGCTTTGCGCCGGAGAATCACACCGCCATGACTTTCGCCATCCTGACGACGCGCCCGCCACTTTCCCCGTAGGCGCTTCTTAAAGGGTCTGTTGCCAACAGACAGCTACGCGTTCCAGCGTAACCAAGCCGAAGTATATCATCGGTGTCAACGTAAGAAATCAGGGTTTACCCTGATAAATCCGTTTGTAAGGCTTCTGTGACGCGCCCGTAATAATGCCGCAAGGCGCCCCGTCCAAAGACGAGGCGCCTTGCCATAAGCCTGCTTTCGAGGCTGAGGGGTTAGTCGCGGCGGCCGGCGAAGGCCACCAGGCCGCTGCCGGCCAGCGTCATCGCCAGGGCCAGCAGTCCGGCCAGCGCTGCCGCTCGCCAGGGCTCCAGGTCCGCGCCCACCAGACACCGTCACCGGCGCTGGGGGGCAGGATGACACCGATTTCCTGGCTATCGATGGGCGCGCCCGGCGGCAGGGCCACCATGGCGCACTCGATGTTGACGTTGGTCTCACGGACCAGGCCGGCGGCGCTGGCGCTGATCGTCGTCGTCCCGTCCAGCGCCGGGGCGGTGTAGACGAATACGGCCTGACCGGCGCTACCGGTGGTGCTGGTGCTGCCGGGGGCGAACGAGCCGCCCTGGCTGGAGTTGACCACGACCGGCTCGTTGGCGATGCCGACACCGCCGGGCGTGGAGACAATCACGGTCACGAGGGCGGAGCCGCTGCAGGTCGGCAGCGTGCTGGGCGAAGCCGTGACGGTCAGGTTGCCGATGACAGCACCGCTGACGGGGATGGTGCCGCTAACCGGCGTGCCCCCCGTCGTGCCGTCCGTTTCCGGCTCCGGGTCATCGATGCCCTCTTCGCTGTTGGTGAAGGTGCAGACCACGTCGACGTCCAGGTTGGAGCTGTCGCCGGGGTCTTCGAGGTCGATGTCAACGCTGTCGCTGTTGACGTCGGCGACGTCTTCGGCGTCGTCGTCATCGTCCAGGTCGCTGACGTCACAGCTAATGTCGAGGTCGAAGTCGTCATCGTCGAGGTCTTCCTCTATACGGAAGCCCGAGCCGGTGTCGCAGAAGAGCTCAACGCTGTCGCCGTCATCGAGATCGAACTGATCGTCGTTCTGGACCAGCTCGGGAGCGCCACCATCGTCAAGCCAGCAGACGTCATCGCTGCCGGAGTACTCGAAGGTGAAGTCGTCGTCGTCCAGATCGCTGTCCTCGCTGAGTTCAACAGCCTTCTCGATGACGACGTTGGGCTCGGTGATGCAGACGATCTCGATCTCTTGGTCCGGCCCGTCGAGCTGGCTGACGGTGACCGTGATGATCTCCGGGTCGTCGTTGCTACAGTCAGCCGTGAGCGTAAGGATGATTGTGATCTCGTCGGCGATGAGGTCAGTGTTGATGGCGTTGGCGTCCACCTCGACCTCGTCATCCGGGTCGGAGGTGTCGTCCACATCGGCGAGGCAATCGGCGGCATCGGTCTCGCAAGACTCGGCTTCGAGGACGCCATCACTGACCGAGATGACGATCTCGTCCGTGGCGTCACCGATGACGAAGTCCTCGGCGATGACGGTGATCTCGACGTCCTCGCCATCGAGGATGAAGAGAGTATCCGCGTCCAGGTCTAGAACATCGGCGTGGACGGACGGAGGGCCCACACCGGTGGAAAGGGCAAACGTCGCAACGGCGACAAGCGCCGCCAGCGCCAACTGCCAGGGTCTTGGTTTGAGCATCTGCGCCTCCTATGGGACCTGCTGTCCGTGTGCTCACTAGGGGGCCCGCGAAACCGCAAAGCACGGCAGCGGGCACGTCCAAAGCCAACTTACAGCTTTATCGACTCTCAGGACAGGAACTTTATGGTTGGTAGAAGAGCTTGAGGCGCACGCCTGCAAGGCGCGCGCGGCCGTTGCATGCCTACATTGCCGCGATATACGGAATCTAGAGGATGGGCAGGTAGCGGTTCAGCTCGTAGTCGGTGATGTGGGAGCGGTAGCTCTCCCACTCGATGCGCTTGGAGGTCAGCAGGCTCTCGAAGACGTGGTCGCCCAGGCAGCGGCGCAGGAGATCGCTGTTCTCGGCTTCCTGCATCGCCTCGAAGAGGCTGCCGGGCAGGGTCGCGGCGTCCTCCAGGCTGGCCTCATCGGCGGCGTCGCGGCCCGGCGGCAGCTGGTACTCCTTCTCGATGCCCTCAAGCCCGGCCGCCAGCAGCGCCGCGAACGCCAGATAAGGGTTGCAGGCCGAATCCGGCGCCCGGTACTCAATCCGCGCCGCGATCTCGCGCTCGTCCCGGTACTCGGGCACCCGTAGCAGGTCGCCCGGCATACGGCCGCCGCGGCCGGGGAACGCCGGCGCCGGTGGGGGGCTGCTGCCGACGCGCCGGTTCCAGGCGACACGCACCGGCGCCTCGAAGCCGGGGATCAGGCGCTTGTAGGAGTTGACCCACTGGTTGGTCACCAGCGTGATCTCACGCGAGTGGCGCAGCAGCCCGGCGATGAACCCGCGCGCGACGGCAGAGAGCTTCTCCGGGTCGGCCGCGTCGAAGAAGGCGTTGCGCTCGCCGCGGAACAGCGATAGGTGGACGTGCATGCCGGAGCCGTTCTGGTTGGCCAGCGGCTTCGGCATGAAGGTTGCGTAAACGCCCGCCGCCAGCGCGACTTCCTTCACTACCAGGCGGCAGGTGAGCACGCCGTCGGCCATCGTCAGGGCGTCCGTGTAGCGCAAGTCAACCTCGTGCTGGGAGGGTGCGACCTCGTGGTGGCTGGACTCCACACCGATGCCCATATCCTCCAGGGTCAGCACGGTCTCGCGCCGCAGGTCGCTGCCGGCGTCCAGGGGCGTCAGGTCGAAGTAGCCGCCCTGGTCAAGGGTCGTGGTGCTTTCGGCGTCCTTAAAGTAGAAGAACTCCACCTCAGGGCCCACGTAGAACGTGAAACCCAGGGCTGCCGCGCGCTCCAGGTTGCGCTTCAAGACGAAGCGGGGGTCGCCCGGCGCCGGCGAGCCATCCGGTAGGTGGATATCGCAGAACATGCGCGCGACGCGGCGCTCGCGGGGGCGCCAGGGCAGCAGCTGAAAGGTCGAAGGGTCCGGCAGGGCGATCATGTCGTTCTCACCGGCGCGCGCGAAGCCCTCGATGGCGCCGCCATCGAAGCCCTTACCCTCTTCGAGTGCCTGCTCCAGCTCCTCGAAGGTAATAGCAAAGCTCTTCAGGGAGCCGAGGATGTCGGTAAACCAGAGACGGATGAACTTGACGTCCTGCTGGCGGCACTGCTGCAGGACGTATTCGCGGATTTCTTCGGTTGTCATAGCCCAGTCATGATAAGGGCGTCCCGGCTGAAGGTCTGGTTAGACGCGGTTAAGATTTGGTTACGTAGCCAGTTACGTAGCCAGTATGGATATCCGGCCGCGTGATTCGGCCCTTGTTAGCGGCCGGGGCTCGTGCATAGTATTAACGTCTCATGCGAGTGATGATCCTGCACCAGAGCGAAGGCGCCGCTTATCTGCAGCGCGACCTCGCCGCCTTCGACATCGAGGTCGAGACTGGGTCGCTGTCGGACGCCGAAGAGGCGCTGGCCCAGCCGGGGTTCGATGCCGTCATTCTCGAAGCCGGCGCCAACGCGGACGAGACGCGGCGCCTGCTGGAATCGCCAACGCGGCCGGCGCGGTTGCCCGTCCTCCTGCTGCTGCGTGTGGAGCAGATGACCGGCATCGACCCCTCCTGGCCGGTCGATGACTTCATCGTCTTGCCGGCGGCGGCTGAGGAGCTGCAGCTACGCCTGCGACGCGCCGTCTGGCGCAAGACCGGCCTCGATGCTGCAAGCACCCTGCGCAGCGGCGACCTGCTGGTCGATCTGGCGAACTACAAGGTCTTCGTCTCAGAGCAGGCGGTCAGCCTAACCTTTAAGGAGTTTGAGCTGCTGCGTTTCCTGATGACCAACCGCGGCAAGGTCTTCACCCGCGAGGCGCTGCTGAACCGCGTCTGGGGCTACGAGTACTACGGCGGCGCCCGCACCGTGGACGTCCACATCCGCCGCCTGCGCAGCAAGATCGAGACGAACAGCACCCTCTACATCGAGACGGTGCGCAACGTCGGCTATCGCTTCCCCGCCGAATAGCCTCCTGACTCCTACGTAACCTGAATGTAAAACGCCGGTAACCGGCCCGTAACGAGGTACGCGGCCGCGGTTATGGCCTGATCCTGGACGAGTCCGCGTGACCGGCGATGCGTCATCGGGGAGGGTGCAGATGCAGAGGTAGCGGGAGACGGCCTCTTACGCGCTGAATGTCTCGGAACGGCCATTGGGGGAGTGGAGGAGAGGGCCTCCGGTGGGTCGCCGGAAGTTAACCTCCTCGTAATCGAGGTGAAACATTCCCGTAACATCACGTCCCTACTCTCCCGTTATCGGCGTGCGCCCCCGCTGCGCCCGTCCATCAATTCGTAAACGCCCATCCAGGGCAAAGCAGGCAGGAGGTTGCAATGCCAGAGATTAGCTCCGGCGATACCGCGTGGGTGATGATGTCAGCGGCGCTGGTGATGCTGATGACGCCCGGACTGGCGCTGTTCTACGGGGGATTAGCACGCAGCAAACACGTACTTGCAACGATCATGCAGAGCTTCTTCATGCTCGGCGTGATCACGTTGGTCTTCGTCACGGTCGGTTACAGCCTGGCGTTCGGCCCCGACCACTACGGCCTGATCGGCGACTTCTCCTGGGTCTTCCTCCAGGACGTTTCCGCTTCTGAGCCTGGTCCCTATGCGGCGACGATCCCCCACCAGACGTTCGTCATATTCCAGGCCATGTTCGCCATCATCACTCCCGCCCTGATCACTGGCGCCTTCGCTGAGCGGGCGAAGTTCAGTACCTTCCTTATCTTCATGATCCTCTGGTCGCTGCTCGTTTACAGCCCGGTTGCGCACTGGGTCTGGTCGCTCGGCGGTTGGCTTGGCGGCCTGCCGGAGGAGAACGGTGACGTCGGCATTGGCGCGCTGGACTTCGCCGGTGGCACCGTGGTCCACATCAACGCCGGTATCGCGGCCCTTGTCGCGGCCATCCTCTACGGCAAGCGTCACGGCTTCGGCCGCGAGCCCATGGAAGCGCACGACATCACTATGGTCGTTGTCGGCGCGGCCCTCCTCTGGTTCGGCTGGTTCGGCTTCAACGCCGGTAGCGCCGTCTCTGCCGGAGCGCTGGCGTCCAATGCCTTCGTCGTGACCCACATCGCCGCGGCGACAGCCATGGTCGTCTGGGTCGCTCTGAGCTGGATCGTCCAGGGCAAGCCCAGCGTGGTTGGCGCCGCCGCGGGCGCGGTGGCGGGTCTGGTTGCCATTACACCTGCTTCCGGCGCGGTCGATGCGATGGGGGCCATCGCTGTCGGCGCCGGCGCCGGAGCTCTTTGTTACCTGGCAGTGCGCATGCGCTCCAAGGTTGGGCTGGACGACTCGCTGGACGTCGTCGGCGTGCACGGTGTCGGTGGCGCCTGGGGCGCGATCGCGACCGGTATCTTCGCCACCGCGACCATCACCGGCGGCGCCGAAGGTCTCCTCAAGGGCGACAGCGCCCAGTTCTTCGACCAGCTGATCGGCGTTGGCGCTACCATGCTCTACTCGCTGGTCGTCACCTACGGCATCCTCAAGGTCCTGGACCTCACGATCGGTATCCGCGTCAAGGAAGACGAGGAGCTCATGGGCCTCGATGCCAGCCAGCACGGTGAGCGCGCTTACCAGCTAGAGACGGGTGGCAGTTACGCCGGCATCCCGGTCGCTCAGGCCAACGGCGCTCCCTACACGCCCGCGCCATCAACATCGCCTTCCGAGGCTCGGAGCTAACCTGCCTGCGATAGGCAGCGTTCAGGAGAAGAGCAATGAACAAAGTTGAAGCGATTGTCCGGCCAGAGAGACTGGAAGCTGTGAAGGATGCGCTCTCGGAAGCCGGGTTTGTGGGTCTGAACATCGTCAGCGTCACCGGCCGCGGTGTGCAGAAGGGCATCGTCCACTCCGGCCGCGGCGGTGAGGAATACCGGGTCGATATGCTCCCCAAGAGCAAGATCGAGCTGGTGGTCAAGGACGCCGATACCGAGAAGGTGGTCCAGACCATTATCCAGGCTTCCCGCACCGGGACGATTGGTGATGGCAAGATCTTCGTGTTGCCAGTCTCGGACGCGATCCGTGTCCGTACCGGGGAGCGAGGAGACGCTGCCATCTGACCAATTTTTACGATTAGATGAACAATGGCCGCCGGGGGCGCCGGAGCGTTACAAGCTCTGGCGTCTGGCCATTGCTCTTGGGTATAAAAGCTTGGAGCAATGTCGCCGGGTACCCGTCTTACGCGGCAAATTGCTTGCAATATCGATCAGAGGGCTGAACCAGGGAGGAATTTCGTGCCATACAAGGCTGAGTACATCTGGATCGACGGGACGATCCCCACCCCGAAGCTCCGCTCCAAGACCAAGATCGTCGAGGACGGCGAGAAGCCTCCGATCTGGGGCTTCGACGGCTCTTCGACCAACCAGGCGCCCGGTGAGCGGTCCGACTGCGTCCTCAACCCCGTCTACGTCTGCGCGGACCCCATTCGCAAGGGTGGCAACAAGCTGGTGCTCTGCGAGGTGCTCCTCACCAACATGCAGCCTCACACGACCAACACGCGCGCTGCCTGCGCCGAAAAGGCTGCCAAAGCTGCCGGCGATGATTACCTCTTCGGCATAGAGCAGGAATACACCTTCTTCGAAGGCTCGCGTCCCTTGGGCTTCCCCGAAAAGGGCTTCCCTGCGCCTCAGGGTGGCTACTACTGCGGCGTTGGCGCTGATGAAGTCTTCGGCCGGCCGGTTGTGGAAGCGCACCTGGACGCCTGTCTAGACGCTGGCCTGCGCATTGCCGGCATCAACGCTGAGGTCATGCCGGGCCAGTGGGAGTTCCAGGTCGGGCCCAGCGACGCGCTCAAAGCCTCGGACGAGCTCTGGGTCGCTCGCTGGCTGCTCTACCGCGTCGGTGAGGACTTCGGCATCAGCGCCACGCTCCACCCCAAGCCCGTCCGCGGCGACTGGAACGGCGCTGGCTGCCACACCAACTTCTCTACCAAAAAGATGCGCGAGTCCTACCAGCCCAACGTCGATGCCGCCGAGGCCCTGGCCAAGCGCCACGACCTTCACATCGCTAACTACGGCGCCGGCATCGAAGACCGCCTCACCGGCCACCATGAGACTGCCTCTTACAGGGAGTTCTCCTACGGCGTTTCCAACCGCGGCGCCTCCGTCCGCATCCCCTGGCAGGTCGAGGTCGATGGCAAGGGCTACATCGAAGACCGCCGCCCCAATGCCAACATGGACCCGTACACCGTGACGCGGCTGATTATGGAGTCCGTCTCCGGCGTCTAGCTACTCATCCTGAGGTTCACAGAGAAGCGCCCGGCGATGAACCGGGCGCTTCTCTCTTGAGATCTGCTGCCTCGCTATCCCACGCCGTCGAGTGACCTGCTTCTGGTGATGCGGCCGGGCAAGAAGAGAACCCGCGGTTATTTCGTGCCCAGCTCGATGCTGAGGGTGCTCGAGCCGGCCTGCCGCCCGTCCAGATCGACGACCTCCGGCCCGTGGCATCACGCTGACATGTGCATACCGTGAGCCTATACTCGTAGACGATGACTCAGGATACGTTGCTACCGGGGACTCTACAGCGCCTGCCGTCCTTCACGGGTGTGCTCCTGCTTTTAGGGTTGCTGGCAAGCTTCCC
The DNA here is from genome assembly GCA_009377745.1 of Dehalococcoidia bacterium. Classification (GTDB taxonomy): domain Bacteria; phylum Chloroflexota; class Dehalococcoidia; order DSTF01; family WHTK01; genus WHTK01. The sequence goes on from WHTK01000032.1 coordinate 10,889, forward strand.
CTGGCTGCCGATCACGCCGGAGCAGGGACCGTCGTCGTCCTCCTCCGATGCGCAGCAGTTGATCATCTCGAATAACGGCTGCCCCGTCTGTCATCGCGGCGCGCCCCTCAGTCGATGACGACGGCCAGGTGCAAGCGCCTTATGTGCCCATCACGCCCGCCGACCGGGACTACACGATCCACATTGTGGAGACGCGAGAGCACTACGAGACGTTGCTCCTAACCCTGGGAGAGACAGGCAAGGACACCGTCCTCATCGCACGGCAGGACCAGAACAACTACGTGCTGCGTGTGCGCCGCGAAATGGACGATGAGCGCTCGTGCCGGGGACTGCCGCCCGTAAATGTGGTCGACCTCCGGGCCACAGCCGCGCCTTAAGTCCTTCTCCACAAACACACTTATTTAATGCGCCCTTAGTGAGGGCTTAGGTTCGTCTATTGATACTGAAGTGGAGGGCGGGTCGCGCGCCCGAGGTGGTGGTTGTGGGGTGTGTGTTATCGTGAAAGCGAAGGGTGGCGGCCCGCCTCCGACTATGGCCAATACAATCCTTGTAGTAGACGACGAAAAGAATATCGTTCAGCTTGCCCGCCTCTACCTAGGCAACGAGGGCTTTCGCGTGGAGGAGGCGCACGACGGCAAGCAGGCGTTGGAGAAGGCGCGCGCCGTCAACCCGGACCTGATCGTCCTCGACATCATGATGCCGGAGATGGACGGCCTGACCGTCTGCAAAGAGCTGCGTAAGACCTCCAACGTGCCCGTCATTGTCCTTACCGCCCGCGGTGACGACATCGACAAGATCGTCGGCCTGGAAGTCGGCGCGGACGACTACATAACCAAGCCCTTTAATCCTCGCGAGCTGGTGGCGCGCGTGAAGGCCGTGTTGCGTCGCAGCCAGGGCTCTGTAGCGCCTGAGGCAACGCTCGAGGTCGGAGATGTCCGCCTCGACCCGTCGCGGCGTGAAGTGACGGTCAGTGGTAAGCCGGTGGCGCTGCGGGCGAAGGAGTTTGACCTGCTGGCGGCGTTCATGCGCTACCAGGGGTTGGTGCTGGACCGCGAGCGATTGCTGAGCCTGGTCTGGGGCCAGGATTTCTACGGCGATACACGTACAATCGATGTCCACGTGGCCTGGCTGCGTGAAAAGCTGTCCGGCGCGAAAGCGCGCGTGCAAACAGTGTGGGGGGTAGGCTACAAGCTTGTCCTGGACGAGGAAACTGCTGCCAAGAAGCCTTAGATCCCGGCTAATCCTCTCGTTCGGCATCCTGATCTTTCTTTCGCTCTTTCTAGCCGGGACCACCACTGTCTACCTGCTGCGAGCAGAGCAGGAGAAGACGGCGCGTGAGCGTGTGGGCCGTTTGGCCGAACCGATAGCGTTGCGGGCGGCGATCCTCGAAGCCAGCGGCGCGACTCCTGCCGACATCGAGACGGCGCTGCAGGAGGAGTACGACGTCCGCATCCTCCTCGTTGATCGGCAGGCCAAGGTTGTCAGTGACACCGGCGAAACTCTGCGCGGCATGACGATCAACCAAGTATCGCACCAGGAGCCGACAGAGCCGCCACCGCGAGGACCGCGCTTCGGTGTTGAGAGCTGGAGCCAGGGGTCGCATGATCTGCTGCTGTTCACGGCGCCCTTTGTCACGCTGCGGGCGCCAGGCTTCGGCACCTTTATCCCCGGCTATCAGACGGTTGTCGCGGTGGAGGAGAGTGACGTCAAACAGGCCTGGCGTGACCTGCTGCCGCGTTTATTTCTCGCCGGCGGCATCGCCTTCTTCGCCAGCGTCTTTGCCGCAGGCCTGATCGCGCGCTCAATTACGCGGCCGCTGCGCTACATTACGACGGCCTCGGAGGAGATGGCCCAGGGGCGCTATGATCAGCGTATACCCAGCTACGGTGGCGAAGAGGTCGGCCGGCTGGCGCAGGCCTTCAACGACATGGCGCACCAAGTCGGCACGTCATATCGGACGCTGCGCGAGTTCCTCGCCAACGTTTCGCACGAGCTGAAGACGCCTCTGACTTCGATCCAGGGGTTCTCGCAGGCGATGACGGACGGCTCGCTCAAGACCCAGGAAGAATTCATCGAGGCGAGCCGGATCATCAATGACGAAGCGATCCGCATGCGAGGACTGGTCGATGACCTGCTGTACCTGTCGCAGGTGGAGGCCGGTGAAGTCGTGCTGCACTTCGACAAGCTGAGCCCCAATGATCTCATAGAAGCCACGGCAGAGCGATTCGATAGCCGGGCGGGCCAGGCCGATGTGCGCCTGCTGCTGCAGATGGCGCAGACGCCATCGATCAGCGCCGACGCGCGGCGGCTGGAGCAGGCCCTGGCCAACATTGTTGATAACGCGGTACGGCACACGCCACGCGGAGGCAGCGTTACTCTACGAAGCACGGCATCTAACGGCCATGTGCAGCTGGCGGTGCACAACACCGGCTCCGTGATCCCGCCGGAAGCGCTGCGGCGGATCTTCGACCGATTCTTCCAGGTAGACCCCGCCAGGGCCAGAGCCGACGGCAACACCGGCCTGGGCCTTGCGATCACCAAGGAGATCATTGAGTCCCACGGCGGCGAGGTCGAAGTCAGCAGCTCCGCGGCGGGCGGCACAGAGTTCGTGATCACGTTGCCGGTGCAGCGGGCGCCGGAAGGGCCGGGCGAGGCGGAGTCGTGAGCCGCAGGCTTTTTCTCATCTTTGTTGCTGCCGGGTCAGCCTTCTTGATCGCGACGGGCGCCATCGCCGGTGTGCTGATCGCCGGAGACAGTGACGAGGAGCCCTCTGAAGTAGTCTCGGCCGCCGCGCGGACGGACACTGGCACCGGCAAGGGCTACCTGGGCCTGACGGTTTCGCTGAGCGCCCCGGGAGCCGGTCTGCGGGTCGCCAGCGTCGAGAATGACGGGCCGGCAGATGCCGCCGGCGTCACCGTCGGTGACGTGGTCCGCGCCGTCGAAGAGGAAGTCGTGCGGACGCCGGAGAAGCTGCGCAGCATCGTCGAGGCCCGGAAGCCAGGCGACAAAGTCACGCTGACCTATGAGCGCGGCGAACGCCTGCGCCAGACTGCCGTAACGCTGGGCGACGCGCCGCCTGAGGTCGAGATCGAGTCACCGCCGGGAGCGCCGTTCAGCAACCTTCTGCTGAACCGGATACGACTGGGAGTGCGCATCGAGCAGATTGACGCTGAAGTGAAGATGCGACTCAACCTGGAGCGCGATGAGGGCGTCGTGGTAGTGGACGTGACGGCGGGCAGCGCCGCGGAGCGGGCGGGCTTACAGCCGGGGGATATCTTTCTCATGGCCGGCAACACCAGTGTCGATTCGATCGAGGAGCTGCAACGGGCTATAGCCGCATCTCCCAGCGACAGACCAACGACCTTCAAGGTACTGCGCGGTAGCGAGGAGCTGACGCTGACCACCGACCTGGCGCCTCAATTCAGCCTCGAAGGGCTGGGCAGTGACATTCTGCCACCTCAGGTACGTGAGAGGCTGCAGCAGCAGATACAGCGCGGTGAGATCACCCAAGCGCAGCTCCAGCAGATACTGCGTCTTTACCGGGCCCGCAGCGAGAACGTGCGAGTTGGGACGGTAGTGGAGATAGAGTCAAGCGCGTTGAAGATCAAGCTGCTAACCGGCGAAGACGTGAGCCTGGCGCTCAATGCCCAGACCCAGCTACGCCGCGGCAGCGACGTGATCCGTGCGTCCGATCTCAAGGCTGGTGAGCTGGTGATGGTGCTCTCGCAGGATGGCGGAATGACGGCGTTCTCGGTGAACACCTTCGGTATTGTGGACCTCAATTAGCGACGACGCGGCGTCCTGCCCCGCAGGAAGTCCTCCATCGGGTCCGGCTCATCCCAGGCGTGCTCAAAGCGCGAGGCGTTGTCGGACGTGATGCCATGAGCATAGAGATAGGCGCCAACACTGAGCCAGCCGGCCGCGAAGGCAGTGCCGGCCAGGGTAATCAGCAAGAACGCCGTCGAGGTAGTGCGGATGGTGCCATCCGCGTTGCGCAGCGAGTCGTAGGTCGCGGTGTCAGTGATGCGGGCGGTCAGGGCGACTTCGATCAGCGCCAGGATCAGGAAGAGGAAGAGCCCCAGACCAAGCTGCATATGCAGGACGCTGAAACCCTCACGGCTGCGGCGCAGCGTCTCCCGGAAAGCAGTGAAGCCGATCCAGATCGCGGGAACGGCGAAAAGGGCGCCGCTGAGGGGTGGCATCCAGCCCGGCAGCCCGACATGGCTGCCCGCTCCCCAGGCAAACGGCGCTACGCAAGCCATCGCCAGGCCGGAGATAAGGAGCAGGACCGGCGGCATCAGGAGCGCCAAGCGGAACATCGTGGATTATCCCGCGGCTGTAGGCTTCAGTCGACGGGGTGGCGGAGCATCCACCATTGATAGGCATCGGCGAGGGCGAGCCAGGAGGCCTCGATGATGTCCGTGCTGGCGCCGACGGTCTGCCAGGAATATTCGCCGTCGCTGCAGTCGATCAAGACGCGGACCGAAGCGCCCGTGCCGGCCGTTGAGTCGATGATGCGGACCTTGTAGTCGACGAGGCGGATCTCGAAGATCGCGGGATAGAACTCGCCCAGGGCCTTGCGGACTGCCGCGTCCAGAGCGTTGACGGGTCCGTTGCCATCGGCGGCGGTCTGGATTACGCGGTCATCGCCGCCGTCCTGGGCAAAAACGCGCACCTTGACCATCGCTTCGGCCTGCATCTCCTGCGTTTCGGAGCCGTCTTCGCGGGCGCGGCGTCGTTCAACGACCCAGAAGTCATCCAGGTTGAAGGGGCGCTGGTAGCCCGGCAAGCTGCGCCGCACCAGCAGCTCCAGCGAGCCATCGGCCCCCTCGTACTGGTAGCCACGCGCCTCCATCTCCTTGACCTTCTCGGTGAGGCGGCGGGCGTCGTCGCGAGTCAGGGTCGCGCCGACGCCAAGCTCGCTGACCTTGTCGAGCAGGCCACGGCTGCCACCGAGCTCCGAAACAAGGAGACGGCGCTGGTTGCCGACGATGCTCGGATCAATGTGCTGGTAGGCGGACTCCACCTTCAGGACGCCATCGGTGTGGTAGCCAGCCTTGTGCGCGAAGGCGCTGGCGCCGACGTAAGGCATCTGCGGCCAGGGCACCAGGTTGGCGACCTCGCTGACGAAGCGCGAGACCTCGGTCAGGTGAGAAAGCTGGTCATCACTGACGATGTCGTGGTCGAGCTTTAGCTTGAGGCCGGCGATGACGCTGCCGAGGTTGGCGTTGCCGCAGCGCTCACCGTAGCCGTTGATGCAGGCCTGAACCTGTCGTACGCCCGCCTGAACCGCCGCGAGGCTATTAGCTACCGCGACCTCGGCATCGTTGTGGCAGTGGATACCGAGCCCAACGTTGGGGAAAGTCTTCTGGACGATCGCGATGGTTTCGAGCAGGGCTGAGGTGATCGTGCCGCCGTTGGTGTCGCAGAGGACGACGCCATCGGCGCCGTTGTTGACGGCCGCGCCCAGGCAGGCGAGGGCGTAGTCGCGGTCAGAGACGAAGCCATCGAAAAAGTGTTCTGCGTCGAAGAAGACGCCCTTGCCCTGGCTCTTGAGGAAGCGGACGGAGTCGCCGATCATCGCCAGGTTCTCGTCGTAGGTGGTGGCCAGGACCTCGCGGACGTGCAGGTCGTGGGCCTTGCCGACAATGGTGACAAACTCGGTGCCGGCGTTGACCAGTACGTTGAGCGTCGCGTCCTGAGCGGGCTCAGCGCCCGCGCGCCGGGTTGAGCCAAAGGCTACTAACTTGGCGTTCAGCTTGACGTCGCGGATGCGATCGAAGAACTCCACGTCCTTGGGGTTGGCGGAAGGAAAGCCACCCTCGATGTAATGGACGCCCAGCTCGTCGAGGCGGCGGGCGATGCGCAGCTTATCTTCGACGGAGAGGGAGATACCCTCCATCTGAGCGCCATCGCGCAGGGTGGTGTCATAAAGCTCAACGGTCATTGGGATGCCTCCGGATCGTAACTACAGCGTCTGCGGGACGCAGCCCGCAGCTCAGACCCGTCGCTCAAGGGCGGCGGGCAGGCGTTACGCGCCAATGGCCCGCCCCGACGATGAGTCGGGGCGTTGGCTGACCTCCGGAGAAAGGCGAAACCGCATACGCGTAAAGAATAGCAGGCGCCGCTGCCGTGTGTGTAGGGCCCCAGCCGACACCGACGGCGCCATCTCCCTACGTTAGCTGTGAGATCATCACGGTTGCCAGCCCCAGGAAGACGAAGAAGCCAACGACATCCGAGAACGTGGTAACGAAAACACCGGAGGCCAGCGCCGGGTCGGCGCCGAAGCGCTTCAGGACCATGGGAATAAAGACGCCCGCCAGAGTAGCGTTGACGATGTTGGCGAGCATAGCCAGGCCGACGATTACCCCCAGCCAGACGTTGTCCTTCCATATCCAGGCCACGAAGCCGACGACGAGGCCCATAAGTATGCCCTTGATTACCGCGACGATAACCTCATGCTTGAGGACGCGCATGGCGTCTCGCGGCTCGATCTCGCCGAGGGCGAGGGAACGGACGACGAGGGTAATGGTCTGGATGCCGGCGTTGCCACCCATGCCGCCAACCATCGGCATGAACACGGCGAGGGCAGCCACCCTCTCAATCGTGCCCTCGAAGAAGTTGACCGTGCTGGCGGCGAGAAAGGCCGTGAACAAGTTGAGGGTCAGCCAGGCAAGTCGCGGCGGCACCGACTCGCGGATCGGCCGGAAGATGCGCTCCTCGTCGGTAAGACCGACCATGCGGTAGATGTCCTCGGTGGCCTCCTCAACCTGCACGTCGAGCACGTCATCGGCGGTGATAACGCCGAGCAGGACACCATCCTTATCCACGACCGGTAGAGCCAGGAGGTTGTAGTGGCGCATGCGCTCGGCAGCGACCTCCTGATCCTCGCCGGCGCGGACGCTCTGGACGTTCTCGGTCATGAGATCGCTTATAGGGGTCTGAGGCAGCGCCGTGATCAGGCTGCGCAGGCCAACTATGCCCTGCAGCCGCTCGGCGTCATCGACAACGTAGAGGTAGAAGGGCTGCCCCGCGTCAGGCTGCTGTTGCCGCAGGAAGTCAATGGCTTCCTGGACAGACCAGTCACGCCGGAGGGCGACGAACTCCCTAGACATACGGCCGCCGGCGCTCTCCTCCGGGTAGGCGAGGATCTCTTTAATGCCCTCGCGCAACTCGAGCAGGGGCACGATCTGCCCGGCCTGCTCCTCCGGCAGGTCCTGGACGATGTCGGCGGCGACGTCCTCGTCCAGTTGGTCAAGCATGAGAGCGACATCGCTGACCGAGAGTTCGGCCAGGAGCCGGGCACGCAGGTCCTCGTTGAGGAACTCGAGAATCTGGGCCAGCTTCTCGGAAGGCAGCCGGTCAAGCAGCCGCTGACGAGCTTCGTCGTCGAGCTGTTCCAGGAGGTCAGCCTGGTCGGCCGGGTGTTGGGTCAAAAGGAGGGCCACGGCGTCCCTGGGCGTGCCGGCTTCGATCAGCTCACGCAGAAACGCCCGGAGCTCCTCCATGCGATCTTCGTTCGCCATGGTAAGCACCAAACTAAGGCCAGCAGGAGACTCATGTCGCCTGGGCCCGGTCAAGTAATAAGAGGTGGAGAAGTTTGGTTATACGCTCGGGGGCGTCACGCGTCTAGGCGGGTGGTGCGGCGCGGCTGTCTCCTGGGACAGCCTGAATCGCCGGGCGCGGGCTTCTGCGAGGTGAGAAGCGCTGGCCCCGTTCCTCCCCTTGAGAAGGATCTTAGTGTCTCTGTATCGAGCGTGTCCCATCGTTATCGGAACCAGCATAGGCTTGGACAGATGCTGGCGTCCAGCGTGACCTAATGGAAGGTGTCGGTGATGTAGTGGTCGGCGCGGATGGCAGCGGTAGCGCCATCGCCCGCGGAGGTAACGACCTGCCGGGCGGCGTTGGCGCGCACGTCGCCGGCCGCAAAGATGCCTGGCACGTTGGTCTCCATCCATTCGTTGACGATGACGTGGCGGCCGGTGTCCATCTCGACCAGACCATCAAGGAAAGATGTGTTGGGCGTCTGGCCGATGAAGATGAAAACGGCCGACATCGGCATGTCCGACTCTTCGCCGGTGACCACGTTGCGCAGGTGCAACGACTCAACGGCCTCCGCCCCATCTATTGACTCGACGACGGTGTTCCAGACGAACTGCATCTTGGGGTTGTTGAAGGCGCGTTCTTGCAACACGGCGCTGGCCCGGAGTTCGTCCCGCCGGTGGATCACGGAAACGCTGGAGGCGTAGCGAGTGACGAAGAGACCTTCGTCCATGGCAGCATCGCCGCCGCCAACCACGGCCACGTCCATGTCCTTGAAGAAGGCGGCATCGCAGGTGGCGCAGTAGGAGACGCCGTAGCCGGTCAAGCGCTCCTCTCCGGGCACGGCGAGTCGGTTGTAGTCAGCGCCTGCGGTGAGGATCACTGCTTTGGCGATGTAGTCAGCATCAGCGGTGCGGACTAGGTGTCTACCGTCCTGAGGCTCAATCTTGGTGACGGTCGTGTAGGCGGTCTCCATGCCGTATTTCTCGGCCTGATTCTGCATCGCCTGGCCCAGGTCGAAGCCGTTGATCTCCTCGATGCCGGGGTAGTTTTCGATCAGCGCTGTCAGGGCAATCTGGCCGCCGGTGATGTTCTTCTCAATGAGCAGGGTACGACGGAGGGCACGCGCGGCGTAAAGGCCGGCGGAGAGACCCGCTGGACCGGCTCCGATGATGATGACGTCGTATTCTTCCACAAACCCTACCCTGGCTTCATAAAGAGCGCCCAGAACTAAACGCTAACGCGCGCAGTCCTGGGCGCCGAGGCCTACCTGATTACGCCAGCGCCTCGTCCAGACGCTTCTTGAGGTCGCCTTTGGGCCGGAAGCCGATGATCTGGCCTACAGGCTCACCGCCCTTGAAGACGAGCAGCGTGGGGATGCTGCGGATACCATACTTGGCGGCGGTGCGCGGGTTATCGTCTGTGTTTAGCTTGCGGAACTCGACTTTGCCGTCGTACTCTTCCGCGAGCTCCTCGACGATGGGGGCAACCATCCGACACGGACCGCACCAAGGCGCCCAGAAGTCGACCAGGACCGGCTTTTCGGCGCTGATGACTTCGTTGTCCCAGGTGGTGTCGCTGACTTCTGAAGGCTTGGCCATTTGTTTCCTCCTCATAGTCCCGTAGCCGGGGCTTTGACTTTCTCAGGGCCGTCAACTACACTCTAGTATACCCCCATGGGGTATGTCAAGAGTTTACGACGGGCTATCGCTGGCCCCTTTTGAGGCGGCAAAAACAAAGCCTTTTGCGGCGAGGTTTAAGACGATGGACGAGGTTACCAAGGGCATCACTACCAGGCTCCGGCGCATCGAAGGTCAGGTGCAGGGCTTGCAGCGCATGCTGGACGGCGATCGTGAGTGCGAAGAGGTGCTGACGCAGATCATGGCCGTACGCAGCAGCCTGGACCAGGTGGGTCTGCTGCTGATGGAGCGCCATATTGAAAGCTGCGTGCTGAAGGACCTGCCGATGGACGCTAACTCGACGAAGGACCTGGGCGACGTCCTGAAGTCCTGGGCGCGCTTCGGCCTGGTGCCGGGCGCCCGCTCCGGTTTGCCGGAGGCGGACCAACCCTTCTAGCGCCGCCGGGCTTGGGGCCGGTTGGCCTGCCACCACGGAGCGGACCCGCAGGCTTGCCGCGGCCACGTGGCGCAGAGTCGCCTGCCGTATGCGAGGGTGGGCCGGGACGCGCCGGACGATAGGGTCCTGAAGAGCGAAGGGCGGCGCCCTTCGAGCCGCCAAGGGGACGCCCACGCGTCGGCTGGGAATCGCGGCTTCCAGCGCGCGGGTCTTGACCCTCTCCAGCCGGACGGAATCGAGGCCCAGAGCCTCTAGGCGGCGGCCTGTCACGGTCGTTTCGGTCAGCGGCAAAGGGGCGTCCGCGGCCGCTCGAAGGTCCACGGAAGGGCGGCCGTGAGGGCGCGCCGCCGCCATAGGGCCGTCCCGGGCGCGCCGGCGCTCGCACGAACGCTGGAGATGAATCCCGCCGCGGCGGGCGCTCATCCGAAGGCTGCTCTGCTTCGTATCCCTGGCGCGCGGGCTGAGGCTCTCGGTCGCGCGGCAGACGCATCTCGGCCGCGCGGGCCGGCTTTGGGCTGACGACTGCGAGGACGACCAGCCGCTCCGAGCCGGAGTTGGCGATGAAGTGCTCGACACCGGGTGGGACGATGACCGAGTCCAGCGTCTCCAGCTCATGGAGCTGGGGGCCGATGCGTATCCGGGCGTGGCCTTCGATGACGACGTAGAGGCAGTCAGACACCTCGTAAGTGCGGCGCGATTCTTCCTGAGCCGGCTCCAGACAGACGATCTCGGAGACCAGACGAGGCCTGTCGAAGACGCCCACACGCATTGGCTTTTCGCGCAGAAAGCGGCGCGCTTGTCCCAGATTGATGACTTCCATGAGGGCTTCCTAACGGCCGGCGGCCGGCGTAGTTTCGGGTGCGGCGCTGCGACGGGAGAAAGATTGTCGCATTGTCTCGATGAGGCCGCTCTGGGCCGCGGAGTTCGCCACCCAGAGCCCGTTCTTGATCGCAAGAGCGTCCGAACGGCCATGAGCGATGACGACCACGCCATCGATGCCCATGAGGTTGGCGCCGCCGTACTCCTCATAGCGGAGGTCTTTGAGGGCACGGCGCAGGGCCGGCTTAAGCAGGACGGAGGCGGCGATGAAGAGTGGGCTGCTCTTAACCACGCCACGGACTTGCTGGAGGATGTAGTCGGCGATGCCCTCGCCGACCTTGAGGGCTACGTTGCCGGTAAAGCCGTCCGTGACGAGGACATCAGCGACGCCCTTATGGACGTGGACGCCTTCAACGTTGCCGATGAAGTTGAGGCCGGACTCGGCCAGACGGGCGTGGGCCTCCTGGGCGAGCTCGTTGCCCTTGTTGGACTCCTCGCCGATGTTGAGCAACCCGACACGGGGTTGCGGAATACCAATTACCTTCTCCATGTAGGCGGAACCCATCTGGCCAAACTGGACCAGGTAGCTCGGCTTGCAGTCCGGATTGGCGCCGGCATCGAGAAAGAAGACCTTGCCTGCCGCGTAAGGCACCAGGATACCGATGGCCGGGCGCTCGATGCCGGGGATGCGGCCCAGGACGAAAAACGCGGAGGCCATGACCGCGCCGGTGTGGCCGGCAGAGACGACAGCCTGAGCGCGACCGTCCTTGACCATACCCATGGCGACGTTGATCGCGGCATCGGGGCGCTGACGCACCACGCGCGCTACGTCATCCGCCTCCATAGCGATTGTGTCGCCCGCGGGGACGATCGAGATGCCTTCGACCAACGGATGCTTTTTGAGCTCGGCTTGGAGGACTTGCTGAGGACCGACGAGCGCGACCTCGATCTTGAGCTCTTTGGCGGCAAGGACAGCGCCCTTCACCGGCTCGGCGGGAGCCCGGTCACCACCCATCGCGTCCAGAGCGATCTTCACCGGGACTCCTCCGCTCTCGCTACGAATATGAGGTTATCGCCTAGACCAACGGGAGTCAGGTCGTAGTCGCCGTAAACGTGTGTAACATGCAGTCCCGCTTGTTGCAAGAGCAGCTCGATCTCGGCCTGCGTTGAGTAACGTAGCTCGGCGATAAAGACGTTGCGCTGAAGGACGCCATCATGGACGCGGTCGTAGATGTAGGTCTGCTTGCGGACCATGCGGGCAGGGTCGGCCTCACCGGCCACGAATTTCATGACGAGATCGCCATTAGCGTCAGTGCGCGTCCAATCAAGGAGGAGCGGTGACGGCAGGCCGGCGTCATCCCAGGCGACGCTGGCGGGGGAGCGAATGCTAAGGGCAAAGATGCCGTTCGGTTCAAGGTGGCGCGCCACACACTCGATGCAGGCCAGCTGAGCGTGAGTTGTCAGCAGATGCTGAAACGTATCGGCGGCGACAAAGACCATGCCGAAACGCCGGCCCAGGTCGAAGTTGGTCATGTTGCCAGCGACGAGGTCGAGGCTGCCTTTGCGCAGTTTGGTTGCAGAGAGGTTCTCGCGGGCGATTGCCAGCATCGAGGCAGAGGCATCCAAGCCTACGACGGCATGACCGGCCTGCGCCAAGGGCAAGGCAACGCGACCGGTGCCGACGCCTAGCTCCAGCAAGGGGCTATCGACAGCCTGGGCCAGGCTCTCGTAGAAGTCGATGTCCTCCGTGTAATCGCCGTAGGAGAGGTCGTAGAGGCCGGCCACCGGCGCATAAAGGTCTTCGGGCATACCGTGGCCACCTCCTTGCCCAGTCTATCGGGAAACTCGGGGAAAGGCTCTTTCTTCTCCTTTACAGGCATTCATTCCATGTGTAATATTTTCCTGACAGATGGCTAGGGTAGGCACGTACACCGGAGACCAGTTGCTGCGAATGTTGGCGGCGTTGGCTAATCCTCAGCGTTTGCGGATCATCGCGGCCCTGACCCCGGGGCGGAACTACGTCAGCCAGCTGGCGCGCGAGCTGGGTATCAGCCGTCCGTTGCTTTATCTGCACTTGCAGCGTCTGGAGGCGGCAGGCCTGGTCTCGGGCACGCTGGAGCTCTCGGATGACGGCAAGGCGATGAAGTACTTCGAGGTTGCGCCGTTCTCGGTGCAGCTAGACCCGGACGCCATCGCGGCGGCGGCGGCAACGCTACCTATCGATAACGGAGAAGCGGAGGAAAGCAAATGAATGAGCAGGATGTTTGGTCAGGCTGGGGCAGCGTCGTCATGGGGTTGGGCGCGATCGTCACCTTCATGATGGTGGTGGGCATCTTGGTCTGGCAGGTATTCAAGACCTGGCAGGCGAGTATGGAGACCAGGGCCGCGATCGCGCGAGACCATGCCTATCAGACGCTGGCTGAGGAGGCCGCGACGGCGCAAAAGCAGATTGCGGAGCAGCAGCAGCGGATTGCTACCGAACTGGCCACCATGCGGGACCGGGTCGCGGGGATCGAGAAGGTGCTGCAGCAGGTCGATTGATGGTGGAGCCGACGGGGGGATTTGAACCCTCGACCTGCCGATTACGAATCGGCTGCTCTACCACTGAGCTACGTCGGCATTGAACGGAGCGTCGCCCGCCCAGGGGACAAGCGAAGTGAATTTTAGCACACGATCCGCGTGGCCCTGGTTCTTTGTTATGAGCTTGGCCTGTCCGCGGCACACGGCTTGACGGCTCGTGCGCTGAGGCCGCTGAACTAGCGGGACGGGATAGCAGTAGCTGCCTCGTACGTGAACAGTGGGAGCCGAGTCCATGCTCTTTTCCGTGATTTACCACCGCAGATTGCTGGTCGATGATGAAGCGATGAAGCAGGTACACCGGCTGTTCATGGCCTGGGAACCGCCGCCGGACTTCTCGATCCGGTTTCACTACGTATTCGCTTCAGGTGGACGGGACCTGGCAGTGGTCGAAGCGCCGGATGCGTCGCTGATCCGAGAAGCAACGGCGCCTTTCACGCGGGCACTGGATTTGAGGTAGAGCCGGTAATCAGCGCCCCGGAGGCGCTGGCCATCATCCAACACACGGCGGAGTGGGCTGACTCGGTCTGAGTTGCGTTAGATACGGAGACGGGGGCTTTCCAGCCCCCGTCTCGTTGTTCGTGGTTACGCCTCAGGCGTTAGGCGGCATCGCGGTGGCGAGGCCGATGAGGTTGCCTTCCGGGTCCTGGAACTGAGCGAAGGTGACCATGCCGGGGATATCGGTCGGGGGCATGATCAGCTTGCCGCCCATGCTGATGGCCTTGTCGAGGTAGGCCTGCGGGTCATCGACCTCAATGTAGATCGTCACGTAGTTCTTGCCGTCCTGGCTGGCACTGATACCACCGCCGGTGCCATGGCCTTCCTGAGCCGCGACGAGTCCGTAGTTCATGGGGTTGTTGGCGTCTACGTTCCAGCCGAAGAGGCCAGAGTAGAACTCCTGCAGCTTCTTGCCGTCACCGGCTGCGCCAATGATCTCGAAGTGGGTGATTGGATTGGGCATTGGATTCCTCCTGTGACTAATGTGCCTGCCGTTACGGGGTTTCTCGCATGTCTACGTCGCCAGCGGCGAGCGGGTCAGGGCCCGGATCTCCACCTGCTGCTGCGATGACAAGACGGGAGAGGAAGTGGTCCCAGCCGCGGTCGTGCTCCATGACGGCCTCGGACGCGAGACCGCTATGACGCAACCGGATGAGGGTGCCTTCGCCGTCAGGGACGAAGGAGACTTCTACTGTCGTCGACCCCGGTGGTATGGGGCTGTTCTCCCAACCCCAGGTGAAGACAATGCGGCTGTAGGGGACGATCTCGACGTACTCGCCCTTGGCGATGTCGTGAGCGGTGACGACAACGCGATAGATGCCGCCGGGACGCGGATCGAGCATGGCGCCGGTGCCCTTCCAGCGCATCATCTTGACGGGATCTGTGAAGAACTCGAAGACGACCTCGGGGCGGGCGGCGACCCGTACCTCGCGCTCGATGGTGTCACTGGCTTGAGGTGCGGTCATTGTCCAGTCTCCTTTGCTCGGCTTCGGCCGCCTCGGAGAGGCTCGATAAAGCGCCCTCCCAGAATTGATCCAGGAAGGCCTTGAGCTCCGCCAAAGCCTCTGACCGCACCTGGTAGAGCCGGCGGGTACCGAGGCGGCGCTCGCTCACCAGGCCGGCAGCCTTGAGGATCTGGAGGTGTTGGGAGATCGCGGGGCGGCTGACGTTGAAGTGGCCGGCGATCTCGCCGGAGGCCATCTCCTTATCGCCGAGCAGGCGCAGGATCTGCTGACGGCGCGGTTCGGCGATAGCTCGAAGCGGCTCTTCCATGTCCATAAACGTAAGCGACGCCTTACGTAATGTCAAGCTGGCCCGCGTCACACTGTGCTACATTCGCTGCGAAATCGCGCTGGTGATCGGGAGAGCAACATGAAGGCCGCCGTTTTGTATGAGATCGGTCAACCCATGGTGGTTGAAGGAGTGGAGCTGGATGAACCCAAAGCCGGCGAGGTTAAGGTGCGGGTGCAGGCAGCCGGCATCTGCCGCAGCGACCTGCACTTCATGAAGGGCGAGCAGTTGCTGCCTCTGCCGGCGGTCCTGGGTCACGAAGGCGCCGGCATCGTTGAGCAGGTGGGGATGGGCATCACCAACCTCCAGCCCGGCGACCACGTTATTTTCTCCTTCGTGCCCTATTGCGGCCGCTGCGCTTACTGCCTCAACGGCCGCAGTAATCTCTGCGATGCCCACTACAGCACCGGCGCTATGCTTTTCGATGGGACGACCAGACTGCACCGGGGCAACCAGCGGATCGCTCATATGGGCAAGGTGGCTTGCTTTGCGGAGCAGAACGTAGTGCCGGAAACCGGCTGCGTCCTGATACCGTCCGACTTGCCATGGCCTCAGGCGGCCTTCATCGGCTGCTGTGTCACGACTGGGGTCGGCGCGGCCGTCTTCGCTGCAGGCGTGCGGCCGGGCAGCAGCGTGGCGGTATTCGGCTGCGGCGGCGTCGGGCTAAATATCCTTCAGGGCGCGAGACTGCGAGGCGCGAGCACGATCATCGCCGTGGACTTGGACGAGGGGCGGCTCAGCTTCTCACGCGGCTTCGGCGCCACCGATGTGGTGAACGCGGCGGGCGAGGACCCGATCCTGGCCGTGCAGCAACTGACGGGCGGACGAGGCGCAGACTACACCTTCGAGGCGTTTGGGTCGGCCGAGACGGTGCGTCAGGCGTACAAGGCAGCGCGCAAGGGAGGCACTATCGTGGTTGCCGGCCTGGCTCCAATCGGCGACCAGGCGGGGATCGACGCGTCCGAGCTGGTGCGGCAGGAGAAGACCCTCAAGGGCACTTACTACGGCTCCACGCGCCCCGCGGTCGATATGCTGACGATGGTCGATCTTTACCT
Organism: Dehalococcoidia bacterium; assembly: GCA_009377745.1. Classification (GTDB taxonomy): domain Bacteria; phylum Chloroflexota; class Dehalococcoidia; order DSTF01; family WHTK01; genus WHTK01. Next base: position 26,746 of record WHTK01000032.1, read on the forward strand.
ATCCGGCCAGATCGAGATTGACGGGCTGGTGGGCAAGAAGTACGCCCTGGACGAAATCAACGAGGCATTCCGTGACCTGGAGAGGGCATCGTTGGGCCGCGGCGTCATCACGACGTTCTAGCCACAAAGAGTCGCCCTTAGAGGGCCCTGGTTACTGTGGAATGCCGGCGCTGACGATCAGAGTCACCGGCGAATCCCCGTCCGCCTTCGCACCTGCTCCGGGCGATTGGCTCATCACCAGGCCCTTGGGCGTGTTCCGGTTCAGCACCTCGATGATCACGTAGGTCATCTGGTTGTCGCGCAGGACCGCTAAGGTGCTCGCCAGGTCTGCGCCAACGAAGTCGGGGAACTGCCCGGGCCGGATCGGGCCGATCGCCTTGCCCTGAGCCGGTCCGTTGGAGCTGGTCTGCGGCGGCGCCTGCACCTGACCGTTACCGTTAGTGGAGGGCGTAGTCGATGTCTGCCCTGCCGGCTGATTGCCACCGTTGCCAACGACCGACGGGTCGTCGCCGCCGCGCAGCAGCACCAGACCAGCGCCGAGAAAGAAGATCGTCACCAACCCAGCGACGATCCAGTTGACGTTGATCAGCTGCGCCGGGGGGCGCGTCACGGTTGGCAGCGGCGTGATGTCTACGGTCAGGCTGCCGTTGGGAAAGACCCGGATCAGCTCTTCCGGGTTCAGGCCCAGGTAGCGCGAATAGGTCCGCAGGAACCCGCGCGCGTACACGGGTGCTGGGAAGATCGAGAAATCCTCGGTCTCCAGGGCCTGCAGATAACGCCTCGAAACGTGAGTGTCGCGTTCCGCGTCTTCGAGCGTGATGCCTCGCGCGCGGCGGGCACGGGACAGCGTATTGCCTAGTTCTGCCATATTTTGTTCTGGTTAGCGGGGTGCGGTCACTATAGGAGCGTTGGAGTTGTGTCGTCAAACGGACGATTCGGAAGCGATCAGAGGCAGCCCCGCCTTTGAAGTACCTAAAGTGTAGGGCATCGCCCGCTGAACGCAACCCGCAGAAGCCCCGTCATGGCTCGACCTCGAAGCCAAAAGGCCGCATGCTAGAGGTGGCTCGCAGCGACTGATTGCTTCGCAAATTTACTCAGGACGAGGACTAGCCCTGGACCTGGAACTCAAAGGCAAGGTCGCCATCGTCACCGGCGCCAGCCGTGGTATCGGCCGGGCGATTGCCCTCGCTTTCGCCGCCGAGGGCTGTAATGTGGCTTTCTGCGCCCGTGGCGAGGACGGCCTGCGCGAGACCGAGAAGGAACTGCAGGACAGCGGCGTGCGGGCCCTGGGCGTTGTCGCAGATGTGACCCAGGCCGGCGCCATCGAGAGCTTTGTCGAGCAGGCCGCCGCTCAACTCGGCCGCGTCGATGTCCTGGTCAACAACGTCGGTGGCTCGGTCCGGGGCGACACGGAGGATGCCTTCCGCGGCGCCCTCGAGCTCAACCTGATCGCAGCCGTGCGCGCCACCAACGCGGCGCTGCCGCAGATGCGCGCCCAGGGTAGCGGCTCGATCATCCACATCTCTTCGATCTTCGGGCGCGAGGCTGGCGGCTCGCTCACCTACAACGCCGTCAAGGCTGCGATGATCAGCCACGCCAAGAACCTGGCTCTCCAGCTTGCCCCAGAGGGCATCCGCGTCAACTCAATCGCGCCCGGCTCAGTGCAGCACCCCGGCGGCTCCTGGGACCGGCGCGTCCAGGAGGATCCGGAGGGCATGGCGCGCTTCGTGGCCCAGAACATCCCCTCGGGGCGCTTCGGCACTGCTGAGGAGATCGCCAGCGCCGTCGTCTTTCTTGCCTCCCCACGCGCTAGTTGGATAACCGGCGCCTGCCTCAACGTCGATGGCGGCCAGTCCCGCTCCAACATCTAGCGGGTGTGCGCTCCTGCCGGATCGTCTGAAATGATGCTCGAACGATGCGAGGCTGAGAATGAGTAACAGACTGGACCTTTCACTGGTCGAGTTCCGCCGCCTGATGTTGGCCGCCGAGTTGAACCGGGTCCTCGCCCATGCTTAGGTCTCACGAATACGCAGCCCGCCTCTTCCTAGCCTGGCTCAACGAGCGCTTCAACCGCGAATTCAGCTTCGAGAAGGTCGAAGACGGTATTCTCTCTGCCGTTGACAGCGACGCCGGCCGGGTCGCTATCGTTGTGGCTGAGCTTTTCGAGGCCACCGACGCCTGGCGTCAGCGCTGCTCTGAGCTCGAGAAGCGCCTCGATGCTGCGCGCCCCGGTTCCTATCTGCTCTGGCTGCCGCCGAAGGGCGAGCTACCGGCGGAGGAGCCGGACGAGTCGGAGTGGGTGCGCCGCGTCGTGCTCGCCGCTTCCCGGGTCGCCTCCGGCCGCGGCGCAGAGGTTCGGCTGCCCGTGAAGCTGGCGCTGGGCAAGGTCAAGGACGAGGGTGGCTACGCCAGTGTCACCGGCGGCCTCGGACGGCACTGGACGGACATCTCGACTCAGCTCCAGGGTAGCTTCTACCTCGATAGCCGCGGCCTCAACCGCTTCACGCGCAACGAGGAGGAGCGCCAGGAGCTCTACGACCAGATCGGCATGCTCAGCCAGGGATTGGCCGCCGGCGACGTTACCGAGTTTGAGCATGAGGACGCCTGGTCCATCCAGCGCTTGCCGCGCGGCGCTGCCGGCGAGGGTATGACCGATGGCTGGGCGATTACCGGCTGCCCGCCGACCTTTGAGCCCGACGACGGTAGCTCGGTCCGACGCGTCTTGCGCCGCCGTCTGGCCGACGCGGCGGAGGCTCTTTCCGGCGTTAAGGAGAGCACAAGAATCCTCGTCCTCATTGGCGCCTACACGTATATGGAGCTGGAGAACGCCGGCCCTGCCCTGCGTGGTTTCGATCCCGTCCTTGCCGCGCCCTTCGACGCTATCGGCCTCGTCAGTGACGCCGAAGCCAAGGCGCTCCTCGTCAGCCGCACTCGCTTTGAGAAGCCGACCTGAGCTGTCCTCGATTAGGTTTCAGGGCTCCATCTGAGGCACAATAAGCACCTACGGCCGGACTATCCGGCCTGCAAGGGAGGCGCTTCATGGCCATGATCCAGGTGATCCTGCACGGTATTCCGGGCGGCACCGTCCACGATACCGACAACTACCCTGTCGTCCTCAAGTTCTCAGAGGGCCTCTCATTCGAGGACGCAATCTGGGTGATCCCCTCTTATCCCGGCAACATCCCCGGTGACTACATTTCAGAAATCCGCGTCACCAACGGGCCGCTCCAGATCATGGTCGATGGCCCCGACGGCTTTCAGTCCGGCCCCTATGACACCACCTGGGTGCGCGGCGGCTACCCTCGCGGTAAGCTCTGCTCGTTCCTCCAGGTCGATAACACGACGCGCAAGACCGGCGGCGTCATGGTCGACATTCACGAGGGCTCGATCATCGTCGAGGACCTTATCGTCCCCGGCATGCAGCAGTCGGCCGGTACTTAGCTCTCAGGCGTTCAGGATCGGGTCGCATCGCACAACCAGGTCCGCTCTCCCCAGCTCCATCTGTACCTGGCTCAGGGCCACAGCGAAACTAACGGCATCGCCGCTTTTCAGCGTCACAACCATCGAGCGGCGGCCAACCGCCCAGACCTCGTTGGCAATCGAGTGCAGCCCCGCCTCCGCTGCAAGGTCAATGGCTTCGCCGGCGATAGCCACATCGATACCAGCCTCCGCCAGCGCCACGGCGATGCCACGGTGCTCCGCATTGCCCCCACCGACGACGACGACGACCTTATTTTCCAGATACCGCGGCATCACTTCCTCCGTCTCGTTCGGTTGGGTGGCTCCTGGTCCGATCTTTGCCTAACATCAGGCAATGACTCTCGCCGGTTGGGTGCTTCTCGTTATCGGGCTCATCGTCTATCTGGCGGCATTTGCGCAGGGACCAGGCCCCACCATGGGCGACAATCCGGTGCAGGCCAGCCTCTTTACACTCGCCACCATCTGCCTGATCACCGGCTTCGTCTTCCTGGTCGTAGTCTAGGCGCTGCGGCCGGCCAGCCGCAGCACCGCCGCCGCCGCGTCGCCGACCTCGGCTGTGAATGACACTTCGATGGCAGCAACATTGATGCGGTGAGGCTGCCATTCTCGGCTTAGCGCTGTAACCAGGGCCGCCGCACCCGCCTTGGCAGCGACATAAGCCGCGTCCGTCCCAGCCTCGAAAGTCTCAGCCGGGACCGTCAGGACGATGATCTGGCCACGGTGTGTGTCGGGCGCGGGCTCCTGGCGTAGCATCTCTCTGGCCACGCTGCGACAGGCGTAGAACATGGCGCTCAGGTTATGCCCGATAACCCTCGCCCAATCCGCGTCGCTGATTCGTTCAGCCGGCCGCTGCTCTGGTCGCAGATCTGCGGCCACGACCAGAAGATCGATGCGGCCCAGCTCCTTTGCCACCTTCCGCACTGCAACCTGCACGCTGGTCGCGATGCTCATGTCCACAGACTCGATCGAGGAGCGTTGTCCCGTCGCGCTGATGCGCTTCGCCAGGCGTCGCAGCTCGAACGCCTCCTCGGCATCCGCCGTGGCGCTGGTTATGGCCACATCCGCCCCCGCTTCAGCCAGGCCCATGGCGATGGCGGCGGCGACGGGCTGACCGGCACCCATAACCAGAGCGCAACGTCCACCAAGGTCAGCGGGCGTGGTCATAGGGCCGATCATAGCATCGGCCCGCCGCTGCCTCGTCTCTCGAAAACCTAGTCGCGCAGGTTGGCCTTCAACCGGTCGAGTAGGAAGCGATCCAGCGCCTCCGCATACTCCTTGCGGAAGAAGATGTACCTTTCGCGGATCAGCGTATTCAAGTCGCGCTGAAGCAGGATACGCCGCTCGTAAGCCGTGTCCGCGGGGAAGTCACTCAGCGACCCCACTTCGATGCCGTAAAGCGCCTGATAGGTTATGGTGCCGGGCGCCTGGGCCTGGGTGGTGGAGTTCACCGTCGCCTTGCTGCGGAGGTGACCAAGGTGGGTCGCGATCGGCTCGTTGATGCCCGCCTGCTCCGAGGCTATGCGCTTGATTGCGGCGTCGACGCTTTCGCCGGGCTGCAGATCGCCTTCCGGTAGCGCGTTCTTGCCGTCTTGCCAGGCGACCACGGCCTTCTCGCCGCGATAAGGAATCAACGTAATGCGCGTGACGACGGCGTCCTCAGGCAGCTCGGACATCTGCCAGACGGCGAGAATGTCATCGCCGTACTTTTTCTCCGTCCAGCGCTCGTCGTTCTCGCGATAGCGATAGAGATTCGGCGGCGGGCCCATACCGGTGTCGTAAGGATCGAGGCTCATGCTTTCCCCCTCCGTGTGCTTGCTCCGTTAGGAAGCCGGCACACCTAATTGCTTCTGAGCTACCGCCAAGAGCGCGACAGCCAAATGCCCTCTGCTAGGAGTCATATAGGGCATCGCAGGCGGCGAGCGCAAGTGCGCGCGGTAGAGTCTTGCTCCCTGCCATCCAGTGCGGTCGCAGAACTCCCGACAATTCACCAAGGCGCCGACGATGCATGGCTGTCCCGAGGGCCGCGCCTTGCCCGCAGATTCAGGCCAGCCTATAATCGCCAAACCAAATTGCCGCCTTAGCGGAGGTACCTCACTACCATGTCAACGCCGTATGCCTACTTCGAAAAGCAGATCGTGCCCCTCGCCGACGCCAAGATCGGCGTCATGACGCACGCGTTCAACTACGGCACCGGTGTATTCGAGGGCATCCGCGGCAACTGGAACGCTGAGGACGAGACCGTCTACCTCTTCCGCGTCGAGGAGCACATCAGGCGCCTCGCTCAGAGCGCCAGGATCCTCCGCATCGATATCGGCCATACCGCCGATGAGGTCGCCACTCAGATCAAGAGGATTGTCGAGATGTCCGGCATCCGCGAGGACCAGTACGTCCGGCCCCTGGCCTACAAAAGCTCCGAGGTCCTTGGCGTGCGCCTGCATGACCTCAAGGACGACCTGCTGATCTTCGTGGCGCCGTTCGGGCCCTACCTCGATATCGAGAAAGGTATCCGCTGCCAGACCTCTTCCTGGCGCCGAGTCGATGACAACTCGATCCCGGCCCGCGCCAAGAACACCGGTATCTACGTTAACTCCGCCTTTGCCAAGACGGACGCCATCCTCAACGGCTACGACGAGGCGATCATGCTGACCCACGACGGCCACGTCTCCGAGGGCAGCGGCGAGAACATCATCGTCGTCCGCGATGGCAGGCTGTACACGCCGGCAGTCTCCGACAATGTCCTCGAGGGCATCACCCTCGCGACCGTGGTCGAGCTGGCGGGAGAGATGGGGCTTGAGGTGGTGGAGCGCAGCATCGACCGCTCCGAGCTCTATGTGGCGGACGAGGTCTTCATGACAGGCACCGCCGCCCACGTCACGGCGGTAACGGAGATCGACAATCGACCTGTTGGCGATGGCGAAACCGGCCCAATCACCAAGGAGTTGCAGCAGACATACTTCCGGATCATCTACGGCCGCGACCCGCGTTACGCCCACTGGTGCACGCCGGTCAAGCTGCGCCAGCCGGTACCGCAGGCTTAACTGCCGCCCGAGGCCTTTGCCCTGGAAGCGATTCAAAGCCCTTCCGTCACCGTATTCCGTCCGCCAACGTCCTTCGGGACCATGGTCGGGCTGGGCGGCGTTGCGGCCGCTAGCCTGCTCGGCGCCGGGCTTATCCTCAAAGGGCTGGCGATGGATGTCGGCCCAGGCCAGATGGCGCCCTTCATCGTCGGGACGCTGTTCCTCGTGCTCGCCTGTCTGGGCGGCTACTGGACTTGGAGCTGTCGCACGCTCGCGTACGTAGTCGACCGCAATGCCCTGGCGATCCAGTGGGGCAGCCTGCGGCAGGTGGTGCCGATCGACGCCATCGAGCGGCTGATACCGGGGGCGGATGAGGACGAGAGTCCCCAAATCGAGGGCGTGAACTGGCCCGGCCACCATGTCGGCAGGTCTGAGATTGCCGACTTCGGTAATGTCCTCTTCTATTCAACCCATCGCACGCCCGGTGAGGTGCTCTACGTGATGACGCCGGCGGAGGTCTATGCCATATCCGTGGAGGACCCGGTGGTCTTCGCGCAGGCGGTGCAGAACAGCCAGGCGCGAGGCCCGCTCTTCGGCCGGCGGCAGGCGGTGCACCGCAGCGGCATAGCCAAGCAGTCCTTCTGGCTGGACCGCTACGCGCGCCTCCTCTCGCTGGTGCTGATTGGCGCGTTCCTGCTGGTGCTGGGCTACGTGCTGCAGACCTACCCGGGCCTCAGCGATAGCGTCCAGCTCCGCTCCCCGGCTTTCGGCGGCATCATCAGGGTGGCCGACAAGTCTGAGCTGCTGGACCTGCCGCGTTCGGCGGGCGGATTCCTGCTGCTTAACCTCGTCCTGGCCGTGGTGCTGCACACCTGGGATCGAATGGTTGGCTACGTGCTGCTGCTGGCGGGCATCGCGATTCAGGTCATGCTGCTGGTCGCCGCCATTGTGGCCGTGGCTTAGCTGGCTGTCTGCCGGCTTCGCGTTTGATTGATGGATTGATCTAAGCGTTTTCTGCGCGATTTGGCCCCTCATGAATCTGGCGACGGGCCTAAAAGTGCGCTTTGTCTGATTGATCCAGGCCATCCGGTACAGCGAATTGCGACAGGGGTGCTTGAGATTCGGGTGTTGGTCTGCAAATCGGACATTTGGGCTGAGGGACGGGACTGCGTCATCAGGTGGGGAGGTCCTTCGCTCCGGCGTCACTCAGGGTGACAATGTGGGGCCTCCAGGCGAAGCTTAGCAGGAGGAGATTGGAGCTCCGAGGGGTGGATGGCAGCAGCGGAGGGAGGTGCTGCGGCTGATCAGCCTTCGTTTCGATCGGCGTATTTCGGAGACACCGTAAGGTAGGCCGTTGGGAGCCTGGCTCATCCCTTCGTCAGGCTCAGGGCAGGCTCTTCGAGGATCTATAGGTAGGGACGTTGACGGAGCGGCTCGCGAGCCGCCCCTACACTCTTGCCGTGTGCGCGTTCCCGTTACGGCGGGATTGGGCGGGAGTTGACAACCTAGCGAGCGGCGTCTAAGTTGGCCGCGTCTTCCGTACACGCGCGTATTGCGTGGACGCGGAAGGCAGGGAGCGGTGACGTGAGTAACCGCCTGCGGCCGGAGCTGCCACGTTTGCCCAAGCACATGGCCCGCTTGCCCATCGATAAGCGTGGCTACCCGGTGCCGTGGTTTGCGGCCCGGCTCAACGGCGAGCCGGACTTTCGTCTCTTCGACCCGAGCAAACTGGCCCGTGCGAGCAAGGAGCGCCGATGCTGGGTGTGCGGCGAGCCGCTGAGCGCCTTCAACTACTTCGTGATCAGCATCCTCGACGCCGTAAACCGGGTATCGATGGAGCCGCCGATGCACGAGGATTGCGCCGTGTTCAGCGCCCAGGCGTGTCCGTTTCTAACCCGCGCGGAGATGCATAGAAGGACGGCGGGCTTGCCGGAGGACACCTATGAGGTCGCGGGCGTCGTCCTGGACCGCAATCCGGGTGTCATCCTGGTGTGGGCAACGCGTGCGTACAGCGTTATCCCGGTGGCAAAGGGCTTGATGTTCAAGATCGGGGAGCCGGTCAACTGCCGCTGGTTTACCGAGGGCCGCAATGCAACGCGGGATGACCTTCGGGAGTCGATTGAGGAATTGACGCACGAGCAGAATTTTAGTCCGGACCAGCTCAGGTGGCTGATGCGGCTCTTTGAATCGGCGCAGAGCTAGGCAGCTCCAGGCAATGTTTTCCTGTCAGTGCGGTTGTCTTATCCCAACCCCAGCCTCGAAGGCTTGGGGCACGCTGAACGAGCGTTGGGACGGTGGTTTCTTCCCGAACCCCAGCCTCGAAGACTGGGGCATGCTTAACGAGCGTTGGGACGGTGATGTCTTCCCGAACCCCAGCCTCGAAGACTGGGGCATGCTTAACGAGCGTTGGGACGGTGATGTCTTCCCGAACCCCAGCCTCGAAGGCTGGGGCGTGCCGGTTGATGG
>WHTK01000061.1:0-1530 GCA_009377745.1 Dehalococcoidia bacterium
CAATGGTGGGGATATCGAAGTCGCCGCCGCCGAATGGTAGATAGCCGGAGACGCGCTCAATGAACTCATCCTGAGTACGCATGCGCGCCGGCGACTCGCTCGGGCGCCAACCCTCGAAGTAGATGCCGCGGACCAGCATAGGTAGCTGCGCGCTGAGGTGGCTCGCCTCTTCGACGGTCAGCCTATCGCGCAGCGCATGAAGGACCGCGCGAAGGGCGAGGTAGGCCTTGTGGCGGTCCGGCAAACCTGACTCATCCATTACTTGCCGTATCCATACGTACGTCTTCGCTACGGTGGTATCCAGAACATCGAGATGGTCATTCATGACGTACCTCCTTCTTCAGTCTTTAGTCTTTGGAGAGCATGTGAACGCCCCCATGAGACGCCACCCAAGCTCTTCGTTATCCGCCGGTCAGTGCTCCTTGCTCGGCCCCGTGTCGCGGGTCATGCCTGGGAAGGTGGGGTGTTCCTGGGCGAGATGCTCCTCGACCTCAGCCGTGCCTGTCAGCACGAGGCCGCACTCCGGGCAAGAGATCCTGTCCGGCAACGGGTCGCGATGCGCCTCTTCGAGATGCCTCTCGAGCAGCAACCGGCTTCCGAGATGCGTCCCGCAAGACGAACAGGTCATCTCGTCCTGAGTCTGCGAATGGGCTTGCTGGACGTGTTGCTCGAGCTGCGTCGCGTCAGAAACTCGGCCCCACATCGGGCGCATGTGAGTTCTCGTGTCTGAGTCATGATCTGCCCGCGCTCCTCCTTCCCGGGTCTTCACTGGATGCCACCGGTTTCGGATAGCGGAAAATGGCTGCAACTACGACGCCTTGGGGCAACTCGCCGGGCTCGCAGGTCCGCACTTCGCCCTCGTTGACCAGCGTCTTGACCAGCGCTTCGTCAATGAAGTCGATATCACCAGCGTGTTGTTCGTGGCTGGCGATCGCGCCCACACCCTCAACTCCCCATACCGGTGGCCCAGGGTAGTGGAGGAGCACGTGGACGCGTCCCTCGTCCGCAGCCGTGACAACCTCAGGGAGGCGAGATGACGCCTGCCCGTGGGCCGCCAGCGTCTGGAAACGCTCGACGAGGTCGCGGCGCTGCGCGGCCAGGTGCGGCGCTATTACATCCCAAGCTCTCTCTCGTAGTTCTTCGCCGCGGACATTCTCGGGATTACCGCCGACGCCCTCATCCAGGAGGTTTCGATATGAATTGGCGTCTCGATATATGGCCTGGACGTAATCGACGGCAGCAACCACCAACGGCGAGCGCGAGCGCGCTAGGGCGCGAGACACGGGGTGATTTATCTGCTGGCAGTAGCGCAGCAGCCGGTCCTTCGTTTCGTCCTCGACTATGTTGCCGCTGCCATGGAAGACGCCGAAGGTCCCCTGCTTGCCACTTGCAGCACCAACAGGTTGGTTGCGGAACTGAGATTGCCTTTCCAGGTCGTCCGGCCAAAGCGCCTCTGCCATGCTGTGCGGCATACCCTCGACCTTGATCTCTTGCGCGCTGAATCGAGTGCAGCGGAAGAATCGGAGGTCG
>WHTK01000061.1:1540-6586 GCA_009377745.1 Dehalococcoidia bacterium
TCGCATCCTCGCTAAAGGCCTCGATCAACGGCCTGAGATGGAACCGACTGGAGACGACTACTTGTTCATCAAAGTGCAACGGCATCCAGATCGCGCGAAAGAAAGCGGCGCTGAGAAGTACCGCGAGCCCTGACTCTCTTTCCTGCCAAAAATCGGAATCGTTTTCGAGGCGCCGGGCCGGCTCGAAGAGAGTAGATACTTCGGTGGCGCGCATACCGCCGCCGATGAGGATCTTCTCCGCTTGACGTAGCAGGTTCTTGACCCGGATCGCGTTCTGCCTAGTCTCACGCCCGGCTACTTCAACCGGGAGATATATAGAGACGTGCGTCCCGTCGCGCTTCTGGGCCAGCGATTCCAACTCTGCGAGTGAAAGTAAGTCCATGCGAACCCTCACGCCTGAGTCTGTTCCTCCCAGTACACCAGGGCATGCTGTTCACCTGCCTCAGCGAGAGCCGGATGCGGCTGTCAGATGGGTTGCAATCGCACTCTCCGAGTACAACCGCACGCTGCCGAGCCTGCCGACCTTTGCCGGTTCGGCCAACTCTACGTATCTGCAACGCTGTATCCATCTATTTAATCCGACATGACCGTTATAGGGGCGAGCCTGGGTTAGTGATGAATTTCGTGTTGAATGCGCTGTTCGAAGACCGGGCGGACGCTGGTCGTCGCTTGGCGGTGCCGCTTCTTCACTATGCGAACGAGTCCGTCGTGGTCATAGGCCTTGCCCGCGGTGGCGTTATCGTCGCGGCGGAAGTCGCGAAGCGCTTGCACGCTGACCTCGATGTCTTAGTCGTCCGGAAGCTTGGCTCTCCGGAATCTGAAGAGCTTGCGATTGGCGCGGTAACGGCCAACAGCGGCTACTACCTGAATGAGGATCTGGTCAGACACATAGGTGTAGGCACCGAATATCTCGAGGCCGAGATGAGAAGCCAGCGCAAACTCGCTCATCAAAGGGAGGAACTGTACCGGCGTGGCGCGCCCATGCAGCCCCTGGAAGGACGCACGGCAATCCTGGTCGACGACGGCCTGGCTACGGGCGCGACGATGATTGCGGCTGCGCGTTCCGTGCGAAGTAGGGAGCCGCGCGAGGTCATTATCGCTGTCCCAGTGGGGGCGTCCGAGACCTGCCGCGCCATGGGGCGAGAGGCTGACGAAGCGCTCTGCCTCTACCAGCCCGATCCCTTCTGGGCGGTCGGCTACTTCTATAGAGATTTTTCCCAGGTATCGGACGCAGAAGTGGTGGCTGCCCTTCAGGAACAACACGAACCCCTCAAGCAATTGAGTGGGCCTTCGAGCGGCCGGACGAGTACCTATGCAGAGACCAGCCCATACTCTCGTAGCTGACAACGAAATCTTCATTGAGGTCGGTAATGATGACCGGATCGCCGCCTCTCTGGCCGTCCCTGAAGCGGCGACAGGCCTGATCCTTTTTGCCCATAGCAGCGGCAGCAGCAGGTTCAGCCCGCGCAACCGCTGGGTCGCCGACTACCTGAATGACGCGGGCTTAGCCACCCTGCTCGCTGACCTTCTCACCTCCAGCGAAGCAGAGATGGACAGCGCCACAGCTGAGTTCCGCTTCAACATTGAGTTACTCGCAGAGCGCCTCGTCTTTGCAACGGACCATTGCCGGGGCATCGATCCAGTGAAAGATCTACCCTTCGGCTATTTCGGCGCGAGCACAGGGACTGCCGCGGCCCTGATCGCCGCCGTACACGGTCCTGCGCCAGTCGCGGCCATCGTTTCGCGCGGCGGCCGGCCGGACCTGGCGTCGCAGGTCCTCCCCAGAGTGGAGGCCGCCACGCTTCTCATTGTTGGCGGTGATGATGACGTTGTTATCGATCTGAACCAGCAGGCCCTCGCGCTGATCTCGGCGCCGAAGGCTTTGGAGATCGTACCCGGAGCCAGCCATCTATTCGAAGAGCCCGGCAAGCTTGAGCAGGTCGCGCAGCTCTCGCGAGACTGGTTCCGGCGTTACCTCAGCCCGAACCTCAGGCCTGAACAGAAGCCTGCCTAAGCCCACCACGGAGATCGCCCAGGCGAGCAGCGAGTCGGGAGGCAGACATGGCTCTAGAAACACTGACGCGAGACACAGTTCGCGCGCGGGCGACATTACTGACGGGCTATGCCGCCGAACAGGACTCGCTGCTCGACGCGATAGGCGAATCGAGAGTTGTCCTCATCGGTGAGGCTTCTCACGGGACGCAGGAGTTCTATCGAGAGCGAGCAGAGATAACCAAGCGGCTGATTGCGGAGAATTGGTCGGTGGCGGCTCGTTATGCGAACTGCCTGCTGGCTTATCTAACCTGTCTACCCGGACCAGCGAAAATGGAACTGTAGGAAGCTACCTCGACTCCGACCCTGAAATGGTAGAAAGTCTTGACGTTCCGCCGCTTAACGTACTTCTTAGCTCCACGTACCTTCTTAAGGTAGAAAACAAATGCTAAGGTAGAAATCAAATGGTTCGACCATCAGAACGCGATCCGACGCCTCCCACCGAAGTGCCCGAACGCGCGCCACCTGTGGTCCCTCCTCCCGAGGAGCCCGAGACCACACCTCCAGCGACCGACCCCGCAAAGCCACCACCCCCTGACAACCCGCCTCCGACCAACCCCTTCGATAGGCCAGGAAAGACCACGGAGGAAGCAAACGTCAGTGGCGAGTACGTCTTGCCGTCTTCGTTAACGCGTCTCGCGCGGACGAGGCCGCCAGCGAGGTGAGAACGGCCGGATTTCCTGTGACCTGCGTTCTCTCAAACGAGGTCTTCGCCCAAAGTCGTGGACCCAATGGGAGAAGCTCGGAGCGATCGTGGTGCCTTTGAAGATCTCTAGCCAGGCCTTGCATAAGGGACCGAATTTCTTGGCCCAACATCAGGGAGGAGACTCGCTCCGGCAGAGGCGTCGCGGCGATTCACCCCGAACGCAGCGAGGAGGTAGCCGTTGTACGGGATCTGCTTCTGCAGACGGCTTGGAGGCGGGAGTCGGATCGACAATTGCCAAAACCTCACGTTCTCTCCCCCGGCTGCAGCTTCTCAGAGCAGCTCAGAGTAGCCGCCCACCCGCGACACAGGAATAGGATGGCTGACGAAAGAAACGAGCTGAGGTCTTTAGGGAGTAGGCCACCAAAGCCTGGCATCTGGGTTTGTCCCCACTGCGAGTGCAAGGTTCAGATAATCGTTGACCCAGTTCATGCTTGGACGCAGCCCTTCAGTTGCGTCTGCGGTACTGCCATGGAACCGACCGAGGTGCACGAAGCCGAGTTGGTGGGACGCAGCCATTGCGCCCATTGCTGGGTCCAAATAATCGATGATTCGACTGCCGTCGAGGTAGATGGCGTTCGGTTCTGCTGTCCCAACTGCGCAGCCACAGTGGCTCGCGCCGCCGAGCATCGCGAGCCAACCTGACCCAGGAGTGCAACAACGCTCGACCGCCAGGCGGATCGCAGGCGGGGTCGATCTTGCTTTGCTGACAACGATCAATTGCCGCTGAAACGCTTTCGACGCAACAAGCGAGTCATTCGCAACCCTGGTCAGGTTCGCTTAGTCCTTTCGTTAGCCGAAGCCCTCCAATATTGGCCAGTGCCATTGAAGGGAGGGGAAAGTCCATGACAATGACACGAGAGCGAGACCCGAGGTGTCCCCGGTGCGGTGCTGAGTTCGACTCGGATGAGGATATGGGCAGCACACGTCACCAGGCATACCTTACTCTCGAGGAACCTGACCCTTCGTTGTGAGGCATGCGGCATCGCCTTCCCTACGAGAGAACAGCTCGAAGCACATAGTCGTTAGTCACACTCGGTTTGAATAGTCACCGAACACATCCTTCAGGAGGACCTGATGCTTGAGATTTCTAATGCGGCGATGAGCTTGCTTAAGAGCGCGCTCGATTCGAAAGCCGTGCCTGACGTTATTTTCCGCCTAGTCCCTGCCGAAGACTCCTTCGCTTTAAAGGTGGCCCCTGCAGAAGAAGAGGACGTCATCTATGAGCAGGAAGGAGTCGCCGTCCTCGCAACTCCTTCGGATGTGGCTGAAAGGCTCGACAGTCAGGTAATCGATGTTGAGGAGACCGACAAGGGCCCGCGACTTATCGTCCTGCCCCAGGCGTCGGCGATCTAGGGTTTACGTGTGAGGGCGCAAGTGAACCACAACTCCCCAAACGAATTACCCGTAAAGCTATACCGAAGTCGGGAGCGGTTGACGATAGCGGCGCCGCTTCCAGGGTTGGAACCGCAAGACATCTCCGTCAAGGTGTCCAACGAAGGTGAATCAACCGAACTGATCATGGAAGCGCCGTTGCGCGGAGCCTTCAAGGGCGACAAGGAGGTTCTCTACGACGAATGGAGTCCAGGCCCCTACTACAAGCACCTTGTACTCCCCGCGGCTGTGGACGCCAGTATGGCCAATCTAACTTATGAGAACGGCATCGCCGTACTGACGCTGCCGGTTGCCGAGCGAACGGTACCAGCGGTGTTGGGCCTCAAGAGGATAGGAGGCACCGTGGGCCAGACAATAGGCAATGCGGGTCATCCAGTACGGCCGAACTCAAGTGCCGATCATAACGCAAGGAAGTCGGAGGTCACTAAGCGCCAGCCAAACTTTTTGGCCTCGAGATCACGGCAACTCACTCACGAGGTAAGCGAGTCGCTGGCCCGTCACCCTGAGGGTTCTCAGCCGACAGGGCAATAGAGTACGAGAGTCCTTGTATGGCTCACGAGACATGGAGCGCAGCGTATAACTACGCCTGGATCGGAGTGCATTCGGGAGAACAAAGCACATTTCCAGTCCACCATCGCTGGGCTTCTGAGCCAAATCCGAACCCATTCCTCGCCGTCGGCGTACATGTAAGGCTATCGGAAGGACAACTCCCGGCCGTGGACAACGAGGCACTAGTGCCCGAGAAACACAGTAACTCAGCCGGGCGTACGACGGTGCCCTTGGGATTCGAAGGGCTTCGACCTACGCGACATCCGTTAGCCGCTGGAGAATATTTGTCTGCACCATTGCGGAAGCATAACGCATACGGAAGGTCGAAGCGCGCGAAGACTCGTCCT
>WHTK01000033.1 GCA_009377745.1 Dehalococcoidia bacterium
GGTCGTGGGCGTAGCGCCAGACTCTGGCGTCAGGCAGTCTGGCTACCTCGAGGTTGGCTTCCGAGACATCGATTCCAACAAAGACTTCGGGCATGCAGAGTGGCCTCCTGGCCCTGGATTACACCTGCGGTGGCCCCTTCTTGCGGATGCGGAGTGCCTTCCGGGTAACTGTTCGGGCGCTGGCAGGCCGTTAGAGAGGGAGACGGCCCGGCTGAGACTCGGCATCTTCGTGCCCAGAATGACACGGCCTGCCTCCCTCCGCCTTGTACTCTACCGCTGGCCCGACATACAAGAATGACACATTGCGGCGGAGTATGTTGGCGAGGTCGTCGGTTGGGTGAGGGCGAGGCGTAGTCTCCCGCGATTGAGTTCGCCGCACCCGAATGAATTGATGCGGACCAGGGCCGTAGATTCTTCGGCTGGCTTGCAGCCGCTCAGAATGACACGTTGAGATGCGTGCGGCCGGCCCGAGATTGCTTCGCTGCTACTACTCGCTCCTCGCAACGACAGATGGGATGCAGCCAGTACGCGCTTACGCATGCTGAGCCTGTCGAAGCACGAGGCGTCCGAATGCAAAGAGGCCCCGGAGTCTGAGCTCGGGGCCTCTTGAATTGCGAAACTTGGGTGGTTAGGCGCGGGCTTTGACTACCTCGGCGGAGCCGTCCTCCCAGGGGACGGAGCGGTCGATGGTGATGGCCGCTGAGCGGACTTTGTAGGCGTCGGGGGTGTGCGGGAACTCCGGCTCATTGCCCTCGAGCAGGTCGCGGGCCATGCCCATGACGAGCTTGCGGAACTCGATGATCGCCTTGTCGGTGGTGCCAAGGTGCTCCTTCCAGCGCGGCACGATGGGCCACATCGATTCCTGGATCGACATGTCCTGCTCGCTGATGCCCTTGATACCGGTGAAGGTGCGCTTGCGGCGCTCTTCGTAATCGACCATGTAGTTGTTGTTCATGTTGCGGATCGGCGAGTAGCTGTTGGAGATCTTGAGGTCCCAGCGCGGCAGGTCCTTATCGACCTCGGTGTGGACGCCGAAGCCCTTGAGGTGGGTGGCGCGCTCCTCGTCCGTGATCGGGCGGGTCGGGTTCCAGGTGAAGGTGAAGGTCCAGACGTGCTCGTCGTCCACCGGCACCCAGGCGTGGCCGCTGAGGCTGCTGCCTTCCTGGCCGCCGCCGGGGATGATCGTGTACCAGGGGGCGAGGTAAGGCGTGATGCGCCAGTAATACTGGTCCTCGCCGGCGTTGCGCCGGGCCGCCGCCAGGAAACCGAAGTCGCGGTGGCCGATCCAGAAGCGCGGCGACTTGTCGATCGCCATGGTGCGGCCTTGCTGGGCGAAGCTCGGGTTGGAGCCGCTGCTGCCGGGCGCGACAGCCTGCTGGGGCACGCCGGCGATCATGCCGGTCTGGGCCTGGTTGAGCGAGCTGTGGAGGAAGGAGACGTGGCTGGAGTCGATACCGCCTTCGACGGCTTGAGCCCAGTTGCTGGACTGGAGACGCTTGGTGGCGATTCGCTGGCCGGCGTCGACGCGCGCCCATTCGAACTGCGGCAGCTCCGGCGGCATCAGCTCTGCCGGGCCCATGTAAGCCTAGACCAAGCCGCCCCACTCACGCGTAGGGTAGGAGTTGATCTTGATCTTGTCCTTGAAATTGGACTCCGCGGGCTCGTTAGGCATATCGATGCAGTTGCCCTCGGTGTCGTACTTCCAGCCGTGGTAGGTGCAGCGCAGGCCGCACTCCTCGTTCCGGCTCCAGTAGAGGTGAGCGTGACGATGGGCGCAGTAGCCGTCGAGAAGGCCGACCTTGCCGTTGGTGTCCTTGTAAGCGACCAGATCCTCGCCGAGGATGCGGACGGCGACGGGCTCGCTGTCGGGGACCGAAAGCTCTTCGGAGAGGAGGACAGGGATCCAGAAGCGGCGCAGGGCGGTACCCATCGGAGTCCCGGGGCTAACTCGGGCCAGGAACTCGGTATCGTGTTCGCTCAGCATCTAAGGCTCTCCTTTGCCGTTTTGACTGATTTTTAGGTAGCCCTAATTATACATCGGCCAGCCAACACTTTATAGAGATTCTCATCTGGGCGAGAGCGTAGGAGGGTTTCGGAACTCCTTAGTCGCTGATTACTCCTCGCAAAGGCGATGAGGACGTAGCCGATACGCCGCCGTGTTGGTATCATCCGTGGCCGGAAGCACCACGCCGGGTCCCTGCCCTAGCCGGTGGTAGCAGCGTCAGGCCCTGGCGGCGATAGCCTCGGCGTAGGCCAGAACGTCGCTGGCGCGCCTGGCCGTCGGCGTATCTACCATACGCCCATCGACCTGAGTAGACGCGCGCCCCTGCGCGACAGCATCCTCGAAGGCGGCGACGGTCCGGCGCGCCAGCTCTACTTCCTCGGGGCTGGGCGCAAACACCGCGTTCACTGCCGCGACCTGCGCCGGATGGATGACGTACTTCCCCTTGAAGCCAATCGACTTGCCGTAGCGCGCCTCGGCGATGAGGCCGGCCTCGTCCTGGAAGTGAGGGAAGACCACATCGAGCGGCTGCAGACCGTACGCGATGCAGGTGTGCAGCACGACGCGCCGCGCGTACTCGATCTCCCTGGCCTCATTCGTGCGCGCGACACCGAGATCGGCGACAAAGTCCTCCGCCCCGATCGACATGCCGCCGATGCGCGTCGAGGCCGTGGCGATCTCCTCGCAGCGCAGCAACCCCCGCGCCGTCTCGATGTGGGGGAAGAGGACGTTCGTCCCCGGCCGCACCTGGCCCTGCACCTCCTGGTAACGGATCATCACGTCCAGCTCGCGGATCTCCGCCGCGGCTTCGGTCTTGGGGAAGATCAGCCCCGAGAGGCCGGGGCCGATTGCCGCGGCGAGGTCGTCCCTGGTCAAGCCGGTCGAGAGGTGGTTGACTCGCACCTGCACCGTCTTCCCCGCCGCCGATAGCGAGGCAATGGCCCCAGCCAAGGCGCCGCGCGCAGCCTCCTTCTCGCCCGGCGGCACGGAGTCCTCCAGGTCGAGGACGATGACGTCTGCCGGTATCTGGTGGGCTTTCTCGACCATGTTGGCGCGGTTGGCCGGCACGAAGAGGTTGGAGCGCAGGAGAAGGGTCATAGCGCATAGAGCATAGTGCGGACGGGCGTGGGTGCAAAGGGATGCTAGGGCGTGGCGGCCTGCTTCATGATCAGGCCGCGGATGGCGTAGGCGTCGCGCGGGCGGCCGTGGAGGAGGCGTCGCCCCCAGGTAGAGGGGATGGCCAGCGCTTCGTCCTGGGTCAACTTCCGCCGCCCCGTGACCTGGAGTCCGGCGATGGCGTAGGCAGGCAGCAGGATGCCATCGATGTAGGCATAGTCCAGCTCCGGCAGCGCTTCGCCTTCCAGCGCGGCGGCGTCGTGTATCGGGTCGTAAGCCAGGGTGATCTCGAAGCGGCAGGCCGGCGCGGCAAGCCGGGCGATGGCTTCGAGGACGGTCGGCTTCGGCCGGATGACGCCGCGCAGTAGCCCGCCCCAGGGGAAGTTGACGTGGACCTTATCGGCGAGGGCGATAAGGTCCACGGGCAGCTGCTCCACGGACGCGACGACGAAGAGGGCGTTGTCAGCGCCGCCACGGGCCGGCTTGCGGGAAGCCTTGTAGGCGTACTCGGCCAGCGCGTCCGCATCCGGGTCAAGGCCGATGTACAGCGACCCGGCGTCCTTGCGGGCGCTTTCGTAGACGAAGCGCCCGTCCCCAGCCCCGACATCGATGACGGCCGGCCGCCCGGCGCGCAAGGACTCAATCAGCCCCGCCTCGGCTTCGATAACCCTGCCGCCTCGGAGGATACGCATAGCGATTCTATGATCGGCGATTTCCCCGCGGTTGCGCCATGGGTGGGTTGCTACTGCCATTCTGGGCGGCTGAGGAGCAGGGCTACTGGGCGAAGCGCGCGGCAAACCAGTCGTAGCGGGCGGGGGAGAGCGACCTGAGGTCATCCGGCGCCACGAAGTAGAGCGCGAAGGAGTTGGCGAAGTCCTCGAGCGGGTCGTTGCGAGAGAGCTGCGTCCAAACGGAGGGGCCATCGTAGGCCAGCTCCACGTGGGTGTGGTCGCGCAGGCCGCGCAGGGTTTCGGTTGAAGTGAGGACTCGCCAGCCGGCTGCCGCCATGAAGGCCTGCATCTCCGGGTCCAGGAACACCTGCGCGTAGGCGCCCGGCTGCGTCCGGCGCAGGTTGAAGGCGTGGCCCAGCTCGTGCAGCGCCGTTTTGGGACTCTGGTTGGGGTAGAGGACGACCTCGTTGCGGCCTTCATTGGTCGAGTAGAAGTTGGCGGCCCGCCCGTAGGGCTGCCTGCCGGAAAGGGTCATGCCTTCGCTGTTAACGAGGATGAATATTGGACCCAGGGCCGGATTGCCGAGCTCTGCCTGTACGCCCGAGGGCAGGAGAGCCAGGGCATCTTCGATGTTGCGGCGGCTGGTTGCGTCCCAGGTCTCGGCCTGCACCATGACGAGGCGCTCTATCGCAGGGGCCGGCTGCTCCGCGTAGGGCAGCGCCGCCGATTCCAGGCCCGGCAGCTCGATGCCGGCGGCAACGCCATCGCCGCCTTCTGCCGCGGCGTCTCGCCAGGGGGTGGCAGCCAGAAGGGCGAAAAGGATAGTTGGCAATAGCGCCAACGAAAGGACAATCAGGGGAGTGCGTGAAGGTTGCGGGAGGAAATGAGGGAATGAAAGTGAGCGTCCTGCTCGTCTCACGGTGGCATCCTTGCCGCCGGGCGGGGCGCGTCCGCCTCGACGCGCCCCGGTCCCAGCCTCCTGATCGGTCTGAAGAATCAGTCCGTCATCAGGAAGAACGTCCTTATAGCCGCCGTGTTTCAGTCCACGGCGCTTATGAATCCCGGTTTATTTGGACTCGACCGGAGTTTAACCGATTGCCAGCGGGTGGCTACCTAAAGGTCGCCGCTACAGCCTTTGTGCGGGCGAAGGGGGACGCAGTTCAGAAGTAGACCTTTCCCCTCAGTCTCCTCTCCGGCTTCGGAGATGGGAGGCTCATGCTCTATCCCGAAGGCGTTGTCTGCCGGACGTGCGATCAGGTTCGCCCTCATCACAAGCTAACCAACCGCAAGGCTTACTCCTGCGACTACTGCGGGACGCACGTTTACCCGCTGGCTGGAACCATCTTCGAGAAGTCCAGCACTCCTCTAAAGTCCTGGTTCTACGCCATGTATCTCATGTCCTCTACCCGATGCGGGATCAGCGCCAAGCAGCTTGAGCGCGAGCTGGGAGTTACCTACAAAAACGGCATGGCGCATGTTCAAGCAGATTCGGCGCTGCTCGATGAGAGCGATGGCGGCCTGCTGCACGGCACGGTTGAGATTGACGAGACTTACGTCGGTGGTCGGCCCCGCTACCGCAACGGCGAACACCCGCCCGTTGACGCCAAGGGCCTCTACAAGCGCGGGCCGCGTGAGGCCAGTCACCCGAACCAGAAGGCCACCGTGATCGGCGCTGTTGAGCGCATGGTCGCGTCAGGGTGCTAGTCATGGGCGAACGGGCCAAAGTGTCCCGCGCCAACGTCATGCCTTTAATCGGCGCTCACGTCCTGCCAGAGTCCACCGTCTATACCGACGAAGCGCCGGTTTACATGGCGCTTGGCAAGAAGGGCTACCAGCACCGGCGCGTCCACCACAAGGCAAAGGTCTACGTCGATGGCGATGTTCACACGAACACGATTGAGGGATTTTGGAGTCTGTTTAAGAACGGGCTACGCGGCGTCTACCACTCCGTCAGCGCCAAGCACCTCCAGGATTATGCGAATGAGTACAGCTTTCGCTACAACCACCGCGACGATGTGATCGCCATGTTTGAGACTGTCAGCACGCGAGTTAAGGCGGTGCGAGCAGGCCAGTATGGCGAATACTCGCCGCTTGGTTCATAAATTCCGCTCGCCCACTTGTTCTGTTATCGCGGATTTATCGCCTATTAGCTTGACTGCGGTTAAATCCGTGATAAACCTAACCTCAAATCAATTCCGCATTGGGAGGTTAGCGTGACCGAGCCTACACTGACAGCTCTAGAGCAACCGGCGGAGGATGCCGCCAAGCAACGAGAGCGCTCCACCATTGGATTCCCCTACAACGATCTCCACGATGGTATCGCGGTCGCGAGGGCCGTTCACGAGCTAGGAGACCGGTGCGGCCACGATCAACTGATTACGCCGTTGGGCTACTCCACCGTTGATAACGGCTCCTATAGCCTACGACTGGCAGGGGCGCGGCACTTTGGTCTCATCAATTTCGCTAAGGACGGGGCCACTCTTACTCCCTTGGGCCATCGCATTGTTGACCCTCAGCAGGAGGAACGGGGGCGGGCGGATGCTTTCCTATCGGTGCCCCTGTATCGAAAGCTCTACGACGAATACAAAGGCAAGTCCTTGCCGCCCACGAATATTGGGCTGGAAGCCGTCCTAGTTGGGTACGGTGTAGCGGCCAAACAGAAGGACAAGGCCCGCCAGGTGCTTCAACGGTCAGCAGATCAGGCGGGCTTCTTCTACCAAGGGCGCGACCGTTTGGTCTTGCCTGCAATTGCTAACCGTCCGCTTGAAACGCCAGGACAGACACCACCCGCTCCACCGCCCGATCCGAAAGGCAAGGACGACGGGTCCGGTGGCGGTGGCCCCATCTACCCAACATTGATCAAAGGAATGCTAGAAAAGCTTCCGGTCGAGGGAGGAAGCTGGTCGAAGTCGGACAGGGATCAATGGGTAAAAGCCATGGAGCTGATTCTCGATATGGTCTACGCGCTGGAAGCTGATCCGCCCAGTTGCTAAGTTCGCCGGCTAACGGCAATTCAGCCTATCAAGGTCAGCCAGGTGGCCAGTAGGAAGTAACAAGAGGCGGTGGGGCCTGATGGTTAGCGGCCAACCCCACCGCCTAGAAGGGAGACAACCTTTATGGTTAAGGCAACGCCATGGGAACCCCAATGGCGACCCCAGCTGTTAAGACACTAGCCCTTAGCTGGTTTGTGGGCGACCTGGACGGCTCTCTTGATGAGGGCTAACAGGTCGCCTTTCTTATACTCGGCGTCCTGCTTGTCCGCGATAGATGGGTCACGTAACTTCCCATCCTCATAGGAAGGGCGCGGGCGCTTGGTCTGCTTCTTGCCCATGCAATCAGTGTACATCAAGAGGCAGGTGCGCCCCCCTGGAGGAACCCTCAGAGCAACACCCGCACTTCTATATCGACTGGCGCGCCTGGCTGGACGAGCATCTGCCGCCGGACGCGGTCTATCGGCGACAGCACCACGCCGCGATAGAACGCCTGCTGCCCCCGAAATGTAACACCCCTACGTGCCATGAGGGGATACTTGCGGATTCTTCGCGCCTGGCCGGATATACAAGATTGACAGGATGGGCGATGGTTGGGCCGATGCCCGCGGGTGGCGACCTAAAGGTCGCCGCTACAGCCTTTGTACGGGTGGCTGGCTAGCCCCAGACGCGCTTCAAGGCCTCTCGGCGGACGTCCTCACGGACTCCGGCGATGCGGAAGCCGAGGTCGCGCACGCCGCGCACCACCTCGACCATCTCCTTGGAGTTGGGGCCGGTCAGTACAGTGTCGAATTCCTTTGACATGCCGGTGGCGATGTCGATGGCCTCCTCGGCGACCTTGCGGCCGCCGGTTGTCAGGCCCACCCAGACCACGCGGCGGTCCTGGCGGTCGCGCGTCCTGGTTATCAGGTCGCGGTCCTCAAGCCGGTTGAGGAGGCCGCTGACGCTGTGCGTCTCCTGGAGCAGCAGGGCCGCGAGCATGGAGGGCGTGAGGTTCTCCTTGGCGAAGTAGACCAGGGCGAGTATGCGTTGCTGGGCCACACTGAGGTGGAGATGACTCAATCGTTTCTCCAGCCCTCGCTGAGCGACATTCGCCGCGTCGATCAGAGTCATCAGCGGCAACGTGTCACTACGGATGGCGTCTTTATCAAAAGGTGCCATGTATCCTCCACCTGAGGGACGGCCGCTGGCAGATCCAGTAGGGGTTAGCGGGAACCGTCGGAATCGGGATCGATTACTCCGAGCATCATAGAGACTAGAACTAGCTACGCACAACCGCATCGCAAGGTGTGTGACATTTTGTAATTCCGGGTCACGGCATTCTGATATACTTTTCTGCGTCGTCTCCGTCTTGCCTTCGGGCAGGAACGAGAGACGCCCAACGATAAGAGAGGAGCGGCCCCGACTGTAGTCGGGGTAATTTATGCCCGCAACAGTCGTCATTGGTGGTCAGTGGGGTGACGAAGGCAAGGGTCGCGTTGTCGACCTGCTTGCCCGCGATTCAACCGTCGTAGCCCGATATTCTGCCGGTAACAACGCCGGTCACACCGTCATCAACCACATGGGAATGTTTGCGCTCCATCTCGTCCCGGCCGGCATCTTCTACCCGGACAAGATCTGCCTCATCGGCAACGGCGTGGCCGTCAACCCCAAGGTGCTGCTGGAGGAGATCGGCAGCCTGGAATCGCAGGGTGTCAGCGCCCAGCGCCTCTTCGTCAGCGACCGCGCGCACGTCGTCATGCCTTACCACCCGATGATCGACAACCTGGATGAGAAGCTGCGCGGCGCGGCAGCCATCGGTACCACCGGCCAGGGCATTGGCCCCTGCTTCGTAGACAAGGTTGCGCGTCTCGGCATCCGCATGGGCGACCTCGTCGACCCGCGGGCCTTCCGCGAGCGACTCTCCTTCGTCCTGCCCTACAAGAACGCCGTCCTCAGCCGGCTCTACGAGGCCGAGCCCCTGGCCTTCGATGACGTCTACAACGCCTACAGCGATTACGCTGCCAAGCTGGCCCCCCGCGTCTGTGACACCTCCGAGATCGCCCGTCAAGCCCTCGGCCGTGGCGAGGATATCCTGCTGGAAGGCGCTCAGGGCGCCCTGCTCGACCTCGATGGCGGCACCTACGACTACGTAACTTCCTCGGTGCCCACCTCGTCTTCAGCCGGAGCCGCTCTCGGTATCGGCATCGGCCCGGCGGAGATCGAGAAGATCGTCGGCGTCTACAAGGCGTACATGACGCGCGTCGGCAACGGCCCCATGCCTTCGGAGCTGCTGGATGAGACCAGCCACATCCTGCGCAACCAGGGACCGCGCCCCGAGTACGGCGCCACGACGGGCCGTCCGCGCCGCACGGGCTGGTTCGACGCCGTGACCTCGCGCTACAGCGCCTCGCTGAACAGCGTCAGCTCCGTGGCGCTGACGCGGCTGGACGTGCTCGACCCCTTCCCTTCGATCCAGATCTGCACCAGCTACAAGATCGATGGCAAGACGGTCGATTCGCCGCCGGCCAGCATCGCCGCCTTCGACCGCGCCGAGCCGCAGCTGGAGGAGATGCCGGGCTGGGAGGAAGACACCAGCAGCGCCCGCCGCTTCGAGGACCTGCCGGTCAACGCGCAGAAGTACATCCGGCGGCTCGGACAGCTGATCGGCTCGCCGATCGAGGTCATCTCTGTCGGCCCCGAGCGCGAGCAGGTGATCATCGTAGATAAGCCGATCTAGCTCCGCGGGCAGGCGAACGCTGAGCCAGGCAGCGGACGGAATCCCGGCGCGCGTCCCTAAGCGTTATCGAAGGCGCGGGGATGTTTCTGACTCCTACCTCAGCCCAGCCCTCTCATGGAAGAAGAGGAGGCAGGGCGAGCGCGCGGAGCCTGGTCGTCGGGCCTCAGGGCGCGAAACGCGGACGCAGACTCCTCTTAGCCCACGTGGACGGGCTCCCCCTCGACCGCGAGCGTGTTGGCCGCGTGCATCGCTTTCTTGTCGTCGATGAGCAGGGAGGCGATGATGCCGAGGATCGACATCAGGCCCGCGAAGATGAAGGCGTCATGGAAGGCCTGGAGCGCCCCCTCGCGCGTCGATGGGTCGGCCAGGATGGCCTCGTGGTCTGTCAGGCGGGTGGCCAGCACGGTTGCGAGGATAGCCACGCCGAGGCTCGCCGCCACCTGCCGCCCGACGCTGAAGATCGAGCTGGCGCGGCCGGTGTCCTCCGGCCTGATCGTCGCGAAAGTCGCCGCCTGGATCGGGATGATCAGCAGGCCGAAGGCCATGCCGCGCAGGAACATGTTGAGCGCGATCCACCAGCTGCTGGTGTCGTAATCGACCAGGGCCAGGGCCAGCGTCAGGAACATTATCCCGACGAAGCCGGTGATCATCATCTTGCGCGGGCCGATCTTTGGGTAGAGCTTGGCGGCCGGCTGGGCCATCACTGCCACACCCAGCGCCATGGGGAAGACGATGAGGCCCGTATCCAGCGGACTGAGGCCCTTCTGCGCCTGGAGGAAGATCGGCAGGAGGAAGAAGGAGCCCATCTGGCCCGCGTTGCCGACCAGCTGCACCACGTTGGACGCGCCGAAAAGCTTATCGCCCAGGAGCCGGACATCGATCATCGGTTCTTTCGCCCGTAGCTCCGCCCAGACGAACAGCGCCAGGGTCGCGAGGCCGGTCAGTCCGATGACGATGACGCGCGTATCGTCGAAGCCGTGCGCCCCGGCCTCGGCCAGCGCGTAGACCACGGCGACGAGGCCGCCCGCGCCCAGGAGGAACCCCGGGATGTCGAGGCTGCCGGCGTCCGTCATCTTCTCCTCTCGCAGCAGGGTGACGGCCATGGCCAGGCCAATGAGGCCGATGGGCACGTTGACGAAGAAGATCCAGCGCCAGTCGTGGTATTCGACCAGGTAGCCGCCGAGGATCGGTCCCAGCGCCGGCGCGATCGTGATCGGCAGCGCCAGGATCGCCGAGGCGGCGGCGCGCTGCGATGGCGGGAAGGCGCGGAAGAGCATCGTGGTGCCGACGGGCGTGAGCATGCCGCCGCCGATGCCCTGGATCACGCGGAAGGCGATCAGCGACTCGACGTCCCAGGCCAGGCCGCAGAGGAGGGATGACACGATGAAGAGCGACAGGGCCGCGCAGAAGATCAGCTTGGTGCCGAAGCGGTCGCCCAGCCAGCCGCTGATCGGGATGAACACCGCCAGGCTGAGGAGGTAGCCCGTGATCACCCACTCGATGGTTGTGGTGGTGGCTTGAAACTCCGTCGCCAGGGTGGGGATGG
Organism: Dehalococcoidia bacterium; assembly: GCA_009377745.1. GTDB lineage: Bacteria > Chloroflexota > Dehalococcoidia > DSTF01 > WHTK01 > WHTK01. The sequence continues at coordinate 11,045 of WHTK01000033.1, forward strand.
CGACGTTGGTTACGGTTATGTCGAGCAAGTCCATGAACAACGCCACGACGAAGACGATGCCGACCTGCCATTTGTATTCGAGCTTGCGTAACTTCATAAGGAGGCCTTTCAGGCGGCGGAGGCTCATTCGTGCGGGGAGGCCCTTACACCGGACAGTTCAGCGTGATAGAATCTCAGTCAGGAGATAAGGTACACGCTAAGTAGCTTAGAACCTAAGATATTTGGGAGTCTAAGGAAGGTCACGGCCGCAGTCAATCCCAAATGCAAGAAAAAATCGCGAATTTTCCCCGCTCTGACCTGCTGATTACCCTCCAGTCCGAGATTCGCGCCCAGAGCGCGACCACGCTCTTCTTCCATCAGGCCGTGGCAGACCGGCTGGGACTCAGCCCCAGCGACCACAAATGCCTGGACGCGATAATGCAGGCCGGCTCGATGACGCCGGGTGAGATCGCCAGGCAGACCCGGCTCACCACCGGCGCCGTCACGGGTGTGATCGACCGGCTGGAGCGCGAGGGGCTGGTCCGTCGCGAGCATGACAGCGACGACCGCCGCCGCGTCATCGTCCGGCCGGCCAGCGAAGAAGCCATCTGTCAGTGCGCGGCCCTCTTCGAGCCCGTGCGGCGTTCCTTCGAGGCGCTCTGCTCCCAGTACTCGGACGATGAGCTGCGGCTGCTGATCGATTTCGCCCGCAAGTCGCAAGCTCTATTGCAGGACGAGACCGAGAAGGTGCGCGCTGCCGATCCAGCCGGCCCTCTGCCCGACGCTTAGAGCGCGGCGCATCGTCCTAGACCTACGGCGCGCCTATCGCCGACAATGGATGGGTGCAACAGGACGTTCCCGATTACCTGCGTCCGGGACTCAAGCTCGTCGTAGTTGGCATCAATCCAGGCCTGCGATCCGGTGTAAGCGGCCACCACTACGCCTTCCCCGGCAACCATTTCTGGCGGCTCATGTATGACTCCGGCCTGATCCCGGAGCCCCTCACCGCTATGGAGGACCAGCGCGTCCTCGAGTACGACATCGGCCTGACCAACCTCGTGCACCGCACCTCACGCGAGGCCAGCGAGCTCACGCGCCAGGAGTTGGCGGCCGGGGCAGAGGAGCTGCGCGAGAAGCTGCTGCTCTACCGGCCCGGCGCCGTCTGCTTCAACGGCATGGGGATATACCTGGCGTTTTCGGGACGCAAGAAGGTCAGCATCGGCCTGCAGGAAGAAGACGTCGATGGCATAAAGCTCTTCGTGGTGCCCTCGTCCAGCGGGCGCACGGCTGCTTATCTGCGCGAGGTCAAGCTCGACTACTACAAACGCCTCAAGGCGCTGGTGGATGAGCCGGCCGTCACCGGAGCCGCCGTATGAGCGACGCCGTGCATCCATCCAACGCCATGCCCGCGCCGACGCCGCGCAACGGCGGCCATCGCGTTTTCTCCGCGCGCCTGGACGCCTTCCTTGATAACCTCCAGGAGGGGCAGGCGCCCAACTCGGGCGCGTTCTGCGCCTTCTGCTACAACCCGCTGCCGGCCGGCTTCGAGGGCTGCGACCACTGCGGCCAGAACCAGCGCGAGCGCCCGCCGGTAGCCTCGCTGCCCAACGCCGTCATCGAGATGTACCGCCGCAAGCAGCGCCGGGAGAGTCTGATCGTCAACTCATTCGCCTACCTGGGCCTGGCGCTGGGTCTGGCGCTTTTCCTGGGCCTGGTCGCGATCAACGTGCTCTACCTGGAGCGGGCGCTGTGGTTCTTCATCCTCGCGACCGTCGCGTTTCTGGTTGGGAGCCGCCTATTCGCGGCGATCTTCGGCGGCGTCATCGGCGACGAGGTGGGCTTCCGCTACGCCAGCAAGCGCCTGGCTGAGGACTGGTCCAACCACGTCGCCCAGCGCGAGATCGAGCGTTCCGGGCAGTAGGGCAGACAGTCGCTGCCCGCAAAGGCGACCGCCCCGGGCAGTAGGGCAGACAATCGCCGCCCGCAAAGGCGACCGCTCCGGGCAGTAGGGCAGACTCGCCGCCCCCGCAAAGGCGACCGCAAGGGTCGCCCCCTACATAGTCCGAGTCCTAGGCCGTGACGCCGGTCTCGATATCGATCTGGTGGCGGGAGACTTCGGCCATGAGCAGCGCCGATGCCGCCTCGTCGAGGCCGGACAGGGGGAGGCGCAGGGGGCCGGCGTTGAAGCCGAGGGCGTTGAGGGCGTGCTTGACCGGGACGGGGTTGGCGGCGATGGTCATCAGCGCCGTCATGAGCGGCAGCAGGTTGCGGTGCGTCGCAGCGGTCTCGGCGACCCGGCCGGCCAGGTAGTCCTCGATCATGGCCTTGATCTGCCGTCCCGCGAGGTGCGAGGTCACCGAGACGGCGCCGTAGCCGCCGACGGAGAGCATCGGCAGGATCAGCTGGTCGTCGCCGCTCCAGATGCGGAAGCCGGAGCCAAGCTCGGCCACCATTTTGCTGACGGCGTCGAGGTTGCCGCTGGCCTCCTTGACGCCGATGACGTTCGGCGCGGCCTGAGCCGTCTTGATGATCGTCTCCGGGGCCATGTTGACGCCGGTGCGGCCGGGGATGTTGTAGATCACGCAGGGCAGGTCGACGGCCGCTGCAATCGCTTCCATATGGCGCTGGAGGCCCTCCTGTGGCGGCTTGTTGTAGTAGGGGACGACCAGCAGGAGGCCATCGACGCCGGTCCTGGCGGCGGCGCGGGAGACTTCGACGCTCTCGGCGGTGTTGTAGCTGCTGGTCGCGGCCAGCACGCTGCCCTTATCGCCGACGGCTTCCTTGACGGCGCGATAGAGGTCGAGCTCCTCATCGGTGCTGAGGGTCGGCGCCTCACCGGTCGTGCCGGCGACGACGAGGCCATCGCTGCCGGACGCCAGCAGGGCCAGCGCCAGACGCTGCGCCTGCTCCAGGTCCATCTCGCCGGAAGGCTTGAAAGGTGTGACCATCGCCGTGATCAGGCGTCCAATGTTCGCCGTAGTCATCGCAGTCCCTCCTGCGGGTGCGTCTTGTGCGTTATGTGGCAGTAAGTATACCCCTGACCCTACACGCCACGGGCATACGGGCATACGGGCATACTTAGTACATCATGTGATCTCGCCGCTCGACAGTTTCTCGGCCAAGAGACCGAGGAATGCGTTAGCTAGAAGATCGGTGGAAGTGGCGCTCATAGCCTCAGCAAGGCTAACTAGCCGGCATGACGACTCATAGCCATCGATGTCGGTCCATTGCTCATCACGTCCGACGGCGCGCTCGCTAGCCTTCGCGCAGAAGACGATCTGGAGAAAATCTGGATAGGGAAGGCCATCGTCGATCTCTCGCTGGGAGAGGTGAGCCAAGTGGAGCCAGCCCAGCTGCCGCATGCTGTCGCGATCGATAAGCCAGCCGGTTTCCTCATGAACTTCGCGGGCAGCCGTTTCCACGTAGGATTCGCCCGGCAGCCGGCGGCCTCCCGGCCAGGCGTGACTCCCATCGGCGTTCTGGCAGAAGACAACCAGCTCCTCCACGATGACGATGCATCGCACCGAGGTCACAATCTCCGCCGGAAGAGGTACAACCCGTGTGTAGGCGCTGACGCGAAGCGGGATGGTCCCGCCTGCCCATTTAACCTCGTGGCTGGCTATCGGCTCGTAACTACTCAACAGGGATACCAACGCAGGGTGGCGAACCCCGGCCTGACCATAGCGAGGCTCCGTCTGCGCCTAGATCAGGTTGCGGGCGACCAGCTCTTCGGCGATCTGGAGGGCGTTGAGGGCGGCGCCCTTGCGCAGGTTATCGCCGACGGTCCAGAAGGCGATGCCATTGGGGTGGGAGATGTCGCGGCGGATGCGGCCGACGTAGACGGGGTCCTGGCCGGCGGCGGCCAGCGGCTGGGGGTAGACGCCGGCCTTAGGGTCGTCCTGGACGACGACGCCGGGCGCGCCTTGCAGGGCTTGGGTGAACTCGGCGGCGGACATCGGCCGCGATAGCTCCGCGAAGACGGCGGCGCTGTGGGAGATGAAGACCGGCACGCGCACGCAGGTCGCGGTGATGGCGATGTTGGGGTCGTGCAGGATCTTGCGCGTCTCGTTGACCAGCTTCATCTCTTCGCTGGTGTAGTTTTCGTCCTTCCAGGAGCCGATCTCCGGGATGAGGTTGAAGGCGATCGGGTGGGGATAGACCTTCGGCTCCGCCGCTTCGCCGGCCTGCACGCGGCGCGTCATCGCCTCCAGCTCATCGACGGCGGGGCCGCCGGTGCCGGAGACGGACTGGTAGGTCGCCGCGACGATGCGCTTGACGGGGTTGATCTTGTGCACCGGCCAGAGCGCCATGACGACGGGCGTGGTGGCGCAGTTGGGCGTGGCAATGATGCCCTTGTGCTTCTCGACGTCCTGCGGGTTGATTTCCGGCACCACCAGGGGGACATCGGGGTCCATGCGCCAGGCGCCGGTCTTGTCGATGACGACCGCGCCGGCCTTGACCGCGCTGGGCGAATACTCTTTCGAGACGTCATCCGGGATGGCGTTGAAGACGATGTCGCAGCCCTCGAAGCAGCCGTGGGTCAGGGCCTCGACCTCGATCTGGTCTTCGCCGAAGTTGATCTTCTTGCCGGCGGAGCGTGGTGAGGCGATCAGGCGTAGGGAGCGCAGGGGGAAGGGGCGCGTGGTGAGGATGCGCAGCAGCTCCTGCCCGACGATCCCCGTCGCGCCGACCACGGCCACGTTATAGCTCTTCGCCATCGCTGCACTCCCGAAAAGAAAGCTGCCCCGTGTCGGGGGCTGTGCCGATCATAACGGCTACCGCCCGGCGGTTCAATCGTACAGCCGGGTCGTGGCCGGCCGCTTGCCTCTAGGGGCTGGCGCGGGCCCCTACTGCCTCGCGGTTGCGGCTGCGCGCGCCGGTCTCGGGGCCGAAGAGGGCCATGAACAGGGCGCTGGCCAGGAGGAAGGTCGCGACCATGACGTAGCCGGGCGCGTAGCCGAAGTTGGTCGCGATGGCGCCGATCAGTAGCGGCGCGATGATGGAGCCGACGTTGCCGATCGTGGTCCAGACGCCCGAGGAAGGCGCCGCGACGGTCGTCCGGCGCCAGGTCGGCGGCGAACGCCTGCGAGGCGCCCATGCTCATCGCCTGGCCGAGGCCGTAGAGGGTGATCACGAGGTAGACCTGCGTCATGTTGTCCAGCGAGGTCAGCACGAAGGCGCCGGCCGCCAGGAGGACCAGGCCCGGGATCAGGGTCACTTTGCGGCCGTATTTGTCGATTACCCAGCCGCTGGGGATGGTCACCAGCAGGCCGATGAAGCCGGCCAGGCTGAGCAGCTCGCCGAGCTGGGCCGAGCTGAGGCCGACTTGCTCCCTGGCCTGCACCGGGAACAAGGCCCCGAAAGCGCCGCCCTGGCCCATCATGTTCAGCGAGAGCGTGGTGATGAAAAGCGCCATGAAGCCCCGCGTGAGGAAGAAGGAGAGATCGAGCTTCTCCAGCTTCTCGCCGGCCTGGTGGCGCAGCCGGTTGAGCTCCGGCGCGGTCTCCTTCGCCAGGTAGAGGAGGAGGAAGAAGACCAGCACCTTGCTGGCGCCGTTGAGCAGGAAGACGTACTTGAGCTCATCGTTGAAGGCGCGGATGACCAGCGCCGCCGCCGCCGGGCCGATCAAGTTGCCAAGGCGCGAGGTCATCTGTCGCAGGGCGAGGAGGCGGCCGCGGTTCTCCACGGTCGTGATGTCTGCCATGGCGATCGTGGCGCTGGTCTGCCACATGGCGATGCCGATGCCGCCGATGAACTCGAGGCCGAAGAAGGCCCAGTAGCTGGTCGCGAAGAACTGGCCGGCCAGCGTACCGGCCCGGATCAGGGTGCCGGCGAGGAGCAGGGGCCGGCGGCCGACGCGGTCGGTGAGGAAGCCGGTTATCGGGGAGGAGACCATGTGGGCGAGGCCGTTGGAGGCGGTGATCAGGACGACGAGGAAGGGGGTGGCGCCCAGCTCACCGGCGAAGAGGGGCCGCGCCAGGACCTGGGCGCCGCTGCCGATGAACCAGAGGAAGAACATGAAGTAGTAGGGGAAGTAGCGGACGGGGTCCCAGTCGAGGAACGCCGGCCGCTTGCGCTGCTTCTCTGCGCCGGGATCTAGCAACGGCACGCCTCCAGGCTGCGCCCGACGTTAAGCCCGCGGGGTGGTGGGGTCAAGCAACACCTATCGATTCATCGAGGCGTCCTCGCAGCTCCTGATACCATTTCAAGGTGTTTGGCCCACCAAGGCGTCAAAGGTTGCTTCGCCTCGGCTAGCGCCGATGGCTCGCAATGGGTTTCTGATTTCTCACCCATTGCGAGGGCGTCGAGCCCGAAGCAATCTTTGACGCTCCCAGAGTGATAGTGGACTTCATGGGTCAATACAGCGTCTACTTGCTGACGAACTTTACGAATAGCGTTATCTACACCGGAATGACTTCCGACCTGAAGCGCAGAGTGTTCGAGCATCGCGAAAAGCTGGTGCCGGGATTCACCCGGAAGTACGAAGTCTGGAAGCTCGTTTACTTCGAGACAACGGATGACAGGACGGCGGCAATCGAGCGGGAAAAGCAGATCAAGGGTGGGTCGCGCGCCAAGAAGGTGGCGCTGATCAACGCTACGAATCCTCTTTGGCGTGATCTCTGCGACGAGATTTGATCTGATAGAGGGCGTCCAAAGGTTGCTTCGCCTCGGCTAGCGCCGATGGCTCGCAATGGGTGAAACCAAATTACGGAAGTCCGTCCTCGGACGGTGGCAATCGAGCGGGAGAAGCAGATCAAGGGTGGCTCGCGGGCAAAGAAGGTGGCGCTGATCAACGCTACGAACCCTCTTTGGCGTGATCTCTACGACGAGATTTGATCTGATGGAGGGCGTCCAAAGGTTGCTTCGCCTCGGCTAGCGCCGATGGCTCGCAATGGGTGAAACCAAATTACGGGAGTCCGTCCTCGGACGGCGGCAATCGAGCGGGAGAAGCAGATCAAGGGTGGCTCGCGGGCAAAGAAGGTGGCGCTGACCAACGCTACGAATCCTCTTGGCGTGTCTCTGCGACGAAATTTGATCTGTGGAGGGGCGTCCAAAGGTTGCTTCGCCTCGGCTAGCGCCGATGGCTCGCAATGGGTGAACCAAATTACCGGGAGTTCGTCCTCGAATGGCGGCGATCGAGCGGGAGAAGCAAATCAAGGGTGGGTCGCGGGCAAAGAAGGTGGCGCTGATCAACGCTACGAATCCTCTTAGGCGTGATCTCTACGACGAGATTTGATCTGATGAAGGGGCGTCAAAGGTTGCTTCGCCTTGCCTGCGGGCAAGGGCTCGCAATGGGTTTACGCAGCTAAGTTAGCTTGCCGGCCAGCAGCGGCCTCAGCTCTGAAATCAAGCCCAGAGACTCGATGTTTTCGAGGCGCTGGAAGAGCTGCTCTGCTGTTGCCTTAGCCATGACGAGCGAGGCGCAGTCCATGAACTTGACGCGCACATCCTGGCGCGACATCGGCTTCCGGGGGTGGCCCTTGGCCATATCGGCGCGGCCTTCCAGCTTACGGCCATCCTTGAGCGTGATCGCGACCTTCATGCGCATCTCGTTGAAGCCCAGCGCCTCGATCTCCGGGTCGACGTAGACGAAGACCTTTTCGAGCATCTCCCGCGGTGCGCGGCTCGCGGACCTTCTCGTCCGTGAACTGGGCCAGGCCGGCGGCGCGGTCGAGGATGCCGATCGACATCTGGAACTGGAGGCTGAACTTGGCTTCGAGGGCGGTGGTGGGACGGGTGTGGATCAGGGCGTTGGGCACGTTGGAGTTGACGCCGACATCGACGCGCTCAACGTCCTCCGGCTTGACATCGTTCTGGGTGACCAGCTCCAGCAGTACGTCCTGCGCCGGATGGGAGAGGGAGCCGGAGGGGTAGGGCTTGATCGAGATGCCCGGCTCGATGAAGAAGTAGGGCTGCCCGAGACGGCCGATGATCTTGTCCGCGTCGTAGCCGCCGCCGGCAGCGCGGAAGAAGCCCCTTTCGGCTTCGAGAATGTTCTTGGCCGATGTCCAACCGCGGCGCGCCATATGGACGGCGAGGACGCCGTTCTCGGCGGCGCGGCCGGCGTGGAAGGGCTTGGTCATGGTGCCGAAGTTCTCGCGCAGGCCGGCGCTCATGCTCGCCGCCAGGCCGAAGGCGCGCAGGGTCGTCTCCAGGTCGCAGCCGTAGAGCCGCGCCCCGGCTGCCGCGGAGGCGAAGACGCCCATGGTCGCGGTGGAGTGGAAGCCCTCCTGATAGTGGCGCGGCGCGATGGCGTCGGCGATGCGGCACTCGATCTCGAGGCCGAGGATGTAGGCCTCGAACAGCGCCTTGCCGGACGTGTCCAGGGTCTCCGCCACGGCCAGGGCGCCGGCCAGCGAGGGTGTCGTCGGGTGGGTGAGGAGGCCGTAGACGCTCTTCGGGTCGGTGGCCAGCTGGGTGTCGTCGTAGTCGAAGGCGTGGGCGGCGACGCCGTTGGCGAAGGCGGCGGTCTGGGTTGGCGCCCGCAAAGAGGTCGCGACGACGGTCGCCCGGGGGTTGCCGGCCAGCTCGCGGACGTGCTCGCGCACGAGGGCGCCGCTCTCTTCGGTGGCGCCGGCGAGCATCACCGCGAAGCCGTCGATGAGGTGGTTGGTCGCGAGACGGCGTACCTCGTCCGGGATACGGGCCTCCGCCAGCGCGAAGCGCGCCACCTCCGCTGTCACGCTGGTCTTGCCACCCTCGCTCACTTCTGACTCCTAGTCCTCGAACGAAGCGCGCCAGCGGACGCGCCTTAAATCTCTCAGCCCGATGTCGCCCTGGATGCGCGCGATAGCGGTCGCGCCGGGCAGGGGGCTTCGGGGATCATAGCAGCGTCATTAGTAGGGACAAATAGTGATTGGGGCAAGGCTCTACTAAGGCGTCGGCCTCAATTGATTTGGCAAGCCCGCGTCAATGCCCTGGTTCAGCGGCCGTTCACCCAGGCCAGGACGCCGCCATGACCTGAGCATGCGGAACGCGCATTCCATCCGAAGCTCACCGCCTGGTCGGCGCAAACGGCAGTGACAACTCGCGCTGAGACCAGGTCGAAGCAGGTTTCGGAGCTGGAATACCAGAGATAGGCCGGTGAAGCATGCGTCTGGCGGAAGACATAGAGCCCCTGGGAGAACTCCGTAAATTCAGCAGGGCCGAGCGATGTCCGGTTACAACCGGCCGGAGATCCTGCAAGCGGAAGCTCGGGATTAAGGACGCAGTTGCTCTGGAACCAGACCCCTTCTAGAGGCGACCGCAAATCTGAGCCGTCGATCTCGGCGCAGCTCGACCTGTTGGCCAGCGCGGGTGCAGACCCGGCCAACTGCTCCGCGGCGAAGGCGGGCGGGGAGCCACCCAGCTTGAGTGCTCCATAAGAACTCATGATGATTACGAATGCCACCAAGACTATGACGGCAGAAATGATACCGGCGGACCAGAAGAGATAAGTCTCCTGGCAGGCTTCAGGCCGTACGGCTTCGGCCCCTGGGCGATCTTCTCCTGAGCCGAGCCTGCCGGTGTGACTTCTCAACAGCCGGATTAGCCTGGTGGCCATCATTGGGTTCCTGCCCTGTTATCTATGAGCCCCTCACGAAGCCCTTACGCTTATCGCAACTCATGAGACATCGGATGCGCGCCCCCACTCCGCGGGCGCCCTAAGCAATCGAGGTGGCTTGCGTTGGTTATCCAGTGTTGATCCTGGCCTCAGGTCCCTGGTCTGCCCCCGGCCACTGCCTGGCGGCTCGGGGGCGGCCACGAGCTGAAGGCCTCGGGTTGTGACGCGGGATGAGACATCATTTGTCTGCCACACTGAAGGCAGCGCCATTCCGGCTCGATTCCGTCCAGAAAGACGTCACCACCACACTTCTGACAAGCCCCCGGCCTGAAAATCCGGTTTCGGTGTCCATCGATCACTTGCGTCATCCCTCCTCCGTCTCAGCACTGGCCGCGATGCGCCTGGTCGCCTTCCTGCGGTGCAGTTCTCGGGGCGATTTTCGACCAGCAGCCATCACGTGAGCGTTACGGTGACAATCGTTGCGGGATGGACGCCGAGCCGCCCAGGACGGCCCTCAAAGAACCGCTCTGGGCGACTCGGCGTCCGAATCCTTAAGCCTGGCCTCGCTTCAGGCGAAGAAGCGCGAAGCCGCCGCCGCTAACCAGGAACACCCCGGCAAAGGCGAGTAGAGGATCGGCCGACTCCTTACTTGTCTGCTGGAGTAGCCCGCCGTCACCGGCTACCGGTGGCTGGAAACCGCCGCCGGGCACCGCCGGGATTGCCGGGGCCGCGGGCGGCAGGCCGGTCTCGGCAGGGGTCATGGGCGTCGTGGGGATTACCGGGGCCGCGGGCGGCAGGCCGGTCTCGGGCGTGGCGGGCAAAGCGATAATCACCGGGGCCGCGGGCGGCAGGACGGCCTCTGTAGAGTTATCCGGCGTAGACGCGCTGTCCCGAGCAGCAGCCGCAGCAGCATCGGCGTCAGCTTCGTCCTCGTCCTCGTCCTCCTCGCGCCTGGCTTCTGCCTCGTCCTCATCCTCATCGAGGCTTGCTGCCGCCTCGTCCGCATCCTCATCAGCCGTATCTTCGTCCGCCGTATCCTCATCCGCGGTATCCTCATCCTCCGGCGCGGGGACCAGCGTGACGACGTTGGTGATGCTGACCGTGCAGGTCACCAGGCTGCCGCCGCCGTTGCCGGAGCCGTTGCACTGGTCGACCGTGATCGGTAGCAGCGAGGTTGTGGTGGAGCCGGACGTGACGGTGCAAGTCACTCTCATGGTGGCGCCGCCGCCGTTACCGGAACCGTTGCACTGCTCGACAGTGGCGTTGGTCGTGTTACCGGTGGGGTTACAATCCGTCGTCGGCTCGGCGCCACCGCCGGTGCCGGAACCGATGCACTGGTTGACCGTCGCTGGTGTCGTGGTGCTGGGCGTGCTGCTGGTGATGTTGTTGGTGATAATGACGTCGCAGGTCACCGTGCTACCGCCGCCGTTGCCGGAACCGTTGCACTGATCGACCGCCGTTACCAGCTCCGTCAGGGTCGTCGTGGTCGGAGGTGTATTACCGCCGGCGCAAAGCGGTGATCCGGAACAGAGCCTGGCCACGGTTACCGTGGAGCTCGTCGTCGTATCGGTAAGGTTGTTGACGATGGTGACGCTGCAGGTCACCACGCCGCCGCCCTCGTTAATGGCGTCGTCGCACTGGCCCACGACGGCCGCCGACACCGATTCCGGGTTCGCAACGAGCAATGTTGAGGCGAGCACACCCATGACGATGAGGAGTGCAACGCCCGAGGCTAACCTTTTAAGGCTAAGACCCCTTTGCGCTTCCTTGACTGGATTAGATTTCATCAGTGTTCCCTTTCCCTGGTCAGAGGCGATCGCCGTGCCTCATCCATGAGAAAGCGAACACTAGTTAGCTGTCGCTGGAACTCGTCCTTGAGAAGCGCAGCCTATGGTTCAAAGTAACCCTGAGCCTCGCCGCGTTACGAGGGCGTTACTGCTGTCAAGTCGATGTCGGGCAACAGCCCGGCGTCCATGACGTCAAGCAGCCATGTCTCAACTGCCGCGGAAACGTCAGCGACATCGGCGAGCGTTAGCTCGCGCTCGAAGCCGTCGGCGACATCGGTAGTGAGGCGAAGATGGGCTCGCAGCGGCTTGGACGAGCCTTGTTCGACCCAGGCGCGGATGATCAAAAGGCCGGTGAGATTTCGCGGCATACCCTCACGCTAGAGAGGGTGGCATCACGAGGTCGTTACGGTTGCGAGTCTTTGATCAGCGCCCGGATCAGGGGCGTGGGCTCCAGGCCAAGCTCGGTGCGAAGCAACGTCAGGTAGTGTTCGTATGCCGCCAGGGCTTCTGCTCTGTTGCCTTCTGCCAGGTAGACTCGGACAGGGCTGCATGAGCCGTCTCCCGTAGTGGTTCTGCCTTTACCGCGGCCAGAGCTGCGCTTGTGGCGTCGGCGTAGCGCCCGGAAGCCGTCAGCCTCGCCGCGAGCGCGTCCAGGGCATGGAGACGCAGTTGTCTCCATTCCTCCGCCTCGGCCACGGCCCAATCGTCGTACCAGTCGGGCAGCAGGTCTACCGAGAGTGTCGAGATCGCCCGGTCGTTCACGTCGCTGTCCCGCCCCGTGCCGGGGTTGAGCACTCGGTGAGCCAGCAATCTCGCATCCCGGATGTCCACGGTGACGCCATCAGCCAAGCAGAGTTCCTGGAAGGAAACGCGGACTACCATGCGCCTGATCCCATTCAAGCGTGAAACCGCTGAACGCAGGCTGGCGTGAGCGTGCTCTTCGGACGCCTCAGGCCAGAGGGTCCCCGCTATTGCCGTGCGTGTCACGGGCCGATCACGCAGCGCCAGGAACGCCAATAGACTCTGCGAGCCGTGGGGCAGGCCGTGCCGCGGTTTGCCGCCCACGGAAAAGCCGAAGCTGCCGAGGACAGACACCGCGCATTCACGGCTAACTGAGCGCTCGCGATTCATCTCAAAAATCCTAGCATGGCCACGCTACTCTGTGAACCTTGTGATGAAAGCCAACCTTTGATTTTCCCGGCGGCGGACTATTCACACGAACCACGACTTCCGGCAACGAAATTGGCCGGTCCCTGAGCTGCCAGCCTGACTCCGCGGAGCGTTGGGCTCCGCCTTGACACCTTCAGATGATACGGTGCGAATCCGCGCCTTGAATAGACTGCTTTCTGACCTCGCGCCAGCGTGCGCTTTGGTTGCTCAGTCTTGCCAAAGATCTTGTCCTGAATAGAACTAACTCGAAGGCAAACTCAGTGATTCTCTCGGCCTGGCGGACTGGCCGCCGCGTAACGCTCCGGTGATGCTGGGCGGCTTAGGCTGCGAATAAGGTAGCCGGCTGGTCCCTGAAACACAGACTCGCCGACGCCAGGCATTTAATTGTCCCGGAGGGATTCTAATGACAACTGCAACCAGCCTGATCCTCATCGCCGTTGGCGCGATCTTGGCTTTTGCCGTCAGCTTTCAGCTGGCCGGCATCAGCATCCAGACCGTGGGAGCCATCCTCATTATCGTGGGTGGTATTGGTTTGGGCTTCTCGCTCCTCACCCTGGCCGGCTACGCGCCGTGGGGGGCCGGTCGCGGCGGCGCGGCTCAGCCTGCTACCAATGTCGCTCCCCCTGCGACCGCAGTCCCGCCTACTAACGTCGTGCCGCCTACGAACGTCGTCTAGTGCGGAGAAGGCGACCTTCCGCGAGGGAGGCCTTCACAGTCAGACGATTGATCATCTCTGATAGCGTCCGTGAAGGCGCGGTCAAGAAGGTGACAGGCAGAGCTTGAAACGTACATCAAGACGGACGGCCTTACGAGACACGTTATTCACCTGGTCGGTTTGGACAAGCGCAATTGTCATGCTGGCAATAGGCTTACTCGGCTTTGTGGCCGGTAGCTGATCCAGGCCGGAGTCAAGACTAACGAAAGGAGCCAAGCATGCGTATCGGTGGCGGATTGTTGACGGTTATCGTCGTGTTCCTTCTCCTCGTCCTCGTTTTCTAAGCGCGGAGGACGGGTTTCTAAAAAGCTGAAGGAGGGACCCAAAGTGACTCTGGCCGAACTCTGCTTCATCATCGCGGCCGTGGTATTCGTGGTGGACGCACTGCCGATGATCGGCCTGGTTAGCCCTGTGAAGCTGGTACCTGCCGGTCTAGCTCTCGTAGCAATCGGGTTGGCGCTCGGCGCGGGTCTTGCCGGTAGCCTCGGTGTCGAAGGGGAAATAATCTAAGAAAGCCCGGAGGACTGATTCCGCGGCGCAGAGGCCTATCGTACAAGCTGCCTAAGTAACTCACTTTTCGCCGCTCTTCGGCGCATCTTTGAGGCTGCGCCGACATTACGAATTTTGCCAGTCGCTTGTAACGCTGCCGTAACACTTTGCCCGGTAGGCTGCTACGTAAACGCTGTTCCCGACAACCGGCCCCATTCCCGCCCGGGCCCAAGGAAGTGCCATGCAGATCCTCACATCAAGCAAAACCGGGCGGACGCCTGCCTTTTTACGCCGATTGGTGGAGGCATTCCCCGGCGGCGTCGCCTATCTTGATTCGAATTTGGTCTTTGCTTTCTGCAATGACGTCCAGGCCTCCTACTTTGGCCGCGGCGCCGAGGAAGTAATTGGGCAGCGCCTGCGCGATGTCACCCCCGAAAACCCAGACTTCTGGCGCGAGATCGAACGCGTCGCCGAGACGGTCGTGCGATCGCCGCAAACTGCCCTGTCTGTCACCTGGCGGAACCGCCCCGAGGAGGGCGAGCATCATTACCTCGTGAGCTATATCGCGGACCTGGGCCGGCGTGGCCGGGTGCGCGGCGTATTCATGACCGCCCTGGAGGTCACCCAATCCATCCTTGGTGAAAGCGAGACCGAGAAGAGCCTGCGGGACCGCAATAGAGCGCTGGAGGAGATTGTCAGGGAGAGAGACGTCCTAATCGGCATTGTCTCCCACGAGCTGCGCACGCCTCTGACGACCATCTTCGGGAACGCGCATCTGCTCCTGCGCCGGCTGGAGGACCTGGATGAGGATTCCCGGACTCGGGCGATTAATGACATACGGCTGGAGGCGGAGCGCCTGAACCGGCTGGTTGAGAACATGCTGCTTCTGGCGCGTGCCGGCGCTCAAGCGCCGGTCCCCACTGAACCCGTCTCAGTGGACAAGGCAATTGAAGAGGCGGTTGAGGAACACCGCCAACAGTTCAGCAGCCGGCCCGTCCAGGTTTCTGTTAAACCGATAGCCCTGCTGGCCGAAGCTCAACCCGAGTACCTGAAGCAGGTCCTGCAAAACCTGTTGGGAAACGCCGAAAAGTACAGTCCGGCCGACCAGCGCATCGACGTCCGCGCCCGCCGCAGCGGGACGGGGGTAACCGTCTCCATGCTCGACCACGGCCCCGGCATAGACCCGGCTGAAGCGGAGATCATCTTCCAGCCGTTTTACCGTTCGGCGCGGACGGCCACGATGGTTGGCGGGACGGGAATCGGCCTCGCCGTCTGTAAGCTCCTCGTGCAGGCGCAGTCCGGACGCATCTCGACCCGGCCTCGACGCGGCGGCGGCGCCGTCTTCGAGTTTACTCTCCCTGCCGCGGCGTAGGGCGCTCCTCGCTGTCAGCCGCTGAGCTGCCTGAGTCGGGGACGCTCGCCGGTGGCTGGCGGATCTCCGCGCTCTACAGCTCAGCCTGGTTACTTCGCGGCAAGGGCGCCCGGCGAACTCTGGTTAGGGTGACACGAGCGCTCGTGGCACTCATAGCGTTGCGCAGGGACCCTTTAGCGGCTCTCTGATTCGGTGCTAGGATCGGACGCGTGCATGATGTCCTGGTGGCCGGCGCCAGCCTCGCGGGGGCAACCACCGCGATTCATCTCGCACGGCAGGGCCTTAGCGTCCGCCTGATAGACAAGGGCCAATTCCCGAGGCGCAAGTGCTGTGGCGAGGGCCTCTTCTCACGGGGAGTGGCCGAGCTGAGGGACATCGGCGTGCTGCCGGAGATCGAGGCGCAGGCCGGGACGCTGTCCGCCGTGCGCTTCAGCATTCAGGGCTGCTCGGCGGAGGCCAGACTGGGTCAGGGCGCAATCGGCGTCCAGCGCTCGCTGCTCGATGACGCGGTCTTGCGCGCCTGCGCCGCCGCCGGCGTCGAGGTCGAGTTGGGAGTCGAAGCGAGGCGCCTGGTCGAAACGGCCGATGGCTTCGCCGTCGAGATCGGCAGCGAGACCGTGGGTGCCCGCGTCCTGATTGCCGCCGACGGCATCCGCTCCGGGCTGCGGACCCAGGCGGGGCTGGACCGGCCGGCGCGGCGGCGCCGCTACGGCGTTAGCGCCCACCTGCTCCTCGCTGAGGAGCCGCCGCCCCGCGTCGAGGTTTACTTCGAGCAGGGATATGCGCTCTACGTCACGCCGGTGGGCGGTCGCCTGGTCAACGCGGCCGTGTTGCTGGAACGGCGCGGCATGGAGGCGATGGCCGGCCGGCTCGCGGAGGGCTTCCTCGACCTGGTTGGCCGAAGCGCACTGGGCCGCGCTTTCGAGCTGGTGGATGAGCCGCTGGCGGCGGGCCCGTTTCCTGCCTCGGCGAAGGCGCTCTGGCGAAGTCCCAACCTGGTGCTCGTGGGGGACGCGGCGGGCTTCCATGACGGCATCAGCGGCGACGGCATGAGCCTTGCCTTGATCTCTGCCCGCTACTGCGCCGGGGCGGTGGTCTCCTTCCTGAATACGGGCTCGCCTCGCCCCTTTCGCGAATACGAGCAGCGGCGCCGTCGACTCGCCCGTAACTCAAGGCTGATTGCGTCGCTCATACTGGCGCTCGCATCGAGGCCGTCTCTGGGCCGCAGGGCCGTCTTGAATCTGGCTCGCAAGCCGGACACCTTCGCCAAGCTGGCCGCGATCAACGGCGGCAAGCTGGGACTGGGCTCGTTGCGCCCCCGCGACATCATGGCTTTAGCGTTGGGTGTCTAGAAGAGGAAGGGCAGGAAGCGCGGCCTGGTCGCGAAGTGCTCTTTGTAGCCAGGCAGCCGGAAGAGCAGAGCTTCCTCCTCGCGGACGCGGATAGCCAGGAGGAGGGCGTTGGCGGCGCCGGCGGCAATCGCGAGGCGGCCGAGACCAAACGCCAGCGGCAAGGCAGCCAGTTCGACAGCGATGACGCTGTAGTTCGGGTGGCGGACGAAAGCGTAGGGGCCATCGGTCGCCACTTGCATGGTCCGGGGCACGGCGCCGCGAGCGTTCCAGCGGTTTCCCAGCGTCTTGAGCACCCACCATCGCAGTGGCTGGACCGCGAGGAGCGCCAGGAGCCAGAAGGCCCGCGGCCCGCGATGGCCGAAGAGCAGCGTGCCGCAGATGACCGTGGTGTGGACGGCGACGATCAGGGGGAACAGGCGGCGGCTGAGCCTGCTCTCATCCGTCGCCGGGTGGGCTGCGAGGTTGCGCCGCGATTGGCGCAGCTCCAGCAATCGAGACGCCGCGACGAGGCCACAGACCATTGCGCGGATCAGCAACGGCGGACGAGGAGCATTTCCAGCGACACGCCGGGGCCGAAGGCAATCACCACGCCCCAGCCGCGGGGCGCGTCCCGATCTTCGAGATAGCGCCGCAGGACATCGAAGATTGAGGCGGAGGACATGTTGCCGCAATCGCGCATGGACTGCCACGACCAGCGCAAGGCGGATCTGTCGAGGCTCATCTCAGCTTCGAGGCCATCGAGGATGCGGCTGCCTCCGGGATGGATCAGCCAGAACCCGACGTCGCTCAAGCTCAGACTTTGGCGGTTAAGCAGCTCGCAGATAGCGACGTGGGTGGGCTTGGGCAGAATCTCGGTGAGCTCGCGCGTGAGCACCGGGTAGAAGCCCCGGTCTGTCAGGTTGAATCCCAGGGCTTCCCGTGAGCCGGGGATCAGGGCCGAGAGGCTATCGACCACCTGCAAGGCGTCCTTGACCGGCTGGTCAGAGGCCTCAAGCAATGCGGCGCCGGCGCCATCGCCGAAGATCAGGGTGGCGGTCAGGTTGCCTGGCTCAGGTTTGGGATGAAAGGCCAGTGAGCACAACTCGACGGCGACGGCCAGCGCCTTCTGCTCCGTATGGGAACGGACGTGATCGGCGGCGCGCGCCAGCGCTACCACGCCGCCCGCGCAGCCAGACTCGGTCAGCGGCAGGCGGACGGTGTGGGGATGGAAGCCCATGTCCTGGACGAGCTGCACGTCCCACCCCGGCACCATGTAGCCGGTGCAGGAGGAGGCGACAATGCAGCCGATGGCGCCGCCGGAGCCGCAATCCAGAGCTTTGGCGGTGGCTTCTTTTGCGAGGCCGGGCGCCCAGTTCTGGTAGATACGGTTGCGCTCTTCGATGCTGCCGAGGGCCGCGATCGCCTCAGGCGGCAAGACGACCGCCCGCCGGTCGATCTGCGTACCCCTGGCGATCGCTTTGGCGCGGCGCGGATCGCTTATGGCCTCGCCAATCAGCCTCGCGGCGGCCTCTTGCTCGATGCGGTATCCAGGTTGGGCTGTGGCGGCGCCGGTTATCCAGGCGGACTTCATGAAATCAGGATAGACCCTGACGGACTCGATTTAGTTAAGAGAGGACCTCTCAGTCACATTAAGGAGGTCATCCTTTGGGCTTGCCGTGAAAGGCCTTCACGTAGAATCCTTCTTCTTCATCGTCATCGTCCTCTTCCGGGCCGGAGAATACCCAGTCTCCCTCGCGTTCGATGACGAGGTCGCGGCCACCGAGGGCGGCTTCTGCTTCCTTGCGGATGGCCAGCTCCGTCTCCGGCGTGGGCGGATACTCGGCTTCCATGAGGACCGCGGTGTAGATTTTAGATTGCTCCATGGGTGTCTCCTAACTCAGCCGACCGCCACGTAGACGTAGCCATCGCGGACTTCAACGGGATAGCTGCGTATAGATGAGTTAGCGGGGAAGCGGGTGGCGCGGCCGGTCTTCAGGTTAAAGCGGGCGCCATGGTAGGCGCACTCGACTTCGTCGCCATCGACGTAGCCGCCATCGCTCAGCATGTTGTCTTCGTGGGTGCAGAGGTCATCGGTGCAGTAGGGCTGACCTTCGAGGAGATAGAAAGCCAGGTAGTAGGCGTCCAGCCGAGCCGGGACAACATCGCCTTCCTTGAGGGCCGTGAAGGGGATCGCCTGTACAAACTGAGCCAAAGAGCTTCTCCTGCTATGCGGCGCGCGCATCAAGAAGGGGGCCTCCCGGCAAGCCGGAAGCATCCCCCCTCTTATGTGAGAGTGCTGAAGCCTAGAGCCCGTAGAGGGCGGCGGCGTTATCGCGGATGATCTTCTTTTTCATGGCCGGGTCGAGGTGGGCGGTCTCGCTCTCGATGACGTCCTGCGACCAGGGCCAGGTGCTGTCCGGGTGCGGGTAGTCGGACGCCCAGAGCATGTGGCCATCGCCGAAGAAGTCTACGAGGTGGAGGCCAACGACGTCGGACTGGTAGGTAGCCCAGACCTGGCGCTTGAAGACCTCGCTCGGCAGCTGCTTGATCGGCAGGTCATCTCGCGAGCGGCGTTCCAGAAGGCGGTTGAACCGGTAGTCCATCTCCTGCACCACGTAGGGGATCCAGCCGGTGCCGGACTCACCGCAGACGAACCGCAGGCCGGGATGCCGCTCCAGGGTCCCGAAGGTGAAGAGGTTGACGAAGGGCTCGAAGAAGGAATTGCCGCCGTTGCCGAGGCCCATATCGAAGGCCATGCGGCGTTGGCCGGACTCAGCCAGCTCGCGCATGCGCGCCCGCACCGTGTTGGTGGCGACGCTGCCGCCGACGTGGTAGGAGACGATGGTGTTGGTCTCTTCGGCGGCCCGCCAGAAGGGGTCCCAGGGCTCCAGGTACATATCCTGGGTCACGTCATTCACCAGGAAGTTGACCTGCTGGAAGCCCAGCTTGGCGGCCCTGTAGACCTCGGCGGCGGCGGCCTCCCCGTCCAGCGGCGAGAGCATGGCGGCCGGCATGAAGCGCTTGGGCGCGGCCTTTTTGAAGTCCGCAGCCCAGTCGTTGTAGGCGGCGATAATGGCGTTGCGCAGCGGTGGGTTGCCGACCTGCATGGCGATAATCGGCGGGAACATCAGCGACGCTTCGACGTTGTCGCGGTCCATGTCCGTCATGCGCTTCTCGGGGGTAATCGGCCGGCCTTCTTCGCCGACGCCGCCACGGTCGAGGGCGATCGGGCTGCGGTTGGGGCGTGAGAACCAGCGCTCGCTGCGGTATTCTCCCCAGACATCGCCTTCACAGACCCAGAACTCGCCCCGGTCACCGCGATCCTCGACGTGAGGGGCCTGATCGCGGAATTCAGCGGGCAGACGCTGCATCCAGAGGTCCTTGGGCAGGTAACCCAGGTCGATATGATCGTCGGCCGAGATCGCCATGTAGTCGAGCTTCTTGGCGCCGGTTGAGCTTGGTTGCGCTGTTACCATCGGCTGCTCCTCGTCTTCTAGCCTGAGGGCTTGATCTCAGAAAGGCAGGACCTTGACGGGCGCGTGCTGCGCGGTCTCGCCGGTCCGGTGGCTCTTCACCAGCTGGCCGTCGATGATCCTGTCGGACCCTTGCTCCGTGCCGACGCGCAGCATGATGAGCTTCTGGTCGCCGGAGCTGTGGAACCAGTAGTTAGTGCCCTTGGGCAGGAAGACACCCTCAAGCGCCTTGACCTCGATGATGTTGTCGTCATTTTCCAGGCGGAACTCGGCCTTGCCCTGGAGGATGAAGAAGGTGTGATCCTCGGCCGGGTGGCAGTGAAGTTTGTTCTCTCCGCCTTCTAGGTAGCGCTTGATGACGCCGGAAAGCTCGTCCGAGCCGGGCAGGACGAGATCGCCCTTGCCGGCAAGAATGTCATCGTTGATGTACTCGAATACTTTGGCCTGGGTCTTGTTCGTGGTTGTCATTGGTCTCCTTCTATCGAATCGTTTGGCGCCGCTTGCTATACGCCGTTGCGTCTCGGCATGTCCTGAGCCAGCCAGACCTTTTCGCCGCCTGTCTGGTTCTCGAAGTCTATGTAGTTGAAGTTATGCACCCATGGCTGCCAGAAAGTCCAGGTGGCGAAGGTGTGCCGCCGCGGCAGGACGTAAAATTCCTTGGCGATGTGCCGCTGCCACTCTTTGATGATCTCGCCGCGCTTCTGGGGGTCGAATTCGCGGCGCTGGCGCAGGATGATCTGGTCCATCTGCGGGTCATTCCAGACAGCCTGGCGCCCCTTGCTGTAGTAGAGATTGAAGAGCACGTGCTCGGGGTCGTTTGCGCTGCCGGCGCCGGATGAGGTGCCATTCATGCCTTTCATGTTAGGCGCGTACACGACGTTATCGTAGTACTCAGCCCTTTGCAGCCAGTTCTCTTTGACATCAATAAAGCCCGACTTCTTGTAGTAGTCGACCTGGAGCCGGATCGGCTCCTCATTGCTGCCGGTGAGAGCGTTCATGGGTATCTCGAAGCCGTCCGGGTAGCCGGCGGCTTCTACCAGCTTTTTCGCCGCGGCCACGTCGTAGAGGTAGTTGCTCGAAGCTTCGCCAAGCTCGCCCTTTCGCGGGTCAAGCCAGAAGCTCAAGATGCGCGGCGAGTGGGTTGTGAAGCTGATGTCAACCTCGATACCAGCGGCGGCGAAGGCCTCGCGGTTGCTGGTGAAGTCAACGATGGCGTCGAAGTCGATGGTCTTCTGGAGGGCGATCCGGATGCGGTTGTCCTTCCAGGGGGCCGTCATTGCTTCAACCTTGCCGAACGAGGCGTAGGGGATGGCGAAGGGGATGAGCTCGTTCGTGCCGAGGATAGAGTCCGGCGAGTCCTTGCGCATGCTCAGGACTTCGCGGTTGGCCGGGGCGTAAGAGATGACGTTCTTGGCTAAGAACTGGGCATAGCGGTTCGACGCTTCCGGGATGATCGGATAGTGCCAGCGGTCGATAAACGCCTTACCGCCCCAGTAGTCATCGAAGCGCTTGAACTCTCGCGTAATCGAAGGCTGAACCTTGTCGACGATGCGGTAGTTGGTGCCGATCTGCTTGGTGTGCAGCAGGTCCGGATCGCGGTTGAGCTCCTTGGGGACGATCTTGAAGCCATAGTCCCGGGATAGCATGCGGGTCATGAAAGCCGCGTAAGGCTCCTTCATCTTGATCACGACATGGCGCGGGTCCGGGTACTCAAGCTTGTCGACCGTGTCGACGAGGGGTAGCCGGTTGGTGCCGACCTCCATGAAGCGTTCGATGGTTGTCTTCCAGTCGTCGATGTCCATCACGCGGCCGTTCACCGGCGCGATGGGGTGGAATTTCACGCCCTGCCGCAGGGTCCAGGTGTAGGTGAGGCCATCGTTGGCCAGCTCCCAGTCGGAAGCAAGGTTGGGCATGGTCTCGTAGTACTCGGGGGAGCCGGGCGCGATGCCAGGGCCGCGGTTGTAGCGGAAGGGGTACTCGTAGCCCGCGTCGTTGAAGGCGTCGTTGACGGAGGCCGTCGAGAGGTAGGGGTCCCAGCTTGAGCTCAGATCGGCCGGCTCGCTGTCGGGCCAGATGCCGCCGGCGACCGCCTGGTCCGTCTCGTCGGCGAGCTTCCAGTTGTCGCCGTAGTAGACAACGGCGCCCGGCTTTCTAACGGAGCTCGGGTCGACAGTGAGGACTTGCGGGGTAGAATCGCCGCCGCCACCGCAGGCGATCAGCGTGGCAGCTCCACCGGCGCCAGCCGCGGCCGTGGCGAGGAATCTGCGGCGAGAAACCTGCCTCCCGGCGTAGGTGGCCGACCAGGAACGCGAATCCGGCGCCATTTCTTTCCCCCTCTGAGCGAATCAACGCTCCGCTAACAGGCTGGTGGGCATCTGCGGCGAGCCTAGGTGGGGTAAACACCCCTGTCAATACAACTTGAGGTTATCTCTATTGTTTTGCAACGCGTGCTATCGTGTTGCCGGCCGGGCGTTGCCTGGAATTCGACCGACGAGGATGGATGATGAAAGTTCTGGCCGGCTCCCGCGCGCGTCCCGAGGAGTATGAGCCTCTACGTCAGGCGGGCCACGAGGTAGTCCTGGCGCCCTTCGGGGGAGCACGGCGCGGCCCCATTAGCGATGAGCTTCTGACGATTAGCCGGGACGCCGACCTCGCCCTCGGTGTTAACCTGCCGCGCCGGGCGATGGCGGAGGCGCCAAGGCTCAGGGCGCTCGTGACCACGTCGATCGGTATCGAACGCGTGGACGTGGAGTCGGCCACGGACCTGGGGATTCTTGTCTGCAACAGTCCTTCGCCGGAGAACTTCAACGGCGTGGCGGAGGCGACCGTGGGCTTGTTGATTGCGCTCTCTCTGGGGCTCAAACGCAAGGAAGCCAGCCTGCGAGTGCGGGGCTGGGGTCAGGATTCGGACCGGGGCGGGCTGCTGATGGGGCGGACGCTGGGTCTGGTGGGGCTGGGGAGGATTGCCGCCGGCGTGGCGCAGCGGCTCCAGGATTGGGGTGTGCGGCTGATCGCTTATTCGCCGCGAACTCCCCAAGAGCGGTTCGAGTCCTTGAAGGTGGAGCGGGCCGAGTCCCTGGATGACGTATTTCGCGACTCAGACTTTGTCAGCATCCACGTTGTGGCGACACCGGAGACGCGCAACCTCATTGGCGAGCGCCAGCTGCGACTGATGAAGCCAACAGCCTACCTGGTCAACACGTCCAGGGGGCAGGTGATTGAAGAGGCGGCGTTGGAAGTAGCGCTGCGCGAGAAGTGGATCGCGGGGGCAGCCCTGGATGTGTTCGCGGAGGAGCCCCTGGCTCTGGAGAGCCCGCTGCGTGACCTCGACCCGGAGCGCGTAATCCTCACGCCGCACGCGATGAGCCACACGTGGGAGAGCCGGGCCGGCGGTTTGAGAATGGCGATGGAGAGCGCCCTGCTGATCCTCTCCGGCGAGGCGCCCGGGACGGTCGTTAATCCGGCGGCGCTGCCCCTGTGGCGGGAGCGATTCATCGCGGTAGCGTAGGCGCGCGCCGTGATCGCCATGCTGGTGGTCGGGGTGCCCAGATTCGAACTGGGGGCCTCCTGGTCCCAAACCAGGCGCTCTGACCTGACTGAGCTACACCCCGAATTGAGCTTGATGCGAATCGACAGCATGAGGTGGCGTGATTCGCGGCTGCGGTGTTCATAGTAGCAGGACGTTGGCGAATCCGGCTTGGGAGCGGTGGGCCGGCCTGAGCGACGGGCTCGGAGGCTTGCCTATCTTTTCGGGGCCTAAGCAGCCATACTGGCCGGGCAGCTACTTCCTCCAGGCCGCTCTCTTTCGCGGGCGGCAGCTCCTTCGGACTGAGCCGGGGAACTCAGGTAGCGTCCTCAGTCAGAGGTACTCGCCCGAAGCAAGGGGCTCAGCCTCGATTAGCCGCTCGATGCAGATCGGACGAGAAAGATTTGGTACACGTGATCGAAAAGGTACGGATTTCCTTCGAACCCTCTTTCCAGGACGACCCTTCGCCGCACGTGGTCGTCCTCAATCCAGGCGTCCTACCGTTTGCTCTGCGCAGCCAGGTGGCGCGCTTTGGCCTGGTTGAGACCGCGGACGGGAAATCGACCTTGTCCGGCAACCTCAAAGGCAATCGCGGTGGCTTCACCCAGATGATCGAGTCTTACGGGGTCGAGATCGAGGTCGTCCGCAGCGACCGGCAGATCGCGGCGTCCGCCTAAACAACCGCTGGGCTGAGAGCGAAGGCCCGGCCGCGCGGAGCTAGTCCGGCTCAGGGCAGGTGGGGCAAACCCAGGCCTCGCCGTGGCCAAAGCCGCATTTAGGGCACTCCCAGCTGGTCGAGGCCGGTAGCCAGTTGTTGCGCATTCA
>WHTK01000062.1 GCA_009377745.1 Dehalococcoidia bacterium
TGTGGATGCGGGTGAGGAGTGGCTTGTAAGGGAATTTGAGCCGCCAGACCATGTGGGTGGCGTCCGGGTACTCGGCCCTATCCAGGACCGACGTGATCGGTTCCCGTTGGTTGCTTAGGGCCATGAAGCGCTCAAGCGTCGTCTTCCAATCGTCCATGTCCATGACGCGGCCGTTGACCGGCGCGACCGGGTGGAACTTGACGTTCGGGCGCATGGTAAAGGTGACGGTCAGACCGTCGTTGGACACTTCGAAGTTCTGCGCAAGGGCCGGGACCGGGACGTCTGACTCCGGGGATGACGGGTCGATGCCGGGGCCGCGGTTCTTGGCCATGAGGTACTCGTGGACGTGACCCGAGAAAGCCGACTGCGAGGGCGCCAGGATTAGAGCGTCGTAGCTCTGCTGTTCGTCCTCCGCTATATAACTGCGGTAGATGCCGCCACGGACCGCGTCTTTCGTCTCGTCCGGCAGTTTCCAGTCGTTGGCACCCAGCCAGACAGAGCCGGGCTTAAGGGCGTCGTTGGTGCTGAAGCTAACGCTGCCGCCGCCGCCGCCATCGCTGCCTCCGCAGGCGATGAGAGCTGCCGCGCCCAGGCCGGCGGCGGTACCGCCAAGGAACTTGCGCCGAGTTATCTGGCCTCGCTTGTACCCAGACAGCCATGAAGGTGCGCTTGTAGACATTATCCCCCTCCTTGTGATGTCAAGCAGCAACCGGTGACTTCCCGGTTTGTCGCGAAGATAGGCCCGACCGGGAGATATGTCAAGGCTACTTATCTGGACATACGCTTTTTGAATGGCGTAGGGATGTACTGGTTAACTACGTTAATTATTCAATGGTATACAGCGCTTGCAGCTCTTCGTGATGCGTAATGAATCGCTGGTCATCGCTGGCCGGTGGTGTCGCGTTTATCGGCGTCCGGCAAATGCGTTCATGTTCGCGTAGGTGTCGCTCGGAGGAAAGCCGCGCATGTCGGGTCGCCAAGACGCGGTACCTTGCTGGAAGGGCTCGATGGACGGCAGGAGCCACCGCGCCGCCAACCACGCTAAGGGCCACGGATGAGGTTCAGCGATGACGGAGCGCCTCTATGGGTGGCTCTTAACCGTTTCGGCGCGGCATGTCTTGGCCCAGCCAGTACTGGTAGGGCTGCTGGTTGGCGTTGTGCAGCCAGGGCCACTCGAAGCGCCAGTCGGAGAAGCCATGCTCGCCGAGCTGCACCGGCCAGAGTCGCGCTGCTTCCAGCTGGATGTCGCGCAGGATCGGCAGGCGCTTTTCCCAACTCACCGCCCGGCGACTCGAGTCAATCAACTGGTCCAGCTTGGGATTAGTGTAAGCGGACGCCTGTCCAGAGCTGTGGTAGTTGCGGAACAGAACGTAGTCCACGTCTCCGTGAGTTGAGCCGCCGGAGAACCACTGCATGCCCTTGAACTCCGCCGTGCGCGTCGTCCGGTCCAGGTAGGCAGTGCGGTTTTGCATCATCTCCGGCACGAGCATTACGACTCCGCCCTTCCTGGCCTCGTCCAGGTAGAGCGTCCAGACATCAGTGCCAGCCGAGGTGGTCTGTGCAACCAGCGGCAGCTCGAAGCCGTCCGGCTGACCGGCTGCGGCCACCAGCTTCTTTGCCTCCGCCACGTTATAAAGGTAGTTCTCCGACTCCTGACCCAGCTCCGATTTGCGCGGGTCGAGCCAGTAGTTCGCCTCCGCGGGCACATGCGTCGTGAATACGGTGTCGACCTCGATCCCGGCGGCCGAGAACTTATCCTTGCCGGTCATGAAATCGAGGATGCCCGGCCAGTTTATGGAGCGGTGCATGGCGATGCGCACGCGTGGGTCGCCCCACGGCGCTGTCGCAGCCTCCCATTTGCCGAAGATGGCGCGCGGGATGCCATCGCGCTGCACGTTGGCGATCATCAACGCTTCAGGCGCTTCCTGGTGGACCTTCAGCGCTTCTGTCATCTTTGGAATGAAGCTGTGGATGTTCTTCGCCATGAACTGGGAGTAGCGGTTGGCGTATTCGGGAATGATCGGCAGATTCCAGCGGTCGATGTACGGCTTGCCCTGCCAGTAACCGTCGAACCGCTTGTACTCCTGCGTCGCCGAAGGCAGATACTTGTCCAGCATGCGGTAGTTCGTGCCGATTGGCGTCGTCGCCGCAAGCTTGCCGTCTTCGTGCAACTCCTTGGGCATGATCGTGAAAGTGAAGTCCTCGTCAATCATGCGGATCAGGAAGGGGAAGTACGGGAACTTCGCCTTGACCACCATCGTCTGCGCGTCAGGGAACTCCACCTTGTCGACGACCTCATTCCAGTTGGGGCTGTTGGGGTGGATCTCCATGAAGCGTTTAGATGACTCGCGCCAGTCCTCGATCGTCATCTCGCGGCCGTTGACCGGTGCCACAGGATGGAACTTCACGCCGCGGCGTAGTTTGAAAGTAAAAGTCGCGTTGTCTCCGGAGACCTCATAGGACTGAGCGAGGTGGGCGATTCGCTCGTTGTGCGCGTCCGTGCCGGGCTTGATTCCCGGGCCGTAGTTGGGACGCAGCAGGAACTCGTACGGGTC
This sequence comes from Dehalococcoidia bacterium, assembly GCA_009377745.1. Classification (GTDB taxonomy): domain Bacteria; phylum Chloroflexota; class Dehalococcoidia; order DSTF01; family WHTK01; genus WHTK01. The sequence goes on from WHTK01000062.1 coordinate 2,556, forward strand.
CGTTGAGATCGTCATAGCGCTGGCGCCAAGGTATGGGTCAAAGCCTGCGGTGTTGTCTGTGTCTACGTAACCGGGATAAACGCCGCCGTCTACCGCACCGGACGTCTCATCCGGCCACTGGTAGCTATCGCGCGTATAAAGGATGGCGCCCGGCTTGCGCTCGACGCTGGTCTCCAGCCTGGTGTTGCTGCCGCCCTCACCCCCACAGGCCAAGATCGCTGCCGCGCCGGCCAAGGATGCGCTGCCTGCCAGGAATCGACGCCGCGTGACAGGCCGTGAAGCGTAGATTGGTTTCCAGGAAGCCGTCGCCATTTTTGTTCATCCCCGACGAATAGTGACGAGTTTGCGACGAATATGCGCCCGTCTCTAGAGGCTGTCAACTATCTCAGGGGAGGAAATATTTTGCAACCGCCCCAAGCCAATTGCGCGGCGCACCTAAATCCATAGTGTATGAAATGAAGGGGCAGCGGGCTCTGGCCTCATCAAGACCAGTATTTGGCTGCGTCGACGGGATTCCATAAACACTCGGGCTGGCTACATCGGTAGCTGCAGGGCAGGATCCTCGGGCGCTTCAACCTCGAAGGCGTTCATGACCGTGGCGAGCATTGAATACACGCCCACCAGCGCCGTGAGGTCGACGACGCCGGCATCGCCGAGACGGCGCTTGTTCGCCTCAAAGGTCTTGTCCGAGACGCGATTTGTGCGCAGGATCTCCTGGGCGTAGGTAACGACTTCGGCTTCCTCGCCGGTCAAGCCCTTGGGTGTGATTTTATCCCTGACGGACTCAATCGCCTCTTCACGGACGCCGGCATTGCGCGCCTGCGGCAGGTGGATGCCCCACTCGCGTACGCAGTTCGTCTCCCGGGAGACCGTCAGGATTACCAGCTCAACGCTGGAACGCGGTAGCGAGAGGTCGAAGCGGACGGCGCGATTGATATGCTCGGCCATCGCGGCGAGAGAGGGATGGTACATGAGGATCTGCGTTACGAGGGGAAGCCGACCCCGCTCGCCCGCAAGTTCGTCCCACAAAGGGATGTCCGCTTCCGCCAGGGTCTCACGATTCATATAGGGTACGCGCGCCATGACTGCCTCCCGAATCTACGGATATGCCAACGGGAGATGACAGTATCAGAAATCTGGCAGCTTTACCACGCGAGTCACGGCGAGCGTTGTTATTTGACATTTACCTCTTAAGGTGTACTATTTCCAGCGTTCCTGATGCCCTGGCTCGCGAAGCAAGATAGGAGCTGGCGATGCTTACTTTAGAAGAGAACGAAGCCTTTACGAGGGTCGGATCAGAGACACCCATGGGGCGGCTTCTTCGCTGGTACTGGCACCCGATTGCGGCGTCTACCCAGCTGGATGAGAACCCCGTTATGCCGGTGAAGCTCCTGGGCGAGTCGCTCGTCCTGTATCGAGATCGCAGCGGCACGCTGGGCCTGGTCCAGCAAGAGTGCGGGCACCGCCGAGTCAACCTGGTCTTCGGCATTCCCGAAGAGGAAGGCCTGCGCTGTCCCTACCACGGCTGGCGCTACGACGAGACCGGCCAGTGTCAGGAGATGCCCTCAGAGCCTCCAGAAAGCACCTTCCCAGACCGGGTCAAGCTCCTTGCTTACCCTGTACAGGAGCTCGCGGGTTTGATCTTTGCCTACCTGGGCCCGCAGCCGGCGCCTCTGCTGCCGCGCTGGGACCTCTTCGTCTGCGACGGCGTCCGCCGCGACATCGGCTTCCAGGTCCTGCCCTGCAACTGGCTCCAGATGCAGGAGAACGACCTTGACCCGGCGCACCTACCCTGGCTTCACGGCCACTTCACTAACTATGTGTTGGAGCGCCTCGGCCGTCCTGATCTCATACGAGGCGGCGGCCCGGGGCGCGAGCGTGCCCCTGACGCCGCTCGTCGCGGCAACATCCAGCGATGGCGCGACTGGGAGATATATGAGCACGGCGTCATGAACCTCGAGCTGGTCGAAGGCGAGAAGAAGATGGTGCGCCCTTCGCTCTTCCCGAACATGAACAGCTTCTCAACCGAGTTCATGTACCGCGTCCCGATGGATGACACGCACACGCTGCACGTCTTCTTTACCGCCTATCCGCTACCGCCAGGCGAGGCCGACGACCAGACAAAGGTGCCTTATTACATCCTTCCAGCCTCTGTCGATCAGCAGGGCTTGCCGGTCTGGGGAGAGCTCGACAGCAACGGCGGTCAGGACAGCATGGCCTGGGTGGCTCAGGGCCCCATCGTCGACCGCTCCAAGGAGAAGCTGGCTGAGTCCGACAAGGGCATCATCCTCTGGCGTGAGCTCCTGCGCCGCCAGATGGAGATCGTCGAGGACGGCGGCGAGCCGATGAACACCTTCCGCAACCCGGAAGAGAACGTCCGCATCAACGTCGCCCCGCGTGATGAGTCGCCACTGGAGTGGCCCGGCGATAACGGTGGCTTCATGCGCCGCACCAACGGCCCCTTCAAGTACTCACCGCTGGTCAAGGGCTGGGTAGAGAAGTTTCGCGGTAAGGAAGCCCTTATAGGCCCGGTGCATTAACCCGCCCGCAACTCAAGGATCGGAGAGGCCGGATGCTGAATTCGGCCTCTTCGCTTGTGCTCGCTTTTGCTCATGTCCTGCGGCCCAAACTTGCACAGATTAAGGAGGCTCACGCCATGGTCGATACGGCTGTCGAAGTCTGCGGATCGATGACTGGGGAACGCTTCGGCGAGGTGCTTTCGCCGCCGGCCCTGGAGTTCATTGCGGATCTGCACCGGCGCTTCGATCCGCGCCGCCGTGAGCTCCTCGCCCTGCGCGCCCAGCGCCAGGCCCGCTTCGACGCCGGTGAGAAGCCCGACTTCCTGCCAGAAACCCGAAGTGTGCGCGAGAGCGACTGGCAGGTCGCGCCTGTCCCGGCCGATCTGCAGGACCGCCGCGTCGAGATCACCGGCCCGACCAATCGCCGCATAGTGATCAACGCCCTCAACTGCGGCGCCCGCGTCTTCATGGCCGACTTTGAGGACGCCAACACCCCAACTTGGCAGAACCTCATCGAAGGGCAGGTCAACCTGATCGACGCCATCGACCGCACGATTACCTTTGAGAGCCCTGACGGACGCGTCTATCGCCTCAACGACGAGGTCGCCACCCTGCTCGTCCGGCCGCGTGGCTGGCACCTCGTAGAGAAGCACGTCCTGGTTGACGGAGAGCCGGTCTCCGGCAGCCTGTTCGACTTCGGCCTCTACTTCTTTCACAACGGCCGGCGGCTGCTCGGCCGTGGTAGCGGCCCCTACTTCTACCTGCCGAAGATGGAGAGCCACCTGGAGGCGCGCCTCTGGGACGAGGTGTTCAGCTTCGCAGAGGAGCACTTCGATGTGCCTCACGGTTCGATAAAAGCCACTGTCCTCATCGAAACGATCCTCGGCGCATTCGAGATCGAAGAGGTTCTCTACGAGCTGCGGGACCACTCGGCGGGCTGCAACGCCGGCCGCTGGGACTACATCTTCAGCTTGATCAAGAAGTTCAACCAGGACCCGGCAGCTGTTACGCCGAACCGGGCTCAGGTGACCATGACGGTGCCCTTCATGCGCGCCTACACGGAGTTGCTGGTACAGACCTGCCACAAGCGCGGCGCCCATGCCATCGGCGGCATGGCGGCCTTCATCCCCAGCCGTCGCGACCCGTCGATCAACGAGACGGCCCTCAGTCGCGTCCACGAGGACAAGGAGCGTGAGGCCAGGGATGGCTTTGACGGCACCTGGGTGGCTCACCCGGACCTGGTGCCGGTGGCGCTGGAAGAGTTCGACGCCGTGCTGGACTCGCGCCTGAATCAGCTCTCGCGTCAGCGCCCCGAAGTCCATGTCACCGCCGCGGACCTAATCACCTTCGCGATCCCCGGCAGCTCCATCAC
>WHTK01000063.1 GCA_009377745.1 Dehalococcoidia bacterium
GGCAGTGGCGCCGCCACGCTCAACCGTTCGGCGGAGCGATAGACCTTAAGCGGTAATTGGTTTTCCATTGACGTTCCTCGAAGTTTTCAGACAGCGGCCAGTGCATAGGTCCAATCTGGCTGCTTGCGAGAGTACAGAGGATCGAACGTGAAGCCGTCGACTTCGCTGTAATCGACGATCTTCGGCAATTCGATGTTGTGGTTCAGTTCGCAGTGCCCCGGGGCTATATGGTGTCCGAAGTCTTCAATGAAGGCTGCCATGATGCTGGTAACCGCGGAGCGCTCAGAGGTCGGCAGATAGCAGCGTTGTCCGTCTTCGACCGTGGCGGCCGCGTCCTGAATTTGCTCGATGTCATCATGACTCCCGATACCAGCGAGCAGCCGCTCCAGCGCTTCGGTGATCTGCCCGGAGTAAAGCTTGCAGGGCGGACACTGGTTGCACGATTCAACGTGCAGGAAGCGCGAGAACAGATAAGCGACCTGGACCATACACGCCGAGTCGTCGTAGACGATGAAGCCGGCGGATCCCAAGGAGGCGCCTGCCGAACGCATGCTGTCGAAACCAAGCCGGGCATCGAGTCCGTCCGGTGTCAGCACGCCGTTCGCGAGTCCAGGGAAAATGGCCTTTAACTTCTGCCCCCGCTTAGGCCCACCGGCAACGTCGTAGATCAGCTCACGCAGCGTGAGGCCGAGCGGCAGCTCTTCGACCATCGGCCGTCGCACGTCACCGCAGACCGTGAAAATCATCGTCCCGGGGGTGTCCTCTGAGCCGAGCGAGCGGAACCAGGAAGCGCCGTTTCGGACTATACCCGGCACAAATGCGAGAGTCTCGACGTTGTTTACGACGGTGGGATTAGTCTCGGCGCCACCATATGAGCCGGCGAAGAGACCGTGCATATAAGGCGGCAGGACGCGCGGCAGCGGCAGGCCGCCCTCGATTACCTCGAGCAGGGCTTTCTCTTCGCCAAGGAGGTACTCATCCGAGCCCAGCACGACTTCGATCTTATCCGCCAGCTCAGTTAGAGAGCGGAATTCAGCAAGTGCGTGCGATAGACTCTCGCGTTCGCGGTGGAACGCTTCCTTGAGGCCGAGGTAGGCGCGCTCGGCGCCAATGACCTGCGTCGCGATGAGCAGGCCCTCCAGGACGGCATACGGGTTCCGGCGCAGCAGATAACGATCCTTGAACGTTCCCGGCTCGCCCTCGGCGCCGTTGGCGACGACGAACCTGCTCGCTCCTTCGGCGGTGAGTATGCCTTCCCAAGCCGGCGCCGCCTCGGCCGCGTAAGCCGGAATCGCGCAGCACATCGACGACTGCCGCCGGATCCATTTCCTGCACGCGCTGAAAAGCCTCGAAGCCGCCAATGCGCTGGTATTGAGCCATCGACTCGACCGGTTGACGAGTGAGCACGGCGCGCGATCTGAGTTCTGAAAGAGTTGTCATGAGCTAAATCAGCGGCGGCGGTATGTCGATCGCTTGGTCGGCCCCAGTGGGCCGGATCAAGGTCAGCGGGAAGCGTCCATTTCGGAGCAGTTCATTCGCGACGCTCCCTTGGGTCAGCTCACCAAGCCAGTTGCGGCCGTGCGTCGACATGACGATCAGGTCGACGTCTTCCTCTTCGGCTGCATGAAGAATCCCCTGGTGGGATCGCCACCGGACTCAACGCGCTGCCGGACTGGCCTTGACAGGCTCTCACTCGCCTCGCTGAGCATCTGTGTCAAGGCCTTAGTCTCCTCACGAGCCTGAACCGACATCCCAGGCAACTCACCCACGGCTACGAGTACAACCTCGGCGTCGAGCCCGCTGGCGAGGCGTTCAGCCAACGGTAAAGCGGCTTCGGCCAAGTCCGAACCGTCCAGCGGAACGAGGATCTTCGTCATGGCTGTCTGGGAAGGCGTACCGAGCTCATGTGACGCCGACTGTTGGGGGCAAGCGCCCTAAGCAACCCCCACAGGCAGCTGTCCCCGAACCGGCTCCGATATCTGCGCAAGCGCCTGGCTGATCCTCGAATCATTGGGAAGATGCTGCACGAGGTCGCCTAGCGACAGCATGCCTACCACGTGGCCGTTCTGGATCACGCAAAGCCGCCTGATCTGTTCGCGCGACATGACCTGTAGCGCTTCTTCGATATTCGTCTGAGGCGAGACGTTAAAGGGGTTCGCCGTCATGTACTCCTTCACCAGGCACTGGCCCGGCAGGCTTCCCGATGCCACGCAGCCGAGGACGATATCACGGTCCGTGATGATGCCTGCCAAGGTGTCGCCGGCGCAGACGGGCAAAACCCCAATGTTGTGCTGTTTCATCTCCTGGGCAGCATGCTGGATGGTGTCGGTGATGTTGAGGCAATAAGGGTTGGGAGTCATTATCTCCTGTACGTCCATGGCGAGCCTCCGGGGAGAGATTTCTGACCTAGAGAGTCTTATACGTGGGACGTTACTGAGCGACTAGGAATTCCCGTCAGGGGTTACGGAAGTGTCTCATCGGGCCGGGAAGGGCCCGCACCTCCCATGCATCCATCGCTCGATCGCGATCGGCTGGCCACGTTCCCTCGACTTGGCCTGGGCCTGGGCGCCTTACCGCAGTTCGTCCGCGGGAGGGGGCTGAGCCAGCATCTGAAGCCAACATCAGGAATTGCTCGCGGTGACCGCGATGCTTATATGTCCGCGTAATCATCTGGCGTCTAGACCCATCTGTAACGCATGGTTAGGGGACTGAATGATTATTGGAGTCCGGGGCGCGGTAGCCTTGAATGCACTTCGGCTTATACAACCAAGTAGTGGAGGTCAGAAATGCGGAGCAAATTCGCTTTCTTCGGTCACCCAATTCATCCGATGCTCGTGGCCCTACCGATAGGCTTGTTCGCGTGGACGTTCGCTGCCGACCTCATTTACCTAGGCACTGGCAAAGACAAGATGTGGTACGACATCGCGTTCTGGTCGGGAATCGCCGCCATAGCAACGGCTCTGTTCGCTGCTTCCAGGGTTCGGTGACTTTTTGACTATGGCATGGAACTCGGGTGCTCGAAGCATTGCGATGTTTCACATGGCCCTTAACCTCGGTGTGGTCGGGCTCTTTCTCGCTGCTACGTTGCTCATGCTGGACAACGGAGCACTGAACGGTGCAGACCTGACGGCCGTGGTAGTTCTACACGCTCTTGGAGTTGGACTCCTTAGCCTTGCTGGTTGGCTCGGTGGAGAAATGGTCTTCCGCCATCATCTGGCCGTAATTCCCGATGACAGTGAACAGGAGGCGGCGGAAGACTCAAGACACCGGGCGCCTGGCTTCCGACGCCGCGTTCAGCCCCGTTAGAGTCTACGGTGATGCCTATGAACGCGGGCTGGCAAAGTTGTAGAGGAGGCTCAACAAAATGAGAAGGGTATTTCTTTGGCTTAGCTTCCTAGCAGCGATAATCAGCTTCGGTGCTATTTCGCCCCGAAAGCCGGGCGTCCCCGAGCGAGTCGAGCGTGAAGTCCGCAAGCGTGCCCATCTGGTCGACTTCGTCGAGCATAGCCACGAAGCCATCACTCACGAGCACGATCATTATCACATCACGCATAACAAGCGCGAAGGCATAGATGAGGTGATGGGCGAATGGGAGCACCTGACTGCTTACCATACTCACCCGCACAATCATCCCGGGCTAACGCATTCGCACGCGCCTCACGAGAACGCCGAACACGAGCACCTAGGCGAGGCGCATATTCACGATCACGAGCATCCCACCAAGTCATAGGAGTCGGTCATAGGAGTCGCGGTCAGGACAAGTACTGGGGTAGCGCCTTTCCCAGCTTCACTGACGACAGCCTATCGAATCTTCACCAAACAGGGACCAGGCAGGCGCTAGCTGCTTTGGATATGACACCCGAAGCGGCCCTGTTGCAAGAGACAGCCCAGCTGCGCGGGTCTTCTACCTAACACCTTCATCTTCACTTTGCTTTGCGAGTCCTCCCGCCTCCGATTCAGCCCCATCTGCGACCAAAATGGACGGTGGCAGTTCGCCTTGGAGCGCTTCGTGTTGGCCGTAAGCGGTCACAGTCAATCGGTCGAAGCGCGCAACGATCGTTCCTTGTTCGTCCAAACAGACTAAGTCTTCGCCTTCAATGGCGGCAGAAACGGCTTCTTTGACTTCTTGGTGGCAGCCATCTGATCGCAAGAGTCGAATCATCGCGTCCCCCTTCATGCCATCGGCCACACGATTAGGGCTGGCTCAAGGAACCAACGATGAAAGTGCAACTGAGAGGTTACTCCCTCGCGCCTGACATTTGTAGTCAAACCTAGGGTCGGGTCCTGCATTGCCTCGACTCCACGGGCTGCACACGGTGAACCGCGACACCGGCCGTTCGCTGCCGCATCACGCTCGAGCACAAGCAGCGATTCGCGGTCTTAGGGGGCTCACAGCTTAGCGGCCGGGCATTAACCGTGAACGATCGCGAGCGTCCATCATGGTCAGTCGCCCGCTGGCGCTGGTAATAGACGCAGCCTAACCGGGTACAAGAGGTCGCCGGCCAGAGGCGCCGGCCCTTCTTTTTTACTCAATGCTCAACGTTTTACCGCAGGCTTCCCGCTAAGCTCGGAATCAGTATCAACCTGCGAGCAAATTGATGCCGTACGCGAACTTCGGGCTGGACCAGCTCTACTGACGAGCGAGGCTAGACCTGGCTCTTCAGGCTCTCGTAGGCGAGCTTGACCTCCTCCACTGAAGCCTCGTTCTCTAGCGTGCTGACGTCGCCCGTCGGCTGGTCGCTAGCCACGGCACGGACCACACGCCGCATGATCTTGCCGCTACGCGTCTTCGGCAGCGAACCCACGAAGTAAACCGTCTCCGGCGTTGCTATCGGCCCCATCGCGTTGCGTATATGCTCGCTAAGCTCACGGCGGAGCTCCGGCGTGGCCTCGAAGCCGTCCTTCATTACTGCAAAGACGACGACAACTTCTCCCTTGACCGGGTCTGGAACGCCGACGGCTGCCGCCTCAACGACGGCCGGGTGAGTCACGGCGGCGTTCTCGATTTCAAGGCTGCCAAGACGGTGGCCGGCGACTTTGAGCACTTCGTCGCTCCTGCCCAGGATTTGGAAGTAGCCGTCCTCGTCCTCAATCGCGTAGTCGCCGGCGTAGAAGAGTCCGGGAAATTGACTCCAATACTGGTCCTTATAACGCTGCTCATCTTTGTGAATCGTGAGGAGCATTCCGGGCCAAGGGCGCCGGATGACGAGAGTGCCCTTCTCACCCGGCGGAACGCTTTCGCCTTTGTCGTCGACCACGGCAGCATCAACGCCGGGCAGGGGCATGCCCGCGGCGCCGGCTTTCAAAGGCAGAGACTCAATTCCCGGTGCCGCGCAGATCATGAACCCGCCCGTCTCCGTCTGCCACCAAGTGTCGACGATCGGGCAGCGTTCGCCGCCAATGTTGCGGTAGTACCAGAGCCAGGCCTCGGGATTGATCGGTTCGCCGACGGAGCCTAAGACCTCCAGACTGCTGAGGTCATGCGACGCCGGCCCCGACTCGCCGTGCTGTATAAGCATGCGGATCGCGGTGGGCGATGTGTAGAAGATAGTGACGCCGTAGCTCTCGACGATCTGCCACCAGCGGTCGAAGCTTGGATAGTCCGGTGTGCCTTCGTACATGACGATGCTCGCGCCGTGAGCGAGAGGGCCGTAAACGACAGCGCTATGGCCAGTAACCCAGCCGATGTCAGCCGTGCACCAGTAAACTGACTCCTCTTTGATGTCGAAAGCCCACTGGAAGGTCGAGTAGTTAAAGACCATGTAACCGCCAGTGCTGTGCACTATTCCCTTCGGCTTGCCCGTCGTGCCCGAGGTGTAGAGGATGAACAACGGGTGATTGGCTTCTAGCGGCTCCGGTGTGACCGAAAGCTCTGCCTCGCCCAACAGCTCTTGGAGTTCGACATCGCGATCCCCTTTCATCTCGACGGTGACGCCGGCGTGGTGCGCGACTACTACCTTCTGCACGGAAGGGCAGCTCTTGAGAGCCTCGTCAACCGTAGCCTTGAGCGGTACCGTTTTGCCTCGCCGGAAGCCGGCGTCGGCGGTAACCACGACTTTCGCGTCCGTATCGTTGATCCGATCAGCAAGCGCCTGGGCGCTGAACCCGGAGAAGACAACCGTATGGATCGCCCCTAGTCGAGCGCAGGCGAGCATGAAGATCGGCAGCTCGGGGATCATCGGCAGGTAAAGGGCAACTGTATCGCCTTTCCCAACGCCTAGACTTCGCAACCCGGAGGCGGCACGGTTAACCTCCGTGTGCAGGGCGCCGTAGCTGAGCACTCGCCTG
>WHTK01000064.1 GCA_009377745.1 Dehalococcoidia bacterium
CTCCTCGTAAGCGGATCGGCGAGCACCGCCGTACGAGTTCCAAGGTCATGACATAGTTCAAGCTGTCTACCGTCCTGCAACACGAGTACCGACGTAACTACCCAGTCTGCAGATTCATCGTTGGTCCACGGTCGATGTCTCTCTGCGAAGGCCTGATCCTCCACCGAATGCCGGCCCTGACCGCGGCGAATGCCGCACAGCCCGGGGTACAGGGCGGCGTGCCAGCTCGACTTTCCGGCCTCGTTCGGCCCGTAGACGATGTTCAGTCCCGGCGTGAGATGGAGCGTCTCTGTCGGCGGGAATGGCTCGAAGGAGTCCGCGCGCACTGATAAGAAGCGCATCAACTGACCTCCAAGTCGGTGCGACCGTCCAGCGCCCTTAAGCCCGTAACGAGAATCCGCTCTCGCTCGGCCTCCTCAAGCTCGGCGTCAAGAACGTCTCGTACGAATTGACCACGCACCGTGGGCTCAAGCTTGATGGCTTCAAAATCGTAGGCAATACGGACGCCGTCGAGCGATAAGACCAGTCTGTCCAGACCGCCCTGAAGAAGCTCGGCATTCAGCTGATTGAGCGCTACGTCCGGACCAACTTCGCCGGTTAGCTGAACGCGTGCGCAGCCCGCGAGGCCCGTCAAAGTGCCGGCAATACGGTCACGAATGTCTTGCTGCTCGTGCTACCCGTGACATCGACGGTCAAGTCGTGGACGGTATAGGCGGCGACTGGATGCCACTCCCTCTCCACTCTGCCGTCTGTGCTGAGCGAAACTACAACCGCGCCGCGGCCAGAGTCTTCACCGAAGCTCAAGGGGCAGGGATTACCCGCGTAGGTGTGGTGGGATCCGGCTTGGCTCTGTGGTAATGACCGAGGAAGGCGTGATGCAGTCCCGCAGCCTGTACCTGTCCCTCGTCGAAGGGTGTGTGCAAGTACTTGCCTTCCCCCTGAGCCTGAACCAGCCCCGCTCAGACCCGTGGAAAAGCGCCAGGTGAATGCCATCGCCTTCCACCCGGAAACGCCGTCAAGGAAGCCGGGCGTGCCGACGGGCATGCAATGCGCTGCACCGCAAAGCGTGACGCCCTCGACCAGCGACACAGGTGTCAGGCGGGCTGTCGTGAACACGGTACATTAGCCGGCCAGTCGGCCCGCTGGTACATGCTGGTGCGTCCGTACCAGTCATGATTGCCAGGCGCCACGAACACTGGCATGGCCAGGTCGGCAAAAGTGCTGCGCACGAATTGCATCATGTCATCGGTGAAAGACTCATGCTCGTAGAGGTCGCCGGCGCATAGCAAGGCATCAACTCGAACCTTTTTCGCCAGTTCGGCGATGTTACGGAGGTTTCGCGCAGGGCTTGGCGGCGTCGGTTCGCAACGTCAGGGCCACGTGTGGCAACAGATCGTCCAGAACACCCGTTTCATTGGCGAAATCATAATCCGGTACGACCAAGCCGTCAAAGAATGAGAACCTGTCGGCCTCGGAATGAGGAGCTGTCTGGCGGTTTCAATGACTTGGCGTTCGCCGGCTTCCACATCCTATTGGCCCTGCGGGTAGCGATCGACACGGCGATCATGTGTGAAGCTGAGCTTCTGGATTGCGAATACGGCCAGGGCCTCTACGGGGCTTCATCAAGCGTCTGATCGAGCAGAACCGATCGACGAGCTTGAACACGAGAAGGCTCTGAATCTCGGCGCAGTTATCTGCTCGCGGAGGTGACGATAAAGCCCTCCAAACCAAGACAGCACGACTGGCTCGCTGGTTGAAAAAGCGCTGTCTGATTGGGGCGTAATCCCTAACCTGGAGGTCACGTGGTGAGGTTATCCCGAACCCGACCTACCAATTGGCCCGGAATGCCAGATGAGGCCATCCGCTGGACGAGCTTCCTACACCACGGTGATTGGCTCTGCTTCAGATGACGGATTCAGCACCAAGCGATGCCGCGGTGTTAGAACGCGCGATGAGACCGGCAAATGAGGCCATGTTCACCGTTGCCATGCAATGCCGGCGACTCGTACTAATGAGCCAGAGAACACAAAGTTGATATTCCCGCTGGTGGCCTGACCCTGGCCAACGCCTCATGCGGAACGTTGGTGAGCACGTGACGAATATGCCGTCAATAGTCGCCAGCGGCATCATCGAGACGTGGACCGAAAGCAACTCCACGTAGACCCTTGAACGGCACAACGTACAACTGGCTCGGCTACGAACTCAATATCGACGTGGCGCATGACGCGGCCGATCGACTCTTCATCGCCGTGCGGGACGCTGCGGGGAGCTATCCTCGCTTGCCTAGCTAATGAAGTACCTTCAGTACCAACGACTAACCATCGACGGGTAGCGTTTACATCGGCGCGAGCATGAAGCTCATCGTCGACTGGGAGCTATGCTGACCATGAGAGCTGATGAAGGTTAAGTCACGCGAGAGCCTGGGTTTGCAGTGTCGAGGCACGTAAAAACTGGAGTATCAGTTGGACTGAACTGTGGACTCGAGCCCAATCAGATTCATCAGAAGAAGATCAATAAATAACCCACGCTCCAATTTCGCTCCACAACAAGTCCACAGGGATTCCTCTGGATGACGCAACGCTGCTCCCTCCCTCCTACGCAACGGAACTCGTCGGCGATCCTCAAATCAGCCGGCCAGATGCTTGCCCCGAGCCCAACGACAACCTTTGGCAGGAAGTTGGAGCCAAGTTGGACTAAACCAAGGCTGCTGTGGACCAAACATGACCGATTCTTGGACTAGCCGTGGACTGAGCTGCGTCACATTGATTCCCAAGCGCTGTCGCGGGAGGGAATCGGATGCGCGAACGCCTGCAACAACAGAACCCATGGCTCAAGGCCAGAGCGCTGAGCTGGCTGGCGCGGCTGCCCTTCCTCGACGCTTACGAGTTATCCCGTCTTCTGAACGTCACGGAGAAAGAAGTACAGTGGCTCCTCCACGACCTCGGTAACATCCATTGGGTCGACCAGGTCACTCCTTCGTCTCCTGAGTTCACAACCCTTCCCCTTCACGTGCTGGCTGCCAGTGCTGTGTCTGCCTTCTCTTGTCAGCTCGACATTCCGGAGAACGAGGTGGAGACCACGTTCGCTGTCGGCCATCGGGATGAGGTCCGCCGCCTGACGCGCCTGGAGGCATATACCTTCATGAACCGCATCTTCGCCGAGCTAGCCTACGACCTGCACAAGGAAGGACTGAGATGGCTCGCCGAGTTACGCGCTAGGCCGTTAGCTCGTCGATCGGACTCGATACCGTGGTGGCCGCCCGGCACCGAAGGCTACGGTTGCCTGCGGAGCACCCTTGGGTGGGCGCCGTTCTTCGTCGCTATGGATCGCCCCGATGCGCCTCTCATTCACCGCCGCAAGCGCATCGCCGACTGGTACACATTTCGTGACGAGGGTCGCGGCTGGGGTGACTACTGGCTGCCGCCGATCTTCATCGTGACCTCCAGCGCCTATGCGAGCGATCAATGGGCGAAAGCTGTCCAGGCAGCCGCCGGACGCCGACAGGTGAACACACTCGAAGTATGGCTGGCGGATATCGACACCGTCTTCTCAAAGGGCTTCGTTGCTGGCATTTGGGACGACCTCGATGGGGTGACGGAGTCAAATCTTCATCGATGCCTCCACCGGATCAGTGAGCTGGATGCGACCTTTGCGCCCTGGCTACGCGGCGATGAAGTGCCGATGCTCCTGTCGCCAACTCAACCGAAGCTTCAGGCCTGGGCGAATCAGGTTGTCGTATCGCTAGTGTCGGGGACACCCGTTGGGACGGCGGAAGCGCTGGGCGGCTCTCACTCATTCTTTCCGCCACCGATAAGTCGGGCGATCGAAGGCCTGGGCAGGCACCCGCTGCTCACTGCCAGTGAGCTCGGCGTCATGCTGAAGGTCGACCGGCGGCGGGCAGAGCGTCTCGTTGCCGGTCTGCTGCGCGACCACCTCATCGAGGCGTTGCCACCGCTGAAGGACGAGCCGTCAGGAGAGCCACGCTATATCCTCGCCGAACTTGCGCTCAAGCTCCTGGCGGCGCGCGATGGTGTGCCTTTCAGCACCTATCTCCGCAACGCCCCGTTCACCGGCCGTAACCAGTACAGCCTGGCGCAGCACCGTCTCGGCCCGCTGCTCTATCACCCGGAGCACACAGCCGGTGCCAACCGCTTCTTCATAAGCATGCTCGACGCTCCAGAAGCCGAACGCCCGAGGTTGATGCGTTGGTTCGGCCCAGCCGAATCGACCTTCTGGTTGACCCACGACGGCTCGAGGAACTGGCTGCAGCCCGACGGCCTCGGCGACTTGCACTGGCAGAACCAGACCAGGCGCTTCTTTCTGGAATGGGACCGAGGGACGATGCGCTGGCGGGAGATGAGCGATAAATTCCGTCGCTACGCCTCGCTGTACACGTCCTTCGCTCGCTCGGCCAATCCCTGGACGCCCGACACGGTCATCGTCACGAGCACACCCCAGCGCGAGAGCTCGATCTGGGAATGCTGGCAATCGACGATGGCTGAGAGCGACTGTCCTCCATCACTACTGCTGACCAGCATCGAGTCTCTGGTCACGCGCCTCGGGCCGTTCGCAAAGGTCTGGCGTACGAGGGCCGACGATTTGCGGCGCCGCACCTGGGCAGAGGCTATCGACCTCTGGGAGACGGAGAGAACCGATTCTACAAACCAACAATTGGAGGACGACGATGACTGAGCGTGATAAGCCTGAGATTCAGAGCAAGCTCGAGTTTCCGGCCGAGGCGAGGTCGAGAACTCTTGCGGCCCGCGTCGGCGCCTTCTCGTTACACGCGAGGTACGACAGTAGAGAGTTGACCGTGAATGCCCGCCGCGCCTTCGCCCGCCGGTTTGAGGACCAGGTAGATCCGGAGCGCAAGCTGCCCGAGGCCGAGCGCCAGAGAAAGGCCGAAGCCGCCAAGAAGGCGTACATGGCGAGGCTGGCGCTCAAGTCGGCTGAAGCCAGGCGGAACAAGAAAGCGGAAGCTACCAATGAACGCCGCCGAGGACGCCCGCCGAAGCGAAGGCCGAGAGCCAAGCAAGTCTAAGCGTTGCGAACTCGTTCTGTTATGCGCTATTCAGGTCCGCATTCTGCGGTAGCATGCGCTGTCTAATACCGGTCGCCCAGGCCCATCCTGCGGTGGGAGTTGCGGGCGCGCTCGCCGGCGGCAGACTTCGCGTAGCGGCTGAGCATCGTCCGGCTGCTCCAGCCCGTGATGTACATCAGGTCCGTCTCATTGCCGTTGTCCGACTGCCACACGTGGGCGAACGTGTGGCGGAACTGGTGCGGGTGGATGTTGCCGAGGCCGGCGTCGCGGCCGCGGCGCCGGATGATCTGCTCGGTGCCACTGGCCGTGAATTGTCCCTTACGGCCAAGCCAGAGCCAGGGTAGTGCCGCTTTCGGGTGCTTGTTGCGCACCCGCAGGTAGCGGTCGATCGCCTTAGCGGTCTTGGCGCCAATCGGCAGGATCCGCTCCTTGCGACCCTTGCCCATTACTCGCACGAGCTGATGGTCGAGGTCCACGTCGCTATCCCCGTTCTGGTCCTGGCAGCGCAGGTTGGCAACCTCAGTGCGCCTGGCGCCACTATCGAGGAACAGACGGATCATGGCCGCGTCGCGACGGTCCTCGAAGTCCTGGCCCTTCTCACAAGTGGCGAGCAGCGCCTTGATCTGCTCGGGGCTGAGGATGTCCGGCGCCTCCTCTTCGATCTTGGGCGGCTTCGTGCGGGCGAGCGGTGAGTCCTTGATCTCTCCCTCGTCCACCAGCCAGCGGAAGAACTGCTGCAGGCCGCGATAGCGATTGTTGGCCGTCGACGACTTCCACTGCTCCAGGAGGTGGGTGATGAAGGACTCGGCGTGCTCGCGCTTGATGTGGGTCACGTCGGTGGGCATGCCCTGGTGTTGCAGGTAGGCGGCGAATTGACGCGCGCTCTCTACGTAAGTCTCCAGCGTCTTGAGTGACTTGTTCTCGGCCCGGAGATGGCGCCGCCATGACTCGATGTTGCCAACGATGTCGCCCGTGACGCCTGCAAGGCTCTCCGCTATAGTGACGGTATGGACCTGCTGCATGGCTCGAAAAACTCCTTAAAAGGGCAATTCCAAGTTGTTCCAATTATACGTTATTCGAGCACTGTTCGCAAGTCC
>WHTK01000034.1 GCA_009377745.1 Dehalococcoidia bacterium
CCAGCCCCACGCCCTTGAGCCAGGCCAGCGCGGCGCCGGACCGGTCGGGACCAACAGCGACGCCGTCCGCCTCTGCTCCGGAAGAACAGGCGCCCGCCCAACCAGCAGCCGAAGAAGACATATCCGTCGCAGCTCTGGCCGCATCCTCCCCCACCCAGGAGCCGGTGGCTACCGCTAAGCCCGCCATCCCCCGCGCCTCGACGCCGCCGCCCGGTGTCGGGGCGCGGGCCTATGCCATCGTCGAGCGTGACTGCAACGCCTTGCTCTGGGGGCAAAATGAGCGGGAGCGTCTGCCACCCGCCAGTCTGACCAAAATCGTCACCGCCCTCGTCGCGGAAGAGAAGGCCAGCCTCGGCGAGATGGTCGATGTCGGCGTCAGTGGCTCGCAGATGGCGAAACGCGGCTCATCCGTCATGGGCCTGGAGCCGGGGATGGAGGTCAGCGTGCGCGACCTGCTCTACGGCCTCTTTCTACCCTCCGGCAACGATGCCGCCCTCGCCCTGGCAGAGCACATCGGCAGCAACGCGAGTGACTTCGCCGACATGATGAACGACACGGCCGGCCGCTTGGGCATGAACGATAGCCATTTCTCCAACCCGCACGGCCTCGATTCCAGCGCCCTCTACTCCTCGGCGCTGGATATGGCCATCGCCGGTGACGCCGCCCTGGACGACCCTGAGCTGGCGCAGATTAGTGTGGAGCCGGACTACAAGCCCGCGTGGGACGGACCGGAGCTGCGCAACGGTAACAAGCTCCTGGACATGTATCCCGGGGCCTTCGGCGTAAAGATCGGCTACACCACCAAAGCCCGCCAGACCATCGTCGCCGCGGCCGAGCGCGACGGCCGCCAGATCATCGTCTCTCTCTTCGGCAGCGAGAACCGCTACACGGACACGATTGCCCTCTTCGACTGGGCCTTCGCGAAGGCGCCGTCCGCCTGCTAATCATCTAGCTATCACGCTCCGAAGTCCGTCCGCGGCTACCTCCCGGCGGACTTCCGCTTTTCAGCAGGAACGAGATTGAAATCCCGCGGGCGGCAACCGTTTACTTCTCTATAGGACGGCCACGCTAACTTGGCTTCATCCTGTTGGGCTGCGCTCGCGCATATCCGCAGGGTCGTCATAACCCGAATCGCCCGGTGACCGGGGAGGATGTATTGCACGGGACAATCCGCCAAAAGTCTGGCATGCGCCGCGCCTTCAATATTTTCATCGCCAGCGTTGTCGGCCTAGTCTTCCTCATGACGGCCGGCTCCGCTGTTGTATTCGCAATCGCCCTCATGACCTACAAGGCTTACGCGGACGACCTGGTGCCGCCGGACCAGCTGGCGATTAATCGTCCCTCTGCCGGCGCCAAAATCTATGACCGCAACGGCACGCTGCTCTACGAGTATGTCGACGACCACGATGGCATCCGCATACCTACGACTCTCGATCAGGTCAGTCCCGCCTTCCTCGCGGCCACGATTGCGACCGAAGACGCCACCTTCTTCCAAAACCCAGGCGTCAACCCGAAAGGATTACTGCGCGCCGGCTGGGAGAACTTCAATCCTTTCGATGACAGCGGCCTGCTCAAGGGCACCGGCGGCAGCTCGATCACGCAGCAGCTGGTCAAGAACGTCTATATCCCCATGGAGCAACGCCGTGAGCGCTCCCTCGACCGCAAGATGCGCGAGATCGTCTACTCTCTCGAGCTGACCAAGCGCTACGACAAAGCCCAAATCCTTGAGTGGTACATCAACCAGATCAGCTACGGCGGCATCTACACCGGCGTCGAGGCGGCCAGCCAGGGCTACTTCGGCAAGTCTGCCCGAGACCTGACCCTGGCTGAGGCCACACTGCTGGCCGGCATCCCTCAATCCCCGGCCGCCTACGACCCCGTATCCAACCTTGAGGCGGCCAATGCGCGGCGCAACGAAGTCATTGACCTGATGTCGCGCCACGAGGCGATCCAGATCGGCGCCACCATGTTCTACAACACCAATCTGGAGGAGCTGGCGGCGGCCCGGCAGGAGGAGCTCACCGTCGGCACGCCCAGCTTCCCCATCGAAGCGCCCCACTTCGTCTTGACCTACGTGGCGCCCCAGCTCGAGCAGATCGTTGGCCGTGACGCGATGATGCACGACGGCCTCGAAGTCACGACGGCCATCGATCTCGACCTCCAGTACCGCGCCGCCGAAATCCTCGAGAGCCGCATCTCTGAGTTCGAGCGCATATCCAACACCCACAACGGCGCCGTCCTTGTCATCGAGCCGTCTACGGGCGAGATATTGGTCATGCTCGGCAGCCGTGACTACTTCCGTGAGGACATCGATGGCAATGTCAACAATCTGCTGGCCCTGAACTCGCCCGGGTCCACTTTCAAGCCCTTCGTCTATTTGACGGCATTCATGAAGATGGGCTGGGGGCCTGGCACCAGGATCCAGGATTCCCCCGTCAGCTACCGCGAGATCGACGGCACGGTCTTCTCGCCCGTCAACCCTAACAAGAACTACAGCGGCAATATCACGCTGCGCAACGCCCTCGGTAACTCCCTCAACGTGCCTGCCTTCAAGACGGCGCTCCAGGTCGGCGTCCCCAACATCGTCTCGTTTGCCAAGAGCGTCGGATTCACCTCTCTGGACGGCTACTACGGCCCCGCCATGGCGATCGGCGGTGTCGATCTCAAGGCCCTTGACCTGACCTACGCCTACAGCGTCATCGCCAACGGGGGTGTCATCGCCGGACAGGACACCTTTGCCCCCGCCAAGCCGGACGAGCGCGGCATCGACCCGATCTCGATCCTGACTATCAAGGACGCCGAGGGCCGCACCCGTTACGACGTGGCCGAACACCGGCGCGAACACCGTGTCATCTCCCCCGAGCACGCCTACATGATCGCCGACATCCTCTCCGACCCGCGGGCACAGTGCATCACCTTCGGCTGCGGCGGCCTCAACGTGCCCGGCTATCGCGTCGGCGTGAAGACCGGCACCAGTGAGCCCTACGACCCCAAAGGTCCCAACGCCGGCAAGATCGGCGAGACCTGGGCGTTCGGTATCACTCCGGACCTCACCGTCGGCATCTGGGCCGGCAACTCTGACAACGCGCCGATCGTCAACATCTACAGCACCTCCATCTCCTACCGGGCGATGCGCGATGTCCTGCTCGCTGCCTATGGTGGCCGTCCCGGTACCAACTTTGAGCGGCCCGAGGGCGTGGTAACGCGGCAGGTCTGCACCCAGCTTCAGCGCACTGAGCCGCAGCCCGGCGACGACCGCCAGGATGACAACCGTGGCCGCAACAACAGGCAGGATGACGACAACCGCGACCGCATCGAAGAAGTCTGCACAACTGAGCTGTCACTTCGTTAAGCAGGCCGGGATTCCAGGTTGCCCCTGCAGACGGTGGCTTCAGGCCCATCAACTCGGGACGCAAGAAGAAACCGCGGCCAGCCGGCCGCGGTCCTTCTTGATGTTGGCGGGCGGGCTACATGCGCTCAGTCTTTGCCGGCTCCTCTTCTTCTTCATCCATCTTGCGCAGGCGCTCCCGGATTGAGTCCTCAGCTTCGCCGGTCTTCTGCTTGACCCAGCCGACGAGCTGGTCCACGTTACCGCCAAACTTGTCGTATTCGTCGTCCGTGATGTCGCCCCAGGCCGACTTGACCTTGCCGCGCATTCGCTGCATGAAACCCTCAGTCTTGCGCTCGTTCATTGCGTACCTCCCTTTCCCGGTTGTTAAGCCGGCGCTTGCCGCCTAAGCATGGTGATAGGTGCTGTAGAAGCTGCCGCGCAGCAGACCGAACACGAGCATGCCGGCGACGAGGTAGACCACGAATGCCAGCAATGAAGCCGGCTCAAAGGTGCCGCCGGTGTCCTCGACGGCCTTGTTCGCCAGGCCGAGGATGCCGAAGAACGGAGACACCCAGAACTCGCTGTAGTCGTACAGCCGTACAACCAGCTCGCTTTCGTCGTTAGCGCCGGCCAGCAGCGCGATAAAACGGCCACCCACCAGAGCCAGGATCACGGCCCAGACCACACCAGCGATGGTTAGTACGAGGTCACGAAGCATCCTTACTCCTTTCTATCCTCTATGGGCGGAGGCAGGTCTAGCATCCCGCCTTGCCCGTGCACTGCGATAAAGCGCTGCCGGAAGCCTCTTACAGCGCTGTTTCACCGCTTGGCGGGTCCGTGCTCACGGCAGCAATGGCTTCGATATGCTGGCCGCTGAGCGCCTCACGCCGTTGAGATCGAGCTATCCCTACACTTAGGTTGGAATTCACATAGCGAGCTTCATGGAGTGAGTTCGAGGAGGCAAAACATGGTCGCACTGCTGCTTGTAATGCTTCTACTGATAGTGGTCTTCGGCGGCCTCGGCGTCTTCGTCGCGAAGGTGTTTCTGATCGGCCTCATTGCAGTGCTGATCGTCGGCTTGCTCGCCGGTTGGACATCACGTCGGGGCCAGAGCGTTTAGGGACTCAAATATGGAAATCCGCCGCGAAGTCGAAGAGACGCAGGTCAAGCCCGTCGCGGGCATTTGGGCCTGTCCCAACTGCGGCCGTCGCATCCAGGTCATCGCCGCCAGCGAGACCCCAAAGGTACAGCCCTTCACCTGCGTCTGTGGCGCATTGATGGAGCCGGGTGAAGAGCACGCGCAGGCCGGCGAAGAGCCGAAGCAACCTAAGCCCGTTGATGATTAAATGGGCCATGCCGATGCTGACTGCCTGGCGAAGGCGAAGGTGACCGGTGAGCGTTTCCCCGGCTGAGATTGAGAAGGCTCTCGAAGACGAGATCGGCATCTCCGCTGCCATCGAGGATCTGGGTAGCGAACTGGGGGTCACCGGCATGGTCGGGACCGAAGGCGAGCGCCAGGCAGCGTTGGACATCGTGTCAGCGCTGGCGCCGGAGAAGCGGATCATCGATAACCTGGAGATCGTCAATGTGCTGCCCGAGGATCTCGACGGTATGAGCCTCTCCGAGGCCGCAGTAGCAGGCTTTCCTGGCGCTATGCCGGAAACCTCCGACGATGAGTCGCTGGAGCCGGGCGACTTCACCGACCAGGAAATCCTCGAAAACCCGCTCGGCGCCTCGGGTCCCGGCTACACGGCGGCGGATGAGGACATTTCAGAGGGTGATGAGGTCTACATCCCGCCCACCGACCCCGTGCTGGACCGGCAGGGTGAGGTGCTGGGCGGCTTCGAGACCACATCAATGGATTCGGTGGCGGTGCCCAGGTCGGCGCTGGATGGCGAACCGGGCGATGAGGCCATCGCCGATGTGGTGCGCCGCGAGCTGAGAGAGGACGCCGCCACCAACGGCCTCGAAATCGAGGTCAGCGTCAGCCAGGGGAATGTCTATCTCCACGGTACGGTACAAAGCCTGATCGACGCCGAGAACGCCGAAGAGGTAGCTTTCCGCGTCGAGGGCGTGGTGGACGTCTACGACAAGCTTAAGATCGAGGACCTGCAGCTCTAAGCGTGACTTTCATCGACCTGGTAGCCGCACCCGCCACCATTAGCTTATCGAGTATCCTGCGCCAGGGATGAGTGATCAAGACTTCAGCACGGCCATGCTCGGCGCCCTCATGCGCGAAGCCGGCGCCCTCGCCGGACGAGGGATCGAAAGGCTCTCCTCCCAGGCCAAGTCTCTCGCTCCCGGCCTCCAGCAGTTCGTCCTGGTCGACTGTAGCCCGCTCGCCGCTCGTCTCTTCCTCATCCACCCGGACGGTTCGCCTCACGAATACTATCGCGAGACCGGCGATCAGCTATCCGCAGAGTTCGCCGGCCTCATCGGTCAGTTCATGACCACCGGCATGAATGAGCTCTCCGTCTCCGAGCGCCAGGACGTGAGCCGGCGTCTTGAGTTGGAGGGCATCGGTCTCGCCGTCTTAATCGAAAGCGAAACGGCGACGGTCCGCGGCCTGGCCATGGTCCACGGTCGCGGCTTGGCCGAGAGCGAGGAGCTCTTCCGGCTCATCTGGCCCTCACCGGCCTAGGGAGTCTGGAAGCTCCAGCGCAGACCAAGTAGGCTTGCCACGTGCTCGGAGCCCTCATAGCTCTGCTTTCGGCGCTTGCCTTCGCCTTCAACGGCGTGCTGGTGCGTCGCGGCGTCGTGCATGCCACGGCTTCGCAGGGCGCCTTCGTGACCGTGCTGATGGGCGTGCCGATGTTCCTCATCGCCGCCCTTGTAGCCGGTCAGCTCCTGCGTATCGGCGACCTCTCGCTGGCAGCGTTCGGCTTCCTAACGGCGGCGGGCGTCATCCACTTCGTCGTCGGTCGCTACTTCAACTACCAGGCGATCGGCGCCATCGGCGCATCGCGGACGGGGCCGCTGCAGGCGCTGCAGATCCCCTACAGCGTCGTCGTGGCGCTGATCTTCCTCGATGAGGGCGTCACGCTCTGGATGGTCATCGGTATCGCTTTGATCATGCTGGGCCCCATCGTCATGGTCGAACGGCGGACCCCGGCCCCGGTAGCGGCAGCCGCTATGCCTGCCCCCGTGGCCCCGGCCGCGGATCAGCCAAGACCGCCTCTGCGACAGGTCGAGGGCTACCTCTACGCGGCGCTCTCCGCTGTAGCCTACGGGACCAGCCCCATCCTGATCCGCGCCGCGCTCGAAGGCGAGTCCGGCCTCTCGGTGCTGGGCGGGCTGATATCCTACTCGGCGGCGGCGGCCGTGCTCATGGCGAGCGTTGTCCTGCCCAGCCAGCGAGCTTTCATCGGCAGCATCAGCCCCCTGACCTTCCGCGTCTTCTTCGGCGCCGGCCTGGCGATCTTCCTAGCCCAGATGATGCGCTTTATCGCCTTATCGATGGCGTCCGTCGCGGTCGTCTCCACCCTGCAACGCGCCAGCGTCGTCTTCACGCTGCTGCTGACCTTGGGCATGAACCGGCACCTGGAGGTGGTGAACCCGCGACTCGTCCTCAGCATCCTCATCTCGGTTGCCGGCGCCGTGCTCGTCATAGTTGCCAGCAATTAGCAGCCGGCTCGGGATGATCGTTCAGATTCATCGCCGGATGAAGTAAAGTGGCGCAACGTCTCAGACTGAGCCTGCGATTCTAGAAGGAGCCAGCAGCATGCGTTACGGCGTCAGCCTTCCTCAAGACCCGGCCGGCATGGACCCCGTGGCCGTGCGCGACTTCGCCCAGGCGGCCGAAGACCTGGGCTACGAGTTCATCAACGGCTCCGATAACCTCCTCGACACCGACTCCGGCAACGTCCGCCATGAGCCGATCATCGCCAACACCTTCATGGCTGCCTGCACCTCGAAAGTGACCCTGGGCACCTCCGTCTTGATCCTGCCGGAGCGCCAGACCGCCGTCGTCGCCAAGCAGCTGGCGGAGCTGGATATGCTCAGCAGCGGACGCGCTCGCCTCGGCATCGGCCTCGGCAGCAGCGAGGAGGAGTACCGCGCCGTCGGCATGGATATGAAGACGCGCGGCCGGCGCATGGAGGAGCAGATTCACGTCCTGCGCGCCTTCTGGACCCAGCCGGTCGTCACCTACAAAGGCCGCTGGCATAACATCGAGGGCCTGGGCGTCAACCCGCTGCCGCCCCAGAGGCCGATCCCGATCTGGGTCGGCGGCAGTTCCGACGCTGCCCTCAAGCGCATCGCTAAGCTGGCCGACGGCTGGATACCCGGCGGCTTCAGCGTCGAGGCGGTCGCGCCCGCCATCGAGCAGTTCAACGGCTATCTCAAAGACGCCGGCCGCAAGCCCGGGGACGTCGCGATTCAGGCGCGCCTGCGCATCCTCACCGGCACGCCGGAGTCCTGGCTTCAGGCCCGCGACGGCTACGAGGCCGCCGGCGCTACCCATCTCGGCATCATCATCAACGCGCCGGAGTACACGTCCATCGACCAGCACATCAAGCAGATCCGCGGCTTCATGGAAGCCGCGAAGGCATAGGCCGCATAGGTATCTGACTACGTCATGAGGGTTCCCTATTTTTATACACGAATGCAACGAAGGGGACATGTAAGCTAAAGAATATGGCCACTGACGTCCGCTCAATGCTGGATGATCGGCTCCTGCCCGACTCGCTGTACCAGCTAACTCAGAAGGTAGCCGCTGCCACGCGCCCCGAAGATATCTACGAGGCCGCGTTGCTCTGCCTGCGCGACAGTCTTGGCGTCGAAAAGGCATCGATCCTGCTATTCGATGATGACGGTGTCATGCGCTTCAAGGCTTGGGTAGACCTCTCCAGCGAGTACCGGCAGGCCGTGGAAGGCCACTCTCCCTGGCAGGTTGGCTCTATCGGCCCGAAGCCTGTGCTCGTGGCTGACGTGGCCGCCGAGCCCTCGCTGAGTCCCCTGCGCAACGTGATCGAGGCCGAGGGCATCCGCGCCCTGGCGTTCGTGCCGCTGTCGATTGGCGGGCGTCTGCTGGGCAAGTTCATGCTCTACTACCCTCAGCCGCACGACTTCAGCGTCCAGGAAATCCTCTTTGCTGGAGCGGTCGCTTCTCACGTCGCCTTCGCCATCGACCAGCAAGGTCATCGCGATCAGCAGGCCCATCTCGACGCGATGTTCAGTTCCGCTGTAACGGGCATAGCGGAGACGGACGCGGCGGGCCACTTCCGGGTCGTCAACGACCGCTATTGCGAGATCGTCGGCCGCACGCGCCAGGAGCTGCTCTCCGGCATCGCCATCCTCGACATCACTCATCCCGATGACCGCGAACGCAACCACGAGCTGCTGCAAACGCTGGTCGATGGCGCCGGCTCCTTCACTATCGAGAAGCGCTATATCCGCCCGGACGGCAGCCTGGTCTGGGTCTCCAACAGCGTCTCCGCCATCCGCGACGAAGCCGGCCAACTGCGCGGGGCGATTGCCGTGGTCTCAGACATTACGGAACGCAAGCAAACGGAAGCTGTGCTGCGTCAGAGCGAGCAGCGCTATCAGGACCTGGTTGGCGCCTTGGGCCTCGCCGTCTACACCACGGACGCGCAAGGACGCATCACCCTCTACAACGAAGCCGCCGCCGAGCTCTGGGGCCGCCGTCCCGAGCTACTGAAGGAACTCTGGTGCGGTTCCTGGCGTATGTACGACCCCGACGGCGGTCCCGTGCCGCTCGAAGAATGCCCAATGGCCGTTGCCCTCAAGGAAGATCGCGCCGTCCGTGACGTCGAGCTCATGGTCGAGAAGCCGGACGGCTCCCGCGCCGCAATCCTGCCCTACCCCACTCCCCTGCACGACGCATCTGGCGCCGTCATTGGCGCTATCAACGTCCTCGTCGATATCACGGAGCGCAAAAAGGCGGAGGAGGAAGCCCTCTACAAGAGCGCCATCGTCGAGTCTTCCGAGGATGCGATCATCAGCAAGGATCTCAACGGCATCATCACTTCCTGGAATCGCGGCGCCGAAAAGATCTTTGGCTACACCGCGGACGAGATCGTTGGGCGCTCAATTCGCGTTCTCATCCCCGCGGACCGGCAGCACGAAGAAGAAGAGGTGCTGGCCCACGTGCGCCGGGGCGAGGTAATCCAGAATTTCGAAACCGTGCGTGTCCGTAAGGACGGATCGTCAGTCCCGATTTCCGTGACGATTTCGCCCGTCCAAGACCGCGATGGGCGCGTCATAGGGGCGTCCAAGATTGCCCATGACATCACAGATAGAAAGCTAGCCGAGGAGACGGTCCGGCAATCGATCGCTCTGAAGGACCAATTCCTCGGACTCGTCTCGCATGAGCTGCGTACGCCCATCGCCACAATCTACGGCAACGGCCTCCTGCTCCTCCGCCGCGGCGACCAACTGCAGCCCGAAGACAAGACTCAGGCCCTGACCGACATCGTCTCCGAGGCCGGCAAGCTACAGGCGATCATCGAGAACCTGCTGCTGATCACCAGGCTGGAGGCCGGCCGTCTAGAACCGGAGCCCCTGGCCATCGCGCCTCTCGTCGACGAAGCGATTGCGGAATTCCACAGGACCAGCCCGGACCGCCAGGTGGCTCTTCAGGCGGATGCGGACGTGCCGCCGGCTATTGGTCAGCAGACGCTGGTGTCGCTCGTGCTGCGCAACCTCCTCGGCAACGCCGGCAAATACAGCCCCCCGGATACAACAATCGAGGTGCGCCTGCGCTGCAACGAGGCCGGCTGGCCCGAGATCTCGGTGCGCGACCACGGCATCGGCATGGACAAGGCGGATATCGAAAACCTGTTCGTCCCCTTCTTCCGGACTCAGCGGGCGCGGCTCTACGCCAAGGGCATGGGACTCGGCCTTGCCGTCTGCAACCGCATCGTGGAGGCGCATGGAGGCGCCCTCACCGTCCAATCCAGCCTCAACGAGGGGTCCGAGTTTGTCTTCTCCTTGCCGCCCACGGAAAGCGATCCCGCCGACGCCGTCTGAGGCGGCCGCGGCGCTCCGGCTCCACTCATCCCGCGATGGCGCTACACTAATTATGTAAGGTGACTCTGGAGTCGCCTGTCTTGGTTAGCCCACAGGAATCCCAACGATGAACAAGAGTCTTTTAAGGCCGGCGGGAGGCGTTCTGGTCGCCGCTTCTGCCCTCGGCGCCGCGGCCTGGCATGAGCTGGAGCACCGCCGTGTCTACCGCGCTGAGCTACAGGACGGAGAGCTGCGAGTCGAGCGCCTGCGCGACCTCAGGCCGGACTCTCAGGCGCTCGCGACCATTGAAGAGGCGCTGCGGCGCGAGTGGGGCAGCTTCGGCCTCCTCGGCTTCGATGACGTTGCCCAGATGGCGCGGGAGTGCGGCGACTTCGTGCTCGTCGCCAGCAGCTTTACCGGCGGTCAGCGCCGGCCAAAAGGCTGCGTGCAGGTCACCCTGGCTGACGTCCACGGAGATCCGGAGGCGCTCGCGAGCGCTTCACCCTCGTTCGATATGCTGACAAGCCGCGAGGCGATGCGGCGGGCGCGGCGCAAGGGCGGCGACACGGTTGTCATGCTGCAACTAACGATCTTTAGCCAGGAGGACCGGGGCAGCGGCCTGGGTTCTCTGCTGCGCAACGCCGTGCTGCACATGCTGCCCGAGGATGTGAAGTACGCCCTTACAACCACGCCGCTGGACCTTGCGCCGGGATCGGCAAGGGTTGATCTCGCCCAGCCGGCCACATGGACGCCCGCCATGCGGTTTCACGCTCGCGGCGGCGCTGAGCCGGTCGCCCTGCTGCCCGGCTACAAGGCATCAGGCGGCGCCGGTCACGGCGGCGACGTCGCCGTCATGAAGTACAGCCGCACCGCGACCGGCGCCTGGCCGGCCGAGCGGCCAGAAATGCGCGTGCGATCGCGCGGGCCCCTGCAAGAAAGAGCCGTCAGGGCAGGCAGGTTCGCTTCTCGCTACGGCCGCCGGCTGCGCGGCGGCCTGCGCCTGCGAGAGCGCCTGACCGGCAGGCGGACGGCCGCTTAGAAGCTCGCCCCATAACCAAGAAGCGCCCCGGCTAATCGGGGCGCTTCTTTTGTACGAGTTAGAAGGCTGCGGGATTCGCGATGCACTAAAGCCTGCCGGCTATCCTTCCGGCAGCCACTTGTTGGCCCAGACCTGCGTAACCTGCACGATGTCGCGCAGCTCCTGACCCTTGAGCGTCAGCACATACTCGATCCGCACCGGCACTTCCGGATAGACCCGGCGCTCCACGATGCCCTCGACCTCCAGCTCCTTGAGCCGTTCCGAAAGCAGCCGGTCGCTGAGACCCGGTACATAGGCGGCAATGCTGCTGAAGCGGCAGGAGCCACCCAGCAGCGCCCGCAGGATCAGGCCGGTCCAGCGCTTGCTGATGATCGACATCGCCCGCTCGTAGCGGGGACAGAACGCGGCAAGGTCTACACTGCCCGTCTCAGTCATCATGCCAATTCTAGCATAGATACTTCCTTTTCGTAAGGTACTTGACAAGCATTAGGGCATACCCTAATCTCTACGTAGTTACTTACTTTAGATAAGTGTTTCGTCATCAGGAGGGACACAAATGGTAGCTTTCAAGTCTTGCCCGCGCTGCCACGGTGATCTGCTGATCAGCAGGAAGATCGAGGACGTTTCCTGCCTCCAGTGCGGTTACGAGCTCAAGCCCGCCGAGCGAGAGACCCTGCTCGCCCGCATCAACCAGCGCGCCCGCCGGCTCCCTGTCGCCGCCTAACCAACCGCAAGCGCATTCAACGTTCTCAGCCAGTTCAAGAAGGAAACCACTCGAAATGACCAGCACCGCTACCGGCATCAGCGTCTGGAACCTAGATCCCGTCAACTCCGAGGTCGAATTCTCCGTCAAGCACATGATGGTCTCGACCGTGAAGGGTCGCTTCCTCGACGTCGCCGCCCGCATCGAGATCGATGAAGCCGAGCCGGCCAACTCCAAGGTCGAGGCCGAGATCGCTACCGCCAGCGTCGATACAGGCTTCGATCAGCGTGACAACCACCTGCGCTCGGACGACTTCTTCAACGCGGAGCGCTTCCCCAAGCTGACCTTCCGCAGCACCAAAATCGAGCCTGCCGCCGAGGATCGCTGGTTCGTCACCGGCGACCTGACGATCCGCGACGTATCCCGTCCCGTCGTCCTGGACCTCACTTACGAAGGCCGCATCGTCGATGCCTACGGCAAGGACCGCGCCGCCTTCAGCGCCCACACCTCGATCAGCCGCCGTGACTTCGGCGTCAACTGGAACGGGGCAATCGAGGCCGGCGGCGTGGTCGTCGGCGACACCGTGAAGATCAACCTCGAAATCGCCGCCGTGCGAGAGGAATAGTTCGGCTAGAGATGCGGCGGCGTTCGGTGGAGGTTATACGCCTTCGTCAGGCGGCGCCGCTAAACTACAGATCAGCAGCGCGCGCCGTTGAGCACAGCCAGGCTTAGCGGCGAAAGGAGCAGGACATGGCCCAGATAACCCGGCTCAACCACGCCGTCCTCTACGTCTCAGACCTCGATCGGTCGGTGGAGTTCTACAAGCAGGCTTTCGGCATGGAGGAGATCGCCCGCGAAGGCGGCATGATGGCCTTCCTCCGCGCCCACGGCTCCGATAATCACCACGATCTTGGCCTCTTCAACGTCGGGACGGCGGCTGCGCGTCCACCACGCGGCGCGGTTGGTCTCTACCACCTCGCCTGGCAGGTCGACACCATCGACGACTTGGCGGAGATCGCCCCAAAGCTGGCCGATCTCAATGCCCTTACCGGCGCCAGCGACCACGGCGCGACCAAGTCGCTCTACGGCCGCGACCCCGACGGCATCGAGTTCGAGGTGATGTGGCTGGTCCCGCGCGAGCAGTGGGGCGAGTACGAAAAGAACGCCATCACGCGACGCCTGGACCTCCAGGCTGAGCTGGAGCGCTTCGGCAGCAAGGCCGGATCGCGCTAGATAGAAGGAAGCCAATGCCCGCGGTCACTCCCCAGAACCTGCTCGTCCTGCCGCGCATCCAGCGGCCGGATGAGGCCACCACCCAGTTCCGGCCCGTGCTGAAAGTCGTCACGGCGCCGAAGCAGATGGAGGGCGCCGGCTTCCAGGTGCGCCGCGCCTTCCCCAACGCCGATTTCCAGGACTCCGACCCCTTCCTGCTCCTCGACCACCTGGGCGAGGTGCAGTACGCGCCCGGCGAGGCCAAGGGCGCGCCCTGGCACCCGCATCGCGGCTTCGAGACCGTCACCTACATCATCGATGGCGCCTTCCAGCACCACGATTCGACCGGCGGCGGCGGCCTCATCGCTGACGGCGCGACCCAGTGGATGACGGCCGGCTCCGGCATCCTCCACGACGAGATGCCGACGGAGCTGCTGGTACAGCAAGGCGGCCTCTTCCACGGCTCCCAGCTCTGGGTCAACCTGCCCCGCGGCCTCAAGCTAACCCCGCCGCGCTACCAGGACATCCGCGCCGACAAAGTCGTCATGCTCAGATCCGACGACGGCGGCGCGCTCGTGCGGCTGATCGCCGGCGATCTCGCTGGCCACGCCGGGCCTGGCGTAACCTGGACGCCGATCAGCTACGCCCACGCCAGCGTCAGCGCCGGGGCGCGGCTGCAGGTGCCCTGGAAGGTCGAATACAACGCCCTGGTCTACGTGCTGGCCGGCTCCGGCAAGGCCGGTATCGATGGCCCTGAGGTCCGCGAGGGCCAGCTCGCCGTCTTCGGCCCCGGCGAGGCGATCAGTATCGAAGCGGACCGGGAGCAGGATGGCCGCTCGTCCAGCCTCGAAGTCCTGCTGCTCGGCGGCCAGCCGATCCGCGAGCCGACGGTCTTCTACGGCCCCTTCGTCATGAACACGCGACAGGAGATCATCCAGGCTGTCGAGGACTACAACGCCGGCCGTATGGGCACAATCCCCGCCACCTACCTGGGCTAATTGCAGCACCGGAGCAAGAGGCCCCGTCAAAAAGACGGGGCCTTATTGTGCCACGATTGACAGCCTCCCCGGGCGGGCGTAAAGTCACGCAAACAATGAGCAACGATCAGATCGTAGGCAAGTCCGGCCTCACCCATCACGGTACGAGGCATGACCTCGCCTACGAATCTACCCTGGGCCTGCATACGACTTAGACGAAGCTCTCGCAAAGAAGCAAGCAGTGCAGGCCCTCATTTTCGAGGGCCTTATCTGTTGAGGAGGGAGACATGCGATACCTGCGTTGCGCCTGGACGGCGTTCCAGTTCG
The DNA here is from genome assembly GCA_009377745.1 of Dehalococcoidia bacterium. Classification (GTDB taxonomy): domain Bacteria; phylum Chloroflexota; class Dehalococcoidia; order DSTF01; family WHTK01; genus WHTK01. The sequence continues at coordinate 14,559 of WHTK01000034.1, forward strand.
AGTGTATGGGCTTCACCCGCAGCCGCGAGCAGCACTTCACCATCGTCCAGGCGGTGCCCACGGCTATCCTCTTCGCCTACATCGCCAGCATCAGCGACCGGCCGGTTGCCCAGGCTTACATCTACTTTGGCGCGCTCTTCCTCCTCGCCTGGGCCAATACGATCTTCCGCGTCGGCTGGCAGCTCAGCGGCGAGCTCTACGGCGGCACCCTCGATCTCTCGATCGTCTCCCGCGCGCCCACCTTCGCCATCGTCTTCGGACGCGCCGCGGCAATTGCCATCCTCGGCGTCGCGGCCGGCGTTCTGGGCATCGCCGTTGTCGTCCTCTTTACGGGCCGCATGCCGCCGGCCGATAGCGTGCCGCTGCTGGCCGTTAGCCTCGCGCTCGGCATTGTAGCGCTCCTGGCGATGAGCGTGGTCATGAGCCCCGTCGCCCTCCTGGTCGACGCCCGCGCGGGCTTCTTCAACGGCCTCATCCCGCTGCTGTTCTTCTTCAGCGCCTTCATCTTCCCGGCCTCGCGACTGCCTGACGCCATCGAGTTCATCCCCAAGCTGCTGCCGACATCCTGGGCCATGGAGGCCGTCGTCGGCTCCGCTCAGGGAGCAAGCACGTCATCCGTCATCGAAGACTGGGCCGGCGCTATCGGCCTCTCAGTCCTGCTCTTCGTCATCGCCAAGCTCGGCATCGATGTCATCGAGCGGCGCATCCGCGTCAACGGCACGCTGGGGAGGTCGTGAGATGGGCAACTTCCAAACCGAGGCGTTTCTCTCCTTCAAGGCGCTCTTCCCCTGGCTGCAATGGTGGTCCTACCTCTCCAGCGTCTGGATCCGCCCCTTCATGATCGCGGCCATGTTCGCCGTCGTCGGCCGCTTCGCCATCGGCAGCGACGCGGCGGAGCGCTACCTCCTCGGCCTCGCCGTGGCGCAGATGGTCTACCTTTCGGCCGCGGGCATCCTGCGCACCTTCGGCGACGACCTCTGGCAGGGGACGCTATCGCACGTCCTCTGCTCGCCGGTGAATCGCTTCCGTCTTTACTGGGCGCGGGGTCTGCCGCACGCTGTCAATGGCTTCCTCGCCTTCATCGCCTGCTTCATCTCGGTCTGGCTGATCCTGGACCTCGACCTCACACGCGTGAACTGGCCCGCCTTCGCCACCGCCATCGTCCTGATCTGCCTCTCGACCACGGCGCTGGTCATGGCGACCTCCAGCCTGGTCATCGCCACCCGGGAGCACTCGATCCTGCATCAGGTGGTCAGCGGCCTGCTGATCCTCCTGACCGGCGTCGTGATCCCGGTCAGCGAGCTGCCTGCAGTCCTGCGCGCCGTGAGCGAGGTCCTGCCCATGACCCACGGCCTGGCCGGCCTGCGTGGCGCTTTCAGTGGCGAAGGCTTTGACGCCATCGGTACCGACCTGCTGGCTGAGGCGGCAATCGGGCTGGTCTGCACCGCGGCGGGCTTCCTGGTCTTCAAATACGTCGAGACCAAGGGCCGCGAAAATGGCTTCCTCGAGGGTGGGGCTTAGAGAACGGGAGACGAGATGCAAGACACGACCATCGCTATCGAGTGCAAAGACCTGGGCCGCAAATACGAGACCCGCGGCCGCAAGGACAAGAAGGAGACCACGGCGCTCCAGGGCCTCAACCTGACCGTGCGTCGCGGCTCGGTCTTCGGCTTGCTTGGCCCCAACGGCGCCGGCAAGACCACGACCGTCCGCATCCTGGCGACCCTCCTGACGCCCTCCAGCGGCAGCGCCGCCGTCATGGGCTTCGACGTCGACAAGCAGGCCAACGAGGTTCGGCGTCGCATCGGCCTCGTCCTCGGCGGCGAGCGCGGCCTCTACCGCAGCCTCACCGGACGCGAGAATCTGCGCTACTTCGCCGCCCTCAACGACATCGCCCCGAAGCTTGCCCGCGTCCACATCGATGAGCTCCTCGAAGCCGTGGGACTCAATGACGCCGGCGATACACGGGTGGAGGAGTACTCACGCGGCATGCGCCAGCGACTGCACATCGCCCGCGGCTTGCTCAACGACCCCGACATCATCCTCCTCGACGAGCCGACCATCGGCCTCGACCCGATCGGCGCCCTCGAGCTGCGGCAGATGATCCCGGAGCTGGCCAGCCAGGGCAAGACGATCTTTCTCACCACCCACTACATGCTGGAGGCGGACCTGCTCTGTGAAACGGTCTGCCTGATTAACCACGGCGCCGTCGTCGCCATGGGCAGCCCCACCGAGATCAAGCAGCGCTTCAGCAAGACCCGCATCATCGAAGTGACCTGCACCGACCTCTCGCCGGTCAGTGAGAAGCTCCGAGTCATTCCTCAAGTCGGGCGCGTTGAATCCCGGATCGACGGCGTCTTCCAGAAGCTCACTCTCCACATCGAAGAGGGCGCCATCATCCAGAAGGAGATCGCCGAGTGCCTCGGCGAGGGCGTCATCGAGTCAATGGTCGAGCGCGAGCCCAACCTCGAAGAGGCCTACATCAGCATCCTCGGCCGCAACTAGCGGCGCGGCGGACGGCTCGGGTGCGTCATGACTGAACGAGTCCGGTTCACAAACACGGATGATTGGCGCGAGACTAGGCGTCTGGAGAACAGCGCCGCCTTCCTTGCGCCCTACATCAAACCCGGAATGTCCGTGATCGATTGCGGCTGCGGCCCGGGCACAATCACCTGCGACCTGGCTGAAGCCGTCTTTCCTGGCAAAGTCGTCGGCGTCGATCGCAGCCAGGAGATCGTCGGACGCGCGACCGGCATCGCCAGGGAGCGTGGACTGACCAATGTCCACTTCGAGCACGGCGACATCAACAAGCTGCGTTTCGCGGACGGTACGTTCGAAGCAGCGCTCGAGTCATCCACACTTCAGTACCTCCCGAGACCAAGTAGAGCTGTTCGGGAGATATTCCGTGTCCTCAAGCCTGGAGGCGTATTCGGCGCCCGCGACCGAGACTATCGCGGCGACCTCTTCGGTAACCCGAATGCCGTGGTCAGGGCTGCTTGGCGCATGCATTATCAGTCTTACAAACAGGTCAACGGCCTGGATCTAACCCTGGGCGGACGTCTCCGGGACCTCCTCCACGCAGCCGGTTTCGAAGAGCTGATCAATACGGCAACCTATGAAGATCACGGCGATCAGGAGGGCGCTCGTTGGATTGCTGCCTTCTACACTCGTAACTTCGACAGCAATTGGTATGTCAGCCAGATTCTTGAACGCGGCTTCGCCACGTCCGAGCTGCTAGAGGAATGGCGCCAGGCTTGGCAGGCCTGGGGCGAAGACCCACGCTCCTTCTACTCCATCGCCCGAAGCGAGGTTGTGGGCTGGAAACCGATCTGATGGCCATGAACTGAAATCAAGAGGCGGAGGCCGCGATGACCTCCGCCTCGCTGATTTCTGCCCTTACGGCTTACTGGAACTGAGTGATCGTGTCGACCAGGGCGGGGCGGCCCGCCTGGACTTCCTTGATCGCGCGCTGCAGAGCCGGCTGGATGTCGGCCGGGTTCTCGATCGGGCCCTCCGCGTACCAGCCCATGGAGCGGGCCAGCCCGGCGAAGTCCGGCGCCGGGTCGTTGATCGCCTGACCGATGTAGGCGTTCTCCACCGGGCGCTCGCGCTCCTGCGCCAGATGGATCTGGTGGTTCCAGTCGTTGTAGTAGGCCCGGTTGTTGTGCATCACGACCAGCATCGGCAGCTTCGATTGCGCCGCCGTCCAGAGCGCGCCGGCGTCGAACATCAGGTCGCCGTCCGGCTGCACATCAACCACCAGCTTGCCCGTGCCCCTGTACGCCAGCGCCACGCCCAGACCGAGACCGATCTGAGTCGCTGTGCCCAGCGCGGAGCCGATGAAGCGCTCCGGCTTGTCGACGCTCGTGGTGCGCAGCATCCAGTTGATCACGGCGTTGGCGCCGGTCAGGACGTAGTCGTGGCCCTTGATCGCCTCGGCAATCTCGCTGCCCAGGCGAGCCGTCGTGAATGGGAAGGCGTCCCAGTCCTTTTTCGCGTCTTCGGCCCAGCGTGCGCGGGCGTCGGCGTGGACCTTGGCGGTCGCCTCGGCGCGCTCCTTGGCGCGCGCCTGAGCCGCCGGGTCGGCGGCCATCTTCGCCTTGACGCGTTCGAGGAGCGCCGGCAGCGCCGCCGCCGTGTCGGCATGACCTCCATGTCAACGGGCTGGATCTGCTGGTACTCGTGCGACCACTTGCTGATGCCGACGTCACGCATGGCAATCTCGGTGATCTTGCAGTTGGGTTGGAGGATCGAGGAGGTTGTCCGGGCCGACATGTCTACTCGGTTGACCGCGCCGAACAGGTCCTTGACGTCGAGGCCGACCACCACGTCCGCTTCGGAAAGAGTCTTACCGGCCGCGCCGGAGATGTTCAGCGGGTGGTCGGTCGGGAAGTTGAAACGGCTGCGCTGGTCGATCACCGCCGCACCCAGCGCCTCAGCCAGTTCGACCAGGACGTAGAACGATGGCTTGTATCGCGCCATGTAGCCCGCGATCAGCACCGGCTGCCGGGAGCCGATCAGCCAGTCGGCCAGCTGGTCGAGGGCGGCCGGGTCGGCGTGGAAGGCCGTGCCGGCGGTCGTCTTCTCAGGATCCGGCAGCACCCACTCGCCTTCGAGCGGGTCTTCCTGGAAAGCAGCGTCGTAGCAGAGATAGACCGGGCCCTGGGGTTGCTGGGTCGCGACGCGGTAGGCGCGCGCGAAGGTATCAATCACGTCCGCGGTCCCGAAGGGCTGCGAGTCCCACTTCACGTATTCCCGGATCGGGTCTGAGGTCAGGACGGTGGTGTGGATCCAGTCGATGTTGGGCCGGCGGCGACTCGCGTCCATCGGGCCGGTTGCCCCCATCAGGATGATCGGGGCGCGGTCCATGTAGGCGTAGTAAATGCCGTTGGTCGCGTGCAGCAGGCCGACGGTGTCGTGGGCGATAGCCCCCATCGGCTTGCCGAGCGCCTTGGCGTAGCCGTGCGCAATCTGCACCGCGATTTTCTCGTGCTGACAGAGAATGATCTCTGGCTTATTGGCGCCATAGTTGACGAGCGAGTCGTGCAGACCCCGGAACGTGGAGCCGGGGTTCAGGGCCACGTACTCGATGCCGTAGCGCTGCATCAGGTCGACGATCAGGTCGGACCCATATTTACCTTTGCCGATTACTTGCTGGAGCATCGGTGTTCCTCTTTCCGAGCTAATGGGGAGCTCCCTCTCACGTGGTTTCGCGGGGCGTCCGCATTCTACTACGGCGCTCCGCCTTGGAACCAAATCGTTGGATGCGCCTGGCGCGGCGTTGTCAGAGAATTGCCGCCCGTCTACCATTAGGGGGCCGCGGGCGTATTTCGTGTAGGACGTTGGAGGGCAGCATGGTCTCGCAGTATCAGGTCATCGGTAACTCGGCTCCCCGCGTCGAGGGTATCGACAAGGTCACCGGCAAGGCCCTCTATACCGCCGATTTCTCGCCGCCCGGCACAATCTGGGGCAAGGCTCTGCACAGCCCTTACGCCCACGCCCGCATCCTCAGCATCGACACAACCGCCGCGAAGGCCCTGCCGGGCGTCCACGCCGTGATCACCGGCCGGGATGTGGCCGGCGGCATGTACGGGCGCGCCATCAAGGACATACCCGTCCTCGCTCTCGACCGCGTCCGCTTCTTCGGCGAGCGCATCGCCGCCGTGGCTGCCGACGACGAGGACATCGCCCAGCGCGCCCTTGACCTGATCGAGATCGAGTACGAGGAGCTGCCGGCCGTCTTTGACCCACTAGAAGCGTTGGAGCCATCCGCTCCCGTCCTGCATGACGGCGCTAGCGCCTACCAGGGCATGAAGCTGCCCGAGGGCGCGCCTCCCAACGCTTACAGCGTCATCAAGGTCGACCGTGGCGACATCGAAGCCGGCTTTGCCGAAGCCGACGTCATCGTCGAGAACACCTACCACCTGCCGCGCGTGCACCAGGTCTATCTGGAGCCCCAGTCGGTGCTGATCTGGCTGGACGGCGAGCGCGTCCAGGTCTGGACCTGCAGCAAAGCGCCCTACAACACCCGCGAGGCCCTGGCGACGGCGGCTCAGATCCCGGAAGAGTCCGTCGTCTTCAACCCGACCCTGATCGGCGGCGACTTCGGCGGCAAGGCGACGCCCTCTGACCTGCCGATCTGCTACTTCCTCGCCCGGGCCAGCGGCCGGCCCGTCCGCATGATCCTTGACTACACCGAAGAGCTAATGGCCGCCAACCCGCGCCACGAGGTTGTTGTCCAGCTCAAGAGCGGCGTCAAGCATGACGGTACCCTGACCGCGCGACAGGTCCGCTTCCTCGTCAACAGCGGCGCCTACGCCGGCTACAAGCCCGCCGGCATCATCCGTGGCAGCAACCAGGCCGCCGGCCCCTACAAGATCGCCAACACTCGGCTCGAGGGCATCAACGTCTACACCAACACGGTGCCGGGCGGCCACATGCGCGCCCCCGGCGAGCCGCAAGCCTTCTTCGCGGTCGAGTGTCACACCGATGAGGTCGCGAAAGCCATCGGCATGGACCCGCTGCAGTTCCGGCTGCTCACCCTGGTCGAGGAGGGCGAAGAGACGGCCTTCGGCGAGGTGCTGCAAGACGTACTGGCGAAGCAAACCCTCATGGCAGCGGCGGAAGCGGCGGGCTACTACTCACCCAAGGCGCCAAACGTCGGGCGCGGTATCGGCATCGGCGACAGGCCTCCCGGCGGCGGCCAGGGCACCGCGGACGTAACCCTGCGTCCCGATGGCACCGTCCTCCTGACCACCGGCGTCTTCGAACAGGGCTCCGGCACCTACACCACCTTCCGTCAGGTGATCTCCGAGGAGCTGCAAATCGACCCCGAGCGGGTCGAGATCGAGGTGCAGAATACGGACTACGTCAAGATGGACTCCGGCCTCGGCGGTAGCCGCGGCACCCGCATCTACACCACCGCCGCCTACGACGCGGCCCAGGCAGCCAAGACAGAGCTGATCGGCCTCGCCTCGCGCCAGCTCGAGTGGCCGGAGGACAAGATCGCCTACGCCGGTGATGAAGTGCGTCGCACCGACACCGGCGAATCCGTCCGCTGGGCCGACCTGCTGGCGCGCTCCGGCGATACCGTCAGCGGCCGCGGCCACATCCAGGACTCCGCGCGCCCCCACTTCACGTCCTTCACCGCCCAGATCGCCGAGGTATCGGTAGACCCGGAGACCGGCGAGGTCAAGCTGCTCAGCTTCACCACCGCCCACGATGTCGGCAAGATCATCAACCCGATCAGTCATCAGGGCCAGATCAACGGCGGCGTCATGCAGGGCATCGGCTACGCGCTCATGGAAGAGCTGCGCGTCGAAGACGGCCGCGTCACCACACTCTCGCTGGGCGACTACAAAGTGCCGACCATCCGCGACATCCCGCCGATGAAGACCGTCCTCGTCCAGTCTGAGAGCGGCGTCGGCCCCTACCAGATCAAGGGCATCGGCGAGACGCCGATCGGCCCCGTCGCGCCGGCCATCGCCAACGCCGTCGCCGACGCCATCGGCGTGCGCGTCCGTGATCTGCCTGTCACGGCCGAGAAGGTGTTTCAGGCCCTAAAAGAAGCTAAAGCCTAGGCATGTTTTCGCGGCAATTTCCCAGGCTTGTTTCGCGTTCTATTAGTTGTTAAATCTCTTCTACAACTTTCAATTGACAGCAAGTCGCATTTGAGCATAATGCCTTGCGGATCGATCAGTTATATCCTCGTACTCTATTCAGCGTTAAGTTTCTTCTATAACATTCACAGATCTGCGAGCCATCACGCGGCGTATATCCTCATACTGACTATCGAATAGCGGTACATAACTGTTACCATTGCGTTAAACATCTTGCGTCGCTAATCGAGGCGATAAAACACCCTAGGAGAGTGAATCAACTTGGAAAACAGCTACTGGTCTAGGTACCTGCAAGGACGGCAGCTTTCGCGACGCCGGTTGCTCAAGGGCGCGGCGGGCGTGGCCGTCGGCGGCGCCGCCCTCAGCCTCATCGGCTGCGGTGGCGGCGATGACGGCGGCGTCAAGGGCGACGCATCCGGCCTGCTCAGCCAGGCGGTTGAGACGACGAAGGACGCCAAGGTTGGCGGCGCCTGGGCCAGCTCTTACGCCGAAGACATTGTCAACATGGACCCCATCCTCAACAACGCCAGTCCCACATTCCCGAACCTGATCCCTGTCTACAGCCAGCTGCTCAAATCCGGTCTCAGCGCCACCAAGCGCCCCGGCTCCGCCGACATCGTCGGCGACCTGGCTCAGTCCTGGGAATTCAGCGGCGACGGCGCCACGATGACTCTCAAGCTCCGTCCAAACATGAAGTGGGACCCGCGCCCGCCGACCAACGGCCGCGTCGTCACCTCCGCTGACGTTAAGGCCGCTTGGGACAAGTACGCGTCTGTCGGCAATTCCCGTGGCGAGCTCGTCCGCGCCGCCAACCCGGACGCGCCCATCGACTCGGTAGAGACCCCGGACGCCAACACCGTCGTCTTCAAGATGGGCTTCCCTTACCCCAACGTTATCGATGGCCTCTCCAACGAGCAGACCTTCTACGTCATGCCCATCGATGACTCCTTCAACTTCAGGTCAGACATGCGCGGCACCGGCCCCTACCGCCTGGAGAGCTTCCGGCCCAGCGCCAGCACGACTTTCGTCCGTAACCCCGACTGGTACGACGCGCCGCGCCCCTACTTCGAGCGCCTCGAGCGCACCCTGATCTCGGACTACGCCACCGGCCTCTCCCAGTTCAAGGCCGGTAACATCTTTGACTACTCGATAATGCGGCCCGAGGACGTCCTCCCCACAAAGCGCGAGGACCCGAACCTCGTCCTCTTGCCGGAGAAAGACATCGAGTTCAACGCCGCCTTCCTCAACTTCTCGAAGGCTGATGACTCTTTCTTCAAGGATGTGCGCGTCCGCCGCGCCCTCTCGATGATGCTGGACCGCGACCTGCTTACTGAGACGTTCTACAATGTCAGCATCTTCCAGGAAGCCGGCTTGCCCGTGAAACTCTACTGGCACAGCCATCTCGCCGCCGGCCTGCCCGAATGGCTCGACCCGCAGGGCACTGACCTCGGCGAAGGCGCCCAGTACTTCCAGTACAACCCGGCCGAGGCCAAGAAGCTGGTCGAAGCCGCCGGTCTGACGACGCCCTACGCCGCGCCGCACCACTTCTTCATCGACAACGCCCAGGAAGAAGTCCGCTACAACGAAGTCATCAACGCCATGTTCAACGACGGCGGCGTCTTCAACCTGGCCATTGACGGCATGCAGTACGACACCAGCTGGCGTAACGCGCGCGCCAGCGCCGGCATGGGTTTCAAGGGCGTCCTCTGGCACCGCGCCGCCGCCCTCAGCGCCGACGTAATCCTCACCCAGCGCTACACGCCCAAGGGCCGCAACTCCGTCTCTGCCAACCCCATCCCCGGCATCACTGACCTGGTCCTCAAGCAGAAGACGGAGCTCGACCCCAAGCGCCGCGAAGCCCTGATCCACGACATCCAGAAGGCCGCCGCCTTGGAGTTCCCGGACATGACGCGCGCCGGCACAGCCCCCAGCTTCACGCTGCACCAGCCCTGGCTGTCCAACCACAACGTTTTCAGCGTCGGCAACGACTCCGCCAAGCCCTTCGTCTACGCCTGGTACGACGAGTCCAAGCGCAACAGCTAACCAGCCGCACAACGGCGAGAAGGAGGGCCGCTCAGGCGCGGCCCTCCTTCTCTTTCTCCTCCCTCTTTATCTCCACGCCATCACCCCATTTTCCCATCCATGTCCTCGTCTCAGACGTATCTATAGACAAGAAGAATTTGCAAATAGCATATTCTCCTTGTTGCGTGTAAGATCGCGCAATTGACAGGCCCCGATCGCAAGGGGGTGAAAGGTGGAAGTTTAGCGATGGAAAATGGCTACTGGTCTTCGGTCCTTCACAAGCGACAGCTCACGCGGCGACGGCTACTCAAGGGCGCGGCGGGTGTAGCAGCCGGCGGCGCCGCCCTCAGCCTCATCGGCTGCGGTGGTGGCGATGACGGCGGCGTCGAAGGTGATGCCTCCGGCCTGCTCAGCGACGCTGTCGACACGACGAAGCAGGCGAAGGTTGGTGGCACCTGGCCCAGCTCCTACGCCGAAGCAATCGTCAACATGGACCCCATCCTCAACCAAAACTCGCCGACCTTCCCGAACCTGATCCCCGTCTACAGCCAGCTCCTCAAGTCCGGCATCAGCTCCACGGGACGCCCCGGCGCCTCCGATCTTACCGGCGACCTGGCTCAGTCCTGGGAGTTCAACGCGGACGGCACCCAGATCACCCTCAAGATCAGACCCAACCTCAAGTGGGACCCGCGTCCACCCACCAACGGCCGCGTCGTCACCTCCGCCGACGTCAAGGCGGCCTGGGACAAGTACGCTTCTGTCGGCGCTTCCCGCGGTGAGCTCGTCCGCGCCGCCAACCCGGACGCCCCGATCGACTCGGTCGAGACCCCAGACGCCAGCACCGTCGTCTTCAAGATGGGCTTCCCCTACCCCAACGTCATCGATGGCCTCTCCAACGAGCAGACCTTCTACATCATGCCGATGGACGACAACTTCAACTGGAAATCGGACATGCGCGGCACCGGCCCCTACCGCCTGGAGAGCTTCCGTCCCAGCGCCGGCGTAACCTTCGTCCGCAACCCTGACTGGTACGACGCTCCTCGCCCCTACTTTGAGCGCCTCGAACGCACCCTGATCTCGGACTACGCGACGGCGCTCTCGCAGTTCAAGGCCCAGAACATCTGGGATCTCGCCATCCGTGCAGAGGACGTGCTCGCCACCAAGGGCGAGAACCCCGGCATGATGCTTCTGCCTGAGAAGGATATCGAGTTCAACGCCGCCTTCCTCAACTTCTCGAAGGCTGAAGACTCTTTCTTCAAGGATGTCCGCGTCCGCCGCGCCCTCTCGATGATGCTGGACCGCGACCTGCTTACTGAGACGTTCTACAACGTCAAGATCTTCCAGGACGCCGGCCTGCCGGTCCGTCTCTTCTGGCACAGCCACCTCGCCGCCGGCCTGCCCGAATGGCTCGACCCGCAGGGCACTGACCTCGGCGAAGGCGCCAAATACTTCCAGTACAACCCGGCCGAGGCCAAGAAGCTGGTCGAAGCCGCCGGCCTGACAACGCCCTACACGGCGCCGCACCACTTCTTTATCGACAACGCCCAGGATGAAATCCGCTACAACGAGGTCATCAACGCAATGATGTCGGACGGCGGCGTCTTTAACATGACGATCGATGGCATGGCATACGACACCAACTGGCGCGCCGCCCGCGCCAGCGCCGGTATGGGTTTCAAGGGCGTCCTCTGGCACCGCGCCGCCGCACTCAGCGCCGATGTAATCCTCACTCAGCGCTACACGCCCAAGGGCCGCAACTCCGTCTCCGCTAACCCCATCCCCGGCATCACGGACCTCGTCCTCAAGCAGAAGACGGAGCTCGACCCCAAGCGCCGCGAAGCCCTAATCCACGAGATCCAGAAAACCGCCGCCATGGAGTTTCCGGACATGACTCGGGCCGGCACCGCGCCCGGCTTCACCCTCCACTGGCCGCAGCTGGCCAACCACAACGTCTTCAGCGTCAGCAATGACTCGGCTAAGCAGTTCGTCTACGCCTGGTACGACGAGTCCAAGGCGTAGCCTCCCGCTCAGCCAAGCCCAACGAGCCGCGGAATTGCCCCGCGGCTCGTTTTTATTGTCTAGCCCTTCCACCCGCCAAATCCATCCGCACCCTCGATGCGTAATATAGATAAAGAGAATGCTTACATAGCTCCTGGTCGATATATCGTGTAACATGCAGCCAATTATCGGAGGCCCCCCGGCCGGGGAGAAGTCTGGAGGTAGAAATGGATAGCGGCTACTGGTCCTCGATCCTGCGAGAGCGGCAGTTAACGCGCCGGCGGCTGCTCAAAGGCGCTGGAGGCGTTGCCGCCGGCGGTATGGCGCTCAGCCTCATTGGCTGCGGCGGTGGCGATGATGATGGCGTAGCGGGCGATGCATCCGGCCTGCTCAACAAGGTCTCGGATACGACCAAGCAGGCAAAGGTCGGCGGCACCTGGGTCAGCTCTTACGATGAAGACGTCATCAACATGGACCCCATCCTCAACAACGCCAGCCCCACCTTCCCGCAGCTGGTCCCCGTCTACAGCCAGCTCCTCAAAGCCGGCATCAGCACCACCAAGACTCCCGGCGCCGGCGACATCCTCGGCGACGTGGCAGAGTCCTGGGAGTTCAACGCGGACGGCACCCAGATCACGTTCAAGCTACGCCAGAATATGAAGTGGGACTCACGCCCGCCGACCAGCGGCCGCGCCATCACATCGGCTGACGTGAAGTGGAGCTGGGACAAGTTCGCCACCGTTGGCAACTCCGCGGCTGAGCTGGTCAACTCCCGCAACCCAGACGCGGCTATCTCCTCGATTGAGACCCCGGACGCGCGCACCGTGGTCTTCAAGATGGCATTCCCTTACCCCAACGTCGTTGACCAGCTTTCCAACCAGCAGACGTTCTACGTCATGCCCGCGGATGACAGCTTCAACTTCCGGACTGATATGCGCGGCTCCGGCCCCTACATCCTGGAGCAGTTCCGGCCCAGTTCAAACGCCAATTACATCCGCAACCCTGACTGGTACGACAGCCCACGCCCCTACTACGAGCGCCTGGAGCGCACCCTTATCCCCGAGTACGCCAGCGGCCTGGCGCAGTTCAAGGCCCAGAACATCTACGACTACGCGGTGCGCCAGGAAGATGTAATTTCCACCAAGCAGTCTCACCCTGAGATGGTGATGCTGCGCGAGCTGCAGTTGGACACGAGCCTCGGCGGCTTCATGAACTTCTCCAAGAGAGAGGACTCCCTCTTCAAGGACGTGCGCCTGCGGCGCGCGGCATCCATGATGCTCGACCGTGACCTGCTCGTGGAGACCTTCCAGAACGTCAAGCAGTTCCGCGACGTCGGTCTGCCGGTCGAGATCTTCTGGACCAGCTTCCTGGGCCCCGGGCTGCCGGAATGGCTAGACCCGAAGGGCACGGCCCTCGGTGAAGGCGCCAAGTTTTACCAGCACAACCCGGAGGAGGCGCGCAAGCTTGTCCAGGCCGCCGGCGTCACCATGCCCTACGAGGCTCCCTTCGCCCACTACATTGACCAGGTGCCGGAGGACCAGCCACGCTTCCAGGTCCTCATCGGCATGATGAGCGAAGGTGGCATCTTCAATATCACCTCAGAGCAATTGCTCTACAACACCTCCTGGCGCTCTGCTCGCCAGTCCGGTGGCCTGGAGCACACCGGTATGCTCTGGCACCGCACCGCCGGCCTCAGCGCCGACGTTATCCTCACCCAGATGTGGACGCCCAAGGGCCGGAACTCGCAGGACAGCCGCGGCCCAACCCCCGGCATCACTGACCTTGTCCTCAAACAGAAGACCGAGCTTGACCCGGCTAAGAGGACAGGCATTGTCCATGACATCCAAAAGCAGCTGTCCATGGACTGGCCGGTCATCCCGTGGGCCGGCACAGCGCCCGGTTTCACCCTTCACTGGCCTTGGCTGAATAACCACCACGTGTTCATCCAGGGCAACGCCTCGGCCAAGTCCTTCGTCTATGCCTGGAACGACGAATCGAAGCGCAAGGCCTGATCACACCAGCGCCATACTCGAAGGGCCGCGGGTTTGAACCCGCGGCCTTTCATCTTGCTGAAGAATGAGTGATCCCGCTGCCCGGCTATCCCAGGCTAGATCTCTGAGACCAGGATCGGCGTTGTCGTCGGCGACGTGCTGCCGCCGGCAGGCTCGATGCTGATCGCTATGGCGGAGGCATCCGAGAGGTCGATTTCCATCGCCGTTACGGTGTTCGCGGCCATCACCCCCATGCTTACCGGGCCGCCATCGGTGATCTGCCAGACCTGATAGGCTCGGTCGGCACTCAGCTGTGGTAGCTCAAGGCTTAGCAGGGCCAACTGGCGCTCCGGCACGTAAACGAAGTCGACACGGTGGTCGGACCCTTCGATTGTGCGCACTACAACGCCCCCAGGCGGAGCGTCATCGCCACGCGAGATCCCCCAGGCGCCCAACCCCACCGCGACCACCAACAGCGCTGCCGCCAGCGCGTAGCCGAATGAAGGCATAGCGAATGTGCCACGCTTCGGCTGACGCGGCGGCTGCGGCGGCTGGGGTGTAGCGCCCATCGGCTCAGCCGGGGCCGGCGCGCCCACCGCGCTATCGAATGCATCGAGAAGGCTATTCCGCAGCCGGCCAGATGTCTCTACCGAATCCAGCATGGCCGGCAGGCGGTCCGTAACGCTGCGGAAATCGCCCAGCTCCGCGTCGTGCTGCCGGCACTCGGCGAGATGATGCTCAACCGCGACGCTCTCGTCGCGGTCCAGCGCGTCCACCGCGTAAGCCGCCAGTGACTCGTCGATCTCCTGGCATGTGAGATCGTTCATGTTTCGCTCTCGTTAAGGCTGCGGCGCATCCGGCCCAGGGCCAGGCGCAGGCGGCTTTTCACCGTCCCCGCCGGCACTTGCATCCGCGTCGCCACTTCATTAATCGTCAGGCCGCCAAAATAGGTTAACAGCACCGTCTGGCGCTGGTCTTCCGGCAGCGTCTGCAGCGCCGCGCGTACGCTTTCCTGGTCATCGGCTCTGGTCGCGGCCTCCTCCGGGCCCTCGCCACCGGACGCTATCGGCATTTCTGGGTCGAGTGATGTCTCGCCCTTACGCCCGCGCTGCCGCAGCCTATCGACCGCCTTGTGATGCACGATCGTGAACAAGTAGCTGCGGATGCCGCGCGCCGGGTCAAGCCGGCCCGCCTGCCGCCACAACGCCAGGAAGGATTCCTGCACCACGTCCTCTGCCTCGGATGCGGCGCCAAGCACCCGCAAAGCCAGCCCGTGGGCAGCGCCGCGGTAGGCGTCATACACCCCCTCAAGGCTGGCTCTGTCGTTCCGGCGCAGGCCATCGACCAAATACTGCTCTTGCTCCTCTTCCATTGTTCGTCCGGCAGGCGTCATTGGATCAATAAAAGAGAAAATCGGCGCGGCGAGTGATCCACGGGCTCCGCGACAGCGAAAGAGAGAAAGATGCAGGCGCCCGGCTGGCGCGGCGCCCAGAAGAATCGAGACCGGAGCGGACTCCCAGCATCTTAATTAACCGATTGTAACAACCCGCGCCACTTAGGAGATGCCCATCTCGTCCGCTCCGTGCCCGCTGGAAGGGGGACTTATTCGAAGCGACCGCACCTCGCCGGACAGATCTGGCGTTTCCAACAGCACACGCAGAAGGAGAAAGAGATTGCGTAAATCCCTAATCGCTATAGCAACCCTGGCGCTGGTAGCCTCCGGGGCCTTCGCCTCCATGGCAACGGTCAGCGGCGCCGACCACCGCGACTCGCCGCTCAACGTCGCCAACCCGCTGGCGGACATTAACGATGTCTACGCCTTCCGCAGCGCGGAGAACAGCAGCAACGTCGTCGTCGCCATCAGCGTCAATCCGCTGATCGCCCCCAGCGACAATGCCTCCCGCGGCAAGTTTGATCCCGCTGTCACCTATCAGGTCCACATCGACCGCACCGGTGACTACGCCGGCGAGGCCATGGCCGAGTTCAGCGTCAACAGCGCTGCGGATACCCTCATCGTCAACGGCCTCGGACAGCAGATCACCGCGCCGATCACGCCTCCGGGCGCATCGCCCATCGTGACCAACGTTGGCGGTATCAAGCTCTTCGCCGGTCTACGAGACGACCCCTTCTTCTTCGACCTGACCGGCTTTCAGGCCTTTGTGGCCAGCCCCACCAAGCTGCCAGCTCAAGGCCTGCGGTTCCAGGGCGCCGGCACGCCGGCCGACACCTTCGCTGGCACCAATGTCCTGGCCATCGTCATCGAAGTTCCGATCACCGCCGCGACCGGCGGCTCTTCCGCCAACAGCGGCACAATCCGCGCCTGGGCCTCAACCGAACGCAACGGCCAGCGCATCGACCGCATGGGCATCCCGACCCTCAACACCGTCTTGATCCCCAGCGGCCAGAAGGACGCCTTCAACCAACAGAACCCGATCGACGACATCGCGGCCTCCCGGCCGACCGGTATCAACACGATCGAGACTCTGCGCGGCGCCGTGGACGCCCTCTTCGGCTCCCCGCAGACCGGCGGCCCTCTCGGTGACCTCACCTCGGAGCAGGTCGGCAACGCCCTGCTACCGGACGTGGTGACCATCAACTTCGCCAACCCCGTCCAGTTCCCCAACGGACGCCGCCTCCAGGATGACGTCATCGACGCTGCCTTGGGCGTGGTGCTCAACCGTGGCGGCGCTAACGGCATCGCCGATGGCGTCAACGCCAACGACAGGGCATTCCTGGGCAGCTTCCCCTATCTGGCAGAACCCCACGGAGGCGCTGTTACTGCCTCCCCTGCGCCCTCGACCGGCGGTAGTGGCGGCACGGTCCGCCCGCCAAGCACCGGCGATGCCGGCCTCTTTGCTGACCGCGAGAGCATGTGGGCCCTCTCGGCCGGCTTCTTCTTCCTGGCTGTAAGTCTCGGTGGCGCCGGCGTCTTCGCCGCACTCCGAGCCCGCGGCCGCTAACGGAAAGGTAACGATGAGAATGGCCGTCCAGGGAATCAGCGCCAAAACGACAAAGCTACCGCCCAGCCCCATCGCTTTCGGGCTGGCGGCTGCCCTCGCCGCCGCGCTCTCCCTGGCGGCCGCTCTCGTCGGCCTCGGCTCCCGGGGCCAGGACGCCCCGCCTGCGGTCACGGCCATCGAAGAGGCCGCGGCCCGCAACCAGCGCATCGCCTTCTTCGAAGCCCGGGCCGAGGCGGACGTAATCGATTTCGTCAGCCTCAACACCCTCGCCCGTGAGTACCTGCAACGGGCGCGCGAGACCGGCGACGTCAGCGACTACGAACGCGCCGAGATCGCCGCCACCCGCTCGCTCGAGATACTGCCCGCTAACAACTTCAGCGGCCTCGTCTCGCTGGCAGCGGTCCGCTTCGCCCAGCACGATTTCGCCGCCGCCCTGACCCTGGGCCAGCAGGCCGTGTCCCTCAAGCCGGATGACCCCGCCGGCTACGGCGTCCGCGGCGACGCGCTACTGGGGGTGGGTAGATACAAGGAGGCCGAGGGCGACTACCAGAAAATGGTCCTGCTTGAGCCATCCCTGCCGGCCCTGTCGCGGCTGGCCGGCCTCGCCTATCTCACGGGCAACGAGGTCAATACCGTCGATTTCTGGCGTCAGTCAATCGCGGCCGCCGAGGGCCTGCCGGCCGAGAACCTCGCCTGGGCCCACACCCAGCTCGGCGGTGTCTACTTCGCTCTCGGCGAGACCAGCAAGGCCGAGAAGGAGTACGCCGCCGCTCTCCGTGTCTACCCCGGCCACGTCCCTGCCCTGGCCGGCCTGGCCTCGGTCCGTTCGGCCCAGGACCGGCCGGATGAGGCGCTAGACCTGGCGCAACGCGCAGTCGCGCGCCTGCCGCGGCCCCAGAACGTAACGTTGCTGGCTGACCTCTACCTTCGCGCCGGCCGCGCCGAAGACGCCGCGGCCCAGTACGCCCTCGTCGATGCCATCGACGCGCTCTACCGCGACGCCGGCATCAACACCGATCTACAGCTCGCCCTCTTCTACGCTGATCACAACCGCAATCTGGAGCGCGCTCTGACCATCGCGGCTACCGCCTACGAGGCTGCGCCGGGCATCTACAGCGCCGACGCCCTGGCTTGGGTCCTCCCGGCCAATACGCCGAAGCCAATGCCCGGATTAGCGAGGCGCTGCGCTTTGGGACGCCGGACGCCTCGCTGCACTACCACGCGGCCCTGATCGCCAACGCCCTCGGCGACAAGTCGGCAGCGCGGCGTCACCTGGAGCGCCTTACCGATCTCAACCCTCGCTTCTCCGTCCTCCACGCCGGTGAGGCCGCGCGCTTGCTCGCCGAACTGAGGTCCGGACAATGAAGCTGAGAGCGATTTTCTCCCTTCTCGCGGCGCTGGTTATCGCCACCGTCCTGACAGGCATCTTCAGCAGCCCCAAGCCGGCAGCAGCCCACCCCCTCGGCAACTTCACGATCAATGCCCTTGCCCGTCTCGAATTGCTGGCCGGCGGCGAGGTGCGCCTGCGCTACATCGTCGACATGGCCGAGATCCCCGCCTTCCAGGAGCTGCGCGCCATCGACCGCGACGGCGACGGCGCGGTCAGCGACGCGGAGGCCGCCTCCTACCTCGACCGCATAGCTCCCGAGCTGGTGCGCAACCTCGACCTGCACATCGGCAGCGAGCGCGTGACCCTGACATCCTCGGCGCGCGGTCTCAGCTTCCCGGAAGGCCAGGGCGGCCTCGACACGCTGCGCCTCACCCTCGATCTGACTGGCGCCCTGCCGGAAGGCTGGCAGTCCGGCGCCGCGGCCAACCTGAGCGATGGCAACTACGACGGCCGCATCGGCTGGCGGCAGATCGTCGTCCTCGGCGGCGAAGGCATCGTCATAACAGAGACCACAGCGCTTACGGCGGATGAGACCGCCGGACTGACGCTGTACCCATCGAGCCGGCTCCAGAGCCCGCCGGACATGCGCCAAGCGCGTTTCCGGTTGGAGGCCGGCGTCAGCCGCTGCTCCGAGATGAGGCTGACGCCGG
>WHTK01000035.1 GCA_009377745.1 Dehalococcoidia bacterium
GCCGTGGCCTAAGAAGGTTGCCGGCTGCCAGCCATTGTTGAATAGACTGAGATCGACCCATTGCTGCAGGGAAGCGGGTCGTTGCCATTCCAGGAGAAGGTGACGCTGACATGTCCCTGCGAGGAGGTCGAACAACTCTGTGTAGCGAAGAGCTGACCGGTTGCAGCGTCCGCGCGCGACGCGGACAAAAGCTGCGCCGCAGTCAGCAGCACGATGCTCAGGGCTAAGGCGAGGGCGATTGCGCGAGTTCTTATCAAGTGGAGGTCCAGGCTAGGTGAGGGCAGGGGCGCGCTTAATGTAATTCCGAGTTCAGGATCTGTCTATGAGGCACGGGGGTATCAAGATCAGGAGATCGTGATTCCGAGACGTGGTATGGGGACAATGCGGCGGGCTCAGAAACCCAGAGCATCACTAGGGCTGAACCTTTTGTGGGCCGTTGTTGCCCTCTCCGTCTCCGCGGCCTTCACGTAACGTAACGCCTGATCATCTCCGGAGAACGCCAGCCCATCAGGACGCGCAGGTCTTCGGCCTGACCGCCTTGGCGCAGGTATTCGATGCCAGAAGCGCGCCGGAAGGCATGAATACCTTTGAAGGCGACGCCGGCGGTTTCGAAGGAACGCTTTAGACTCAGCTTCAACGCATTCGTAGTCAGGCGCCGTCCGTCGAGAGATGAGAAGAGCCAAGGGGACGAGTGGCCGCGGATGCGCAGGTAGGACATCAAAGCCCGCGTTGCAGTGGTTCCTACCGAGACAATGCGCTGATTGCCGCCCTTGGTCTCCAGGACGGCAATCGTCTGGCTATCCCAGTTCACATCCTCGGTCCGGAGACCGCAGAGTTCGGATGCCCGCAACCCGCTATCGAAAGGACCAGCAGGATCGTCCTCGTACGGACGGCGTCGGCGCCCTTGAGTCGACGGCCATTGAGCGCCTTCAGCACGCGTTGGACCTCATCTGGCGTGTAGTAGGGCTGAATCGTTTCCGGAACCTGCGGCGCCTCAATCCGGTCCAGGGGGTTGTCCTGGCGTTCACCCTCTGAGGTTAGCCATTTGAAGAAGGAGTTGGCTGCGCGATAGCGCGTGTTAACAGTCGACGGCTTGTTGCCTCGAGAGCGCAATTCGTTCAGCCATTCCCGGAGGTGCTCAGCCGAGACGTGGACAGCATCGGGAATCCGCCCGCGGCAAGGAAGCCGATGAGCTGGGCGACGCAGTCTCGGTAATTACCGATCGTCCTCGGAGATCTGCCATCTCCGCGCAAGACTAGGAGCCATTCTCGCAGGAGGAGCACGTCTTCCTGGCGGGTCAAGAAAAGATCAGAAGGGGGTCGCGAATGCTGGCTGCTAATTGAAAGGCGCACGGCCAATCCTCTTTCTGCCTGAGATTTGCCCAGGATTCAGATTGGAGCCGTGCGCCTAATTGGTCTCTGGAGCGGGAGACGAGATTCGAACTCGCGACCCCCTCCTTGGCAAGGAGGTGCTCTACCACTGAGCTACTCCCGCGGTCGCCCGACGATTCTACCATAAGAGACCTGCCGGATCAGCCGGGCGCCGGCAACGGATTCGTAATCGACGCCAGGAAAAGGCGATTGGTATAATCGGTACCTGGCGGCTCTTTGAGCCGTTAGCTGTCCTTTGATTACCCAAACGAGGCTTCGAGATGACCACGACTCCGGAGACCCCGAGCGCTGCACAGACGACGGCACCCAAGTACGTCTACCTCTTCGGCGGCGGCCATGCCGATGGTTCGGCCGAAATGCGAAACCTGCTCGGCGGCAAGGGCGCGGGGCTGGCAGAGATGACCAACCT
Source organism: Dehalococcoidia bacterium (assembly GCA_009377745.1). Classification (GTDB taxonomy): domain Bacteria; phylum Chloroflexota; class Dehalococcoidia; order DSTF01; family WHTK01; genus WHTK01. The sequence continues at coordinate 1,801 of WHTK01000035.1, forward strand.
GGGCGTGCCGGTGCCTCCCGGCTTCACGATCACGACCGAAGTCTGCACTGCCTTCTACCAGCACGGCAGGCAGTACCCGTCTGGTCTGGAGGAGCAGGTACGCGAGGGTGTGCGCTTTGTAGAGAAACAGGTTGACCGGCGCTTCGGCGACCCTGAGAGGCCGCTGCTCGTCTCGGTGCGCTCCGGGGCGCGTGTTTCGATGCCGGGCATGATGGATACGGTGCTCAACCTCGGCCTCAACGATGAGGTGGCGGCCGGCTTGGCGCGAGAGTCCGGCGATGAGCGCTTCGCCTATGACTCCTATCGGCGCTTCGTCTCCATGTACGGCGACGTGGTCTTGGGCCTTAAGGGTGAGGGTAAGGAAGCAGATCCCTTCGAGGCGATCCTGGAGGCAAAAAAGAAGTCGCTGGGCGTAGAGCTCGATACAGAGTTGCCGCCATCGGCGCTCAAGGAGCTGGTAGCTGAGTTCAAGGCAGAGATTTGGAAGCGGAAAGAAGTGCGCTTCCCGGAGGATCCCTGGCAGCAGCTTTGGGGCGCGGTCGGCGCTGTGTTTGGCTCCTGGGAGAACCCGCGTGCCGTGACCTACCGTCGTATGTACGAAATCCCTAACGATTGGGGCACCGCGGTCACGGTGCAGGCTATGGTCTTCGGCAACCTGGGTGACGACTGCGCCACCGGCGTCGGCTTCACGCGCGACCCTTCGACGGGCGCAAAACGCTTCTATGGTGAATATCTCGTTAACGCCCAGGGTGAGGATGTGGTGGCAGGTATCCGGACGCCGCAGCCGGTGACGAAGGAAGCAAAGAACGACGCGGGCCATATATCGCTGGAAGAGGCGATGCCGGGGGCGTTCGCAGACCTGACGCGGGTATACCAATCGCTCGAGAATCACTACCGCGACATGCAGGACATTGAGTTCACCATCCAGAAAGGCAAACTCTGGTTGCTCCAGACTCGCGCCGGCAAGCGCACTGCCAAGGCGATGGTCAAGGTTGCCGTGGACTTGCTGCGCGAGGGCGCGATCAGCACCGAAGAAGCGATTATGCGCATCGAACCGGACAAGCTGGATGAGCTGCTGCACCCCACCTTCGACAAGAGCGCCGCGAAGGACGTCATCGCCGTAGGTTTGCCGGCGTCGCCGGGGGCTGCCGTGGGCAAGGTCGTGTTCTCGGCTGAGGATGCCGTGCGCCGGGCAGACACCGGCGAGCAATGCGTGCTGGTGCGCATCGAGACATCACCGGAGGACATCCATGGCATGAAGGCCGCGGCCGGAATCCTGACGGCGCGCGGTGGCATGACATCGCACGCCGCGGTTGTTGCCCGCGGCATGGGCCGCTGCTGCGTGGCCGGCTGCGGCGCCCTGCAGGTCGACTACGCGGCGGGCCTGCTCACGGTGCAGGTCGATGGGCGCGAGGTCATCGTGCGCGAAGGCGACACGATCAGCATTGACGGCAGCACCGGTGAGGTCATGCTTGGCTCCGTGCCGGTGGCGCCGGGTCAACTGGATGAGGACTTCGACACGCTAATGAGCTGGGTCGATGCTGTGCGGCGTCTCAAGGTGCGCACCAACGCCGACACGCCGAATGATGCAGCGGTCGGGCGCAAGTTCGGGGCCGAGGGCATCGGTCTCTGTCGGACGGAGCACATGTTCTTCGACCCGGACCGCATCCTGACCGTGCGGGAGATGATCCTGGCCGAGGATGAGACGGGCCGACGAGAGGCTCTGGCGAAGATCCTGCCGATGCAACGCTCCGACTTCGAGGGGATATTCCGGGCAATGGACGGCCTGCCGGTGACGATCCGGCTGCTGGACCCCCCGCTGCACGAGTTCCTGCCGCACACGGAAGAGGAGATCGAAGAGGTCGCACGCGATCTGGGTATCTCCGCCACCGACGTGATCCAGCACCGGCAGGCACGCGAGGAATTCAACCCGATGCTAGGACACAGGGGCTGCCGTCTGGGCGTTACCTACCCAGAGATCTACGAGACTCAAGTGCGGGCGATTATGGAAGCGGCGTGCAACCTGGCGCACGAAGGTGTGAAGGTGTTCCCGGAGATTATGATCCCCATCGTTGGGGTGGAGGAAGAGCTGAAGCGGATGCGTGACTTGACGGTCGATGCCGCCGAAGCGGTCATAGCGGAGCGTGGCTCGCGGGTGGAATACTCGGTCGGCACGATGATCGAGTTGCCGCGCGCCTGCATCATCGCCGATGACATTGCCAGGCACGCGGACTTTTTCTCCTTCGGCACCAATGACCTGACGCAGACCACCTATGGCATCTCGCGCGACGACTCGTCCCACTTCCTGCCGTCATACATCGACAAGGGCGTGATAGATGTCGACCCGTTCGTCAAGTTGGACCAGGAGGGTGTTGGCGAGCTGATGCGCATCGGTGTCGCCAAGGGGCGCAGTGTGCAGCCGAACTTGAAGATCGGCATTTGCGGCGAGCACGGCGGCGAGCCCAGCTCGGTGGAGTTCTGCCACCGCGAGGGGCTGAACTACGTCAGCTGCTCACCCTACAGGGTGCCGATCGCGCGGGTGGCGGCGGCGCAGGCCGTGTTGCGAGATAAGGTAGAAGCATCCAGGCGGTCTGAGTAGACCAATCCCGTATCTAAGGGTCATAGGGCGCGACGAAAGCCGCGCTCTGACTGCGTCCGGCGCAATAGCTTATTCGGGACAGCTACTATCGCCAATAGTTTCAACTGCGAAGAGTTGCGTCCAAACGGCAAGACTGGGAAGATTCGGGCGGTGACACGGGAACTCCACCTGAAACCACGTCTGACTATCGCCTTGGCCATTTTGACCGGCGCGCTACTCGGCGCCGCGCTGACCCAATCCGCATTTGCTACCCCGGCTTCGATCAGCGGAGTCGCCTGGCATGACCTGAACGCTGACGGAGTTCGGCAGCCGGACGAACCAGGAGCTGCCAACCTTCGGATAACCCTGATCAGCTCGTTGGACGCTTCGGCGGAAGTGCTCACCGATTCCACAGGGCGCTATTCCTTCCTCTTCGAAGAGACTGGTACCTATGTTGTGCGGATCGATGGAATATACGATCACTTTCTGACTTCGCCCATGCGGAGTTCACGCCTGCCTTACGAAGTAGCAGTACGCCCTGGCTCGTCTGACGATATTGACTTTGGGTTGCATCAGACCCTCAGCATTCCACTGTTTGCCGGCATGCCCTGGAAGGATGGCGAGCCACTGACTAACGCTAAGGTGGCTGCCACCGTCAACGGGGTGGATTGCACCGGTCCGTCAGGACTGCGTCCGCCTCATTCCGAGATGTCATATCAGGTCAGCGTGGCATCAGCGGCCATCCTGCCGGGGTGCGGCGTGCCTGGCAACACGATCCGCTTCACGATCAACGGCGAGCCGGCAAATGAGACCGCGATCTGGCAGGCGATAGCTATCGCGCTGCCGGACCCCTCGGTGCCGGGGCGTGCGATCCTGCCACCGTCGTCGTCGTCGGCGCCGTCGCCCGGGCCACCCTCGCCCAGCAACCGCACCGAGCTGGACCTGACTATCGGTCCTGCCTTTGCCTGGTGGGTGCCTCAGGTACAGCCGTTTGAAGAGTCCTTCGAGGACCAGGGCATGTACGTTGAGGCGTTTGTCGATGGCACGCTCTGCGGTCGCGCCGATAGGCCAGGAATGCCCGGCGTGCTGTTGGTCGTGCCGTCGCGGGAGCTGAAGCCGGGATGCGGCTATGAGGGCGCTAAGGTCAACTTCAGCGTGAAAGGGGAGCCGTCCGTCGCGGCGGCCGTCTGGAGGCCCGGCTACCATGATTACCTGACCCTGGGCATCGACCCGCCGCAATCGCCGCCAACGACCCAGACCGGCCCGGCGGCCGGAGCGCCCCCCAGTCAGGTTGTGATCCAGCCACCGGATACGGGCGATGCCGGCCTGGCCGGCGGGTTGACCAAGCTGATGTCGCCCCGCCGAGTGGCCGGTGATTTAGGATCATTGGCCCCGGCGCTCTGAGTTAGTAGGTGCGCCAGAGCCAGTAGCGTTCGAGAGCGAGTTTGGCCATGTGCCAGACGATGCTGGGCTGCTTGAGTGCAAGGGGCTGAGGGCTGGAGAAGTCGCCTTCGACGACGGCCGCGGCCCCGGCGCCGACCTCGATCAGCATGCGGCCATCGGTTTCGAAGGGTGGCGGCGGAGCGCCACCTTTAATTCGGAAGGCGATGTGACGCGCTGCGGTCTGGGCCTGACGTTCGGCAAAGATGCCGGCCTTGGGTAAGGGCAGGCCGTTGGGCAGTCGCAGGTAAGTCAGATCGCCCACGGCGAAAACGTCTTCGATGGCAGTTTCCATGCTGCGGGGGCTGACAGAAACCCAGCCCGTCTCATCCACGAGGCCGGCCTCACGGAGGATGGCCGGACTGCGGAGCTGCGGGACAGCGATCAAGAGTTGAAAGGGCGACAATGCGCCGCCGGCGAAAGAAGCTTCGCGCCGGACTGGATCGACAGAGACGAGCGTAGTTTCGGCGTGGAACTCGATTCCCTTGTGGGCGAGCAGGCCGGTGATGGCCTCGCCGTTCTCACTGCCCAGGAACTCGAGCGGCAGCGCCTCCGGCGTGTAAACGGCGATCTCGACCTTCTGACGCATGCGACGGGAGTGAAAATGATGCTCCAGAAGCATAGCGGTCTCGTAAGGGACGGAAGGACCCTTGAAGGGGAGGCCGGTGACGGCAAGCATGACACGCCCGCCGGAAAAGTAGCGCAGGGTTGCTGCCAGACGCTCCGCCGTTTCCAGTGTGTGGAGACCGTGCGCCGTCTCCGCAAGCCCTGGAATTGCCTCCATGGCGGGCTGGGCCCCGAGAGCAAGGATGAGGTAATCGTAGCGGAACTCGCGGCTTTCGGCGCGGACGTAGCGGTTGGCGACGTCGATCTGACGCACATCGGCGTTCACGAACTCGATGCCGCGGCGTGCGAGCTGAGCGCGGTGGCGCCTGATAGATTCCGGCCGGCGTTCGCCGGTTACGACCCAGGGATAGGAAGGCGGGAAGGAAGCGTCGGCGTCGCGGTCGATGACGATGACGCGGTGGCTAGCCGGCAGAAGGCGGCGGGCTTCACGGGCGGCAGTGACACCGCCGGCGCCGCAGCCGAGAATAAGAACGACGGGTTCAGGCACGTGGACTCCTGCTCCGAGTCTAGCAGAGGGAGGCCTTAAGAGAGATGCATAATTGCCAAAGCGAAATTGGCCATGCTATGTTTCAGAATAGGGAAAGAAAAAGAATGTTCCCTCTCTTATATTGCTGGGGGTGAAGAGAGTGCCGAAAGTCCTGCCGGAATACCTTGAACAGCGGCGTCAGCAAATCTTGGACGCCGCCGCCGCCTGCTTCTCACGGCGCGGCTTCCATCAGACGACGATGCAGGACATCTGCGAAGAGTCAGACCTGAGCCCCGGCGCCGTTTACCGCTACTTCCGCAGCAAGGAAGAGATCATCGAAGGCATAAGCGGCCTGCGCCAGCAGCAGAACGCCGGCGCCATCCAGGCCGCCATGGAGAAGGGCAACACGATCGATGCCCTTAATGAGCTGATCCGCTTCTTCTTTATCGAAGTGGAACCACACATGTGGCAGGGCACTTGCGCCCTACTCCTTGAAACCATCACCGAGGCGCCACGAAACGAGACGGTACGATCGATCCTGCAGCGGACGAACGGCGAGGTCCGGAATCATCTGATCAAGCTGATCCGTGAATCACAGGCAAAGGGTGAGTTCAATGCGGCGCTAGACCCGGAATCAATTGCGCGCGTAATGATGGCGCTCTACCAGGGCTTCGTCACTCAGAGGCTCGTGGACCCCGACTTCAACGTTTTGGCTTATACAGAGGTGATGCAGGCGCTCTTCGGCGGTGACTTCTGGCAGGGGAAGCTGGCGCCCGTCCAGAAAGAAGCGCAGCCGGCGGCGTTGAGGCACTAGCCAACTTTTCTGAAAATCGCCCGAAATACGGGTTGACAGGCGAATGCTCCTTCTTTATAAAGAAGGAGCATTCGTTTTTTATCGCACGGAGGTACGGCAATGGCTATTTCCACCCAAAGCATCGCAACGGCGAGCGCGCGTCATCCCTGGCGGGTGATTGCCCTCTGGATTGTCGGGCTTGTCGCCTCGTTCATGCTGATCGGCAATCTCCTTTCGACTGCCGTGACGAACGAGGCCGACATCACAAGCGACCCGGAATCAGAGCGCGGCACAAGGCTGTTAGAAGAACGTCTGCGGGGCCCAACCCGCCTCAATGAAGCGGTAATCATCCAATCCTCTACGCTCACGGTGGACTCCCCAGGCTTCCAGAGCTACGTGGAGGGTATTCAGGGTGAGATCGATGCCCTTGGGACGGACGTGGTCGAGAGCTCTGCCTCCTTCTACTCCTCGGGCGCCGCTAGCCTGGTTTCTGACGACCGCCGTACCACATTGCTCCCGCTCGTAATGGCAGGCGACGTCGATGAGGCAGCGGAAAACGTCCGCGAGGTCCTGGCCATTGTCGAGAGAGCAAATGGTGAGGGCGAGTTCCAGGTCTACGTCTCCGGGTTCGCGAGCGTGGGTGAGGACTTCAACAAGGCTCTGGAGGAAGACCTTCAGCGTTCCGAGTTCCTGACCCTACCGGTCGCGTTGCTCATCCTGGTGGTGGTCTTTGGCGCGTTGGCCGCGGCCCTTTTGCCAATCGCCGTGGCGGCCATAGCAATCGTCGTAGCGATAGCGCTGACGGCGGTCATCGGGCAGCAGTTTCAGTTCGCGTTCTTCGTCACGAACATGATCTTGATGATGGGCCTGGCCGTCGGTATCGATTACTGCCTCTTCATCGTCTCACGCTTCCGTGAAGAGCGATCTCACGGCCGCGACAAGGAGGAGGCGATCTCGATTTCGGCGGCGACGGCCGGGCGGGCGGTGCTCTTCAGCGGCATTACCGTGGTCGTGGCGCTGCTGGGCCTGTTGATCGTGCCGCAGACGATCTTCCGCAGCCTCTCCGGCGGCGCCATCCTGGTCGTCTTGGCGGCCGTGGCGGCGTCGTTGACCCTGCTGCCGGCAATGTTGAGCCTGCTGGGAGACCGCGTGAATTCGCTGCGGATTCCCTTCATCCAGCACGTGCAGGAAGCCAGCCGCGACGAGGCGTCGGGCGGTTTCTGGGACCGCGTGGCGCGGATCGTGATGGCGCATCCCGTGGTCAGCGTGGTGCTGGCCACCAGCCTCCTGGTTGCGGTAACGATCCCGTACTTCGGTATGCAGGTCGGCTTCTCCGGTGTCAGCACGCTACCTGACAGCTTCCAGTCCAAGCAAGGGTTCGACATCCTTGAGCGCGAGTTTGGTGGCGGTGAGGTGTACCCGGCAGAGGTCGTCATTGACGGGCCGGTCAACTCGGCGCAGGTCCAGTCTGCTGTCGAGAAGCTGAAGTCATCCCTCCAGGGCGACGCGGTGTTCGGCGCCTCCCACTTCGAGGCGAACAACGCCGGTGATCTGGGCCTGCTCTCGATCCAGATGGCGGCCGACCCCAGCGCTCCGGCAGCGACAAACGCCATCGAGCGCCTGCGCGGTGAATACATTCCTGCCGCCTTCGACGGCGTAGATGCCGATGTCCTGGTGGCCGGCATTTCCGCGGAGAACCTGGACTTCTTCAACCTGAGCGAGGACTACCAGCCGCTGGTGGTCGTATTCGTGCTGGGGCTCAGCTTTCTCATCCTCATGATGGTGTTCCGTTCAATCGTAGTGCCGACCAAGGCTATCCTGATGAACCTGCTGTCGGTTGGCGCCGCATATGGGCTCATCGTCCTGGTCTTCCAGGAAGGCTTCGCGACCGGCCTGCTTGGATTCCAGCAAGTGGAAGCCATCGAAGCCTGGCTACCGCTGTTCCTGTTCTCAATCCTGTTCGGCCTTTCGATGGACTACCACGTGTTTCTGCTGAGCCGAATCCGCGAGCGCTATGACCAGACCGGCAACAACACAGAGGCCGTGGCCTTCGGGCTCCGGTCAACAGGCCGGCTGATCACGGGCGCTGCCCTGATCATGGTCGCCGTCTTCGGTGGCTTTGCCCTGGGTGACCTGGTCATGTTCCAGCAGATGGGCTTCGGCCTTGGTGTCGCTGTGCTAATCGATGCGACGCTGATCCGCTGCGTCCTTGTCCCCGCATCCATGCGGTTACTGGGCAAGTGGAACTGGTACTTGCCGTCGGTGCTGAGCTGGCTACCACACCTGGGCATCGAAGCGCCAGAGCTGCCGGAGGCCCATCGGGCGCCGGAACCCGTCGCCAGCCGCGGCTAACTTTGCGGAGCGGTATTTTAGAGAGGCCCCGTCTCAAGACGGGGCCTCTGCTTGTCCGCGGTGCGATAATGGGCAGGACAGGAGGTGAGCATTTGGAATCTGAGCTAGACGAAATCGACGAGCAACTTGTGAAGCTGGAGGCCGAGGCGGCAGAGGCAAGCGGCGAGGCTAGAGAGGTGATCGAAAAGCAGATTGAGAACCTGAAGGACAAGCGGGAAGAGATCGCGGCGTCCGGCGACGTTGCCCTGGCGTCGGGCGAGGAAGACGCCCTGCGGGACGAGATTGCCCAGGCCCGTCTGGAGATCGACGCCGACATCCCGTAGCCACGGTTCAGGAGGAGAGGCAATGCCAGACCTACCACAGCGGACTCTGGGCCGGACGGGGTTGCCAGTGACAACACTTGGCTATGGCGCGATGGAGCTGCGTGGCGCGCCGCGCGGCCGCGACGTCAGCGAAGAGCAGTCGGAGCGAATTCTCCATGCGGTGCTGAACTCAGGGATCAACTACATCGACACATCGATCGACTACGGCCTGAGCGAAGAGCGCATCGGCAGGTACATCTCCGGTCGGCGTAGCGAGTACTTCCTGGCTTCGAAGTGCGGCTGCGTGGTGAGCGCGCAAGCAACGGCCGGCGAAAGGGTGTCGCATGTCTACACGCCGGAGAACATCGTGGCGGGCGTGGAGCAGAGTTTGTCGCGGATGAAGACAGACTACCTGGACGTGGTTCAGTTCCACGGCAGCCCGTCCAAGGAGCAGCTAGAGGAGCACGGCGGCCTCGATGCGCTACTTGACCTGCAGCACCAGGGCAAGGTGCGCTACGTCGGCATGTCCTCGACGCTGCCCAATCTGAAGGATCACGTAGAAATGGGCGTCTTCGACGTCTTTCAGATCCCCTATTCAGCGTTGGATCGGGAGCATGAGAACGTCATCGCGGCAGCATCCAAGGCAGGCGCCGGCATCGTGATCCGTGGCGGCGCGGCAAAGGGCAGCCCGGGCAAGGAGCAGGGCAACTCCTGGGAGACGTGGCAAAAGGTTGGCCTGGATGACTTGCTGGCTGAGATGACGCGGATGGAGTTCATCATGCGCTTCACCTATACCAACCCCGACCTGGACACGACGATTGTTGGGACGGTGAACCCGGGACACCTGCAGGACAACATCAACGCGCTGCTCAAAGGACCACTGCCGTCTGACCTCTACGAAGAGGCGAAGCGCCGCCTCGCTGCGGCGGGCTCGACTCCGGCGGAATAGGAAGGACATTTCTTGCACGACGATGACGATCTCGACCATGTGCATGGCTCCGGGCCGCCGCGCTTCTTCTTTGCGGCCGTGAATGTCTTCCTGGTCGACGATATTGAAGCCACGGTGGAGTACTACCGCGACATCCTTGGCTTCGAGATCGACTTCGTCTACGGCGACCCGCCGATCTACGGCAGCGTCTCCCGCAACGATGCGATCCTCAATTTCAGCCGCTCCGACCCGGCGGGACGCCGCAACGGCATTGGCAGCGCCGGGCCGGGCAACGGGGTCGATGCGCTGATCGTGGTCTCGGATGTGGACGACATCTATACCGAGCTGAAGGAGCGGGGCGCCAAGACACTGAGCGAGCCGCGGTCGCAGGACTACGGCATGCGCGAGTTCCACATCGAAGACCTCAACAGCTACCGGCTGGCAATCGCCGCTGAGATCGACCTCTAGGGGCAGGCGACGGAGTTTCTCAGCCGGGAAGAGCTGGCGCAGATGCAGAAGTTGGCAGAAGCCGAGCACGGCCATCCTCTGGAGTACGCCATCCGGCGTCACTTCTTCGGCGTTGTGCCGGTGTTCCTCGTGGATGACATTCAGATGACGTGCGCGTACTACGAGCGAGTGCTGGGCTTTGAAGTCGGCTTCACATTCGGAGAGCCGGCGGACTTCGCCAGCGTCTTTCGCAACAACGCGGTCATCCATCTCAATAAGGCCGATCCCGCCGGCGGCAGGAACAGCGGCGCCGCGGGTGGAGCGATGTCCGGGCCGGATGCCTACGTCATCGTTAACGACATCGACGAGTTATATGAGGAGATGCGACGAGTTGGGGCGAAGATCACGCTGGAGTTGGTAAGCCGGGACTACGGCATGCGCGAATTCCAGGTGGAGGACTGCAACGAGTACCGCCTGACCCTGGCCGAGGGCATTTTCCGCGAGCACTGAGGAGGACACCATGAATGAGACCGACCTGCTCAATCGACACCCGGTGGAGCTGCCGGCGGGGACACCAACCCTGACGCCGGATGCCGTCGAGAAGATGCTGCCACTGGTTCCCGGCTGGGATCTGGCGGACGAGGGCAAGGGGCTGCACCGGCGCCAGCGCTTCGCCGATTTCGTGAGCGCGATTGCCTTCGTGAACAGGGTGGCGGAACTGGCCGAAGTGGAGCAGCACCATCCGGACATCCACGTTACCGGCTATCGCTGGCTGGATCTGGACCTTTCGACCCACTCGATCGGCGGACTCTCGGACAACGACTTCATCATGGCGGCAAAGATCAACCGCCTCTTCGACGAGGCGGCCTAGGGCCACGGCTCTCAAATCGTCTCTCCGAGGGGTCGTCCGGCTAGGACGTAGTAGTAGCGCTCCATGAGCAGCATGTTGGTTTCGAGGTTGCCCTCCATCTCAACGCGCCGCCGGTTGGCGACGCGGGCTTTCTGGCGTAGTTCAGCGTTGGTCAGTGCCGTGTGGAAGGCGTCTGCCAGCGCACCGTCGTCACCAGCCGGGACGCGCAGGCCCGTCTGGCCGTGGGTGATCCAGCCGTCCTGGCTGGGCAGATCGCTTACGACAGGGAAGGCTCCGGCAGCCATCGCCTCCATGGTGCTGAGGGCAAGGGAGTCGGACGAGGGCACGGAGACGTAGACCGCAGCGGTGACGAGCGCGTCCAGCAGCTCTTGAGGCGTCAGTCGCCCGAGGAAGCTGACCGAATCACCGAGGTTGAGCTCGCGGGCCAATACTTCGAGGGCCCGGCGCTGACTGCCATCGTGGGCGACGAGCAGACGCGCAGCGGGCAGGCGTTCCCTGAGTCCGGCGAAGGCCCGCAGGATGACGTCCACGTTGTAGAGCGGCTCCAACGCCCGGTCGCTGATAATGATGGGCTCAGCCGGGGCTTCGGCAAGCGAGCGTTCAAGAAATTCAGGATCGACGCCGAGGCGGATGAGGGCGACGTTCTCCTCCGGAATTCCCATCTCGACGATGCGGCTGGCCATGGCGGGGTCGTTGGCCGTGACGGTATCGGCGCTGCGCAGGGCGTGACGCGCGATGAAGCGGCCAAGGGGCTTGTGCGACTCGATGAGGATGTCCGATCCCCAGCAACTGACGACGTAGGGATGGAAGTGGGTAAAGGCGCCGTAGAAGCCATGCTCAACTGCATAGTGGGCGTGGAATATGTCAGGCCGGATGGCGGCCAGAGTCTCTTTGAGGCCGGCCCGCTTGTACCGCAGGGCCTGGCCGAAGCGCAGAAACGATGGCGGCAGCCTGGAACTGAGACGTGAGTCTGTCGCGGGGCTGTCGGCGACAGAGGATGGCGCCAGGGCTGGAGAGAGGACGTGCAGCGTGACGCCCGGAATCTCCGACTCGGGCTGGTAGTAAGCGATGGCATGGACATCGTGGCCACAGGCGACGAAGACGCGCAGCCAGCGCCGGGTATGCGGGCCATCGAAGTCGCCCAGGAAGGCGATGCGAAGGGGTGGGCCGGGCCGGTCCATGGTCATGGATGGCCCAGGGGCTGGTCGCCGGCGCGGCGGCGGACGAGGTGAAGTCGGCTGAGCAAGGAACGCAGGCCGTCGAGATAGAGGACCACATCGGAGGGGCGCGGCAGCAGGGCTTCGAGGATTGAGTTGCCTGAGAGCCGCTGATAGGCGATGGCAGTGAGGACGAGGCTGAGACAGTAGCCAAAGCTGGCGCCCATCGCTGCGCCGGTGACGCCGAAGAGGTGGATCAGGAGGATATCGGTCGGGATGGTGATGATCAGGGTCGCCAGGGCGATCCAGGCGTTTATGATCGGCCGGCCGCGGCTGAAGACATAAGCGGCGAGGATCTTGGCGCCGGAGAGCGCGACTGTGCCGGGCAGCAGCCAGAGATAGGGAGCGACAGCGCCTTCATAGTCCGTACCGAAGGTGATCGAAATGAAGATTGGGGCGAGAAAAGCGGCGCCGAGGGCGCCAGCGGCAGTGACGAGCAGGGTGTTGCGGCAGACGACGGGCGTGACGCGGGCCGCGTTATCGGCGTCACCGGAGGTGATGTTGGTCAGGAGGACGATGGCGACCGAGTTGGCGATGATCCAGAGGCCCTCGGTCTGCGAAGTCGCGACGCTGTAGAGGCCGACTCCGGCGGTGTTGACGAAGATCAGGATCAGAAAGGCATCCAGGCGGTAGTTGAGCAGTTGGATCAGGTTGGCAAGCTGACCTTGACCGCCGAAGCGGAGCGACTTGAGGAGGAGCGAAAGTGGCGCGAGGCCGCGCGGCCAGAACGATGTTCCGACCAGGAGATAGCCGAACAGCCAGGACGGCAAGAAAGCCAGGCTCCAGGCCCAGACCGCGCGCGGCACCGTGAGGCCAACAGCCAGCTCGACGCCGCCGAGGACGAGCAGCATCGTCAGGGGCAGGCTGAGCTCGAGGGCGTTCATCGCGCCGAAGCGGCCCTCGGCGCGCAGGAGGGACTCGAGCAGGCGTAGCTGGATCACGGCGGGGACGGTGATGATCGCGAGCCAGAAGGGCATGGGTTTATCGGCCAGCTGGTCGCCGAAGAAGACAGTGGCAATCAGGACGGCGATCGCGGAAATGATGGCCGAAGCAAGAGTGATGCTGAGGCCGGCTTCCATGGCCTGACGGCCGCTGATCTCCCGCCGCGCGACGAAGTAGAAGGCGGCAGAGCCGACGCCGAGGCTAAGGAAGGCGTAGCCCAGGCTAACGGCTGCCTGATAGAGGGCCGTGACGCCGCGCCCATCGGGGCCGAGGGCACGGGCGAGGAGGATCGCGACGAAAAAACCGGCCGTGTTGCTGACCAGGGTTGTGACGAAGACGAAGTTGATGTTGAAGAGGAAGCCGCCGCCGGGCAGGCCATCCTCACGGACAGGGGTCTCAGACATCGGTGGCGACCGTAGTGGTCTGAACAAGCGCCTCGACCGCCTCAACCTCGGCGTCCAGGCGCTGCTCCCAGCTCCAGAAAGAGGCCTGGGCAAACTGAAGAGCTGCTGCTGAGAGGCGCTCCCGGTCGGCCGGGTCGGCGGCGAGCTTCGCAAGAGCGTCGGCAATCGCGGCGGGGTCGCCTGTAGGAAGGAGAATGCCGGTCTCGCCTTTGCGAATCAGGTCGCGGGTGTCGCCCTCGTCCAAGGTGAGGACGCAGCGACCGGAAAGCATGGCTTCGAGTAGGGGGTTTCCCACGTTGGAGAGCTCGTTGAGCGAGAGAAAGACGTCCGCGGCCCAGAGATAGGACTGGACTTCAGGCTGGGGCACGGCGCCGACGAAAGTAACGCTGTCGCCGAGATTCAGAGCAGCGGCCTGCGCTTCAAGGCTGGCGCGCTCCTCTCCATCGCCGACGACGAGGAGACGAGGATGTAGGCGTCGCTGCTTAAGAAGGGCAACTGCATCAATAGCGCGGTCGATGCGCTTCCAGCGGGCGAGCCGGGCGGCGGTGACGAGGACGAAATCGTCGGGCGTAACGCCGAGGCGGGCGCGAGCTGCGGCAGCTTCGGCAGCCGAGGGAGCGCGCGCGGAGCCGAGGTCGAGGCCGTTGCGCCAGAAGCGGACCTTGCCCTCCGAGGCCGGATTGAGACGCTGCAATACCTCGTCGCCCTGCGTACCGTCGTCGGTCATGACGTAGAGCTCTGCCGGAGTCTTGAGGGCGAGGACCTCTTCATACCTGCGAGCCAGGCTGAGGGGCCGGCCCAGGTAGGGGTACATTATGGTGCCCTGAAAGCGCGCCACCAGCGGAAGCGGGTGGCGGCGGCGGACGAGGCGCTGGGCGAGGACGCCGTGGACCTCGTAGCCGTAGAGCAGGTCGTAGGGGTTGTGGCGGAGGAGGCGCTCGGCCTGACGTGACGCGAGGAGAGGGAAGAGGGTGGCAAAGCGCGCCTTCTGGTCGAGCTGGAGGAGCGGCGCCGGCGGGATGAGGCGGCTCTCGGCTAGGGCGGGGAGATGGAAGCGATGGAAGGCGACGCCGTCAATCTCAGGCACGGGCTGTACGGGCGCACTGTGGTGGTGATTGGCGCCGATGGTGGAGGTGACGAAGTCGACGCGGTGGCCGCGGCGGCTGTAACCCTCGAGTGTCTTGGCCAGCGAAGGCGCGCCGCCCTGACCCGTGAGGGCCCAAACTTCGAGGGCGCTGATCATGAGGATGCGCAAGGAAGGCATGCTATTGTGATGGCCGCGTTGTTAGCTTAAGGCGGTTGAGCCGGTCGCTGGCGGGCGTGCTTGAAGCTGAGCCGCGGAAGCTCGTATCATACATTGCTAAAGCGTACGGGGTGTAGCTCAGCCAGGCTAGAGCGCACGGTTCGGGACCGTGAGGCCGGCAGTTCAAATCTGCCCACCCCGACCAGCAAATTTCAACAGCGAAGGGCGTGCCCGCTACGTCCATGCTGTCCCGTTTCGCGCGAGGTGTCCAGATGAATGCTCCAACCCCAAGAGAAGAAGCAGCCCGCCTTAAGCGCCAGGGAGCAGAGCAAGCAATCCAGCTGGCGTTAGAGAGTAAGTGGGAGGAAGCCGTTACCCTCAACCGGTCGATCCTCACGACGTACCCCAATGACGTCGACGCTTCAAATCGGCTGGGCAAGGCCCTGCTTGAGGTCGGCCGCTACCGTGAGGCGCGAGAAGCCTACGGACGGTCGCTGGAGTTGGACCCCGTAAACTCAATCGCCAAACGCAACCTGGACAGGCTATCGACCATCGCGGAGGCAGACGAGCCGCGCCGCACCGAGGCGGTTGCTAAGGTGGCGCAGGACCTGTTCATCGAAGAGATCGGCAAGACCGGAGTGACAGTGCTGCGGGATGCGCCGCGGGAGAGCCTGGCGAGGCTAACCGCCGGTGACGAGGTCTACCTCAAGCCAGGCGAGGAGCTGATCCGCGTTGAGGATGTTTCCGGCGAGGTGCTGGGTTCGATTGAGCCCAAGCTAGGGCTGCGCCTGCTGCGGATGATCGAAGGTGGCAACCGCTACGCTGCGGCCGTGAAGAGCGTCGGCGAAAAGGCTGCTGAGCTGATTATAAAGGAGACCTACCGCGATCCCTCTCAGACGCGGTTGTCCTTCCCGGCCACGGGAGGCGAGGGTGTGCGGCCCTACATCAAGGAGTCGCTGCTGCGCCTGGCCGATGATGACGACGAAGAAGAGCTGATCGACGAAGGTGACACCGAGAATTGGGAAGAAGAGCCGGAAAGCAGTGAAAGCACGGTCAGCTTCTCCGCCTTCCAGAACACGATCGAGCGTGATCTAGAGGACGACGACGAAGAAGAGTAGCCGCCGCTAGCGGTCTACTATGCAGGCCGCACAGCTAGCGGCAGCGGGATACAACCGCGAAGACGTCAATGAGCCGAGCTTGCCCTTGCCGGCGAGCCTGCTAACCACGGTACCGTACTAGGCGCCCACGCCCTAAGACTGAGCCGCCTTGGAGATGCATTAAGAGAAGGGCCCGAGGAGCGCCTTCTGGGTTACCGATCTCAGGTACCACAGCAATCCTGATATTAGGTCGCCTATCTGAGTCCTTGCGATGGCCTTCAAGATGGGAGTCATATGCGCGCGGTGATAGTCATCACTCCGTAAGGCGTCCCACGAGCAGGAAATCCTCGTGCAGTTCGAAGTTTCCTCCTGCCGCAACATCGTCTGCAATCTTTGGATCGAAAGATCGGCTCGCAAACGATCCCTATACGCCGCTGTGGAGGTCAAGGATGTGAATTTGGAAGGGATGCATTCAGAAAGCAATGTAACAATGCCATCTAAATTGATTGATGACTAGATCGTCTTGTTATAACAATCGAAAAAACATGCTTAAGAGCGTTCAAATTTGGCCTGCGCATATTTGCAATTTCCCTTGAGCCGCAGTATCTAATGGTCGAGCACAAGGTGAACAGCTTAAATGTCTAGAGGTTCAGGGGCGCGCTTTGGATTGCAGGCTAATGGAGCAACGTGATGCGACACAGCGGGACAGTCTCGAAGCCCAATGGCAAAAACGCGGAATTGATTTAGTGAGGCCCTTCGAGGCTGTCTTGGGAACACGAGTAAGCGCGACTCGTGGCGGGCGATCATGATCTTGCGTACCCGGAAATCAAGGCCTCGTGACCGCGATGAAGATGAGTGGCAGGAGTCTGAAGCCACGCTGTTGCGGATACTACAAACCCCTCCGATCCATGTTTGGACGTGTGACACTCAGTGCCGCGTCACGGCGGTCCTATATTCCAGCCCCTACTCCCAAGTGTATAGCGACCCGAGACGGTTCATCGGCGGCACGGACTTCGACTGGCTCAAGCCAGAGGAGGCAGAGGCTGCGATGGCTGTCAAGCGTCGCTGCGTGGAAACCCGGGCAGCCTCTCGCGGTGGCTTCTCTTGTACCTGGGATGGCAAGCTGCGCTATTTCGACCTTATGGCGGTGCCCAACATTGATGACGATGGCGAGATGAGAGGCATCACCTGCTTCGTCCTGGACGTTACCGAAGAGATCGACTGGATCAGGCGTTTAGAGTTGATGAGGAAGGAAGAAGGTGAAGACTCTGACTGTGGTGAACCTTCGGTAACCACGAGGATGGAGTCACTTTCACAGCGGTTGCGACTGTTAATCAAGCGGCCGCAGCCTCAGCCATTGTCTATCCCACACGACGTTACGGAGCCCCCTCCGCTAGTCCTGGATGAAGAGGCGCACGGACTCAAGGGGCCGCTTCAGGATGTACGCCTCTCACGCACGGAATGGCGGTTGATTAGCTGCCTCATGCAGAGCCGCGGTAGGGTGCTTACACATATGGCCATCATCGATGCGGTATGGGGGCCGGAGTATCGTGCGGCGCATCACCTGGTGCACGACGCGATTAGTCGCCTGAGGCATCGCTTCGAGACGGCTGGACTTGACAGCCGCATTCTGAAGAGCGTCCATGGCGTCGGCTATATGCTCACCGGAGAGCCAGTAAGCAAGGAGCGGCCTTCAGCCGTATTGCCGGCTCTGGTGTTGGGGAGTGAGGTAGCCCTGGCAGCCCCCGTCTTAGCACTGCTCTGACTGTACCTTTAGCGGCCGATATCGTATAATAGACCTAACAATTTAGATCTATTGACGCCTCGGTGAAGCGCTGAGGCTACGAGAGCCCGCTATGACCAGTACCCCGCTAAACGCCGGCAATATCCGCCTCGTCCGCATCGAAGAGGAGATGCGAAGCTCATTCGTCGATTACGCGATGAGCGTCAACATCTCGCGCGCCATCCCGGACGTGCGTGACGGTCTCAAGCCGGTGCAGCGGCGCATCCTCTACGCAATGTCCGAGCTGAACCTGACGGCCGGCAACCCCTACAAGAAGAGCGCCAACGTTGTGGGTGAGGTGATGGGCAAGTACCACCCTCACGGCGACATCCCGATCTATGACGCCGTTGTGCGTCTGGCGCAGGACTGGGCGCTGCGCTATCCGCTGGTCGATGGCCAGGGTAACTTCGGCAGCGTAGACAACGACCCGCCTGCCGCCAGCCGCTACACAGAGGCGCGCCTGGCGGCGATTGCCGGCGAGATACTGGCGGATATCGAGAAGAACACCGTCGATTTCCAGTCAAACTACGATGACAGCCGCCAGGAACCGGTAGTCATGCCCTCGCGAGTGCCCAACCTGCTGATCAACGGCGCGTCCGGTATTGGCGTTAGCCTGGCGACGAACATACCGCCTCACAACCTCGTCGAGGTCTGCGACGCCATCGAGGCGATGCTTGAACGCCCGGAGATCACCTCGGACGAGCTCACGAACATCATCAAGGGGCCGGATTTCCCTACCGGTGGCATCATCTTCGGGCGTCAAGCGATCAAGCAGACCTACAGCGACGGCCGCGGCCGTGTTGTGATCAGGGCGCGGTCGCACGTCGAGGAGTCACGCACCGGGCGGACCCAGATCATCGTCACGGAGCTGCCCTTCCAGGTGAATAAGGCGGCCATGGTGGGGCGGATCGCCGAGCTGGTCAAGGCGAAGAAGATCGAGGGCATCAGCGACCTGCGTGACGAGTCCGACCGCCAGGGCATGCGTGTCGTGATCGAGCTGGGGCGCGGCGGCCAGGTGCGGCAAGTGTTGAATGCCCTCTACAAGCACACGGCGATGCAGACTGCCTTCGCCGTGAACATGCTGGCGTTGGTCGACCGCGAGCCGCGGACGATCCGCCTGAAGACAGCCTTGGAGCAGTACATCGACTTCCGGCGCGAGGTGATCCGGCGCCGCAGTGAGTTCGAGCTGGCGAAGGCGCGCGACCGGGCCCACATCCTCGAAGGCCTGGTCAAGGCCATCGAGAACCTGAACGCCGTGATCCGGGCAATCCGTGAGTCGCCTTCAGCGCTGGCGGCCCGTGAGCGCCTGCAGGAGCGGCCTTTCTCGTTGAGCGAGCGGCAAGCCCAGGCTGTGCTTGACATGCAGCTTCGGCGTCTGGCGGCGCTGGAGCGTCAGCAGCTCGAAGATGAGTATGCGGAGCTTTTGCAGACGATCAGTTACCTGGAGGACCTGCTTGCCAACCCACGCAAGATCGACTTTCTGATCAAGGAAGAGTCACAAGAGGTCAAGAAGAAGTACGGCGATGAGCGCCGCACCCAGATCGTCGAAGAGGACGTTCAAGACTTCAGCGAAGAGGACATGATCCCGCATCAGGAGATCGTCATCACGCTGACCAACCGGGGCTACATCAAGCGTTTGCCGCTGGAGACTTACCGGCCGCAACGCCGAGGTGGTCGCGGGATCACGGGCGCTCCGGTGCGTGAAGCCGACGCGGTCCGGCGGCTGCTGGTCACCGACACGCACGATAGCGCCCTCTTTTTCACCGATCGCGGCCGCGTTTTCCAGCTACGGACACACGAGGTCCCGGACTCGAGCCGCCAGGCGCGGGGGACGCCCCTGGTCAACTTGATCGAGATCGAAGACCGAGAGCTGGTTACGGCGGTGGTCGCCACGTCCAGCTATGACAACGACTTCATGCTGCTCGCGACCAGACGTGGCGAGATCAAGAAGACTCCTCTAAAGGAATTCGAGTCCGTCCGGCGCAACGGACTGATCGCTATGAACCTGGAGCCGGGTGATGAGCTGGTCTTCGCCAAGCTGGCGCGCGAGGACGATGACGTCGTCCTCGTATCGACGCAGGGTAAGGCTATCCGATTTACGGTTGCGGAGCTGCGGGCGGCCTCGCGGACCAGCGGCGGCGTGCGTGGCATGAGGATTAGCAACTCGGACGACGAGGTCGTCGCGATGGAGATCGTTGAGTCGGACGCAATGCTTCTGACCGTCTCGGAGACTGGCCTAGGCAAGCGCACAGAGTTTGGCGAGTACCCGCGGCACTCACGTGGCGGCCAGGGAGTGCTGACCCATAACGTCACAGCCCGTACAGGCAAGGTCGTCGCGGCGCGAGCCGTGAAGGCCGAGGATGAGCTGATTCTCGTCTCGCAGTCCGGCATCGTCATCCGCACGACAGTGGAGAGCATTTCGAAGGCCGGGCGGTCAGCGCAGGGCGTGCACGTCATGAGCATCGGCCCCGGCGATAGGGTGGCTTCCGTGGCTGTGATCGACCTGTCCAAGGACACCGCTGCGCCGGCTAACGACAACGGTACGCCCAACGGCAATGACAACGGCGGCAGCGCTCCGCCGCGCCGCGGCGGGCGCCGGACGACCCGCTAGCTGCCGCGCCACCAGTCGAAGTAACGGTCCCAGGCCACGTAACCGTAGAAACCGAACCAGTAGCTCGTCACGTTGGCTGCCACTGACTCCGAGATATCAGCGAGCTTCACGGGCTCGCCACCGCTGGAGGGCACTAACCAGATCGAAGGCAGACCCTCGCTATCGATCCGGGCGAAGAGGACGTACTCGCCGTCCGCGGACCAGAGCGGCCGCTCGTCACGAAAGTCGTCGTCGCCGGTGAGAAGGCGCTTACCAGTCCCGTCCGAGTTAGCGATCCAGATACGACGCTGGGCTGCGCCCTGCCGCGCTACGTCGCCGCCACCGACGTTGCCGATGTCGGGCCCGGAAGCGTAGGCAATCAGGCTCTCATCTGGCGACCAGGCCGGCGAGAAGGCAGCGCTATCGGCGTCCGTGAGGTGGGTGGGCTGGTCTGTGGCCAGATCGATCACGGCGACGCGCTTCCTGGTCCAGGTCTCGCGATTGCCGCCTGCGGTGAGCAGAAGCTGACCCTGGGACGAGACGCCCCCGAGAAGCTCCTCGCGCGGCAGCATTGAGCCGGACAGGACCTGCTCCGGGTCTCCTCCGGCCGTCGAAATGGTGTAGAGGGGCAGGCCATCGGCGAGTATCGAGCCGGAGAAGAAGGGGTTGAAGGTCAGCAGCAGCTCATCGTCTGTTGCCCAATCGTAGACGCTGATCTGGCCGGCTTCGACGTAAGTCTGGTTGTTGAGCAACTCGTGGGCGTCGCTACCATCAGCGTCAACGACCCAGAGGCCGGAATATCTCGGGCCCGGCACAGGCTGATCTTGAACACGGGGCTGGACCAATTGCGCATCGAGGATGTAAGCCAGCGAGTCGCCGTTGGGGCTCCAATAGGGCGCCAGTTGCAGTACGGCGGCGGAGTCGATATCCGGGACGAGGGGCAGGACGTCCAGCTCGACGGCGTTGGCGCCATCGGCGTCTTCGAGGCGGAGCTTGTGATCGGGCGTAATGCAGGCCAGGCGGTCCTCTACCGGAGACCAGGCCAGGCAGGTAGAGGTGACGCGGCTTTCGCTGGCATCAGCGCGCAAGACGGTCCTGTTGGTCAGCAGCCAGTCGCCGGAGGGCGACCATTGGGGGTACGCGGCCTCGCCGCTGGAGGTCAGGCGCAGCGTCTGGCCGTCCGGGACGGCTTTGACCCAGAGATCGCCATTTTGAATATAGGCCAGCTTGCCCAACGAGCCAGCGTCACTGCCAGCGCCGGTGTCTACGGCTTCTCGCTGGTCCATGACAAAGAGGCCCAACGCGAGAAAGACCACCGCCGCCGTGCCAATAACCGCGGTCACGCCGATGCCTAGCTTGAGCGAACCAGCGGCTGTCTTCAGGGACAGGACGCCCAGGAAGGCGGCAAAGCTCCGGCCGGCCGGCTGGGGCTGCCAGGCGGCCGCTTCCTGGCGGCTGTTGACTCCCAGCTTGGAGAGAATCTCTGAGACGTGGTATTTAGCGCCGTCGCGGCTGATGTGGAGGCGCTCGGCGATCTGGTCGTTGGAGTTGCCCTCTCGGAGGAGAGCCAGGACTTCCCATTCGCGCGGGGTTAGCAGGTCCGGATAAGGTGGGCGACCGCGCCTCATAGTTCGACTGTAGCAAGGCGGGCGTGCATTTACCCTACCCGACGCCTTTCGTTGACACCATTCTGTCGATGGCCGAGACTGAGCCTACCGAGCATCCTGGAGGTAACTAATCTATGCGCAAGGACATGATGGATATTCTCGCCTGTCCCGTCTGCAAGGGTCCGCTTATCCTGACAGCCACAAAGGAGGACGGCGACGAGGTAATCGAAGGGTCACTCCACTGCCCGAAGTGCAATGAGACCTACCCGATCTCGGACTCAATCCCGAACCTGCTGCCGCCGGACCTGCGGCGAGCCATGGAGGCAAACAAGGCGGGATGAACCAGGGTCACAGCATCGGCCTCTTCCTGATGATTGGAGCGGCGTTAGAGTTGCTCCTGTTCATTTATGGGGCCACGCGTCGCAGCTACCTCGCCCTTGCGCTGCCGATCACCGCGGCGATGCTCGCGCTTTCGGCGCTGACGTTCTGGCTCGGCTGGACGATGCTGAACATGGAGGATGAGGAAGAGGAGCCGTCGCAGCCTCCAACGTTAGCTACTTAGAACTTAGAGGATACAAATTGGGAAGCCGCTGCTCGGGCGGCTTCTTCAGTTGGATCTACCGGATGACCTCGATATCGATGTCAAGGCTGAGCCTGGCCCAGGACCGGTCCGCGGTGAGAGCCGGAAGCTTGAGCTCCCGCGCCAGGGCGAGGCAGGCGCGGTCGCCGAGGGAGAGTCCGGCGGTGCGGGTGGCGGGGCGGAGCAAGGCAGCCTGCCATGCCTGTGCTGAATCGAATGCATAGACTGCGATCTGAAAATTGCTGAGCCGTTCTCGCAGTGGCTCGATGTCGAGGCCGAGGTCAATTGATCGAGTTACTACCTCGGCCAAGTTTACGGCGATAATGGCGGCTCCAGCCTCTATCACGGAGATGACCCGTGCGCTTCCCGGTTCCTCAAGAAAGAGGGCCAGCAAAGCCGACGCATCTAGAACGCGGCTAATCTCCCGAGTCGCTTCGGCGATCTGCAAGAAACTCATCTAGCAAACCGGGCTTGCCTCCGGTATGCTTCCTCACCATTTCTTGAACCTGCCGGATCGCTTCGCGGATGGTCATGATCCGCAGTTGGCCATCCTCCACCCGTAGCGAAAGCGCCTCTCCAGGATGCATGCCTAGCTGTTCCCGGATTTCGGCGGGTATGACGATGCGGCCATGACGGTCGACCTTGACCCGGGATCTGGATTTGGATCGTGTCCTGGTTTCTGCCATTTCCGTCCAAGTATGCCATATAGGCGAAAAATGGCAAGGAAGAGCTAAGTGGCCATATACCAGTCTGTAGCCAGCTTCGTCAGGTCGGACGCGCCCAGCCTCTGTAGCGCGTCCGATAGTCGCTCACCGGTCAACGGGTGGATTAGCTCGGGATCGATGTCCAGGAGTGGTTGGAGGACGAAGGCGCGTTCGAGCAGCAGACGATGGGGAATGACCAGTTCTTCGGTCTCGATGACCTGGCCGGCGAAGAGGAGGATGTCGATGTCGAGCGGCCGGGGCGACCAGTGGGCGCCTTCGACGCGGCCGAGTTGGCGCTCGATATCGTAGGTGTGACGGCGCAGCTCCTGAGGCGTCAGGCTGGTGCTGACGCGGCAGGCGGCGTTAAGGTAGTCGGGAGGCGGCGCGGGCGGCTGGGGTTGCGACTCGTAGAGGGCGGAGACGGCTTCGACGTGGACCAACGGCGCGAGCAGACGCAGCGCGGAGGAGAGATTGGCCTGCCGGTCGCCGAGGTTGGCCCCGAGGCCAAGGTAGATATCGGAGGTCAGGGAATCCCCCTGACGACGGAGTCGGTCATGCGGACGACCTGCGCCATCTCTGCTACATCGTGGACGCGCACGATGTCGGCGCCCTGGGCAATGGCGATGGCGACTGTGGCGGCGGTGCCCCAGATGCGCCCACCTTCCGGCTGAGCGAGGACGGCGCCGAGGGTCGATTTGCGAGAAGTGCCGACGAGCAGAGGCAGTCCGTAGGGACGCAATTCGCTCAGGCGGCGCAGCATTTCGAGGTTCTGCTCCATGGTCCAGCCGAAACCGAAACCAGGATCTATGATCAGCTGAGCCGGGTCTACCTCCGCGTCATGGGCGAGGGCCAGGCTTTCGTCCAGGCCGGCTTTGATATCGCCGATGACGTCGTGGAACTCGCGATTGCGCTGGTTGTGCATTATCACGGCCGGGACGCCCCAGCCGGCGACTAGGCGGGCCATGGCGGGATCGCGGCGGAAGCCGGTGATGTCGTTGACCAGATGGGCCCCCGCCTCGAGGGCGCTCGATGCGACCTCGGAGCGGTAGGTATCGATGCTTACCGGCAGGTCGACGGCCTCGACGATAGCGTGGACAACGGGCTCGATGCGCTCGATCTCCTCCGTGACGCTGATCTCGTCGAATCCGGGGCGAGTTGACATGCCACCGATGTCGATGATGTCCGCGCCCTCCTCGGCGAAGCGGCGGGCTTGAGCAATGGCCTCATCCGGGTCAGCGATGCCATCGCCGGAGAAAGACTCCGACGAGACGTTAACGATGCCCATGATGTAGGTGCGCTGCCCCCAGGTGAAGACGCGATTGCGGATGATCATGGTTGGGGCGTGGTAGGCGGTCACGATGCAAAGAGTAGCAAGTAGCCGGGCCTTAATAACAGATGGCGTCAGAGGGTGATACCGTAAGCCCATGGTCTTTGACAGGATGCCAACCGACCCGGCGTTCGTAGGCATACCCACGTTTTTGAAACTGCCCTACATCGCGGATCGTGAGCAGTTGGTAGCGGAGAGGCCGGACGTGGTGATCGTCGGCGCGCCGTTCGACATGGCGGTGACGAACCGGCCGGGGGCGCGCTACGGTCCGCGGGCGATCCGTCAGGCGTCCAACCTCGGTCGCGGCATCCATCACCTGGAGCTGGGGGTGGAGCCGCTGCGGACACTGCGCGTCTTCGACTACGGCGACGCATCGATCATCCCCAGTGACATCGAGCGTAGCCACGAGGCGATCCGGGCCAAGGTGGCGGAGGTGGCGGCGACGGGTGCGATACCAATTGTCCTGGGCGGTGACCACTCGATTACCTTGCCGTCGGCCACAGCCGTGGCAGACGCGGTTGGGCGTGGGAAGGCCGGTATTGTCCACTTCGACGCGCATGCTGACACGGCGCCGGATAACTGGGGCGTGCTGCTGGGCCACGGAACACCAATGCGCCGGCTGATCGAGAGCGGCGCTGTGCCGGGACGGAGCTTCGTCCAGGTGGGGCTGAGGGGTTACTGGCCGCCGCCGGACGTCATCGATTGGATGCGCGAGCAGGGGCTGCGCTGGCACCTGATGGCGGAGATCGAGCAGCGCGGCTTCGATGCCGTGCTTGAGGACGCGATTTCGGAGGCGCTGGACGGTCCGGAAGCCATCTACCTGTCGGTGGACGTGGATGTGCTCGACCCCGCCTACGCGCCGGGGACGGGGACGCCGGAGCCGGGCGGGCTGACCTCGCGCGAGCTGCTGGGCGCGGTGCGGCGGATTGTCGGGCAGACGCGGTTGGTGGGAATGGACGTTGTGGAGGTGGCGCCGGCCTACGACGGGCCGGGCCAGATCACGGCCGAGGTGGCGCACCGGGTGGTGCTGGAAGCGCTCAGCGCGCTGGCGGCAAAGAACTAGCCCTTCGGCGTCACCGTCAGGGCTCCGTCTGCCTCGGTGACCTCGAAGGCCTGGACGGGTTGCACCGCGGGGCCGCCAAGGACGCTGCCGTCTGCGAGGGCAAATTCGGAGCCGTGACACTTGCAGATAACCCGGTCTGCCATCAGTGTGCCTTCGGCGAGGGAACAGCCGAGGTGAGGACAAACGTCAGCCAGCGAGAAAAGACGCCCGTTGACCTTCGCCACGAGCACGGGAAAGCCGTCGATCTCCACACGCTTCATTTCGCGCTCGGAGAAAGACGCCTCACTGACCGGCATCTGCTCTTGTCCAGGAGGCTCCTCGTCCGCTACGTGGGCAACGCCCGCTTGGAGGCGATACACCATGTCGCCGCCCAGGTAGGCAGCAATGCCAGCGCCTCCGAGTCCAAGCAGGGAAAAGAAGCGTCCGGGCCCGAAGCTTATGAGACGGCAGATGAGCGATAGCCCAAAGCTGGCAATGACGACCCCATTCAGCCCGCCATGGACCAAGCCGATGCGCCGCTGCCTGTCGTTGAGAGCCGTCCAGTCCGCCCAGCCGGCGGGAGCGGCGGCCAGCGCCCCTGCCAGCCCCACCGCGATCGCCGCCTCCGCCGCGTGGCTACGGCCACCGCGCGGGTGCAGCGCGTCCATGAATACCGCCGTGGTCCAGGCGCCGATCGGCACGGATACGAGCAGTGGGTGCAGCGGATGGCCGAGCCAGGCGCCGTGGAGGAAATCGAGCAGCTTGCGTCGTTCCGGCACGCGCGCCAGGACGGAATCGAGCTGTTTGTTGACGGCCCGGGCTATGTCATCGAGAGAGTCTTCCCTTTCGATACGGCGTGCCAGCTGGCGCATGTCTACCTCCTCGAAGGCATTGATGGCCTTCGAGGGTAAATTAAGCGGCGCGACCTGCTGCCGGGATTAGCTATAGGCTCAGGTACGTTCTATTTGCGTATCGAGCTTTAGAGCACGGCGGCGGAGACGGAGGAGATCGGCGGCAGGTCGGATGTGATGCGACGCCAGGTGTCGCCCTCGTCGGCGCTGGCGTAAAGCTGGCCGGTGTTGGTGCCGAAGTAAATGCCGGCAGAGTCGAGGTTGTCGGCCGTCATGCCTTCGCGGTAGGAGCCCATGAAGGCGTCCTCCTGCGGCAGGCCCTTGGTCATCGCCTCCCAGGTTTTGCCGGCGTCCGAGGTGCGGTAGACGCGCAGCTTGCCCTCCGGCGGCCCCCGGAACTCGGCGCCCTGGAGGGGAAGGACGTAGGCCACGTCGGCGTTATGGGGGTGGGTGGCCATCTGCATACCAAAGTCGGATGGGAGGCCCTCGGTGATCTCGGTCCAGCTGGCGGCGCCGTCGTCGCTGCGATAGGTGCCCCAGTGGGTCTGGGCGTAGAGGCGGCCGGGCGCGGCGGAGGCGACGAGATGGTGGACGCATTGTCCGACCTCTGAGTAGACCTCGATGTTCGAGTCATACTTTGCGCCGATGTTCTTGAGGCCCTTGTTCATGGCCTGCCAGGAAGCGCCGCCGTCATCGGTGCGGAAGACGCCCGCGGCGGAAATGGCAACCCACATGCGGTCGCCGTCTGCCGGGTCGAGGACGATGGAGTGGACGATCAAGCCGCCGGCGCCTGGAAACCAGCCCGTACGCGTGGGGTGGTTGTTGAGGGCCGTATCTTCGACCCAGGTCTGGCCGCCGTCGCCGGAGCGGAAGAGGCAGCCCGGGTCGACGCCGCAGTAGATCACGCCCGGCTCAGAGTCGCGGCCGGGCTCGATGCGCCAGAGCCGTTCGACGCTGCGGCCGGCGTCCTCGGCGAACCTGGGAGCGCTGGGGTCCTCGCGCCAGGTCTTGCCGAAGTCCGGGGAAACCGCGATCCGGTTGCCGAACCAGGCGTCGTTGGCGGTGGCGTAGAGCGCGCCGTCGCGCGGGTCGATTGTGGCGTGGGTGAGGTCGTTGCCGGTGAGGAAGGGACCGGAGACGTCCCAACGGTCGCGCTGCTTATTACTACGGAGTAGGAAGAGGCCCTTGCGGGTGCCGACGGTGAGGACGACGCTGTCTGCCATGTGAGTACCCTCCGCCGCCTAGTTTACGACGCAGGTGACCAGGGTGGGAGAAAGTAAAGGTCCGACGAGGCAGTCGCTCAATCGAGGGAGATAATTGGCGCTGCAAGCGTAGATTCTTCGGCTGGCTTGGCAGCCGCTCAGAATGACACGAATAGACCGTTTAGTGGCGGCCGTGGAGCGCCGCCTCCACCTGGCGGTGGGAGTAGCTGGGACGGGCGAGGTGCAGGGCTTCGTGGCGGACGGTCTCAGCAATGGCCGACCAGTCGCGGCCGTGGATGCGGATGTAGACGGCGCCTGCGTGGCCGTGGCGGTAATGGCAGATGGTGGCCATGCCGAGCTTGCCGCGGATACCACGGCGCGTCGTTGGTGAGGCGAGACGGGCGATGTAAGCGGGGCAGTTGAGCCGGCTCATGGCTTCGCGCCAAGAGGCATCGCTGAAGCAAAGGACGTAAGCGAGGCCGGCGCGGCCGAGACGCTGCATCTCGGCGGCGAGCAGCGCGGCGGCGGTGCGGCGCTTGTCGAAGGCGACGGCGGGGACTGTCGGCATCGGAGGTTAGTATAGGCCTATGGTCATGATCACCAGTAGAGCCAACGAGCGTGTGAAGCAGATCCGGGCGCTGAAGAACCGCCGCGACCGGGACGAGAGCGGGACGTTCTTCGCGGAGGGGGCGCGGGTGCTGCAGGCGGCGCTGGAGACAGGCGCCGTCATCGACCTCGTAGTGTTTGCGCCGGACCGGCTCTCGCCGGAAGAGGACGCGGCGCTGCGCGGCCTGATGGAGCGCCACCTGCCGTTCCTGGAGGTCTCAGCGGACGTTTACGACAGCCTGACCTTCCGGGAGGAGTCGCAGTCGCTGGGCGCCGTGGTGCGCCAGCGTTGGGAGACGCTGAGCCTGGACACGAAGGGGCATCGCTGCTGGGTAGCTCTGCAGGACATCCAGCATCCAGGCAACCTGGGCGCGATCATCCGTACCAGCGACGCGATCGGCGGTGATGGCGTGATCCTCTCAGGCAGGGCAACCGACCCGTATCACCCGATCGCGGTGCGCGGCAGCCTGGGGACGGTCTTCAGTCAGCGCATCGTCCGGGCGGCGCCGGCCGACTTTGCGCGCTGGGTGCGCGACTCAGGCTACGGTGTCGTGGGGACGTCGCCGGCGGGTGAGAAGGACTACCGGAAGGCGGACTACGCGTCGAGGCCGGTGGTGCTGATCATGGGCAGCGAGCGCGCGGGACTGAGCCGGGAGCAGAAGGCTCTGTGCGACGCGGTCGTGCGGATACCGATGGCGGGATACGTGGACTCGCTGAACCTGTCGGTGGCGTCAGCCCTGGTGCTGTACGAGGTACTGCGGCAGGTAGAGCGGTCGGGGTCTTCAGCCAGCGGTTGATTGTTTGATTGATATTCGCGTTTTTCGGGCGAAAGGGATTTCGGGAATTTAAGGGGGCGTTGAGGCGACGCCTTTGGTTGCGGCCGATGGTGGAGTCGTTGTGGATCGAGAGCTGTGAGGTTGCCACAGGGGAATTGTAGAGCGGCAGGGACGGAGCTCGAAAGGGCTTAGTGACACGCGATTGACTTCAAACGGTTGGCGGGGCGAGGGTGGCCGTGGCCGTCTCGATGAGAGTTCTGACGATGCGGCGCCTAGATTCCCTTCGAATCCGTTCTTGCTGTGCCTTTCTCCAGGCTGCGTCTAATTGGCCTGAGGCTGATCCAAGAGTCCGTCCCTTCATATCGACGGCTTCTTCGCCTCGATTAGCGAATGGCCTTGTGTCAAGACCAATCCATCCGAGGTGGACAACGTGCGCTCCAATTCAAGCAAGGCTTCCAGGTCATCGCCGAATAGGCTGGGTATCGAACAGACCTTGCCCATGAATCCGCGAACCTCCGGGCGCGTACACCCGCTCACACCTCCGAGAAGCCGTGACGCACGCGAAGAAGCACATCCATCTCACCCCCCGTGAGTCGGAAGTTTCAGCGCCGTCTGGCCCATTCGGAGCGCTCCTGCCGATAGCAGAGGTGCTCCTCCACAATGCCAAAATCGTCGTCGCTTTCTTGCCAGCGCTCGACCAGGACCAAACCTGCTTTTTCAAGAACCCGGGCGGAGGCTCGGTTGCTCTCCGCGCAGGT
The DNA here is from genome assembly GCA_009377745.1 of Dehalococcoidia bacterium. Lineage (GTDB taxonomy): Bacteria > Chloroflexota > Dehalococcoidia > DSTF01 > WHTK01 > WHTK01. The sequence goes on from WHTK01000035.1 coordinate 31,334, forward strand.
CGCATAAACCGACTCCTTGTTGAGGGACTCGAAGGCGAAGTCGAGCATCGCCTCTACGGCTTCCGTCATATAACCGTTGCCCCAGACTGAAGGGACCAGAGCATAGCCGAAACCCATGTCTCCCTTCGTTGGGTCTTCGGGCTCGCCAAAACCAAGCCAGCCGATTGCCGACTCATTCTCCTTGAGTACAATCGCCAGGTTGAATGAAACCCTGGGCTGGCGCCGATTCGTTTGGCTCAGGAGCGCGCCAAGCCAACGCTGGACTTCCGGTTTCCCATCTAGTCGAAACCAGGTCTGATAACGCGTCACCAGGGGCTCGCGGGACAAGGCATACACCAAAGGCCAGTCGCTCTCGAGGAGGTCCCGCAGTATGAGGCGACGAGTCTCAAGCAAGAACAGAGCGTTCCCATTCATTCTTGCCTGCACCTCTCTTCAAGATGCTTCGACGCCGCGCCATTAGTGCCGTCCAGCCCTATGGGCCTCATAACGACGGCTTCTTCGCCTCGATTAACGAATGGCCTTGTGTCAAGACCACTCCATCCGGGGTCGACAACGTGCGCTCCAATTCAAGCAAGGCTTCCAAGTCGTCGCCAAGGGGGTCGAAGTCAGGAATCGTCCATGGTGTAACGCAAAGCATATAGACGAAGTTCCCCATATCCTCGTACGCGGCAAGCACTGCATACTCGCGAGCATCGGTTATCTCCAAGCCCACCGCTCGAAGGCCCACTAGGTAGGAAAAGTAGTTCTCGCCCTTGCCGGCTGTGGTCCTCGGGAAAAACGCCTGCAGCTCTCCCCAATGCGCGTTCGAGATTTGCTCCGTTAGAAACATCCCGCCGGGACCAAGGATGCGTCCAATATCAGCAGGCTCCAGAGCAGCATGACGATTGATGATGAGGTCGAAGGAACCGCTCGCCAAGGGCAATACCTCGTCGTCGCAGTACAGGACTTCAACGCCTAGCGGCTTCAGCCGACTTGCCGCGATGGGCGCATTGATATGCCAGGCTTCGGTAGCAACACCGCGACCACGGTAATCACGTACGTATCGACTAAGGCGTTCGCCGCCACCGGTTCCAATATCCAGTACGGACTTCGCCGACGTGAAGAGTTCACGAACCCGTCTGTCGTAGTTCCAAGGCTGTCGGGGCCCGAGAAAGCGAGCGTTTCCGTACCTACTGAAGCCCCAGCCCGTGAATCCCGTCGCTGCTTCCACGTAGGGACGCAGTCGTTCTCGGGCGGCGTCGAGCGATTGTGAGGCTGTCACAAACTTTCCTTTCGTTGCCAAAACAAAAACGCCCGCGATCCACTGACTGTGGAATCGCAGGCGCCTCTCAAGGGCTGTTGGCTCCTGCCTGAGCTATTGTTCTTTCGCCAGCTAGCCAGAGCGAATCTATGCCATCGATTGAAGTCTGTCAACAATTTGCGGTGTGTGAACCTTGATCAGGGCATGCTTCAGATGGCTTGCAGCCGCTCAGCAACTGTGTTTGGGGATCATATGTTTGAGGCTGGGTGTGAGGTCCTGTTGGTCACGGAGCATAGCGTTGAGGATGGTGAGGAGCTTACGCATGCAGGCGGTGAGGGCAACTTTCTTGGGCTTGCCGGCGGCGAGCAAACGTTCATAGAAGCCGGATGGCGTCGTTGCTGCGGCTGGCGGAGAGGGCGCCCATGTAGAGGCTGGCCCTGACATGAGTGCGCCCGCCGGCGATGGAGCGGCGGCCACGCCATTTGCCGCTGTCGCGGTTCATGGGTGCGACGCCGACGAGGGCGGCTATCTCCT
>WHTK01000036.1 GCA_009377745.1 Dehalococcoidia bacterium
CTTGACTCTAGACGGGCTCATCCCTGCCTGATAGGGCCATCCGGCCGTCGCTCAAGGCCGAAAGTCGGTTGTGGGTGAGCGCCACGTTCTCGGCGGTTCAGAAATCATGCCCAGTTTGCCGATCTGACCGATGCGGGCTCCGCCGGCGAAAACGGCTTGTAGAGGATGGATTGCGGGACCAGCCCATCGACAAGACGCTTCGTTATCGTCCATCAGGACAAGCAGGAGCCCAACGAAGCCGGCACCGCGCGGGTTATGAACAAGGCCGTCAGACTCCCTCCATCATCGAAGACGACGGCATCCGGAGTCGATTCCTTTGGGGGCCGCGATCAGTGCGTCCTTGTCGTCACGATTCTGAGACTTGTGACCCGTGACGTGCCGACGCGCGGCCGGCGAGAGCCCAAGAAGTAGCTTGCGCTCCCGACGACCAGCAACCGCACCAACAACACTACTTTGTTCGATCGTGTGCTTGCGATGTCGCCGGGGGCCCGTAGGCAGCGAAGGCCGGACGGCCGCCCTTGAGCCGCCGATCAGCCCTAGTAAGTGCGGGCGGGATCGGCGAGGTTACGTATGAGAGAAGAGTGCGATGCGCTTGGCTATCATCCAGAACTCAAGGAGGCGAATCGATGGCTGACGCGGGCGCCGCGACGACGCCTTTGGACTCGCGTAAGCTCGACGCCGTCCTCTTCGACATGGACGGCGTGGTGACGCGCACCGCGAGCATTCACGCGGCAGCCTGGAAGCAGACATTTGACACACTCCTCAAATCCAGGTCCGCTGCCGCCAACTCGTTCTTGCCCTTCGACATCGAGGTTGACTATCGGCGCTACGTCGACGGCAAGCCGCGTCTTGACGGGGTAGTCAGCTTTCTCGCCTCGCGCGGGATCACGCTCCCGCATGGAGAACCCGACGATGGACCGGCAGACGAGACAGTCTGGGGCCTCGGAAACCGCAAAGATCGGCTCCTTCAGCGTCTCCTTAGATCGAGAGGCGTCGAAGTCTTCGAGACGACCGTTGAATTCATAACCTACTTGAAGAAGGCTGGCTTAAGGATCGGGGTATTCTCAGCGAGTAGGAACGCTGAGCAGGTGCTGGCGGCGGCCAAGGTCCTGTCGCTATTCGACGCCAAGGTGGACGGTGTAGACGCCGATCATCTGGGATTGCCAGGGAAACCTCACCCGGCCACCCTTTTGGAGTTGGCGCGCCGTCTCGGTGCTGAACCGGGCCGCTGCGCGGTGGTTGAGGATTCTATTGCGGGCGTTCACGCTGGGCGGGCCGGAGGCTTCGGCGTTGTCATCGGTGTGAACCGGTCGTCAAGCCAGGGCGCAATGCTGGAAGCCGGGGCTGGCGTGGAGGTTATGGATCTCGGCGAAGTTCGTCTCGTTAGCGGAACAGACTAACAAGGCATCATCAAATTCGGCTCATTCGCGATAGCGAGAGCTCCTCGCCTCCCAGCTGCACATGAAACGCCCGCAGGTTCTCGCCGGGCTCATCACCCGCCTGGTGGGCGGCGACCGAGAACTCGACCTGAGTTCCTTCAGCTAGCTCGGTGAATTTGGTACTACTCAAGCCGGTGATGTGGAAGAAGAATTTACGGCCGACTTCCCCTCGATGAAGCTGAACTTGCCATAACGTCAAGGCGTGCAACGACCCCATGCGTCCTGCACCTCTCCTCTAGACCAATGCCTTCTGCCAAAGCTCGGCTATTGACCTCGGCATTGCCCCTCGGATGTGCCGCGTTATCCCCGGGTCGACGTGTTTGGTCATGACACGAATGCAGCCGCTCATCACTCGCTCATGGTCAACGGCGATGTCCTGCGGGAAGTAATCGAGCAGGGCAGCGGCGAACTCCTCGGCGGTGCGCTCCCGCGTAGGATTCTGGGTCGGGTCCCAGCCTTCGTAGTAGATACCGCGTACGAGCATGGGTAGCTGAGCGCTCAGATGCGCCACCTCCTCCAGAGGCAAGCGGTCGCGAACCTGGTGCAGACAGCCACGTAAAGCGAGATAAGCGCGGTGGCGGTCCTGCCAATGCAGCTCCTCCATAATGTCGTTGAGCCAGATCATCGTTTTCTGGACGGTCGTATCGAACACTTCGAGTCCCGTAACGCTCATTTTCGATGCCCCTCTCCATGCATGCTGGCCAGCTCGTCCGTCCTGACCTGATCAGAGACTAGGGATCGTCAAAACGTTGCGGCAGGGCCATACGTCCCGACTGGCGGGGACCAATCGGCGGTCTTCTCAGTCACAGTCCAAGCTACGTCTAAGGCAGGAATCCTGCTTCAGGTTCGTCCCAGGGGCCCAGGAGAGAATCCGACGAGACTTCGTGCCGTTTGTCCCCACGAGTGGGTACTCTTTGGCCTGTTCGATTCGTTCGCCGGTGAGCCAGAATCGCTGTGGAGAAGCTCGAAGGAGGGATAGCATAGATCCAGATGAGAGCGCTTTCGGAGTGTCACATGAGGCGATCGCCAAGCGGGCGTATGAGTTGTACGCGCAGCATGGATATCAACACGGTTATTACGCTGACGACTGGCTCCGAGCCGAAGCCGAGCTGACCAGATCTTCTGCCGCGGCGGAGGAGAAAGAGAGCACCCCATCCTCGCTGACCACACCATCCGCGCTACCTTAACCCACGTGACAGACGCCGATTTAGTGGACGTCCGGGCTCACGCTTTCCGAAGGGTCGTGGTCTGTGTACCCAAGGTGCGCGTGAGCAGTCCCGCCCCCATTCGAGTTGTCCCTTCCACTCCTGCTGGCATGCGACGACGCCACGCCTGATGCGCGTTGGGTTCTTTGGCGGCGCGGGCACCGTTACAGGGTCCAAGTTCCTGGTCGAGGAACGGAACACGCGAGTGCTGGTTGATTGCGGCCTTTTTCAGGGTCTAAAGGCCCTTCGCCTTCTCAATTGGCAGCCCACGCCTTTCGATCCGCGAAGCCTCGATGCTGTGGTACTGACCCATGCCCACATAGATCATTCCGGCTATCTACCGCGACTGGTCAAGAGCGGTTTTGGCGGGCCCATTTATTGCACGCCTGCCACACGCGAACTGGCCGAAATTCTGTTGCGAGACGCCGCCGCCCTTCAAGAGGAAGACGCCGAGTATGCCAACCGCAAGGGCTTCAGCAAACATCACCCCGCGCTACCGCTGTTCACCGTTGATGACGCGGATACGGCTATCAGGCAGATGGTGCCCCAGCGATTCGGACATGACTTCGCCGCTGGCTCGCTTTCCGCACGCTTCCACGACTCAGGCCACATCCTGGGTTCGGCCTTCGTCCAGATAACCGGTACCGCGGACCAGAGCCGCGAGGAACGCCTGATTTTCAGCGGCGACCTTGGCCGTTATGATGCGCCGCTGCACGGCGACCCGGAGCCGTTGCCGAACTGCGATACCGTCGTACTCGAGTCGACCTATGGCGATCAGCAGCATTCTGACGTGCCGATAGAGGAGCAGATCCGCGGGCCATTCGAGCACACACTCGCACGAAACGGGACACTCCTCATACCGGCGTTCGCCGTGGCGCGAGCCCAACTCTTGCTGCTCTTGCTCCGTCAGCTCATGGAATCAGGCAAGCTGCGGACGGTGCCGATTCACCTCGATAGCCCCATGGCGATCGATGTAACCTCGGTGTACAGACGTTACCTGGGTAGCAAAGGCCTGAATGCGACCCATCGCGACCTCTTCCCACGCGGCGTTCAGTACCACCGCTCGGTCGAAGACTCCAAGGAGCTTTCTGGCCTCAGGGGTCCAAGGATAATCATCGCCGGCAGCGGCATGATGACTGGTGGCCGCGTGCTGCATCACCTTCGCCGATTGCTGCCGGATGAGAAGAACCTCTTGGTGTTGGCAGGCTACCAAGCTGCGGGAACGAGAGGCAGGAGCCTCCAGGAAGGGGCCCGGTCTGTCCGGATACATGGTCTAGATATCCCAGTACGGGCACGTTTCCTCGAGATCGAAGGCCTCTCGGCTCACGCCGATTCAGGAGATCTCTTGCGCTGGCTGCAGTCAGCCCAGGTGCTGCCGGCCAACGTGTTCCTTGTGCATGGCGAGCCACCGGCGCTGGCAGCGTTATCGGGCCGACTTTCTGCTATGGGCATGGACGTCCATGTCCCGAGATTGAACGACAGGTTCGAATCGGTTCAAGGCAAATGGCGAACGCGGTGACTTTGCGAATAGGCACCTGCAGCTGGAATCGCCCGAGTTGGCTACGCCGATCGCTGCCCGCCGATACGTCAGCAGCAGAAGCTGCGAAATCATGAGGTCGAGCGGGTCCTAGTTCTAGTTTGGCTCAATCAGTCGATGAAGCAAACGTTCTCTAGGCCGTCGGCCGTTCTATTTTGCAAGCGCGAGAGAATAGTTCGTAGCGTCTATCTCTGGACAGTCGATGGTGAAAGGCAGGCTCTTGGAATCGCAACTGCGAGAAGGCCTCCAACTCCAATCTTCCGCAACGAGACGGGCTCTTAAGGCGGCAGCTCTTCGCCCGGGCTGGTACTGGCCGGTTATGGTCTACCTATTCTGGCGGGGAAGCTATACGTCGTACCTGGTGGCGTCGGCATCATCGAGGGAGGGATGGCCGGGCTGTACGGAGCCCTGGGAGTGCCCGGAGGCGTCATCGTCGTGGTCATTCTTGGCTATCGGTTGATCTCATTCTGGATTCCAGTTTGCCTGGGGTTCTTGCTGGTTCCTGTACTCAGCTTATTTGCACCGCGGGGCACTAATTTGTCCTGGGGTTTTGGCAAACTCGACTGGATTGGTCCGGGAGGATGAGCTGAGCCTTCTGGGTTCCGGTTGTCGAGGCTTGGTCGGAACTGGGAAGCCACCTTTGGATGGCATTCTCCCGCCTCGGCTGAGGCGACTCAGGCCAATACGCTAAGAGGTCGCTCTGACTAGTGTCTTCCGCAGTGAGATCAGTCCGGCGCCCCGACGCGCGCTGACAAGCGCTTCGCAATCTCGAGTACAGGTATGGAGAGAAGTCCGGCCCCAAGGCTCAGCGACAAGGACTTGGCGTTAAGCGTTTCGAATCCAAAGAGCTCCTGGAAGAATGGCACATAGAGAGCGACTGAGAGCAAGAGAGTTGTCCCAGCCAAGAGCCACCAGAGAGGGCGGTTTCGTACAGATAGCATCTCCCATGGTGCACGTGACGTCGATCGGTTGGTCAGGATCAATGCCAGATTCGAGACGATTAAGGTAACGAAGGTCATGCTTCGTGCTCGTGCCTCGTCATTCGTCGATTCCCAGCTAATGAAGTAGACGGCGAGTACGACCAACATGACGCAAATGCCGTCGATCAAGCTTAAAGCTATCAGGCGGGAGTTGAACAGGCGCTCATTTACTGGCCGCGGCGGCCTCCTCATGACGTTAGGTGAAGGCGGCTCGGCCTCAAAAACTATCGAGCAGGCTGGATCGATAATTAACTCAAGAAAGACGATGTGCGCGGGGAACAGTGTCAGCGGTGTTCCGAGAATCACCGGCAAAAGCGACAGGCCAGCGATGGGTATGTGAACGGCCAAAAGGTATGCGATGGCCTTGCGTAGGTTGTCGAAGATGCCGCGCCCGATCCGGACAGCGCGCACGATAGAACCGAAGTCGTCATCGAGAAGTACCAGGCTGGCAGCTTCGCGAGCGACGTCAGTTCCTCTTTCCCCCATCGCGATGCCGATGTGGGCGGCCTTCAGGGCAGGGGCGTCATTTACTCCGTCGCCCGTCATCGCCACAATCTCGCCGTTAGCTTTGAGGGAATTCACGAGGCGTAACTTCTGCTCAGGCACAACCCGGGCGAAGATGTTAGATTCACCCACTCTCTGGCTTAGCTCCGCTTCGCTCATGGCATCCAGCTCGGCACCGCTGATAGTCACACCCGTAGGCAAGCCGGCCTCGAGCCCAATCTGCCGCGCCGTGACCGGATAGTCGCCGGTAATCATCACCACCCTGATGCCGGCGGATGCACATTCGTTGATTGCGGCGGGCACTCCGGGTCGCAGCGGATCGATAAGGCCGACCAGTCCCACGAACTCGAGCTTCAAATCACGCTGATCTTCTGGCAGCAGCTCATCGCTTGAACGGGACCACGCCACACCGAGCACCCTCAAGCCAGCGACAGCCATCTCGTCTACTCTGTGGGAGAGCTCCCGCAGCGCGTCGCCTTCCAGACGACAAAGCTGCGCAATAGCCTCCGGTGCACCTTTGGCCCCGATCGATAGCTCAGGGCCAGTATCGACGCGCCAGACCTGCGACATCGCTAGGAGCGCCGGCGACAGCGGATACTGTCGCACCATTCGAGCATGCTGTGACGGTTGCGCGCTCCTGGCCAAGCTGGCAAGGAGCCTCTGAATCGCTTGCTCCATCGGGTCGATTGAGTCGGCCTGACCGGCAAGTGCCATGGACTGAACCAGCTTGTCGCAACCGACCGGCAGCTCCCCGACGTCCGAATCGAGCTCGTATACCTGGTTATTGGCAAACAGGCGGCGCACTGCCATCTGATTCAGAGTCAGTGTGCCGGTTTTGTCCACGCAGAGCACGGTGGTAGCTCCGAGGGTCTCCACCGCCGGTACGCGTCGTGTTAGGACCCGCTTCCGAGATAGCCTCCACGCTCCAAACGCGAGGAAGACTGTCAAGACAACCGGGAACTCCTCAGGGATGATCGCTATGGCGAGGGTGATACCGCTCAGCAGGCCGTCTTTCCAGTTTGTCGCCATGCCATGGACCAGCGACACAATCAGGCAGAGCATCAACGCGATCGACGCCAACAAGCGGACAATACGCCGCGTCTCGACCTGGATTCGAGTTGGCTCCTCTCGAAGGCCTGCTAATGACGCACCAATACGGCCGAACTGCGTCGATGTCCCAGTCGCGAGGGCCTCGGCAAGCCCCGTGCCGGCCACCACTAGCGAGCCGGAAAACAGAAATGGCAGATCGTCGCCGCCGGGCGGTTCCATGGCCGTAATCGTTTCGCTCGCGGTCTTGCTCACGGAAATCGATTCGCCGGTCAGCAGCGACTCATCTACCAGTACATTTGTGCCCGCTCGCAGTACAGCGTCCGCCGGCACTCGGTCACCTTCGGAAATGAGCAGGGCATCCCCGCGTGCCACCTCACGCCCCGGAATTCGCAAATGCTCGCCGTCACGGATCACTAGGGCGCGTGGGCTGGAGAGGTCCCGGAGCGCTGCCAGCGCGCGCTCCGTGCGCCGCTCTTGGTAAAGGTTGATCGCCACAATGAAGGAGATCGAGGCCAGGAGCAGTAGCGTCTCCGCGATATCGCCCAGCGACAGGTAGAGCATGCCAGCCGCAAGAAGGAGCAGGATCATGGGCTCGCGCAGCACGGCCATTGCCACGGACACGAAGCTGCGCGGTCTACTCGACGGGAGCTCGTTATAACCTTCGGCTGCTAGCCTCTTAGCGGCTTCCTCACCCGTCAAACCCTGTACCGAACGCAGTTGTGTCTCCTGAGTCACTGAAGTGTCTGCTAACAGACTGTCCGCAAGACCGCGACAATTCACGGCCGGTGACCGGCAGGAATCTATGCCTGGATGCATGGCGGCGCAGGCTGAAGACCGAACCGGAACATCCCGATTGTCAAGGCGATGTCGCTACGTGGCGAGCAACTTCACAAGTCTCTCCCCCTGACCGGGTTGAATGACCAAAACGGGTACCGGCCCTCGGATGAGGCGGTCCGTCACGCTGCCTAGAGCCCAGCGGACGAAGCCGTGGCGGCCGTGTGAGGTCATTATGACGAGATCGATAGAGCGCTCGGCGATCTGGCTCAACAAAACCTCCGCAGGGTGGCCGTGAACGGCGGCCCGCTCCACTTCATCCCCAACATCATCAAGTTCCAGGCCGGTCAAGTACCCCTCCGCGGCCAGAGCACTCGACTCCAGGAAGTCTGCATAGGTGCTCCCAGGCCAGGGTACGGGCGGAACAGCCGGCGGAACGTAGGCCGCCACAAGACTCAGGTTTGAGCCCAGCTTGCGGACGAAGCCTGTCGCTACGGTAAGCGCCTCCTCGGCCAATGCGGAGCCGTCCAGGGGCACCAGTATCCGACGAAACGCATCCGGCGCTTTGCGCCTCGCGGCCGCCGGGCTGACGACCAGGGTCGGACAGGAGGCGCCCCGGATCACCTTGTCGGCTACGCTCCCCAACCGCCAGGGTTCGATGCCGCTTTTGCCATGGCTCGACATGAGGAGCATGACAATCCACGGATTGGCGGCCTCCGCGAGGATTTGCGCATCGGGTGTGCCGCGGCGGCAGATCCAATCCACTTCCAACTCAAGTTTCTTCTGCGTTGCCTCCGCCAACTCAGCAAGATAAGTGGCCGGGTTGACGCGGTTCGCTTCGTCGCTGGCAGAAACGCCGATGAGCGTTACCCGGAGCTCGCCCATCGCCTGCAGGGTGGGCAGGTATTCGAGCGCCGCTTCCGCGAGCTGCGAACCGTCCAGGGGTACCAAGACCGTGGCTAAAGGCATCTTGCCCTCCTGGCTAAGCGTTCTTCCCGCGAGGCGCGTCGACGATCACCGTCGAAATTCTTGATCATCTTTCGGCCTAAGACCATTCAGGCAGCTTTAAGGCTGCGGACGCTAGTGCCATTTGGCCGTGGTCAGAAGGGCCACGTGGGCGGGGGCGCGGGGGTGCCTCATTCGGCCACTATTGTCAAAGATGAGAGCTGAATCTGAATCGGACGCGCATGACTCGAGGGTGAGGGGCGACCGATGCTCCAGCTACCTGGACTCTCCCCGCCTGTCCGTTCTCGTACGTGGGAGTCGGTGGCCGTCCGCCGCTAGAGTGTACGCATGACGCGCCGCCCCGTCTCATCCGGTTCCGTTCTTCCGCCTGGCCTCACTTCGGCGGAGGCGACCGCCCGAGCACTTGGCGGCCAGGCAAACACCGCGGCTTGGTCCTCCAGTCGCAGCTTCCGAAGGATCATCCTTGACAACGCGGGGACGCCGATCAACCTCGTCCTCTTCACGATCTCGGGCATGCTCCTCGCTCTGCAGCTCTTCGGTGATGCCGTCCTGACCGCCGGCCTCGTGCTTGGGAATGTCGCTGCCGGAGCTATCCAGGAAGCTCGCGCTAAGCGCCAGCTCGACCGCATAGCCCTGCTCAACCGGCCGCGAGCGCTGGTCCTACGCGACGGAGCCGAGGGCGAGATCGCACCGGAGGCGATCGTTCTTGGCGACTACCTCTTGCTGCGTCCTGGCGACCAGGTGTTCGTCGATGGCAGGCTCGTGACGGCCAGTGCCCTCGGCATGGACGAATCCCTCCTTACCGGCGAGTCGGACACGGTCCCCAAGCGCCCGGGAGACGATGTGGCGTCTGGGACCTACTGCATGAGTGGCAGCGGCGTGTATGAGGCCACCCGCGTCGGCGCGGAGACGACGGCCAATCGAATCACCGCGCGCGCCCGCCAGCACCGCACGCCCAGGACGCCGTTACAGCGCGAGGTAGGGCTGGTGCTCTGGACAATGACGCTTGTCGTCGTGATCCTCGGCCTGGTCGTTGCGCGGTCATTCCAACAGGCTGACGGGGATGTACCCCTGCGAGAGACGGTCAGGGCGGCGGCAGTGATCGTCGCCTTGGTGCCGCAGGGCCTCGCCGTCATGGTCACGGTGAGCTATGCGATGGCGGCGGTGCGAATGGCCGGATCGGGCGTGCTAATCCAGCGGATGAACGCAGTGGAGTCGATCAGTCATGTTGACACGCTCTGCCTGGACAAGACCGGCACGCTGACCACCAACCGCCTCACGGTCGAGCGTCTCAAACCCTACGGGATTACGGAGGTCCAACTCCAGGACAGGCTTGGGACATTCGCCGCCAGCGCATCCTTCCGCAACCGTACCGCGGATGCCCTGCAGCAGTCCTACCCGCGTCCGGCCCAGCCCTTCGTCGACGAGGTCCCCTTCGACTCGGCCCGCAAATGGAGTGGCCTTGCCTTCGCGGCCGGCGACCTCAGTGGCGCCTACGTACTGGGAGCGCCTGAGGTCCTAGCCGCCAACTGTGGCCCTACCTCCACCGCGGTTGCCGACGCTGAAGCCTGGACTGAGAGGGGTCTGCGGGTCTTGATGTTCGCGGCCCACCCTGAGGTGCAGCGCTTCTCGCGGGAAGACGGCGAGCCGGCGTTGCCCAACGGGATGACGCCCCTGGGGCTGACCGTCCTCCGAGACGAGACCAGGCCCGATGCTGCTGCCGTCGTCACCCAGCTCCACGAAACCGGGATCGCCCTCAAGGTCATCTCCGGCGACCACCCCGATACGGTCGCGGCTTTGGCCCGCCAGGCCGGACTGCCGGTTGTCGGCGAGCCCGTCTCAGGCGAAGAGCTCGCGGCGGCGAGCGATCCCGATCTCGAGCGGATCGCCCGGCAGGCGACTGTCTTCGGCCGCGTCTCCCCCCAGGACAAGGAAAGGATCGTTAGCGCCCTCCGCAGAGACGGACGTTACGTCGCTATGGTCGGCGACGGCGTCAACGATGTCCCGGCGCTAAAGGCGGCGCAAGTCGCGGTGGCCCTGCGCAGCGGCAGCGCCGTTACGCGAAGCATTGCCGATATGCTCCTGCTCGACGACGCTTTCTCGAGTCTCCCGCGCGCCTTCCGGGAGGGACAACGCATCCGCAAAGGTATGGAGAGCATCTTTCGCCTTTTTCTGACCCGTACGCTGTCCCTCACCCTGGTTATTCTCGCGGTCTCCCTGCTCAACGACCCATTTCCCGTGACGCCGAGGCACACGGCGGTTATCGCGCTGATCACGGTGGGCATTCCCGCGCTGTTTCTCGCCGTTTGGGCGAAGCCGGGAACCACCGGCAGGCTCGTAATTCTCTCGGGAGCAGGGTTCGTCCTGCCAGCCGCGATCAGCATCGCGGCGGTCGGCCTGATCGTCTACGAGTTCTTCCTGGCCACGACCGATGACTTGGGTCTCGCCCGCACCGCCCTGACGCTCACTGCCACCGGCTGCGGGTTGCTCCTCATCCCCTTCCTTGAGCCGCCGACACCCGCATGGGCTGCCGCCAATCCAGTGAGCGGCGACTGGCGGCCGTTCTCGCTGGCGACCGGCCTCGGTGGCCTCTTTGTCGCTTTCATGGCGATCGACGTATTCCGCAGATTCTACGAGCTCGTGCTTCCGGATGCCTGGGGCTTCGCGGTTATCGTTCTTGTAGTTCTGGCCTGGGCCTTCGTCATGCGCGCCATCTGGCGGCTCGATCCTGTGGCGCTGTTCAGCAAGAGGTTTCGGCGATCCGGATGATCACCACGCGTGTCCCATGGCTGCGACCCTGATCGGCTCGCGGCTGATCTCCTATCCCACCTCGTCAAAGTGGGCCTGGAGATAGTCAGGGGGAGGGTCTTGAGCAACGATCTTTTCACCACAGTCACGGCCGACACGCCCGCTTCCCTGCTGGTCGAGCCAGACATTCCCGTCCTGCCGCCAACCTTCAGCGTTGGCGACATCTTGGACCGACTACGAAAGGAGGCCACGGCCAACTTCGCTTATGTTGCTGTCTGTGAGTCGGAACGATTGCTCGGAGTCGTGCCCGCCGTAGCCCTTCTCCGCGCTCCGCCGGCCGCCCTCCTGAGTGAGCTTGTAATGCCGGTATCAGCCAGTGTCGGGGCTGGCGAAAGCGCCGAGCGTGTTGCCTGGCTCGCCGGACACGTAGGGGCGGAACTGATCGCGGTGAGCGACGAGGCTGGCCACTTCCTGGGCCTGGTGCTTGCGCAGCGCCTCCTGCCACTGTTGGTCAGCGAGCACGAACTCGACCTCGCCCATCTGGGTGGCTTCCTCAGAGGCGCAACCCGAGCCCGGACCGCCAGTGAGGAGCCGGTGCTGCGCCGCGTATGGCATCGGGCGCCGTGGCTCATGGTGGGTCTCGTGGGCGTGGTGATTGCCGCCCAGATCGTCGCCACTTTCCAGGGTGAACTGGAAAGCACTCTGGCGCTCGCCTTCTTCTTGCCGGGCATCGTCTACATGGCGGATGCGGTCGGTACCCAGACTGAGACGCTCGTCATGAGGGGCCTCTCTGTCGGCGTCTCGGTCCGAAGAATGGTCGGGCTGGAAACGTTCACGGGCGCTTTCATTGGCGCCCTCCTCGCGATCGCCATTTTCCCTCTCGTGTTGGCCTTGACTGGTGAAAGCCGCGTCGCGGCCGTGGTATCCGTTTCTTTACTAGCTTCAACCTCAGTCGCAACCCTCGTAGCCATGTCCCTGCCACTGCTGATTGACCGCCTCGGGTTCGACCCCGTGTTTGGCAGCGGTCCGCTTGCAACCGTCATGCAAGATCTGCTCTCCATCCTCATCTATTTCGGCGTTGCTGTGGCGTTCCTCGGCACCTAACTTCCAATCCTGGCCATGGCTGAGTCAGGCCCGCGTGCGAAGTCCCCGGCAGTCAAGGCGGGCGAGGCAGCCGCAAGCCTATCCCCAACCCAATGGAGCCGAATGGCTTGCTTCAGTGGAGACGTTTAGCCCTGACGCCGAAAGCCGCGGCAGCGCAACCTGAAGATGCAAGCGAGCAACCATTCTGCGTTGTCTGGGCCAAGCTTGCCTAAACCAGGGAGTATCAAGTTGACTGGCACGTTCCGAATCGGGCGCATAGTCGGCATTGACGTCAGCCTCCACTGGAGTTGGGCCTTCATCTTCGTCCTCGTTACCTGGACTTTCGCCGAAGGCATACTAGATACGACATTCCCGGGGTGGAGCATCGCTCAACGCTCGATCGTTGGAGCCGCAATCGCCCTGATCTTCTTCTCCTCCATCCTCGTACACGAACTGTCGCACTCGGTGGTCGCGCGCCGGTTCGGTATCCCGGTATCCAGCATCACCCTATTCGTGTTCGGTGGTGTCTCGAACCTCGGCAAGGAGCCGGAGAACGCCCGTCAAGAGTTCTGGATCGCTATCGTCGGCCCGCTCACGAGCTTTGCGATGGCAGCACTCTTCGGCGCCGGCTACTTGATCCTCGACGGCATTGAGTCAGGCGTGGCCGACATCTCCGCCAATCTGGCCTTCATCAATACCGCCATCGGCGTTTTCAACCTGGTTCCAGGTTTTCCGCTTGACGGCGGCCGCGTCCTGCGTAGCGTTTTCTGGGCCCGCGATCGCAACATCCTCGATGCCACGCGCCTCGCTTCCCGCGTCGGCGTATACGTCGCCTATACGATGATGGCGATCGGTTTCCTCACCTTCTTCTTCGTCAACCCCGTCAGCGGCATCTGGCTCTTTCTCATTGGCAACTTCTTGCGGGGCGTTTCGGCGGCCAGCTATGAGCAACTGTTCGTGGAGAAAACTCTCAAGGGAATCCCGGCCGCGCTCGTGGCCAAGCAGGACTACACGCCGGTCTCACGGGATCTGAGCGTCGAGGACCTCGTAGAGCATCACTTCCTCGCCGGACACGGGCACTGTCTCCCGGTCATGGCCGGCGAGGAACTGCTTGGCCTCGTCACTCTCACGGATGTCCGCAAAGTCCCTCGCGATGATTGGGCGACGATCCGCGCGCATCGAGTGATGACGCCGTTGGCAGACCTGAAGACCGTGGGCCTTAACGACGACTTGGCGAAGGTGCTAGCCCTCTTGGCGGCTGACAGCCTGAACCAGATACCAGTCGTGGAGGGCAGGCTGCTCAGAGGTGTAATAAAGCGCTCTGACGTTATCGCCTACATCCAGATGCGTCAGGCAATCGACGCCGGCAAGTCTGCTTCTTAGAGCAAGTCTTCTTCCTAGAAGGAGAGGGTTTTCGTCTCCCACCCCGCCTAGGTGGATCGATCCACCATTGCTGCGGGCGGCATTTGCCGCACGGGTGCAATCGACGAGACACCCAGATAACGTCACACGCATCAGAGGACATCTGTGGGCCAGGGCAGCGTTCAGACGGGCAAGACCGGCGCCTCCTGCCACAGTGGGAGATCGGTTTTCGGCATTGCTCCGAGTACGTGCCGAGTGATGCCCGTATCTACCTGCCTGGACATGACCCGCCGGCCGGCGCTCATGACCCGCTGGTAGTCCCAGGCCATGTCCGTTGGAAAGTAGTCACTATCGCCGCTTTTAACCTCGTCGGCGGTCTAACCTCGTCGGCGGTCCGATCCAGCCTCGGGTTGCGGCTCGGGTCCCAGCCCTCGTAGTAAATGCCCCGGACCAGCATCGGCAACTGAGCGCCCAAGTGTGCTACCTCCTCCAATTGAAGGCGATCACGCACCTGGTGCAGGCAGGACTCAACCTGTCCTCGGTGCACCCGGCACCGAGGTGTTCACCTTCAAAGCGACCGAGGCAGGGACGATTCAGCTGGTCCTGGAGTACCGCCGGAGCTTCGAGCCGGAAGTGCCCCCGAGCAAGACGTTTCGTATAACAGCAGAAGTTAAGTGAGTTCGGCCACAGGTCACCATCTGTCAGAGAGGACCACTTGAGGACCAGAGGACGGCCAGGTCGAAGCGAGCCTTTGACGCGGCAGCTCGACAGGGCAACGTGGTAATGACCGTCACGATCTCCAACGCCTGCCCGCTGCGAGCTATCTGACCAGGACATCCGTCAGGAGGCAGGCGATCAAGGCCTCCTTCGTGATCGGATCATTACGTGATCGGATCATTACGTGTTTCGCCAATGCCGGCTCCCGCGGCTCTAAGGACGGCCGAACTCGACGAGGAACCAGCGCCGCTTCGGACGCTTTTCGACATAAGCAAGGCCGAAGCGACTCGTCGCAACGTCACGGATGTACTCAACCGCAGCCCGCGGCGAATCCGTGATGAAGAACGTGTTCAGGTCTGCCTCGTCTATTGTCTTCGACTGTAAGAGGGTTTCCTGCATGAAGCACAGCATCGGCTGCCAGAAGTCCGATCCCATGAGCACGATCGGGAAGTCCTGAACCTTTCGCGTCTGCACCAAGGTAGCCGTCTCGAAAATCTCGTCGAGGGTACCGAAGCCGCCCGGCAGCGCGACGAAGCCATAGGAATACTTCACAGCATGACCTTGCGCAGGAAGAAGTACCGAAAGGTCATCCAATTGTCGAGGAAGCGATTCGGCTTCTGCTCGTGCAGCACCTCAATGTTGGCGCCAACGCTGCGGCCGCCTGCCTCCCGGGCGCCCCGATTTGCCGCCTCCATGATCCCGGAGCCGCCGCCGGTCATTACCGTGAAGCCCGCTTTTGCCAGCTCGGCGCCGACTTCTCGCGCCCGCTCGTAGTAGCGGCTGCCGCCCTCGAATCGGGCTGAGCCGAAGACAGTAACACAGGGCCCGACAAAGTGCAGTCTGCGAAAGCCGCGGATGAACTCGCTGAAGATGCGCAGGGCCATCATGAACTCGTGGCTCCGAGGCCGCGGCCCACTGAGGAACTTGGTCTCCTCGGGATGTGGCGCTTGGGGATCGTGCGGCCCAGTTGCAGCGTTCATGTCAAGAGAGCCGCCAAACCTGTTTTTCGTCATCGTCTAGGCCTACGCCCTTTCCTAGGTTGAGCGATAGACGGTCTTCGCACATGAGCGTTTCGACGCCAGTGTGAGTCCGCACAGATAAGGCGGCCCCTTAATCCCGCCATCTACTAAATGACAAACGTCCCCGTCATCGTGTCGGGATGAACGTCGCAACGGAAGAAGTTGCTACCGGAGACAGACGGAGCTCGGAACCTGTATTCCCGGGTTGCGACGCCGGCAAAGATCTCACCCACGTAAATCCGCGTTCTAGTGGTTCTGTCGGTGTAGAAAGCAACGTTGTGCAAGACGCCGGCGTCCTGGTTTTCAAAGATCACCGTTACTTCTGCGTCCACGGGCACAGTGATCGTCCGCAGGTTGAAGAAGATGTTCTTTGCGATTATGCGAACCGTAACGGGAGCGCCGGGCTCCGGCGTCTGCCCGGGTGTCCCCGGCACATCAGTCGGGGTCGGCGCGACGGCAGTGGGCGCCACCAGCTTCGCGCCGCCATATAGTGCGAGCGTGAAGAAGCCGAACGACATCAGTAGAAGCAGGGCGCCAAATTTAAGGTTGAGCGGCATGGTGGACATCTCCCAACCGGCTCTTAGCCCAGCTTCAGCTTCCCCGGTTATGAGTTGCCGCGAAAACTGCCGCTCGGCCTCTAATAGGGGGCCTTGTGGACCTCACTTTGAGTCATCCGGGCACCTAGGCTGGTGATGAAATGAGCGCCAGCGCGCCGCCATCGCAAGGAGGAGCGCCTACGCTACCAGGGCAAGCCAGGCGGCTACTGGCCGGGGAAAGCCGCTTAATCACCTCTCATGGGTCGCGAATGATGACGCCGCCAACCATTCGTTCTAGGAGCAGCACCGAGCGAGAGTTGCTCGAAGAACGCAACGCCCTCGAGCGCTGGACCGCAGAAGGCGGTTCGGCGCGCGATCCATTCGATGCGCTGGCAAGAATCGAGGCTCGGTTGCAACGGCAAGAGGAGCGGCGTCGAACCTGGCCTTACGAACGAGTGAGGAGAGGATTCGTTGCTTTCGAGGATCTCACGCGGCCAGAGGAGCGGACGTTTGGCTTTTACCTTATCAGCCTCGCTGGAGCCAAGTTCGGTCAGGTCATCTGTGCCTCCCATCCGACCGCGAAGAGGTTGGCTCGGAGTAGGACGCAATACGGCGAGGTGCAGCTGTCTTTCCTTGAACCGGTCACCACGCCTGCTCTGGACTAGAGCTAAGGCGAGCGGTGTCCATCACAATCTCATCTGGCTGGAGGGCGACGCCGGTTGCTCGCCCTGACCGGGCTCCCGTGAAGGCTGACTCGCCATCCTGACCAACCAGCAACGCTCTGGGGCTTATTGGATTGAGATTAGCGTGGCGGTCGGCCAACTCGCCCACGACCGTCTGCATCATTACTAATGAGGAGGAGATCGTGGAGGCTAAGAAGTACGGCATCTTCGTGAAGACAGATAGGCCATACGCAGAAGCCCTGGAAGGCATTAAGGCCGCCCTTACTGCGGAGGGCTTCGGCGTGCTTACCGAGATCGATGTGCGCGAGACGATGAAGCAGAAGCTCGGCCAGGACTTCCGCCACTACGAGATCATCGGCGCCTGCAATCCTCCCCTTGCCCATCAGGCACTCCAGACGGAACTCGACATCGGCCTGCTTCTTCCCTGCAACGTCGTGGTCTATGAGGATGCACGCTTGCCGACCTCGACCCCGAGACCATAATGGGCTTCACCGGAAACGACCAGCTGGGGCCAGTGGCAGCAGAGGCGAAAGCGCGCCTTACGAGGGCCCTTCTGGCCGTCGGCTCGTAGTTGCCAGCCCATCCGCAGGGTCCATCTGCCGCTTCACAAGGGGACGGATGGCACATGCCGCCCTACCGTACCGGCGCCAGAATGGAGTTTAGAGCTGTTAGGACATGAATACTTGCTTGACCTGCGGCGTTCCACTCGTTCTGATGCACATCGATGTGGAGCGGAAAGTAGCGACCTTCAAGTGCCCCGTCTGCGGCTACGTCGTCCTTGTGCATCTCACCGTAGATATCCTGGACCACGCCAAGGCTAGGCTGTCCACCGCTTCCCCAGGAGAGGCAGAGGCTGAGGTCTGCGATGATTAGCCTGCATCAACTGCAGCTCTGGCGCCTGTGCGATGCAGGCTTCGGCCGCACCATCCGCATGCTCGACGGCCGCGTGGTCAGCGAGGAGCGGCCCGAACCCGTGGCATCCAGTAAGGTTGGCGCGGAACACGCCGCATCTACGCTGATGCCTACCCTCGCCGAAATATTGGAAGGATGAGATGGCCGAGTACAAGATTCTATTGCCAGTGGACGGCTCCCGCCTGGCGGAACACTCCCTTGTATACCTGCAAGCGCTAAGGGCGATGGGAGATCTCAACGTACTGCTACTCAGTGTCGTGGAGGAGTCGGAAGACTTCAACGGTCTCAGTGCCGTCGAGGCCCAAGAAAGGGAGTTCAACATCCTATCGACCTATCTTCGTGAGGTCGGCGCCGACATCGACGCGCACCTCGGCATCCACGCCGAGCAGAAGGTGGTCCGGGGAGCCCCTGCCAGCAGCATCCTCGACGAGGCCGAGCGGTTTGCGCCGGACCTCCTCCTAATTTCCACTCACGGCCGCAGTGGAGTTTCACGCTGGCGCTTTGGCAGCGTGGCTGACAAAGTGATCCGCGCGGCGCCCAGTAATACCTTCGTGATCGGGCCAAAAGCCGGAGAGTTGAGCCAGTGGATGGAGTTCGAGCTCACGCAGCCCTTCGGCAGGATCCTCGTTCCGCTCGACGGCTCGGCGCTCGCGGAGCAGGCGATCGAGGTGGCGCGTGGTTTCGCCGAATGCTATAGCTCGCAGGTGCATCTCGTCCGGGCCGTGCCGATCCCGATGGTAGGAAACGGCTTCGCGACAGAGGCTTACCAGCCGGACGTGCTGGACACGATGACCGATCTCGCCAAAGCTACATCTCCAACATGGCTTCTCGCTTCGACGGCCCAACGCCAGTACAGACTGATGTCCTTGTTGGGCCAGCGGCGTTTACGCTCGAGGACTACATCACCGAGAAGAGGATCGATCTCGTTATCATGACCAGCCATGGCCGCGGCGGCCTTGTTCGTACTGCCCTCGGGAGCGTGACCGACCGCCTCCTGGGCAGAACGGCGCCCGTACTGGTTGTCCGGCCCAAGCCGTAAGGCGCGGGCTGCCCCAAGAGGGCGTATTCGTTGAGGGCGATTGAGGGGACTACTACCGCTTGCAAATCGAGAGCAGGGCTCTCGGCAATCACTGCAACCCTTCAGCGTCTCTCACAAGCAGCCCTGATCTGACGCTTGTTCTGGGCCCCCTACTCAGGCCGATCGCCGGGCAACAAAGGCCAGATGGCCGCTGCTCAAGGAAACCGGTGGTTGGAGACTGGTCTTTGCAGGGCTATTTAGGGAGCGCCGCGAGCGAGAGGGCTCTGGTCATGGCGAACTACAACGTCCTAGAAGAAGCCGCGGCCCTAGTGGACAGCCATCTTGAGCTTCTGCAGCTGCTGCACGAAGGCAAGAAGCTCCAGATTGCTGAACGGAGTAGGATTGCCTGCCACGGTCGATCATCGCGGCCGAGCACGCCAAATGGCGCCCGTCGCACGACATCCTGATGGCAGCACTGGTGCAGTCGACGGCAGTGCTTATGGTGATTTTCTTGTGCGTTGTGGTCACAGGTTGCGCATCAGCGCATGAGCCGAGCCCATCGGTCGTCTCGACCATTCAGGCGCCCGGTCTGGACGCCGGCTCTGTCTGCGGCGGGTCCTTCGAGACGGCCGTGGCTAGAGACCATCAGGAACTGGAGCGGTCGCCTCTGGTTGATCTCTGGTTCGAAGATGCGGTCCTGGAAAAGGATCGCCAGGATATCAAGGCGGGTTTGGCACATGCCCAGTCCTACATCGCATCCCACTTCACAGCACCATCGCCCCTTTTCACTTGCTTCGACGTTCGCGCGGCCGCAGAAGGCCCAGTGGGTAGCGGCCGCGCCAGCGCCGGTCGCGTGCTGATCCTCACGGCGCCGGAGGGCTGGCCGGATGAGAGCGAGTGGGGGCTGGCCGGCGCGGCAGCTCACGAATACGTCCACGTTTGGCAGCTCATGCTTGCGGGCGAGGACGCTTTCGAGCAGTCGGCAGTGTGGTTGGTCGAAGGCATGGCGCAGTGGATCGCCCTCCAGGCACTGATCGATGTCCAGCTCTTGCCCGCCGAGTATCTCGCCTGTCTCTTGGAGACACCACCAGGGCCTTTGACGCCCTACCTCGAGATACTGGAGACGCCGGCGGGCTGGCGCACAGCGCTCCTCAACTATTTGACCAGCCTGCAAGCCGTGAGCCAGTTGGTTGGTCGCGGTGAACTGCCCATGCTGGAGCGCTACCTGGTCAACCTCGGCGGCGGCGGCCTCTGGGAGGACGCCTTTTCGGACGCCTTTGGCTTTTCAATCACGGACTTCTACAGGCAATTCGCGGGCGCAGATCTGCAGCTTGGCAAAAGGCCGCGAGACCTGAGCTTCGCGTTGCAGCGCTGGCACGTCCTGTCCGCCTCCCAGCTCGGTTCGCGTTTGGAGCCATTTAGGCTCAAGGTGCAGACGCAACTATTGGAGCCTAACGGCTGGATGCGCTGTAGCTGAGGATCGCGGCTAACTAGGGCGGTCCAACGATTACCAGCCGCACGCGCTCAGCACCTTGGCTGCCTCCTTCCGCGGCGCCGATCACCTTTCTCTCAGAAGCCGTGGCAGCCAAGCACGCGGACATGCCATTGGGCCGGCACTTACTTACTCCAGCTCGTTTATGCCCGTTCTAGGTCTGTCTATGCGGCTCAAGTTGCTGAATGACTAGGCGCAAACAGCCGTAAGGCGGCGAGAGACAGGCGACCAGCGCTGATCAAAGCAACAGGGCTACCGGTGGAGCTCTTGCCCCATCGGTAGCCCTGTTGTTGTCCGGCTCCGCTGCAGCTCACTTCCCCGCCGCGTCAGCGTCACCATCTCTGATGGGACCGCCTCTGGCAGAGGACAAGGTCCCTGGTTGGTCACGGCATGCGGGTCAGGTGCCTGAAGCCGGGGTGGCTGGCGCCTGCACGGCGCGTTACTGGTACACCTCACTGCCCTGCTTTCTCTTCTCTTGTGGGTCCCTTCCGGTTCCTTGTCTCCATAAGCATTGTCTCGCGTCTAAGCGCCGGACACATGAGGCGAATGGCCTTCTTGTGACGCCCGAGTGTGAGGCATTTGGCCATCTCGATCGGGCCTAGCGGCACTTCCGGCCACGAGTATCTCGGCGCGAGAATTCGAGGGAGAATCGTCCGCCGCCCGCGCGTTCGCTTTGCCAATCAAAACAGATGAGGAGGCGTTCAATGACGGCCACTCTTAACGCTCTACGGCAGGAACACCACGAATTGTTGCCCAGGATTGAGCAACTGAAGCAGGTGGCCGATGTCGTCGATCTCGCACCTGTTAACGAACTGAGCAGCCAGGTTGAAGAAGTCGAAGGCTTTCTTCGGCGTGACTTAACTCCTCATGCCAGGGCCGAGGAAGACGTCCTCTACCGCGCCTACGATCAGGTAGCTGATTCCCCCTGGGCAACCGACACCATGCGCCGCGACCACGCGACAATCGCCGGCCTGAGCGAGGAGCTGGCGCACCTGCGCAGCCAGCTTGCTACGAACGCGCTTACCACCCATCAGAAGCAAGACCTCCAGCGGATCCTCTACGGCCTCTACACGTTGATCAAACAGCATTTCAGCCACGAGGAAGACCTCCTCTTTCCCCGGATCGAGGGCGCCGTGACCCAGGAAGCGGCGGACCGGCTGATGCAATCAATGGAGGTCGCAGCTGCCGGCTATCGAGCCGACCTTCAGCCGCTCTGACTTCTGACCGTTTGATAGCGCCTTCGCCCTCCAGCGTCGCGAGGCCATGGCGCGCTGGCACGTCAACCGCCAAACCATGGGGGCCCAATGGCGCTGACTCTCGGTCCGTATGGCACTGAGGGCAGCACCGTCCCACAGCTAGTCTGGCCTCATCTGATCCAACAGGAGAGCATGATGACAACTCAAGTAAAGACAGACGCGATGATCAAGCAGGATATCCTGGCCGAGTTGAAGTGGGACCCCGCGGTTAGCGAGGCAGATGTCGGCGTCGAGGTAGACGATGGCATCGTCACGCTGAGCGGCACGGTCGACAGGTATGCCAGGAAGCGGGCAGCGGAGCGGGCAGTGCTTCGCGTGCAAGGCGTACGCGGCCTCGCGGAAAACATCGAGATAAACGTCTACAGCGGCGGCCTGGGAAGCGATACGGAGATCGCGACTAGAGTCGTCGACGCGATAGAGTCTGAC
Organism: Dehalococcoidia bacterium; assembly: GCA_009377745.1. Classification (GTDB taxonomy): domain Bacteria; phylum Chloroflexota; class Dehalococcoidia; order DSTF01; family WHTK01; genus WHTK01. The sequence continues at coordinate 21,708 of WHTK01000036.1, forward strand.
CCTTCAGTTCCCGAGAACCGTGTCAATGTGAGGGTGGAAAACGGCCGCGTCACCCTGACCGGCTCGTTGGACTGGCAGTATCAGCGGGCGCGCGCCGAAGCTGTTGTCCGTCACCTTCCCGGCGTGACGAAAATCCACAACGACATCACGATCAGACAGCCGAGCATCTCGGCGACCGAGATCCGCAGTGGGATTGAGCAGGCATTCGCCCGCGATGCACGCATCGACGCCGGCAAGGTTTCCATCGCCGTCGAGGGCACTCACCTCACACTGTCCGGCACGGTGCGCTCCTGGGCAGAGCGTGAGGCAGCGGAAACTGCGGCCTGGCGGGCAAAAGGCGTCATGAGCGTCACCAACTCTATCAAAGTCAATCCATAGCATCCGCGACCGAACATCACGCGGATGAAGCCGGCCGCCTCGTGCTGAGGACCTCGCGGTTGCTCCCCGGCGGAGGATTTGCGCGAAGTCCATCGAGGGCGGTCGGCTACATCACACTGATCCCGGTTGGACTTCGCTCCGAGGTCGGCAGCGATGGCAAGCCGCGACTGTAGGCAACCAAGGCTGACGCCAGCCGAGTTGACGTATGCAAGGCTCGAGAAGCTTCCTCACCGCATGCCGATAAGGCGGAGGAGTATCGTAAGGCGGTGCTTCACCTGAGCCAGCGGGCGCCTGAACGAGCCGGAGTTCACCGAAGGAGATGCTGTGCTTCAGACGGTTGACGTCGGCGAGCGCTCGTTGGCCTCTTACGAAGGCGTGGCGCCGGAAGCAATCCTCGAAGAGCTGCGCCAGGCGGCGGCCCGCTTACGCGGCACGCGGGTCCTGCACGTGAACGCCACGCCTTACGGCGGCGGCGTTTCCGAGCTGCTGTGCTCGACGGTGCGCTGCTGAACGACCTTGGAATCCTGGCGGACTGGAAGATCATCAGCGGCGACAGCGCCTTCTTCGACGTTACGAAGAAGATCCACAACGGCCTCCAGGGGGCAAAGCTGGAGCTGACCGCCGTCGAGAAATCCCGCTACGAAGACACGGCGCGGGCGAACTCCCTCGCCCTGACCGAGGAATACGACGTCGTCTTCATCCACGACCCGCAGCCGGCGGCGATCCTGCCGTTTCACGGCAGCGGCAAGGCGCGCTGGGTCTGGCGCTGTCACATCGACACCGGCCAGCCAAACCCCGAGGTTTGGCAGTACTGCCGAGGCTCGGATACCTCTTCTGTTCTGACCTCTGCCGCTCCCGCTTCCGCCTCGAACCTAGGCGCTACCTCCAGGCGTTGTCTTGAAGTGATAGCCTCCGGACCCGGCCCCGAGCTGCGACAGGACCCGCTATCGAACGAGTGGGTAATCGTCGCACCTGGCCGCGGTCGTCGTCCCGGGCAAGTCGCCGTTCCGACAACTGCCTGCCCCTTCTGTCCGGGCAACGAGGCGCTGACGCCGCCAAGCCTGCTTCTGCTCCAGGATGAGGGGGCGGCCGACGCCTGGTTCGTGCGCGTGGTTGAGAATCTGTTTCCGATCGCCGCAGGCGGCGGCCGGCATCCTCCGACCTTCGAGGATGTCCTATTTCGTTCGACCCCAGCGGTCGGCGCTCACGAAGTCGTGATCGAGACGCCGCATCACGATGAGGAGATGGCCATGCGTGGGCCGGCGCAGCTCGCTCTCAGCCTGCGGGCCTACCAGGATCGACTATCGACTCTCATGGCGCGAGACGACATCCGCTACGTTGTCGCCTTCAAGAACAAGGGCGCTGAAGCCGGCAACTCCCTGCCCCATCCCCACTCCCAGATCATCGGCCTAGCGCGAGTCCCGCAGTCCGTCCACCGCCGCCTCCAGCGGGCACGCCGTCATTTTCGTGCGTCCGGCGTCTGTCTCCTTTGTGACCTTATCCAAGCAGAGCGGCACAAGGGGCAGAGGGTCATCCTCGACCAGGATGGGTTCTTCGCCTTCGTCCCTTTCGCCCCGTCTTCTCCCACCCAGATCCTGCTCGTCCCCCTCCGTCACTCGCCCTCCTTGGCGGCAGCGTCCGAGGCGGAGATCGCGGCAATGAACCGCTGCCTCCAGCTGCTGCTTTCGAAGATCGATGCCGCGCTCGACCGGCCACCCTTCAACCTGATTCTCCACGAGGCACCCAAGCCCTGGCGCCTCGACCCCGCCCTGCACTGGTACTGGGAGCTGATTCCCCGCCTCACCCAGCTTGGCGGCTTCGAGCTCGCGACCGGCATGTCGGTCAGTGCCCCGTCCCCCGAAGTCTTCGTCCGAGACCATATTGGCCGCGCCTGACGGATATCGCGCCATTTGTCTTGCGCCTGTGGCGCACTCAAGGCCACTCGGCACCTGTTGGCAATGGCTGGGCTTGTTAAGCTAGTTGGGCAGACGCAGGACAGGGATGGTTCAACCAGTGGCTGAGAAGTGGACCTGCCCCAGAGCAGACGAACGAAAGAACCCGCCGCTGGACGACGAGCTCGTCGATCCGGCGTGCTGGGAATGTCCTTACCTCATGAAGCAGACCGATGAGCAAGGCGTCGTCACTCTTTATTGCCTGGTCTACCGGAACCGGTTTCGCTCTCCTGGGCCCGCAATTCGGGTGGTCGCGCCGCCGAGGTCGGAAGCTAGTTGGAGCCGAGAGCGGCTCGATGAGACCTAGCCTGACCCTCTTGCCGCCGGCAACACGACTTTCCCAGTCCGGAGCTACGGGAACACCAGCCAGGCTCCTGTAACCAGAATCGCCACCGCAAGCGTCTGGGCGAGTAGACGCCTTCCCTCTCTGAGATGGTCAATTTGGATTCACAACCTCCGATTAGGCCGCCTGGCCTGCTCCAAGAATTGCCTAGCTGCCCCTAAGAACGCGCCGTTGAAATTTAAAGGTGCTGATATCGTGGTACCTGGCTGCGCCGCGTCAGACCTCTTCCCCGATAGGCAAGGCTGTCAATCGGAGGTGACTACGGCGGATCGCATCAAAGCCAGGCTATTTCAGGTCATCCTTCATAGGGAAGGTCCTGTCGCGAAAGGCACCAGTACGTAGCGGAAATGAAAGCGAATGCCCAGAAGAGCAGGACGATAACCGCATGCTCGACGCTTGGTCGCTGGATTGCCTCGCCGAAGCCTGACTGCCCGTAAAGGTCGCTGAGAACTCCACCCTCGACAAGAGCAAGCGAGTCTGCATTCGCGTCGAGCGTGTACAGCGGAATGTTGGCCACCCACCCGCCCGCCAGTTGCATCAGACCGCTAACGATGCCTTCCAGGAAAGCGACTCCCAGCGCCAAGGCGATCCCAGCCGTCGGTGATCGCCCAACCACTCCCAACAGAGCAGCGAGAGAGAAATATGGCGCGGTGCCCACGAGGGTCCGAAGAAAGGAAAGGACCGAATCTTGGATGTAGGCAGCATCGACGAATTGCAGGTCGAACCTTCCTGCAGCCAACGTAATGGCGGCGCTGGTCGTCAAGGCTGCGACAAGTCCGATCAGCAGTCCAACCACCACGAGCGCCCACAGGGCGATTAGTTTCGCGGTGAGGACGCGCCAGCGTCTAGGCTCGGCTGACGTGAGGGTCCGGATCGTGTTCCAGGTATATTCCGAGCCAATGTTAGAACCTATAACGACGACGCCCCCGACGAAGCCAAAGGTGTAGAGCATCAGAATCGCAAAGGGAACGGTTTCTTCAAGGTACAGGGTCGATCGGATATCCTCTACCGTCCCCTGGTCACTCGCCGAGGTTCCACTCAGTGCATCGCTCGCCAACCAAAGGAGCACATAGACGACGACCAGTAGGACAACGACAATCGCCAGAACGATCTGGTTTAGTCGTCTCCGGACGATTTTTTCCGCTTCGATGGCCAGCAGTGCCTTCATGGGTTGCCGCCTGCTTCAGTCAGCTCAAGGAAGACTGACTCAAGCGAACGGCCTGCCGGTTCGATACGGCTTGCATAAATGTCCTCCTGCACCAACATGCGATTCACCGCAGAACCGTCGATGGCAGCAGAGACGACCAGATCGCCGTTGTCAATCGTCACGCTCTTTACATCAGGCTTGGACAGAAGGACTCCCTGAGCCTTCGCAAGGTCGGATTCCGCTATGCGTATGCGAAGCGACCCATCGCCGCTCAGCAAATCGGCCACTCTGCCTTCCGCGATAATTCGACCCTGCTTCAGGATCGCCACCCGTTGACAGACCTGCTCGACCTCAACCAACAGATGGCTGGCGAGCACCACAGTGTGCCCTTCGGCCGCAATGCGCGGTATCAACTGTCGCATTTCCCGTGTCCCTGCAGGGTCGAGGCCGCTGGTCGGCTCGTCCAGGACAATAAGTTTGGGGTCATGCAACAAGGCCGCGGCCACGCCCAAGCGCTGCCGCATCCCTGTCGAGTATCCGCCAAATTTGCGGTCGGCCGCTTGGCCCAGATCGACAAGGCCAATGACTTCGTCAACGCTGGTCCGCGGCAGGCCGCGGATACGTGCCAGCATCCACAGGTTCCGGCGCCCAGTCAGATACGGATAAAAGGCGCTGCCCTCGACCAATCCACCAACTGATAACAGGGCCTGCCGGCGATCCCGTTCCAGATCATGTCCATCAATCATGACGCGCCCCGCCGTGGGGCGAACGAAACCCAAGATCATGTTGAGGGTGGTGGACTTGCCACTCCCGTTCGGGCCCAGCAGTCCAAGCACTTCGCCTTGAGCAACAGATAAGATGATAGCGTCGACCGCCAAGACCTCGCCGAAGCGCTTGGTTAACGCCTGAATCTCCAGGACCGTCCGGTGTACCGCTGGTCGAGCGCCGGAATCGCTTCCGGGCGAACGTGGCAGGTTCATGGCCATCATATTGCCATGAACCTGTCGAAAGTCTGCGCGATCGGCGGCTCCACCATCACGGGTGAGATACCGGCCGATCCGTCCCTGCTGTCGCTTGTCTTCGGCGCACTGTTACTCCTGGCATACACGGTCGTACTAACAGTCGACGGTGCGGTGGCAACTGAACGTCAGGATGTTCCATGACGCGCCACGGCCAATAACGCTGGCCCAACGCCTACTCAGCTGTGAACGCGGCGACCATTCCTTTCTTGTAATGGCTGCCAATCTGTGGGTCTTCCTCGGTGATATTACAGACGAGCAGATATCTCCCCGGAGTGAGCTCCAAGGTCAGAGAAGCGGAGGAGTGCGGCGCAAACTCTTCGATTTCGTCCAAAATATCCACCTGATCCTCCGGCACTTTGTTGTCCTTGAAGGGCAGCTCGAGCGGCCCCAGATTTGTGCGGATGATGACAAGCTCGTGAGGATGTTCCGGCCCTATATTTTCAACCAGGAAGTAGACTTTCCCCGCTTTCATCGTGGGTTGCGCGGGCGCTACCGCCCATTCTCGGAGCGTGACGTTAACCTGCGTCGCGTCAGCGGGCTTGGGGCTCACTACGCCGGCCTCAGCCATATGGCCTCCTGCCATGTGGCCGTCTTCACCCTCGTCCCCGTCGTCACCGCAGCCTACTGCGAGTCCCGCAACCAGAAGAGGCGCCAGAAGCAGGGCGCGCAGCGATCGCATCGCCATAGTCAATCCTCCATTCGCTGGGCTGTCACGTCCAGCCGTTTCGCCTCAGGCGCTTCGAAGCGCCGCTACTTGCCTGCATACTGCTGCGGGTTCGCTTTGAACCGCTCGTGGCAGGCGGCAGAGCAAAAGTAGTAGCGCTGGCCCTGGTATTCCTCGGTAGCGGCAGCTGTGTTCGGGTCGATATTCATCCCGCACACCGGGTCCTTCACTGTTGGCGCTGTCGTCATCGCTATTTCCTCCTTTGGTGTTCTTGTTCCTCCAACCTCGACGGTTGGGGATACGCTCGATAATGGACTTGCGTCTTCTGAAACCCTGGGCGCTTCATACCCTCTCAGACGATTGGCGTTAGTCACTACCGAGAGCGAGCTCAAGGCCATGGCGGCCGCCGCGACGATTGGGCTGAGCTGCCAGCCGAGGAACGGGTAGAGGACGCCGGCAGCCAGCGGGATACCGGCAGCGTTGTAGACGAAAGCGAAGAACAGGTTCTCGCGGATGTTGCGCATCGTGGCCCGGCTAAGCGAGATGGCCGTGACCACGCCGCGCAGCTCGCCCGAGATCAGCGTCACGTCTGAGGCTTCGATCGCCACGTCGGTGCCGGTGCCGATGGCGACGCCGACGTCGGCTTGGGCCAGCGCGGGGGCGTCGTTGATGCCGTCGCCGACCATGCCGACGAGCTTGTTCTCGTCTTGCAGGCGACGCACCTCCAGCGCCTTGTCCTCTGGCAGCACCTCGGCGAGGACGCGCTCAATGCCCACCTGCCGTGCGATCGCCTCGGCGGTGCGGCGGTTGTCACCAGTGATCATCGCGGTCTCGACACCGAGGCCGCGGAGCGACGCGATTGCCGCGGCCGAGCCCTCCTTCACCGTATCGGCCACGGCGACGAGGCCTGCTCGTGCGCCGTCCACGGCTACGAACATCGGCGTCTTGCCCTCGCCGGAGAGGCGCTCTGCGTCCTCCTGCAGCGCTGCGACATCTATCCCGGCGTCCTCCAGGAGGCGGCGATTGCCGACCAGTAGATGCCGCCCGTCCACGGAGGCGCGGATGCCCTTGCCCGTCACGGACTCGAAATCGGACGGTTCAACCAGGCTGGCGCCCCGCTCCTCGGCGCCCCGGACGATGGCTTGCGCCAGCGGATGCTCGGAGGACCGCTCGGCCGACGCAACGAGGCGCAGCAGCTCCGCCTCCGCCAGCGGCCCGGCTGCCACCACATCGGTCAGCGCCGGCTCGCCGCGGGTGATCGTGCCCGTCTTGTCCAGCACCACGGTTTGCAGCTTGTGCGCCGTCTCCAGCGCCTCGGCCGAGCGAATCAGGATGCCGTTCTCCGCGCCCTTGCCGGTCCCGACCATGATCGAAAGCGGCGTCGCCAGGCCGAGGGCGCAGGGGCAAGCGATGATCAGCACCGAGACGGCGCTGACTAATGCGAACGAGAGCGCCGGCTCCTCTCCGAAGTCGTACCAGGCAACGAAGGTCGCGATGGCGATGAAGATCACGGCCGGCACGAAGTAGCTGGCCGCTAGGTCCGCCAGGCGCTGGATCGGCGCCTTCGAGCCCTGCGCCTGCTCGACCAGCTTGATGATCTGCGACAGCATCGTGTCCTTGCCGACACGCGTGGCGCGAAAGCGGAATGCGCCAGTCTGGTTGATCGTGGCGCCGATTACGGTGTCGCCGGTCTCTTTCGTCACGGGCAGCGACTCCCCGGTAACCATCGATTCATCGATCGTGGAGCGGCCGTCGACGATCTCGCCGTCGACCGGGATCTTCTCGCCAGGCCGCATCAGCACGATGTCGCCGGGTACCACGTCCTCGATCGGGATCTCGGCTTCTACGGCGTCGCGGACGACGCGCGCCGTCCGCGCCTGCAGGCCGATGAGCTTGCGGATCGCCTCACCGGTACCGGCTTTGGCGCGAGCTTCGAAGAGGCGGCCAAGGAGGATCAGCGTCAGGATGACGCCGACGGCCTCGAAGTAGACGTTGCGTAGGTCTTCCTCCAGCAGCGATGGCGCTACTGTGACGAGCAGGCTGAATCCGAAGGCCGCGATCGTGCCGAGCGTGATCAGCGTGTTCATGTCCGCGGTGCGGTGACGCAACGTCAGCCAGCCGGTGACATGGATCGGCCAGCCTGTATAGAGCATGACCGGCGTGATCAAAGCCAGCTGCAGCCAGGGGTCCAAGAGGAAGTCCGGCACCCAGTCTGCGCTGAACAGCTCGTGCAGCATGACCGGGATGGCCACCGGCAGCGTCAATAGGGCGCCAAAAACGACCCGGCGACTGAGATCGTGGATCTCGGCCTGGCGCGCAAGGGCCTCCGCGTCCTCCGTCTCCCGCGAGCCGGGCTCCTCGCGCTCTCGGACTTTGTAGCCCGCGGATTCGATGGCCGCCTTCATGTCGGCGACCGAAACCAGCGCTGGGTCGAAGGCGACCGAGACACGCTCGGCGCCGAAGTTGACGTCAACGCGGTCGATGCCCGGTAGCTCCTCGATGAACGATTCAATGTTGACCACGCAGGTCGGGCAGGTGACGCCGCCGCCGATCAGCGCGAACTCGACCTGCGAGAGCGCGCCGACCTCGATTGTCGGGCCGACACCGACCGCCTTCGCCACCTCATGAGTGTGCACTGCCGCCTCGGCAGACGGCAAAGAGGCCTCAATGGCCAGGGCCGCCGTACCGTCGCCCTCACCGCGTGCCTCCACGACCAGCGTGCCGTGCACCATGTTCATGCCGCAGGCAAAACCGAACTCGCCCGTCTTGTCCGGTGTGAACTCGACGGACGTGCGCTGAAACGCAGGTAGCGACCTGCTGAGCTGGAAGTCGGGGAAGACAACACGGGAGGTGCAGTCGCTGCCCTCCTGGCGGTCGAAGATCAGGCGGACAGGGACGCCCTCCTGGACTCGGATCAGGTCAGGCGAGTAACCGCCCTTCACCGTGACCTCGATCTCCTGGACGCCGCCGTGCATTTCGGCGGCCCGCGCCTTCTTCGGGCCGAAGAAGAACCAGGCAAGGGCTGCGATCGCTATGGCGCCGCCGATTGTGACCAGTACTTCATCCAGCATCTACGTCTTCCCGCTTTCAAGGTCGCTACTTATGGCGCACAGAAGAGAGGACAAAGATCACGACCCCGGTGAGGGCCAACAGCCATGCAAGCGCGAAGGCCAACGCAGTCCACTCGTCGAAGCCGGGGGTGAAGCCGGCGTCGAGCAAGAGGCGCGTGCCCCCGAAACCGGGCAGCAGCTTCATCCAGAAGGCTTGTTCGCCAGAAACCAGCATCGGGTCCTGATAAATGCCGATGTCGATCATGGGCAGCGTGAACATCAGGAAAGCGCCACCCAGGCGGCCGACCAGCAGCGCCGCCAGCACGCCGATCAGCGCATAGGTGACGCCAACGAGCACGTTCGCCGTCACGAAGCTCCATAGCACGGCTGGGCGAAAGTCGATCAGGGCAACGCCAACAGAGACGAGCGTGACGACCGTCGTCAGGACGACGATCAAGGCAAGGCGGGCGCTCGTGACCGTCACTGAAGACGCGCCCGCCACTATCAGGCGGGCGTCATTGCGCGCCGCACCGACCATGGTGAACAGCCCCACGAGGCTGGCGAGGAACGCGGCCGTAATCGGCACCATGATCGCGCCGTGCACGTCCGGCATCGGTTTGGAGACCGTCACCTGCTCGCCGCCGTCGCGCACCAGAAACGAGATCGGGATGTCCTCAGTAGTGTAGATCGCCAGCGTAATGAAGATGAGGGGCACTACGACGAGGAGGCCGAGCAGAAGGCCGTTACGCTCGTACTCGCGCAGGAGGAGTGCCGTAATCGCCAGAGGCTTCATTGCATCGTTCTCCGGCGCATCAGCGCGTACGTCGCCAGGAGTGAAGTCGCCACCAGATACAGACCGGACCAGACCAGCCAGCTGTCGTGAATCGGCGCGTCGATCATGGACGCGATGGCAACCTCCGAGGGGAAGTGGACGGGAAGCAGGTCGGCGGCGATGCCGCGACCGGCGGCCAACGGCCCGCCGACGAACGCGTCCAGCATGAAAATAAGGATGATCACGAACGACCCTTCGAGATCGCCATGAACGTAGACCGACAGCAGCGAGCCCAATGAGCCATAGATCAGCGCCGCCACGAAGATGGCCCCGAATAGCGCCGCCAATCTGCCCACGTCCTGAGTGGCCAGCAATATCAGCACGCTCACAGCAGCCGTCAGCAGCGCGATCAGGATCGTCATCGCCGCGTGCGCCGCGGTCACGGCGGACGGGCGCAAGCCGGCGAGGATCAGGCGCCCATCGACACAGGCGCTGGCCAGCGACAGGAAGAAAGACGCGACGCCCGTGAGGATGGCCGCAGCCCAGAGCCCCGCCAGGCCGGAGCCTGCCCGCTGGCCAAGGTTGCCGCCGATGACGTTGGAGAACGTGCTGAGCGCGCCGCTCATCGCGACGATCAGCAGTGGCGGAATGATCAACAGCAGCGCCAGGTTGACCGGCTCGCGCAGGTACTGCTTCGCGCTGGCATAGATCACCTCCTGCGCAGGGGAAGACATCAGGCGGCCTCATCCACGACGACGCCGTCTCGCAGGTGCACGATGCGGTCGAAGTGGGAACGCTCCTCGATGAAGTGAGAGACGATGAGAATTGTGGTGCCGGCCGCACGGAGGAAGTCGGTCAGTTGCCAGAACCTGAGGTAGGTCTCCCAGTCGAAGCCGGAGTAGGGCTCGTCGAGCAGGAGCAGGTCAGGTTTGTGCAGCAACGCGACGCTGAGGTTTAACTTCTGCTTCGTTCCCCCGGACAGGTTCTCGACCAGCTCGGAGCGGAAGCGCGCGAAGCCAAACAGCTCGAAGCACTCGGTCGCCCGCGCCGCGGTTACGTCGTCGCCGAGTCCGTAGGCATGGCCAAAGAGCTGGAAGGTTTCATCGCAGGTCAGCTTGTCGTAGAGCAACGGGACCTGGGGGCAGTAGCCCAGTCGCCCACTCAACGAAACGGTGCCGGAGTCGGCCTTCATCAAACCGACGATGATCTTCAGCAGTACGCTCTTGCCGGAACCGTTTTCGCCGACCAGGCCAACAATCGCCCCGGGTGGCAGCGCAAAGGTCACGCCGCGAAGCACGTGATTGACTCGCGGGTGGACCGAGAGCCGCCGGCGGAAGGACTTGCGCACATCCGAGACCTGCAAAACGTCGGCTGCCGCGCCAGCGGCGTGCCCCAGGTCGGACGTGGGCAGCGTCTCAGGCGCCGAGGTCATGGCGGATCTGCTCGTACTGTTCGCGACTGATCTCCCCTTGCGCGTAGCGTCGCTTTGCGATGTCCAGGGGTGTCTCACCACCGCCCGGGGCACTGCTCCTCTGGCTGCGACTAAAGGCTGTCACGCTCGCCCAGATGATCAGTCCCCAGAAGAAGATGAACCAGACGCTGCCTAACAGCATCCACCAGCCCATACCATCGTGGACTCCCCACATTGCTCTACCTCCTCGTCTCGGTCGCCGCCTCAGCCTGCGCGCTGCTTTTTACCTCCAGTTTCGGACCCACCCCAGGGTAAGTTTGTATCTACCATATTCCTGTCGCGAAGACGCCTCTCGGGCCATTCGGCACCTGAAATGGGTTCGGAAGGCCCTTCGAGAGCACTGGAATGGGGAGCATGCTTTGAGCATCCCCCAGTGGGGGGTTGGTTTGGGTCAGGCGTGGAGGAGAACGCGAGGTTAAGAAATGACAACGCAAGCGAAGGTGATCATCGGAGGGCTTGCGACAGTGGTGGTCGTCCTGTCGA